>NZ_JBICZE010000007.1:404415-485950 GCF_043201735.1 Kitasatospora sp. NPDC048286
TTCCCCCCCCCCGAGATTTTCCGAAGGGATTCCGAAGGAGTTCCGAGGGAAGGGCCGCAGCCCCCCGGACAACCGTCCGGGGGGCTGCCGTCATGCCTCCAGGACCAGCCGCAGGAGTTCGCGCAGGGACTCCCGCTGCTCGGCGCCGAGCCGGGCCAGCGGGTCTCCGGTGAAGGGCATCCGGGCCCGCAGGTCGGCGGCGACCTCGCGCCCGGCGGCGGTGGCGGCGACCCGCTTCACGCGGCGGTCGGCGGGGTCGACGCTGCGCTCGACCAGACCGCGGGACTCCAGCCGGTCGATGATCACCGTCACGTTGGACGGCTCCGCGTGCAGCTTCTCGGCGATCCGGCGGGTCGGGACCGGCGCTTCGGCCGCGAGCAGCGCCTTGGCCTGCAGCGCGGTCAGCTCGTGGACCGCCGCGGCCGCCTCGGACTCCCGGCCGTAGCGGCGGTTGATGGCCGCGAAGAGTCCGACGATCTCCGGGGTGAGGTCATCCGATGGGTGGGGCATGACCACCAGGGTATCGAGGTGCTTGACAAAGTGAAATATCGGGCCGCATAGTTATGGATCATATTGGTTATGAACCATAAGCATATGGAGTCCAGCGCGATGAGCAACAAGACCGTCCTGATCACCGGTACCTCCTCCGGCATCGGCCTGGCCACCGCCGTCGCCGCAGCCCGCGGCGGCTGGCACGTGATCGCCACCATGCGGAACACCGCGAAGGCCGGCGCGCTGCTGGCCGCCGCCGAGCAGGCCGGGGTCACCGTCGACGTCCGGGCGCTGGACGTCACCGACCCGGCCTCGGTCGAGGCCTGCCTGTCCGGCGTCGACCGGCTGGACGCCCTGGTCAACAACGCCGGCGCCGGCCACGTCGGCACCCTGGAGCAGGAGAGCGTCGACGACGTCCGCGCCGTCATGGAGGTCAACTTCTTCGGCGTACTGCACGTCACCAAGGCCGCCCTGCCCCTGCTGCGGGCGAGCAGGGGCCGGGTGCTGACCGTGACCAGCGTCGGCGGCGTGGTCGGCCAGCCCTTCAACGAGGCGTACTGCGCCGCCAAGTTCGCGGTGGAGGGCTTCATGGAGTCCCTCGCCCCGGTCGCGGCCACCGCCGGGGTGTCCGTCAGCGTGGTCGAGCCGGGCGCGGTGGCCAGCGAGTTCGTCAGCAACGTGGGCCTCACGGACGACGCCGCCGAGCAGGCCGGCCCGTACGCGCCGGCCCTGGCCAACTACCTGAACCGCACCCGCAACGCCTTCGCCAACGCGCAGACGGCCGAGGACGCGGCCGAGCGGATCCTCGGCCTGCTCGACGCCGAGCGCCCCGCCTTCCGGCTGCTCACCTCCGACGCCGCCCGGGCCTTCGCCGGGGTGAAGCTCAAGGACCTCGACGGCTCGGCCGTGCAGACGCTGACCGCCGGCTGGGTCAACCCGTGATCACCCGGGCCGCGGAGCCCACGAGGTGGAGGTAGCGGCCCGGGTCCGGGGGTGGGCGCCACGGGTCGCCGTGCCCACCCCCGCCGCCATACTGCTCCGTCAGCCGGCCAGTTCCGCGCGCAGCGTCCGGGCGGCGCCGACCAGGCTCTCCAGCGAGGCCCGGGTCTCCGGCCAGCCGCGGGTCTTCAGCCCGCAGTCCGGGTTGACCCAGAGCCGCTCCGCCGGGATCGCCGCCAGGCCGGCGCGCAGCAGGGAGACCGCCTCCGCGGTGCTGGGGACGCGCGGCGAGTGGATGTCCCAGACGCCAAAGCCCACCTCGCGCGGGTAGCCCGCCTCGGCGAGTTCGCCGGCCACCTCCATGTGGGAGCGGGCGGCCTCCAGCGAGATGACGTCCGCGTCGAGGTCGTCGATCGCGGTCATGATCGCGCCGAACTCGGCGTAGCACATGTGGGTGTGGATCTGGGTGTCGGCCCGCACCCCGGAGGTGGCCAGCCGGAAGGCCTCGGTGGCCCAGTCCAGGTACGCCGGGCGGGCGGCGGCCCGCAGCGGGAGGGTCTCGCGCAGGGCCGGCTCGTCCACCTGCACCACGGCCGCGCCCGCCGCCTCCAGGTCACCGACCTCGTCGCGCAGGGCGAGAGCGACCTGGCGGGCGGTGTCGGCGAGCGGCTGGTCGTCGCGGACGAAGGACCAGGCGAGCATGGTGACCGGGCCGGTGAGCATGCCCTTGACCGGGCGGTCGGTCAGGCTCTGCGCGTAGCCGAACCAGTCGGTGGTCATCGGGTGCGGGCGGGAGATGTCCCCGGCCAGCACCGGCGGGCGTACGTACCGGGTGCCGTACGACTGGACCCAGCCGTGCCGGGTGGCGAGGTAGCCGGTGAGCTGCTCCGCGAAGTACTGGACCATGTCGTTGCGTTCGGGCTCGCCGTGCACCAGGACGTCCAGGCCGGCCTTCTCCTGGTAGGCGATGACCTCGCGGACCTCGGCCTCCATCCGCTCCCGGTAGGCGGTCGCGTCGATCCGACCCGCCGTCAGATCTGCGCGTGCGGTGCGTAGTTCGGTGGTCTGCGGGAAGGAGCCGATGGTGGTGGTCGGCAGCAGCGGCAGGCCGAGCCGGGCGCGCTGGGCCTCGGCCCGCCGCGGGTAGGGCTGGGCCCGGCGGGTGTCGTCGGCGGTGACGGCGGCGGCCCGGGCGCGCACCGCCGGGTCGTGGGTGATCGGGGAGTTGGCGCGGGAGGCGAGGTCGGCGCGGTTGGCGGCGAGCTCGGCGGTGATCGCGCCGGTGCCCTCGCGCAGGCCGCGGGCGAGCAGCGCCGCCTCGCCGGCCTTCTGCTTGGCGAAGGCCAGCCAGCGGGCGATCTGCGGGTCCAACTCCCGTTCGGCGGCGGCGTCGAGCGGGACGTGCAGCAGTGAGCAGGACGGTGCGACGTCGACGGTGCCGGCGAGCCCGAGCAGGGTCGCCAGGGTGGCCAGCGACTTCTCCAGGTCGTTGATCCAGATGTTGCGCCCGTCGATCACCCCGGCGACCAGCCGCTTGCCGGGCAGGCCGCCGACGGCGGCGAGGTCCTCCAGATTGGCGGCGGCCGGGCCGGTGAAGTCCAGCGCCAGGCCCTCCACCGGGGCCTTGGCCAGCACCGACAGCGCCTCACCGAGCCGGTCGAAGTAGCTCGCGACCAGCAGCTTGGGCCGCTCGGTGAGGGCGCCGAGCTCGCGGTAGGCCCGGGCGGCGGCGTTCAGCTCGGCCGGGGTCCGGTCCTGGACCAGCGCGGGCTCGTCCAGCTGGACCCACTCGGCCCCCGCGGCCCTGAGCGCCGCGAGCAGCTCCGCGTAGACCGGCAGCAGCCGGTCCAGCAGGGTGATCGGCTGGAAGTCCTCGGCCACCCCGGGGGCCGGCTTGGCCAGCAGCAGGTAGGTCACCGGGCCGACCAGCACCGGACGGGCGGTGTGGCCGAGCGCGAGGGCCTCCTCGAACTCGCCGACCGCCTTGGCCGGGTTCGAGGCGAACACCGTGTCCGGCCCCAACTCCGGTACCAGGTAGTGGTAGTTGGTGTCGAACCACTTGGTCATCTCCAGCGGCGCGACGTCCTGGTTGCCGCGCGCCATCGCGAAGTACCCGACCAGCGGGTCGGCGTCGACCGCCTCCCGGTGCCGCGGCGGGATCGCGCCGACCGCCACGCTGGCGTCCAGCACGTGGTCGTAGAACGAGAAGTCACCGGTCGGGACCTCCCCGACCCCCGCCTCGGCGAGCTGGGCCCAGTTGGTCCGGCGCAGGTCGGCCGCGGTCGACAGCAGCGCCTCGGCCGTGACCGCGCCCTTCCAGTAGCCCTCGATCGCCTTCTTCAGTTCACGGTTACGACCCTGCCGGGGGTAGCCGTACGCGGTGGCCACGGACGCCGCGGCTGCGGACTTCGCTGTCAAGGGACTCTCCTTCGCGAGCCTGAATCCTCAAGTGCACCGGTGGTGGCACGAGGACGCGAAGGGATGACGAACCGGACGGACACCCGCACCCGTGCACGGCTCCGCCTGGTATGGTCGCCGACCCGCCCACGAGGTCACCGGATGGCCGCACGCGAACGGTCGCGTACGGGCAGTGGCAGGTCTTCGGACTCGCGGGCACGCCCACCCGGCCGAAACCGGGACGGACACCTACTGGCCGTCGCTTCCCAGACCCGTCCCGGGTCCAGTGCGTATGACGGCGGTCGTTCCCACTCACCGCTGCGGGGCAGTCCCGGATTCCCACCGGGTTCCCTCTTGCGACACCCCGCCTGGCGGACGGGGCGAACCAGCTGCGTCGCCAGCTTAGGGGCAAAGCGTCGCCGTCGAGGCGGAAATCTCGAAAGCCGTCTGCATGGTGAGACGCCCCGGCCGCGGGCGGCTACTCGACCGACTCGTGCTCCGGCCCGTTGCGGTCGGCGCGCTGCTCGTCGCAGGCGCCCTCCGGGACCAGCTCCGGTACCGGGTGGGGCCTGCCGTCCGAGTCGACCGCCACGAAGACCAGCTCCGCCGTCGCCACCCGGGTCACCGGCCCGGCGAGGTTCCACCGCTCCGAGGTCACCTCCACCGACACGTCCATCGAGGTCCGCCCGACGCGGCCGACCCGGGCGCGGACGGTGAGGAGGTCTCCCGCCCGGACGGGCGCGAGGAACGACATCCCCCGGACCGAGACGGTGACCGCGGGAACACCGGCGTGCCGACCCGCGGCGGCGGCAGCCGCGTCGTCGATCAGCTTCATCATCACGCCGCCGTGCACCGAACCGTAGAGGTTGGTGTCGTGGTCGCTCATGATGTGGGCGAGGGTGACCGCCGAGTCGGCCGGGGTGCGGGAGAGGACAGCGGGACTGGTCACAGCGACGGCCCGCCCGTCATGGCGCCGTGGAAATCGTGGTCGGCGTTCCGCTGCACGGAACTCTCCTTCGTGAGGTCGCGCACCTCGGGCACGCCGAGGAGCGGGCAGCCGTCCGTATGCGGCCCACCCGCACCATCGGCCCGCCCTCGGGGTCGTGGTGGGCCGCGGGCCACCACGGCACGCGGGCAGCGGCGGGTCTTCGGACTCGTGGGCGCGCCCTCCCGGCCGAACCGGGACGGACACCCACCGGTCGTCGCTCCCCGGACCCGTTGCCGGGCCCGGCGCACAGGACGGCGGTCGTTGCCGCTCGCCGCTGCGGGCGGTCCCGGACTCCCGCCGGGTTCCCTCGTGACGACACCCCGCCCGGCGGGCGGGGCGAACCAGCTGCCCCGCCAGCTTACGTCCATCCGCGCAGCTCACAGCCACCGCCCACCGCTTCGGTCGGCCACGTACGGCCCCCGGGCCCGTACGCCGGGGCGGACGGCAGAATGTCCCCCATGCGGCACATCTTCGTCATCGGCATCGGTGCGGGCGACCCGGACCACCTCACCCTGCAAGCGGTCAAGGCGATCGGTCGTACCGACGTCTTCTTCATCCTCGACAAGAGCGAGGAACGGCAGGACCTGATCGCGCTGCGCCGCCGGATGCTGGCCGAGCACGGACGGCCCGGGCACCGCGTGGTCGAGGTGCCGGACGCCGAGCGGGACCGCACGACCCCGGCGTACGCGGCCGCCGTGGACGACTGGCGCGTCCGCCGCGCCGACCTGGTCGAGCAGCTGCTCGCCGAGCACCTCGGCCCGGGCGAGAGCGGCGCGTTCCTGGTCTGGGGCGACCCGGCCCTCTACGACAGCGTCATCGCCGTGGTGGCCGACGTGTCCACCCGGGGCGGCGCGCCGTTCGAGTACCAGGTCGTCCCGGGCATCAGCAGCGTCTCCGCGCTCGCCGCCCGGCACCGCACCACGCTGACCAGGGTCGGCCGCCCGGTGCAGATCACCACCGGCCGCCGCCTGGCGGAGGGCTTCCCCGAGGGGGTGGACGACGTGGTGGTGATGCTCGACGGCCGGGCCGCCTTCACCGAGATCGACCCCGAGGGGCTGGAGATCCACTACGGCGCCTACCTCGGCACCCCCGACGAGGTGCTCGACTCCGGGCCGCTCGCCGAGGCGGCCCCGCGGATCCGTGAACTGCGCGAGCGGGCCCGGGAGCGCAAGGGCTGGATCATGGACACCTACCTGCTCCGGCGCTCGGACGGCTGACGGCACGCGAGGCGCGGCACGCGGCTGACGGCTCACCGCTGACCGATGACCGGGTCGGGCGGTGAGCCGGCCGCGGCCTCAGTCCAGCAGCTTCGCCAGTACCCGGTCGAGCGCGCGCAGGTCCTCCGGCGGCAGCCCGAGCAGCGCGTCCGGCGGGGTGCTGAGGATCGCGGTGGCGAGCGACGCCTTCGCCTCGCCCTCCTCGGTGAGGTGGACCAGCTTGGAGCGCCGGTCGGCCGGGTTGGTGATGCGTTCGGCGAGCCCCCGCCGCACCAGGTCGTCCACGATGACGGTGGTGTACGGCGGGTCGGCGGTCAGCCGCTCGGCCAGCTCCCGCAGGGTGATCGGGCCGGCGGCGAGCCGGCGCAGCGCCCTGACCCGGCTGAAGCTCATGCCCAGGGCGTCGGCGACGGTCTTGCGGCGGTCGTGGCGCTCCAGCACGAGCGCGTACATCCCCTGCCAGACCCGGGCCGCCGTGGCGGCGTCGGCCCCGCTCCCCTTGGGGTGCCCGCCGGTGTCAAGGCGCTCCATCAGGCGTCCACCGTCTCCTTCGTCTCCTCGGTTCCCTCGGCTGGCTCCTGCTCGGCGAGCCGTCGCGCCGCGCGCTCGGCCGTCGCCCGGGCCCAGCGGCCGGAAGTGAGCGTACCGGTGACCAGCACGGCCGCCCCGCAGCCGGCGATGATCCACCAGGCCGTCCGCGCGGCCCCGGTGAAGGCCGCCGGGTCCGCCAGGGCGGTCCCGGCCATCAGGGCGCCGGTCACCGCGACGCCCAGGGACTGGCCGACCTGCCGGCTGGTGGAGGCCACGGCCGCCGCCACCCCGGCCTGCGAGCGGGGCATCCCGGAGACGGCGGTGTTGGTGATGGGCGCGTTGACCAGGCCGAAGCCGGTGCCGAAGAGCAGGAAGGCGACGACCAGCAGCCCGGTCGGCAGGTGCTCGGAGTAGCCGACCGCCTGGAGCACGGCGCTCGCGGTGAGCGTCGTCCCGGCCAGCAGCAGCGGCGTGCGCGGCCCCCGAGTGGCCACCATCCGGCCGGACAGCGGCGCGGTGAGCAGCGACATGACGGCCATCGGCAGCATGAACAGCCCGGCGTGCAGCGGGTCGAGACCCCGGACGTCCTGGAGGTACAGGGAGCTGAGGAACAGGAAGCCGCCGAGGCCGGCGAAGGCGGCGACCGCGATCACGGTGGCGCCGGAGAACGGTGCGGAGCGGAAGAACCGCAGGTCGATCAGCGGGTCGGTGCGCCGGGGTTCGTACCAGAGCAGGCCCAGCAGGGCGGCCAGCGCGGCCGCGGCGCAGCCGAGCACCAGGGGTGAGGTCCAGCCGCGCTCCGGCGACTCGATGATCGCGTAGGTGAGGGCGGCGAGCAGCACGATGACCAGCAGCTGGCCGATCGGGTCCACCCGGCGGGTGCGGGCCGCCCGCGACTCCGGCACGTAGCGGGTGGTGAGGAAGAGTGCGGCCAGGCCGATCGGGACGTTGATCCAGAAGATCGCCCGCCAGCCGGCCGACTCGACCAGCGCGCCGCCGATGATCGGCCCGGCGGCCATGCTGATGCCCACCACGGCGCTCCAGACGCCGATGGCGCGGGCGCGCTGCCGGGAGTCGGTGAAGGTGTTGCTGATGATCGACATGGCGACGGGGTTCAGCATCGAGCCGCCGACCGCCTGCAGCATCCGGGCGGCGATCAGCCAGCCGAGCCCGGGGGCGAGGCTGCACAGCAGGGAGGCCCCGGTGAACACCACCAGCCCGATCCGGAACACCCGGCGGCGGCCGATCCGGTCGGCGGTGGAGCCGGAGAGCATCAGCAGGCTCGCCAGTACCAGGGTGTAGGCGTCGATCGTCCATTGCAGTCCGGACACCGAGGTGTCCAGGTCGCGCCGGATGGCGGGCAGGGCCACGTTCAGGATGGTGTTGTCGAGGCTGACGATCAGCAGGCTCATGCAGCAGATGGCGAGCACGAGCCAGGGCCGCGGTCGAGCGGCATCGGGCATGACGAACGCTCCATGATTATTTGTGTTGTTGTAATCATTGTGAGCATATAACTAAATCGGGCGACGGCTCCACCCCCGCCCCTTGCGGAGGCCCCCGGACGACGAAACGGCCGCGCCCCGCCGATCTCCTCGGCGGGGCGCGGCCGTTCAGGCGCGCGGGTCAGGCCTTCTTGACCACGCTGGACTTGAGCTGCATCGCACCGAAGCCCTCGATCCGGCAGTCGATGTCATGCCCGTCGACACCGTCCACCAGCCGGATGTTGCGTACCTTGGTGCCGGCCTTGATGCCGGAGACGCTGCCCTTGACCTTGAGCGCCTTGACCACCGTGACGGTGTCGCCGTCGTTCAGCACGTTGCCGACGGCGTCCTTGATCACACGCTCGCCGGCCGGCGCTCCGGCCTGGTCGCCACCGCCGGGCACCCACTCGTGGGCGCACTCGGGGCAGACCATGAGGGCGTTCATCTCATAGGTGTACTCGCTGGAGCACTGCGGGCACGGGGGGAGGTTGTCGCTCATGAGTTCAGATTATCCAGGGTGTTCGGGGGTGGCCTGCGGGACGGGTGAGGAGGTCAGCGGGGGTGCCGGTGCCGGTGGGCACCGGCCCCGGCGGCCGTGCGGTCGCGGTCGGCGGGGGCCGTGCGGTCGTGGTCGGCGGGGGCCGACCGCTCGCGCAGGTGGGTACGGGCGTGGGCGATGGCCTCGGGGGTCGTGGCGAAGACGTGCCCGTCGGCGCGTAGCCTGTCCAGCACGCCGAGGGCGTCCAGCGGGCGGTGGTGTTCGTCCCGCACGCCGGAGACCAGCACCAGGGTGCCGCGCCGTCGGAGCGCGGAGATGGCGTCGCCGAGGACGGTCGCGCCGCTGGCGTCGATCGCGCTGACCCGCGACATCCGCAGGATCGCGACCTCGACCTCGGCGGACTCGGTGAGTTCGAGCAGGAAGCGGTGGGCGGCCGCGAACAGCAGCGGCCCGTCGATCCGGTAGGCGACGATGTGCTCGGCGAGCAGCGCCCGCTCCTCCTCGCCGTGGTCGCCGCGGTCGGGCCGGGGCCCGGGCACCTCCCGGCCGGAGGCCTCGGGAGGCTCGGCGAGCAGCGCGACCTGTTCCACCCGGGCCGCCCGGGCGACGGCGGCGAGCGCCAGGACGCCGGAGACCAGCACACCGACCACCACGGCGGTGACCAGGTCGAAGGCCAGGGTGGCGACGGCCGTCAGGGCCAGCACGGCGGCCTCGCCGCGCCCGGTGCGGGCCAGCGCCCGCAGCGAGCCGACCTCGACCATCCGGACGGCGGTGGCGATCAGCACCCCGGCCAGCGCCGCCAGCGGGATCCCCGCGACCAGCGGCGCGGCGGCGAAGACGATCACCGCGAGCACCCCGGCGTGCACCAGGGCGGCGAGCCGGGAGGCGGCACCCGACCGCACGTTGACGGCGGTACGGGCGATCGCGCCGGTCGCGGCGACGCCGCCGAACAGCGGGGCCGCCAGGTTCGCCAGCCCCTGGCCGAACAGCTCGCGGTCGCTGTCGTGCCGGCCCGACACGCTCATCGCGTCGGCGGCCGTCGCGGACATCAGGGACTCCAGCGCGGCCAGCGCGGCGACGGCGAACGCGGAGGGCAGCAGCGCGGGGACGGCGGAGAGGTCCACGAAGCCGAGCGAGGGCGCCGGCAGCCCGCTGGGCAGGTGGCCGATGGTGGCGACGGGCAGGCCGGCCAGTTCGGCGGTGACGGTCGCGGCGACGACGGCGATCAGCGAGAACGGCAGCGCGGGCCGCAGCCGTACGCCGACCAGCATCACGGCGGCGACGGCGAGCGCCACGCCGACGGAGGCCCAGTGGGGCGCGGCGGCGAAGTCGCGCACCGCCCGGGCCGCGACCACGGCCGGGTTGTCGCCCTCGGGCTTGCGCACCCCGAGCGCGCCGGGCACCTGCTGGAGGGCGATGACCCCGGCGATGCCGACGGTGAAGCCCTCCACCACGGGCACCGGCACGTACACCATCCAGCGCCCGGCCCGGACCAGGGCGAGGACCACCAGGAGCACCCCGGCGAGCAGGCCGACGGTCAGCACGCCGTCGGTGCCGTAGCGGGCGACGATCGGGACGAGGACCACGGTCATGGCACCGGTCGGCCCGGACACCTGGAGGTCGGAGCCGCCGAAGACGGCGGCCAGCGCCCCGGCCACGACGGCGGTGGCCAGTCCGGCCTCGGCGCCGGCGCCGGAGGAGATGCCGAAGCCCAGGGCCAGCGGCAGTGCCACGATCGCCACCGTGAGGCCGGCGAGCAGGTCCCTGCGCGGGGCGCGGCCCATGGTGGCGAGGATCGCCCGGGTGGGCAGGACGGCCCGCACCCGGTCGCCCACGACGGTGGCGAGACTCATTCCGCGCCCGCCTCCGACCGCCGGGCGGGCGGCCACTGTTCGCCGATTGCCGCGGTCACGACCGCCCCTTCCTGCGTCCGACGGCGCCCGGACGCGCCTTCCACCGGTTCAACGGCACGACAGCATGTATGAACTTGAAGAATTTTTCAAATCACTTGTTTCGCATGTGATGGATTCCGACAGTAGTGGCGTCCTGTGGTCGGTGGTGGTCACGGGAACGGCCGGCCCCGGTTGCCGGGGCGCTGCTCGCCCTGGCCTCCGGGGCCGGTCCGGCCTCCGGGTCCGGTCCGGTCTCCGGCTCCGGCCCGGCGGCGGTGAGCCGCGCTACGGCGCGTAGGTGAACGCCACCGGGCCGCTGGTGCCGCCCGCCGTGGTGACCGTGACGTCCACCGGCCCCGGCTGGTCGGCCGCCGGTGCGGTGGCGGTGCACAGCCGCGGGCCGCAGGAGCGCCGGGTGGCGGGCCGGCCGCCGAAGGAGACCGTGCCGCCGGCCAGGTCGTCGCCGGTCACGATGACCGCGGTGCCGCCGCCGACCGGACCCGAGGGCGTGTTCAGGCCGGAGAGCGAGGGAGCCGGCGGGGGCGGCGGCGGGGCGCCGGTGTAGTCGAAGACCGCCGGGGCCGTGACCTTCCCGCCCGGTCCGACCACCGTGACGGCGGCGCTGCCCGAGCCGCCGGGCGTGGTCACCGTGCAGGCGGTGTCGGTGCAGGTGCCGGACGCCGGGACGCCGCCGACCAGCACCATCGCGCCCTCCAGGCCGACGCCGGTGACGGTCACAGGGGTGCCGCCCGCGCCCGGTCCCGTGATGGCGCTGACGTCGTCGATCCGCGGCTGCGAGCCGATCAGCGGCGGCAGCAGGCCGATGCCGAGCAGGTAGGTGGAGACGTGCCCGGTCGGGATCGTGTCGTTGGCGTTGGCCACCCGCGCGGTGATCGCGCCGGTGACCGGTCCGGCCCCCTCAGCGACGACCGGGATCTTCATGAACTCCTCGGTCCCGGAGCGGCGGTTGCCGGACAGGACGGCCTCCAGGTGACGGCCGTCGGGCGAGACGGTCTCCGTGAAGGTGTAGTCGTTCGGCGTGGAGTAGAACATCGCGCCGCCGGTGGTCACGCCCGGCGGCAGGTCGACGGTGAAGTGGGTCGGCCCGGCGAGGTCCTCGGTGCCGAACGCGCGCCAGGACACCGAGAAGACGCCGTACCGGTTCTGCTCGGTGGGGTAGTTCCCGGCCTGGGTGAGGACCACCCGCTGGCTGATGACGGTGGCGGTGCGCGCTTCGCCTGGGAGGTCGGTCGCCCCCGCCGGAGTCGCGGCGGCGGTCAGGGACAGGGCTGCGGCAAAACCGGCTCCCGCCAGTCTGATGATCGTAGGCATACGGAAATCCTCCCGGGCGCCCGGCAGTTCGGCGGCCGCTTTTCCGAATTGCCCGGAGCGGCACCGCATTTGGCGCGATCCCGCACCCACCCGCGCTCCCGGCCCTGCCGTCACCCGCCCTGCCGTCACCCGCCCAACGGCGCGGGCAGCGGCCGGGCATGCAGGACGTCCAGCCGGGAGACCGCCCTGGTCACCACCACGTACAGCCGGTGCAGACCGCGCGGCTCGGCCTCCACGATGGCGGCCGGCTCCAGCACCACCACGTGGTCGTACTCCAGCCCCTTCACCAGGGAGGCCGGCAGCACCGTCACCCGCGCCGTGGTGCCGACCTGTTCGGCCGCCCCGGTCGGGATGCCCGCGGCGAGCAGCGCCTCGGCGGTCCGCGCCGCCGCGCCGTCGGCCGCGATCACCGCGATCGAGCCCTCGCGCTCCAGCGCGGCCCGCACCGCCGCGACGGCCGCCGCGTCCAGGCCGCCGTCGGCCACCCGCCGCACCGTCAGCTCACCGTCCCGGCGCAGCGACACGGCCGGCGGCACGTCCACGTCCAGCGCGCCCAGCAGGGTGTTGGCGAGCTCCGCCACGGCGGCCGGGACGCGGAAGCCGGTGGTCAGCGGCACCACCGCGGCCTGCGGCTTGCCCAGGTGGGCGAGCTGCTCGGACCAGCTGCGGGCGGCCCACGGGGCGGTCGCCTGGGCGAGGTCGCCGAGGACGGTCAGGGAGCCGAAGGCGCTCCTGCGGGCGATCGCCCGGCACTGCATCGGGGAGAGGTCCTGGGCCTCGTCCACCACGACGTGGCCGAAGCCGGCCGGGCGCTCGATCAGACCGGCCACCTCGTCCAGGAGCATCAGGTCGTGCTCGGACCACGCGGCGCTCCGCTCCGAGCGCGGCGGCCGGCGCCACAGGATCGCCGCCTGCTCCCCGGGGCCGAGCACCCCGTCGGCGGCCTCGGCCAGCACCGCCGGGTCGCCCAGCAGGGCGGCGACCACGGTCTCCGGCCGCAGCCGGGGCCAGGCGGTCTCCAGGAAGGCCGCGACCGGCTTGCAGCGGCCGACCTTCCGCGTCCAGGCGCCGGACCGCACGCCCGTCCGGCGCTCGGCCTGGTCCTGGAGCATCGCCACCACCCGGGTGCGCAGGCTCTCCCGGCCGACGGCGTACGGCGGCGCCTGCTCGCGCAGTTCGGCGACGGCCCGGTCGAGCCGCTCCGGGGGCACCCGCCACCGGTAGGAGCCGTCCGGGACGACCAGCGACTCCGCGGCCGCCGCCCGGATCCGGCCGTACAGCGCCCGGCGCAGCACCGTCGCCATCCGCCCGTCCTGTTTGACGGCGGCGGCCCGCTCGTCGTCCACCGAGGTGACCGGCCGGGTGGCGACCAGGTCCTCCACGGTGCACTGGCCCACGTCGATCTCGCCGAGCGCGGGGAGCACCTCGGCGATGTAGCGCAGGAAGGTCCGGTTGGGGCCGATGACCAGCAGGCCGCCGCGCTGGATCCGCTGCGGGAAGGTGTAGAGCAGGTACGCGGCGCGGTGCAGCCCGACGGCGGTCTTGCCGCTGCCGGGCGCGCCCTGCACGCACACCGACTCGCCCAGGCCGCCCCGCACCAGCGCGTCCTGCTCGGGCTGGATGGTGGCGACGATGTCCCGCATCGGGCCGGTGCGGGGCCGTTCGATCTCGGTGGCCAGGATGCCGTCCGCGCCGCCCTCCCGGATCCCCGGCGCACCGCCGTCCGCCGAGCCGACTCCGCCGACTCCGCCGGGCCCGCCGAGGGGTTCGTCCTCCAGCCCGGTCAGCTCCTCCGGCGCGCCCAGGCTCCAGGGCGCCCAGCCGAACCGGCGGCGCCGCGCGAGCCCGAGCGGGGCGTGGGCGCTCGCCTGGTAGAACGCCCGGGAGACCGGGGCCCGCCAGTCGACCACCAACGGCGGCACCGTCGGGTCCTCGGAGATCCTCCGGCGGCCGACGTAGTAGCGCTGCCGCCGGTGGTCCCCGGCCTCCGCGGTGTCGGCGAAGTCCAGGCGGCCGAAGAACGACAGGCTCTGCGGCAGCTCCTTCATCCGCTTGGCGCGGGTGCGCAGGTACCGGCCGAGCGCCTCCGCGCTGGCGCCGTCGCCGGAGACGTCCTCCGCGGCGACGACCTGGAAGTCCGCGTCCTCGACCTGCCGGGCCGTCGCCTCCCGGCAGACCTCGACGTAGGCCCGCTCCCGTTCCAGTTCGCCGCCGAGGTTCCCGGTTTCCGAGGTCATCGTTCGCGTCCCTTCCTGCACCACGGGCCCATCCGCCGCTCGACGTCCAGCATAACTTAACCAAGTAAAGATACTGACTTAGTCACTGAACGGGAGCGGGTCCGGCCCTGACACCTCAGGACACCAGGGGCGCCTCCTCCAGCTCGGTCAGCGTCACCGTGCACAGACCGCCGCGCTCGACCCGGACGTCCGTGACCTCCAGCTGCGTGCCGGGCAGCAGGATGAACTCCTCCTCACCGGTGAACGCCGAGAAGTTCTGGATGCCGGCGGCCCGCACCGGGCGCACCTCGAAGAGCGTCCGCTTGCCCCGGCCCCCCAGGAAGGACTGCGCCACCCCGAGCTTGGAGGTGCAGGAGGACACGCCCCACCACGTCACCGTCTTCCCGAGCGGGTACTGCCGCCGCAGGTCCAGCGACACCCCTCGCCACAGCGGCGCCGTCCGGACGGGCAGCCGCGACACCGCCGCGAACAGCAGCCGCAGGTACGGCAGGTACGGCACCAGCCGGCCGCGGTCCGGCGAGCGCAGCACCGCGTTGATCTCCCGGTAGAACGCGGACTCGCAGGTGTAGAGGTAGAGCGCGGCGATCTCGTCGGCGGACAGGCCGGCGACCCCCTCGTCCGCCCGCCGCTTGCCGAAGTCGTGCGACAGCGAGACGTGCCGGTCCAGGCCGCGCAGCAGCTCGGCGACCGGCGACACCGCCTCCCGGAAGCCCGCCGGCGGAGCGTCGAACACCCCGGTGATGGCGGGCAGGACGAGGCCCTCGTCCTTCACTCCGGCGAGCCGGTCCAGGTAGAGCTGGTGCAGCTCCATGGTGGAGGCGATGAAGGCGCCCATCCGCTCGGCGACCCCGTCGTCCGCCCCGCCGCCCTGCGCCGCCGCGGCGTTCCACCCGGTGCTGGGCAGCCAGTCGACCTCGTCGGCGCCGAGCGAGGCGAGCGCGGCGTTCACCGTGGCGAAGTGCTCGCCGTCGCAGAAGATGTCGCCCTGGGCCGCCGGGTTGGCGTGGTCGATGTGCCGGACCTCGACCTCGGGGTACTTCTCCTGCAGCCGCAGCACGACGTTCTTCAGGCTGCGCGCGTGCGCGCCCCACCAGGCGAAGACCACGTAGCGGTCCTCCTCGGCGGCCTGCTGCTTGGCACCGAGGATCTCCTCCACGATCCGCTCGGCGACCGGCCGCCAGAACGCGGTGTGCTGGTCCGGCCCCATCGCGCCGTCGCTGCTCGCGGTGAGCGCCGCGTTCAGCAGCAGCACGCCCTGGGTGAGCATGGCCTGGAACCACTCCGGCGGCTGGACCGTCTCCCGCTTCTTCAGCAGCGCCCGTATGTCGGCGATCGGCGTCTTCTTGGGAATGCCGTACTTCCACATCGCCGCGGCCTTGATGAGGCAGCGGATGCTGATCACCCGGCCGAACTGGCTGTCCTTCCAGTCGTGGAAGGTGTTGTCGAACATCGCGATGCCGGTGGCGCTCTCCGGCCTCGGGTACGGGTTCTGGCCGAAGACGACGACCTTCCACTTGTGCGGCGCGTGCGGCTTGAGCGCCTGGAAGGTCAGCTCGCGGACCGGGACGACCTCCGGACCGCGACCGGGGCCGATGAACGAGGCCGCGCCCGGCTGCGCCTCGATGACCGGCTTCAGCAGCGGCAGCCACGGCTCGCCGCCGCCGGTGAAGAGCTCCGCGAGGGCGAGCGGGTCGTTCGGGTCGGGCTGGGTGGCGGGGGTGTCGACGGCGCTCATGGTGGTGCGACTCCGGCTGGTCGGGACCGTACGAATGACAGACGAACGGCAGGTGATGGCCCGTCAGCTTCCCTGGCGGACAGCACAGTCCTACCAGCAGGGTCTGACAATCCCGGCCGCCCCGACCGGCCCACCGACCGGCCCCCGACCGGCGCGGACGGGACCGGACGGATTGTCAGTCCCGGGCGCTAGCGTCGTCGGTGTCATCAAGGAACCGGCCCGCAGGCCACACCCGACCGACAGGAGCCCCGCATGGCCACCGACCGCACCCAGTCGCCGCTCAAGGTGGTGCTGACCGACCTCAACGCGTCGGTCGTGGAGTCCTGGCGGGCGGCCTTCGCCGACGTCCCCGGGGTCGAGATCCGGCACGCTTCCATCCTCACCACGAAGGTCGACGCCTGGGTCAGCCCCACCAACTCCCAAGGCCGGATGGACGGCGGGACGGACGCGGCGATCAAGCGCCACCTCGGCGCGGGCATCCAGCTGCGGGTCCAGAAGGCGATCCGCGAGCGGTACGCCGGCCACCTCCCGGTCGGCAGCGCGGTCTGCGTCCCGTCCGGCGCCGTCAACCCCGGGTTCCTGATCTCGGCCCCGACGATGCAGGCCTCCTCGCAGAACGTCAGCGAGACGTTGAACGTGGCCCTGGCCTGCGCCGCCGCCTTCCAGGCCGTCCACCGGCAGAACCGGCTGCGGCCGGGCTCCATCCGCTCCGTCGCCCTGGTCGGCATGGGCGCCCAGACCGGCAAGGTGCCGCCCCGGGTCTGCGCCAATCTGATGTGGTCCGGCCACACCCTCTTCAACGACCACCACTTCGAGGACGACGACGACCTGCGCGCCACCGTCCTCGCCCAGCTGGACGACCTCGAGCAGGCGCCCGTCACCGAGCGGGTGCGCATATCGCCTCCCGCGCGCCGGAGTTCGACCGCCCGGCGGGCCTGACGTCACCCCGGCCGGCCGCGGGCCCCGGGTCCGCCGCCCGACGGCCCACGACCCGACGACACTCCGTCAGCCCGCCGTGAGCGCGAGCCGGATCCACCGCTCGGACTCCGCGACCGCCACCCCCACGTCGAAGGCCGCCGGGGCGGCCGCGGCCTGCACCACCAGCCCCTTCAGCAGCCCGACGAAGGCCAGTGCGAAGGCCCCCGGGTCCACCACGGGGCTCAGCTCCCCGTCCCGCTGCCCCTGTCCGACCACCTCGGCCGTCCACGCCCGGGTCCTGGCGTCCAGCTCGGCCACCGCGGCGGTCAGCTCCGAGGCCCCGGCGAGCGCCTCGGCCCCCAGCACCACGAAGGCCCGGCCCAGGTCGGTCGGATTGCGCACGCCCTCCAGGCAGCCGCGCGCGAATCCGCACAGCTCGTCCACCGCCCCCGCCCCGCTTCGCTCCGGCGCGGCCGCCGCCACCGCCTCGGCCAGCGCCGCCTCCTGGAGCCGGGCGAGCAGCGCGGCCTTGGAGCCGAAGTAGTGGGTGGCCAGCCCACGACTGAAGCCCGCCTCCTCCCCCACCCTGGCGAGCGTGACCCCGGTGCTGCCGTGCTCGGCGATCAGTCGGGCGGCGGCGGCGACCAGCGCGGACTCGGCCCGGGCCCGCCGTTCGGCCTGGGTGCGGCGGGCCGGCGCCTCCCGAAGCGTCCCGGTCCGGCCGCTTCCGTCCTCATCGTGCGTAGACATAACACCATGCTAGTGTGAACTTGCTTGTCGGATAACAAGTAACTTCCGGGGTGGCGGGCACTCCCCCGATCCGCCGCCCCCGCGAGAAGGGAAGTCCCGATGACCGCCACGATGCTCGCCGGCCGGCTCGACGTCGCGAAGGGCGCCTTCGCCGTGGAGGAGGTCCCCGTCCCGGTCCCGGGTCCGGGCGAGGTGCTGATCAAGGTGGAGGCCGCCGGCGTCTGCCTCTCGGACGTCCACCTGATCGAGGGCATGCTCAAGCCGCTCTACCTCAAGGGCGACAAGGTCACCCTCGGCCACGAGGTCGCGGGCACCGTGCACGCCCTCGGCGAGGGCGTGACGACCGCGGCCGTCGGCGACCGGGTGCTGCTGCAGGCCGGCGAGACCCGCGACGGCGCCGTGCACACCCGCGGCGTGGACTACGACGGCGGCTGGGCCGAGTACGCGCTCGCCACCGCCACCACCCTGGTGCCGATCCCGGACGAACTCCCCTTCGAGCAGGCCTGCTTCATCCCCGACGCGGTCTCCACCCCCTGGGCCGCCATCACCACCACCGGCGCCGTACGCCCGGCCGAGGCGGTCGGCGTCTGGGGCGTCGGCGGGCTGGGCGCCCACGGCGTGCAGCTGCTGCGGTCCATCGGCGCCTTCCCGATCGTCGCCGTCGACCCGCTGCCGGCCGCCCGCGAACGCGCCCTGGCCTTCGGCGCCGACGCCGCCCTCGACCCGGCCGACCCCGGCTTCGCCGGACTGCTCCGCGAGGCCACCGGCGGCCGCCCGCTGACCGCCGCCTTCGACTTCGCCGGGGTCGCCCCGGTGCGCGAGCAGGCCATGGCCACCCTCGGCGAGCACGGCCGCCTGGTGCTGGTCGGCCTCACCGACAAGCCGCTGACCGTCACCAACGGCACCCGGGTCAGCTACCTGCGCCAGCAGATCCGCGGCCACTACGGCTCGGACGGCCAGGACGTCGTCGACCTGGTCAACCTGGTCCGCGGCGGCCGGCTGGAGTTCTCCCGCTCGGTGAGCGGCACCTTCCCGCTGGCCGAGGCCGCCCGCGCGGTCGAGGCGCTGGAGCGCAAGGAGGGCAACCCGATCCGCCTGGTGCTCAAGCCCTGACCCCGGCGCAAGCCCTGCCCCGGTGCGCCACCGACCCGGCGCCGCACCTCCGGACTGAGCCCGGCAGGTGCGGCGCCGCCTTCTTCCCGCGGCTACCGCACCTCCGTGACCCGCAGCGCCGGGCGCACCGCCTCGGTCGCCGCCTCGACGACCGAATCGCGGTACAACGCGGCCCGGAAGACCCCGTACAGACTCGCCGTCACCGTCACGGCCGCGCCCAGGCACAGCGCCGCCCCGGCCGTCAGCAGCGCCCCGAGTCCCCGGTCCCTCACGGTGAGCCCCATGCCGAAGGCCACCAGGCACGGCACCAGCGCCACCTGGACGGGCATCGTCATCCGGCTCGACCCCCGGACGAACCTCCCGCGGTCCCGCCGGTAGGCCGCCCGCGAGTTCCGCCGCGCCTCCCGCATCCCCGCCCCGTCGAGCACGAGCGCCGGCAGCACCAGGTAGTTCGCCGACGACCACCCCATCCCCACCAGCAGCAGCGCCCCGACGACCCCCAGGGCCCCGACCGGCATCCAGCCCGCGATCGCCGGCAACCGCCGCGCCGCCCGGGTCCAGCAGGAACCGATCCCCGCCGGCCGCCCGCACAGCGCGTCGTCCGCCGCGAGGAGCGTCACGGCGCTGCCGAAAGTGGCGGCCGCGGCGATCACCACCGCCCCCGCCGCTCCCAGCGCCACGCTCCCGCCGGCCCACAGCTCCGCCCGGACCAGCCCCCACACCAGCCCGCCCACCACCGCGGTCACGATCCCGGGCAGCAGCACCAGCTCCTTGCGCCGCCACACCACCCGCGCCAATGCCCGCACGGACCCACTCTCGCCCAACGCCCCGCCCTGCTTCCCACGCCAACGAAGCGGCCAGGCTACTGCCCGGCGGCAGCCCGACCCAGACCCGGGTCGCACGCCCCGCGGACCACCGCACCCCTCAACTTCGCCTCCCCGCACCGGAAATGGCATGCACGCCACTAGCCAACCGGCCAGTAGCGCCCCTACCGTCGACTGTTCCGTGAGACTTCGACGGAGGAGTCCGCCTTGCGTTCACGCCAACGCCAACGCCCCCACGCCCGCTCCCTCCGACTCCCGGCCGCCGCCCTCGCCTCGGCCCTGCTCGTCACCGCCGCCCTGACCACCACCCCCACCGCCACCGCCGCACCCACCTCCGCGACGACGGCCGCCGCCAACGACTACTGCGTCGGCCGCTGCTCCGACATCCTGCCGCCCGGCGAGAACGGCAACGCCACCCTCGCCGACATCCTGCTCAACCGGGCCTTCGGCACCCGCCCCGCGCACACCGACGACCAGCTCGGTCCGTACGCCGCCCTGGCCTCCGGCTACCCGGGCCTGACCGAGGCCAAGCTGCGCGACTTCTTCAACGACGCCTCCTTCGGCGTCCCCGCCGACCAGGTGGCCAGTTCCACCAGTCCGCGACCGGACGTCACCATCGTGCGCGACAAGGCCACCGGCGTCCCGCACATCACCGGCACCACCCGCTACGGCACCGAGTTCGGCGCGGGCTACGCCGCCGCCCAGGACCGGCTCTGGGTGATGGACCTCTTCCGGCACGTCGGCCGCGGCCAGCTGTCCGGCTTCGCGGGCGGCGCCGCCGCCAACCGCCAACTGGAGCAGACCTTCTGGCAGGCCGCGCCGTACACCGAGGCGGAGCTCCAGCAGCAGATCGACGCCATCGCCGCCCGCGGCGGCCGGGCCACCCAGGCGCTCACCGACGCCAACGCCTACCTCGACGGGATCAACCAGTACGCCAAGGAGTCCTACAACGCCCGCACCTTCCCGGGCGAGTACGACCTCACCGGGCACATCGACCCGATCACCAACGCCGGTTCGATCGAGCCCTTCAAGCTGACCGACCTGGTCGCCCTCGCCTCCGTGGTCGGCGCGCTGTTCGGCTCCGGCGGCGGGGGCGAACTGGCCTCCGCCCAGGTCAAGTCGGCCGCCGAGGCCCGCTACGGCAAGGACGCCGGGGACGCGGTCTGGAAGTCACTGCGCGAGGCGGACGACCCGGAGGCCGTCCAGACCCTGCACGACGGCCAGAGCTTCCCGTACGCGACCGTCCCGGAGCAGCCGCAGGGCGCGGCGCTGCCCGACCCCGGCTCGGTGGTGTCCGAGCGGGTGGTCTACGACACCACCGGATCCGCGAACTCGCTCACCACCAGGGCGAACGGCGTCCTGCCCGGGAACCTGCTGACCGCCAAGCACGGCATGTCCAACGCCCTGCTGGTCTCCGGCGCCCGCACCGACGACGGCCACCCGGTGGCCGTGTTCGGCCCGCAGACCGGCTACTTCGCCCCACAGCTGCTCATGCTGGAGGAGATCCAGGGCCCCGGGATCAGCGCCCGCGGCGCCGCCTTCGCCGGCCTGAGCTTCTACGTCCAGCTCGGCCGCGGCCAGGACTACGCCTGGAGCGCGACCTCCGCCGGGCAGGACATCACCGACACCTACGCCGTCCCGCTCTGCACCACCGACGGCTCGCCGGTCACCACCGCCGCCAACTCCTACCTCTGGCACGGCCAGTGCCTGCCCTTCGACCGGCTGGAACGCAAGAACGCCTGGAACCCGACGACCGCCGACTCCACCCCCGCCGGCTCCTACACCCTGGTGATGTACCGCTCCAGGTACGGCCTGGTGAGCGCCCGCGGCACGGTCGGCGGCGCACCCGTCGCCTTCACCTCGCTGCGCTCCACCTACCGGCACGAGGCCGACTCCATCATCGGCTTCCAGGAGCTGAACGACCCCGCCGCGGTGCGCGACGCCGCGGGCTTCCAGCAGGCGGCGCAGGACATCAACTACACCTTCAACTGGTTCTACGCCGACTCGCGGGACATCGCCTACTACAACTCCGGCAGCAACCCGGTCCGCGCCCCCGGGGTGGACCCGGGACTCCCCGTCCAGGCCCAACCAGCCTACGAGTGGGCCGACTTCGACCCCGCCACCAACACCGCCCGGTACACCCCGGCGGCCGAGCACCCGCAGTCCGTCAACCAGGACTACTACATCTCCTGGAACAACAAGCAGGCGAACGGCTACACCTCGGCCGGCTTCGGCAACGGCTCGGTGCACCGCGGCAACCTGCTGGACGACCGGGTCAAGTCCCTGCTCGGCAACGGCGGCAAGGCGAGCCGGGTGTCGCTCACCCAGGCCATGGAGAGCGCCGCCCTGGCCGACCTGCGGGCCGAGGACGTGCTGCCCGACCTGATCCGCGTGCTGCGCGGCGCGCCCGTCACCGACCAGGCCGCCCTCACCGCCCTGCAGCAGCTGGAGGCCTGGCTCGCCAACGGCGCCCAGCGGAAGGAGACTTCACCGGGCAGCCACAGCTACGCGGACGCCACCGCGATCCGGGTGATGGACGCCTGGTGGCCGCTGGTCGCCGACGGCGTCATGCGGCCGGGCCTCGGCGACCCGCTGTTCGGCGCACTGACCGGCGCCCTCCAGATCAACGAGTCCCCCTCGGGCGGCCAGACCGGCGCCGCCGGCGGCCCGGTGAGCGCCAACGAGGCCATCCCGCACAAGGGTTCGGCCTTCCAGTACGGCTGGTGGAGCTACCTGGACAAGGACCTGCGCGCCGTCCTCGGCGACCGGGTGTCCGGCCCGCTCGCCCGCCCGTTCTGCGGCGGCGGCGACCTCGCGGCCTGCCGGACCGTCCTGCTGAACACCCTGAAGCAGGCCGCCGCCCAGACCGCCGCCCAGGTCTACCCGGGCGACGCGGACTGCGCGGCCGGCGACCAGTGGTGCGCCGACACGATCATCCAGCGCCCGCTGGGCGGCGTGACGGACGCCAAGACCACCTGGCAGAACCGCCCCACCTACCAGCAGGTGGTGCAGTTCCCCAGCCACCGCTGAACCGCCGCGGCCGGGCTCCCGCGACCGGGAGCCCGGCTGACCTCAGTCCTCCTTCGGAAGCGGCGTGATCTTCCGCTCCCACTCCCTGAGGTACTCCACCTGCGGGCCCAACCGTTTGTGCACCTGGTCGTGGGCCGTGCGGCCGTCCGGCGTGGTCATCCTTCCCCCCACGGCCTGAGCCAGTTCCCGCGCCGTGTCGACCAGGTCGACCACAGCCTTGAACAGCACCGCCTCGTCGACCTCCGGAACGATCGCCCGACGCGTACGGGCCTTCGGCAACGCCTCCTCCCGGATCTTCGCCCTGGCCGCCCGGAGCACCTCGGCCATCGCCGCTATCTCGCTGTCCATCCAGGCCCCCTCGCCCTTCCGCCCTCCGACGTACCCCGCGAGCCTTCCCACCCCGGCGCCCGCTTAGGCCCAGCCCGGCGCGCGGCCCGCCGGAACTGCCCCTAGCGTGGTCCGGGGGCCGCCCCGACCACCCCCGGGCCGAGACCCGGGCCCCACTCCAGGAGGCATGCCGACCATGACCACCCCCCTCTCCGAGCTCACCGGCGACTACGTCCTCGACCCCACCCACACCCGGATCGGCTTCGTCGCCCGGCACGCCATGGTGACCAAGGTCCGCGGCGCGTTCCACCAGTTCGAGGGCACGGCCCACCTCGACGGGAAGGAGCCGTCCCGCTCCTCCGTCCAGGTGGTGATCAAGACCGAGAGCATCGACACCGGCGTGGAGCAGCGCGACCAGCACCTGCGCACCAACGACTTCCTGGACGCGCCGAACTATCCCGACATCACCTTCCGCTCCACCGCGATCGAGGCCCGCTCCGACAGCGACTACCGGGTCACCGGCGACCTCACCATCAAGGACACCACCCGCCCGGTCACCATCGACTTCGAGTACACCGGCAACGCCGTCGACCCGTACGGCAACCTCCGGGTGGGCCTGGAGGGCTCGGTCACCATCAGCCGCAAGGACTACGGCGTCACCTGGAACGCGGCGTTGGAGGGCGGCGGCGTCCTGGTCGGTGACAAGGTCGTCCTGGAGTTCGACATCTCGGCGATCCGCCAGGGCGCCTGAACCACCGAACCGCGCGCCACCGAACCGCGGAACCGCCGGACCGCGCACACCGAACCGCGGAACCACCGGACCGCACGACGGCCGCCCGGCTAGTCTCCTGACATGCCGACAGAAGACTCCCTCGCGACCGGCCAGCGCTCCCTCGGCGACCCCGCCCTCGACTACCCGCTCTGGCCCCCGCTCACCGCCGGCTGTCCGCGCACCGGCACCAAGGACGTCTCCTACCCCGTCGAGGTCGACTACGCCTACGAGAAGGCCGACCCCGCCGCCCTGTTCGACACCGCCCCGCCGAACAGCGCCCAGACGAACGGCACCCCGGCGCGCCGCGGCCTGGAGCGCTGGGCCCCGCTGCTGCCGCCGCTGCTCGCCCCGGGCCTGGGCGAGGGCTCCACCCCGCTGGTGGAGCTCGAACCCGGGGTGTACGTCAAGGACGAGTCCCGCAACCCCACCTGGAGCCACAAGGACCGGCTGAACCGCTGCACCACCAGCGCCGCCGTGGGCGTCGGCGCGCCGGGCATCGCGGTCGCCTCCTCCGGCAACCACGGCGCCTCGGCGGCCGCCTACGCCGCCCGCGCCGGACTGCCCTGCGTGGTGTTCACCGGCCCGGACCTGCCGCCGAACGTCGACGCCTTCCTCAACGCGTACGGCGCGGTGGTGCTCCCGGTGCCGTGGGAGGCCCGCTGGCCGCTGCTGCGCCAGACGGTCGAGCGGCTGGGCCTGCACCCGGTCAGCAACCTGACCACCACCCACACCGGCCACGCGTACGGGCCCGAGGGCTACAAGACGGTGGCCTACGAGATCTTCCGGGATGTCGGCGTGCCGAGCGCGGTGTTCGTCCCGACCGGCTACGGCGAGCTGCTGTTCGGCGTCTGGAAGGGCTTCGCCGAGCTGCGACGGCTGGGCCTGACCGACCGGGTGCCGCGCGTCCACTCCTGCGAGACGGCTGCCTCCGGGCCGCTGGCCCGGGCGATCGCCGAGGGTCTGCCGGCCGCCCATGTGACGGTCGGTCCGAGCGCCGCGTACTCGATCACCTCCCCGGTCAGCGGCTACCGGGGCGTGCTCGCCGTCCGGGCGAGCGGCGGCCGGGCGCTGACCCTCGACGACGCGCAACTCACCTCAGCTCAGCGGGACCTGGCCAGGGCCGGGCTGTGGACCGAGCTGTCCTCGGCCGCCGGCCTGGCCGGGCTGCGCAGCCTCGGCGCACCGGACCTCTCCGAGGGCCCGGTGGTCTGCGTGTCGACCTCCAGCGGCTTCAAGGACCTGGGTGTCGGCACTCACCGCACCGAGCCGGTCGCCCCCGACTGGGACGCGGTCGGCCGCCGTCTGCGCGCGGCCGGCCTCACCGGCTGAGGCCCGGCCCTCCACCGCCGCGAGGCCTGCTGTTCGCCCGCCCGCCCACACTCGTAGGGTCGCCGTAAGGTCGGTGTTCGCCGAACGCCACCAGGCTTGCACCCTCCGTCAACTCCCCACCTGCCGAAGGGTAGCCACCGTGTCGCGTTCCCTCCGCCGCCTGCTGCCGCTCGCCGTCGCCGTCGCGGCGGTGCCCGTGCTCGCCCTGCCCGCCCTCCCGGCCGGCGCGGTCACGTACGGCACCCCGACGATCACCTTCTCGGCCGGGTACCTGTCCGGCGCGGTCGGCGCCACCGGCGACCCGACCGTGACGGTGACGGTCGCCCAGTCCGGCGCCTCCGCCTCGGCACTGACCGTCGCCGCCTCCGCCACCACCCGCAGCGCCGTGGCCCGCACCGGAGACGTCACGGTGAGCGGCACCGGCGGCACCCGCACCCTGGCGGTGGCCGCCCAGGGCGTCGGCTACGCCGACCTCACCATCAAGGTCACCGGCCTCGGCGGCAAGAGCGCCACCCGCACCCTGCACTACGCCGCCTCCCCCGCCGTCCAGTTCTCCGCCACCAGCCGCTACCTGACCGGCTCCAGCGACGCCTCGGCCGCCGTGGACGCGGGCGGCGGCTACCTCGTGGTCGGCGACGACGAGTCCAACACCCTGCGCCTGTACGACCGCAACAACTCCGGTGCGCCGATCCGCACCTGGGACTTCAGCTCGGCCCTCGGCGTCTCCAAGGAGATCGACATCGAGGCCGCCACCCGGGTCGGCAACACCATCTACTGGACGGGCTCGCTCGGCAACAACAAGGACGGCGTGGTCAAGCCCGACCGGCACACCGTCTTCGCCACCACCATCACCGGCTCCGGCGCCGACACCCAGCTCTCCCTGGCCGGTTCGTACCACGGCCTGCGCGACGACCTGATCACCTGGGACAACGCCCACGGCAAGCGCTACGGCTTCGCGGCCGGCGCCGCCGACGGCCAGGTGCCCAAGCAGATCGACGGGTTCAACGTCGAGGGCCTGGAGTTCGCCCCCGGCAGCACCAGCACCGCCTACGTCGGCTTCCGCGCGCCGCTCACCCCGGCCGTCACCGGCGGCCGGGCGCTGCTCGTCCCGGTCACCAACCTCCCGTCCCTGCTGAACGGTTCGGCCGCGCACGCGACCTTCGGCGACGCGATCGAGCTGGACCTCGGCGGGCTGTCCGTCCGCGACATCCGCCGCAACGACCTCGGCCAGTACCTGATCGCGGCCGGCTCCTGGGCCGCCGAGGACAACTCCGCCCCGTACGCGCTCTACCGCTGGAACGGGCAGCCGGGCTCGCAGCCGACCAAGCTGATCGACCTGCCGACCAGCGACTACGGCGCCTGGGAGGCGATCGCGGACGTGCCGGACCTGGACGCCCCGGGCGCCCGCGCCCAGCTGATCACCGACGACGGCTCCGCCGACCTCTACGGCGACGCCACCGCCGCCAAGGACCTCACCCACCCCGAGTGGAAGAAGTCCCGCAGCACCTGGTTCACCCTGAACTGACCACGTGCCAGGGCCCTTCGGCGGATCCGCCGAAGGGCCCGAACGCGCGTCCGCTCCGCTCAGAGCTCGACCAGCACCTTCCCCCGGTTGGCCGAACGGTCGAGGTAGAGGCCGCGGTAGGCCCCCGGGATGCTGTCGAACCCCTGGTGCACGGTCTGCCGGTACGTCAGCCGACCGCTGCGGACCAGCGGCCCGAGGTCCCGCCGCAGCGCGGCCCAGTTCTCCTCGGTGAACCACTCCAGCGAGAAGATGCCGCGGATCGTGGCGCGCGGGAACATGATCATCGGCAGCAGCCGGGGGCCCGACCAGTCCCCGCCGACCTGGCATCCCCACTGCCAGCAGACGGCGACCCTGCTCTCCACCGCGAGCATGCCGAAGACCACGTCGGTCAGCGTCCCGCCGAGGCTGTCGAAGTAGCGGTCGATGCCGTCCGGCGCGAGCGCCGCCAGCTCCTTCTCCACCTGCTCCGGCGCGTCACCGTCGTGGTACAGCAGCACCCCGTCGAAGCCCAGCTGCCACAGCCACTCGACCTTCTCCGGCGTCGCCGTGGTACCGATCACCCGCGCGCCCCGGTGCTTGGCCAACTGCCCGACCAGCGAACCGACCGCCCCGGACGCCCCGCTGACCAGCACCGTGGACCCGGGCCGCACGTCGAGGAACTTCTCGACCGTCCCCCAGGCCGTCATCCCCGGCCCGCCCAGCACGCCGAGCGCGGTGGACAGCGGCAGGGCCTCGTCGTAGTCGGCCGGGTCCAGCCGGCGGAACGCCGGGAAGACCATCGGGAAGGTCCCGGTCTGCCAGAGCCGGGGCTCCCCGTCGCTGATCAGGTGGCTGCGCCAGCCGCCGAAGCCCTGCACCAGGTCGCCGACCGCGAAGCGCGCGGCCGGCCCGGCCTCCAGCACCTCCATGATCGAGTCCGCGCCCATGTGGTCGCCGATCGGCGTGTCCAGCGCGATGCCCTGGAGGTACGGGTCGACCGACACGTACCGGGTGCGCAGCAGCATCTCGTCCGCGGCGAGCCGGACGTCCACCTCCTCCACGACCTTCCGGTACACCCGCTCGACGTCCGGCACGCCGTCCTCGTGCTCCTGGACGACCCACTTCTCGAATCTCACGAGGTGACTCCAAACTGCCGGTCGGCGGGGCCGACCGGTTCGATGAGCAGGGTGGGCAGCGGGGCGCTGTCGTCCACCTCGGCGGTGAAGGGCCTGCCGTCGTCGCGGCAGATGAACTGGACGACGTGCCGGCCGGCCGCCGCCGCCCGGATCAGCCCGCCGGTGGTCGCCCAGACCCCGGAGAGGTAGAAGTTCGCCAGGCCGGGCAGCCCCGGGCCGTTGCGCTTGATCTCCTCCTCCAGGGTCTCGCCGCTCTCCACGAAGGGCTGCCAACCCAGCACCGTGCCGTTGTAGTTGCCGGTGTAGCGGACCTGGGTGAGCGGCGTGGAGACGTCCTTGACGGCCACCGCCTGCCGGAGCCCGGGGTGGTGGCCGTCCAGGAACTCGACGATGGCGTCGCGCACCCGGCGCTTCTCCCGCTGGTACTCCCGCCCCCGGCCGACCGGCAGGGTGTGCAACTCCTCGCCGCGCCGCACCCTGGGCTCCTGCTCCGGCCCGGTGCTCAGCTCCCGCCAGGGCTCGATGTCGCAGAAGTAGCTGGCGTACACCACGGTGGTGTCGGCCGGCGACAGCTCCGGGTAGTGGCGGCTGCGGAACTGGACGTTGATGCTCGGGTGCCGGATGCCGGTGAGCCGCTCGGCGACCTCGTCCTCCAACAGGTAGGTGGTGCACGGGTCCCCCGCCGGGAAGGGTCTGCGCAGGCCGAGGAAGACGGTCACGTAGCCGGGGAAGACCATGCCCGGTTCGGTGATGGTCTGGGTGTACAGCCGGCGGTAGGTGTCGCTCAGGTAGCGGCCCTTGAGCAGGTCCATCATGGTGGTCCGGCCGTCGCAGGCGGCCACCACGATGTCCGCCCGCACCTCCCGGCCGTCGCTCAGCCGCACCCCCACCGCGCGGTCGTCCTCGACCAGGACCTCCGCCACCTTGGTGTTGTACGTGATCTCGCCGCCCAGCCGCCGGTAGCGCTGCTCGATCGAGTTGGCCAGCCCCAGCGAGCCGCCCTCCGGCACCCCGGCCGACTGCCCGGCGTGGCAGGCGAGTTGGAAGTAGTTGGGCAGCACCGGGAAGTTGGGGTGCTTCTCGTACAGGATGAAGTTGAACGCCTCCCGCAGCAGCGGGCTCCTGAACCGCGCCGAGTAGTCGCTCATCAGCACCGTGATCGAGCGCCGGATCACGTTGAAGTACGGCAGGAAGGAGGCCAGCATCCGCATCCGCTCCCACCGGCCCATCAGCCCGACCGGCTTGAGGAAGGGGTAACGGGCCAGGGCCAGGCGGAACTTGCGCAGTCCGGCGCAGAACTGCCGGATCTGCCGGGCGTCCTCGGGGGCGAGGTCCAGCAGGTGGGCCTCCAGCCGGTCCGGGTCGGAGTAGAAGTAGACCGCCCGGCCGTCCCGGGTGCGCACCACGTTGAAGACGTCGAAGTTGCGCATCCGCTTGCCCTGCAGTGCGCCGAGTTCGAGCCAGATCTGGTGCATCTCGTTGCCCGGGCCGCTGCCCAGCAGCCAGCTGACGCAGCAGTCGAAGGTGAACTCGCCGCGGTCCCAGCCGGTGCAGCAGCCGCCGGGGATCTCGTGCATCTCCAGGATCCGGGTGCGGTAGCCGTTCATCTGCGCGTAGCAGCCGGTGGACAGGCCGCCGAGTCCTCCGCCGATGATGACCATGCTCCGCCGGCCGTCGGTCGTCGTCCCGCTCACTCCGCAACTCCCACTTCCGCCACTTCGGCCCCCGCCACTCCCGCGTCCGCCGCTCCCCGGCCCGGCAGTCCCACGGTGGCCCGGCCGAGTTGCGGCAGGCGGCCCCACTTGCCCGGGTGCCAGGGTTCCCGGTTGTCGCTCGGCCAGGCCCGGAACGGCCGGCCGAGCTCCTCGCACAGGTACTGCGCGGCGAACCGCCCGCTGGTGGCCGCCCGGATCAGCCCCCCGAGCGAGGTCCACTGGCCCGCCATGGAGAAGCCGCTCAGCCCGGGCAGCCGCATCCGGTCCCGGTTGACCAGCCGGTTGGCGGCGTCCTCGGCCTCGGAGAACGCCTGCCAGGCGAGGATGCTGCCGTAGGTGTTCCCGGTGAACCGCTCGGTGGTCACCGGCGATGCCACGTCCACGAGTTCGATCCGCCGGCCGAGCTCGGGGTACGTCCGCTCCAGGAACTCCCGGACGAACGCGGCGACTTCCTGCTTGCGCGCCCGGTAGGCCCGGCGGTCGCCGGTCCGCAGGTCCTTCCAGGAGCGGTAGTCGCTGAAGTAGGTGCAGTGCAGCACCGACTTGCCCGGCGGCGCGAAGCCGTCCGCGTAGGAGGAGCGCAGTTGCACCACCAGGCTGCGCTGGAGCGAGCCGGGCAGCCGCTCGCCGTCCTCGGGCGTCAGCAGGTAGGTGGTGCTGTGCGGCTCGCCCTCGGGCAGCGGGCCGTCGATGCCGACGAAGGCGGAGACCACGGACGGGTACAGGTTGCCCGGCTTGTCCAGCAGTTCGCCGTACAGCTTCTCGGTGGCGGGGCTGGAGTAGCGGCCCTCCAGCAGCCGGTCGAGCACCGTCGGGCCGTCGCAGGCGGCCACCACGTGGTCGGCGAAGTGCCGTGATCCGTCCTTGAGTTCCACCCCGATCGCGCGCCCGTCCTCGACCAGGACGCGCTCCACCCGGCGGCGGTAGCCGATCACCCCGCCGAGCGAGGTGTAGCGCTCCTCCACCGATCGGGCCAGGCCGAGCGAACCGCCCTGCGGGAAGCCCGCGTTGCCGTTGTGGGCGGCCGCCAGGGTGTAGAGGTACGGCAGCAGCGGGAAGCCGGCGGGCTCCTGGAGGAACATGTTGGGGAAGGCCCGCCGCAGCAGCGGGTCCTGGAAGCGCTCCGCGAAGCCGCTCATCGGGGTGGTCGCGGTGCGCCAGAACAGCCGGAAGGCGGGCAGCACGGTGCGCAGGGTGCGCAGCCGTTCCGCCGTGGTGCGCAGCGGCGGCGGGGTGAGGTCCCAGGGCAGCTCGATCGCGGCGTAGCGGCGCAGGTCCCGGCAGAACTCCCGGATCGGCTTGGCGTCGCCGGGCGCGAGGTCCAGCAGGTGGGCCTCCAGCCGGTCCGGATCGCCGTAGAAGGTGACGGCCCGGCCGTGTTCGTCGACGACGCGGTTGAAGGTGTCGAAGAGTGTCACCGACTTGCCGTCCAGGGCGCCGAGTTCGCTCCAGACCTGGTGGGCTCCGGTGCCCTCGGCGGTGCCGATCAGCCAGTCGATGCAGTAGTCGAACAGGTAGCCGTGCCGGGACCACGCGGTGCAGCAGCCGCCGGGCAGCACGTGTTTCTCGAAGATCCGGGTCTCCAGGCCGCTCATCTGCGCGTAGCAGCCGGTGGCGAGGCCGGCCAGGCCGGCCCCGATCACGATGACCCTGGGCGGGCCGCCGTCGGCCCGCTCCCGGTCGGACCAGTCCGGTCCGCGGTCAGCCGAGGCCATCGGTGCTGCCTCCGGCCAGGATGGCGCCCGCCAGTTCGGCGTTGCGGGCGGCGACCTCCCCGTCGAGCATCTCGGCGTGGACGCCGTGCCCGACGTACACCGCGGTGCCCGTGGTGGAGGCGCCGTGCCAGGAGCCCGGTTCGCCGCTCAGGTGCACGGAGAGCCGTTCCTGCTCGCAGACCACGTCCAACTGGGCCTTCACCGTCCCGGCGTTGGGGGTTCGACTGCTGAACTCCAGGTAGTCCCTGGCCTGTTCGAGGGTCTCCTGGGCGACGATCCGGGAGCCGGTGTGCCGGTGCAGGTGCTCGTGGAGTTCGCGTTCGAAGACGGCCAGGTGCTCCTCGCCGAGGTCGAAGGCCTCGGTGACCCGGTAGGCGTCCAGCAGCAGCACCGAGGCCACGGTGCGTCCACGTCGCTCCAGCTCCTTGGCGACCTCGAAGGCGAGGTTGCCGCCGAGCGAGTAGCCGAGCAGGACGTACGGCCCGTCGGCGTGCAGTTGCTCGACCAGGTCGGCGTAGCGGGCGGTCTTGTCGTCGCCGGTCAGGTAGTTGAAGGAGGCGATCCGGTGCTCCGGCAGGTGCGCGGCGAGCTGCCGGTAGACCAGCCCGTGGCCGCCGGCCGGCGGGAAGCAGAAGACCGTACGGTCCTCGGGCGCCCCGGCGTTGAACCAGAGGTAGGCCTCGCCGCCGGCCAGCTCGCCGGTGATGATCTGCTCCACGGTGCGGGCCATTCCGTGCAGGGTGGTGACCTTGAACAGCTGGCCCACCGGGATGCTGATGTTGAACTCGCTCTGGAGGTGGTGGATCAGCTCGATGAGCCGGATCGAGCTGCCGCCGAGTTCGAAGAAGTCGTGCTGGAGGCCGACCTCGTCCAGTCCGAGCAGGTTCTGCCAGTGCTCGGCGACCCTCGTCTCGTAGAGCGTGACGGGCGGTTCGTGCTGGGCGCCCGCGGTGTCGGCCTTCGGCTCGGGCAGGGCCGCGAGGTCCACCTTGCCGTTCGGGGTGAGCGGCAGGGCGGGCAGCTCGGTGAGGTAGGAGGGGATCATCACGGTGGGCAGGTGCTCGGCCAGGTGGCGGCGCAGTTCGCGGCGGTCCAGCAGGGTGCCCTCGGCGGGCACCACGTAGGCGGCGAGAACGGCCTCGCCCCTGGCGTCCTGGCGGACCGCCACGCAGGCCTGGGCGAGCTCCGGGCGGGCGGTGAGGTGGGCCTCGATCTCGCCCAGCTCGATCCGGTGGCCGCGGACCTTGACCTGGTTGTCGATCCGGCCGAGCAGGTGCACGGTGCCGGCGGTGTCCCAGTGGCCGAGGTCGCCGGTGCGGTAGAGCCGTACGGGCGTTCCGTCGAAGTCCAGGGTGCGGAAGCGCCGGGCGGTCTGCTCCGGGTCGTTGGGGTAGCCGACCGCGACGCCCGCGCCGCCGATCCACAGCTCGCCGGGCACGCCCACCGGGACGGGCTCGCCGTACGGGTCCAGGACGTACACCGCGCTGTTCGGGAACGGCCGGCCGATCGGCACCATCCGGCCGGGCTCCAGCCCGTCGGTCGCGCCCTCGTAGTAGGTGCTGTCGACGCTGGCCTCGGTCAGCCCGTAGGAGTTGACCAGCCGGGTGTGCGGACCGCAGAGGGCGCGCACCCGCTGGTGCTCGGCGGCCTTCCAGGAGTCGGAGCCGACGATCAGCAGCCGCAGGAAGTCCAGCGTCAGGCCCTCGCGCTCGCAGTGGGCCAGCAGCGCGCGGGCCACTGCGGGCACGAACTCGCCGCCGTCCACGGCCTCCTCGCGCATCACCCGGTAGAGCCGGGCGGTGTCGAAGAGCAGCTCGCGGTCGACCAGGACGAGGGTGCCGCCGGTGCTGAGCGCCCGGGCGAAGTCGCCGGAGAAGACGTCGAAGGCGGTGCCGGCCATCTGGAGGTGCACCCGCACGTCGGTGTCGAGCCGGTACTCGGCACGCCAGCCGGCGGTGACGGCGGCCAGGTTGCGGTGGTCGACCCGGACCCCCTTCGGGCGGCCGGTGGAGCCCGAGGTGTGGATCAGGTAGGCGGCCCGGTCCGGGTCGGCGGCGGGCAGCGGCACGGCGCCCCCCAGCACGGGCCGGTCCAGGGCCTCCAGGGTGACCGGTTCGGCGGGCAGTTCGGCCGCGAGCGGGCGCCGCTGGTCGACCACCACCAGCGCCGCTCCGGCGTCCGCCACCTGGTGGGCGAGCCGGTCGCCCGGGTGCCCGGGGTCGAGCGGGAGGTAGGCGGCGCCGGCCCGCCAGATCCCCAGCAGGGTGGTGATCAGCTCGGGTGACTTGTCCAGGCAGACCGCGACCACCGAGCCCTCGCCGACGCCGAGTTCGCGCAGCCGTACGGCGGTGCGCTGGGCCTGCCGTTCCAGTTCGGCATAGGTCAGCCTGCGGACGCCGTCCCGGCCGGGCGCGACCACCGCGACGGCCCCCGGCCGCTCGGCGGCGGCCTTGGCGATCAGCTCCGGAACCGGGGTGCCGTGCTCGATCCGGCGCTCGGCGCCGCTGAAGGCGGTGAGGATCCGCCGCCGTTCCGCCTGCCCCAGCATCCGCAGCCGACCGACCGGCTCGCTCTCGGCGGCGCGGGTCATGGCGTCCAGCAGGTTGCGGTAGTGCTCGGCCAGCCGCTGGACGGTGGCGGGGTCGAAGAGGTCGGAGTTGTACTTGAAGACGCAGTGGAAGCAGCCGTCCGCGCGGTCCTCGTAGGCGGACAGTGTGAGATCGAACTGTCCCTCTTCCTCGGGGAGTTCGATGTAGTCCAGGCGGTAGCCGAAGCGCTCCACGGCGACCTTGTGGGTGAGCAGGATGAACATTGCCTGGAACACCGCGGAACGGCTCGGGTCGTGCTGGAGGCCCAGCTGCTCGACCAGCAGCGGGAAGGGGTACTCCTGGTTGTCCAGCCCGCCGAGCACACTCTCCCGCACCCGGGCCAGCAGCTCGGCCACGGTCGGCTCCCCGGCCAGGCTCACGTGCAGCGGCAGCGGGTTGACGAAGTAGCCGTAGACGGAGGCGAACTCCTCCTGGGTGCGGCCGGTGACCGGGCTGCCGACCACGATGTCCTGCTGCCCGGACCACCGGTTCAGCAGCAGGTAGTAGGCGCCGAGCAGCACCATGAACGGGGTGGCGCCGTTGGCGCGGGCCAACTCGTGGACCCGGGCGGTGAGTTCGGCGTCCAGTCGGAAGAACTCGGAGGCGCCGTTGTGGGTCTGGACGGGCGGGCGCGGCCGGTCGGTGGGCAGTGCCAGCACCGGCATCTCGGCCGGCAGGTGGCCGCGCCAGTAGTCGAGCATCCGCCGGGCCTCGGGGCCGGCCAGGAAGCGGTTCTGGCGGTTGAGGAAGTCCAGGTAGCGGGCGGGGACCGGGGGCAGGTCCGGGGTGCGGCCCTGCCGCAGCGCCTCGTAGACCTCGAACAGCTCCTCGATGAAGGTGAAGGTGGAGATCGCGTCCGAGACGATGTGGTGGACGGCCTTCATCAGCACCCAGCGGTCCGGGCCGCGCCGGAACAGCCGCAGCCGCACCAGCGGGTCCTCGGCGAGGTCGTACGGCCGCCGGTACTCGCGGACGATCAGGTCGTGGATCTCCTCCCACGGCCGGCCCTCGACGTCGAACAGCCCGGTGTCGGCTTCGGCCTCCGCCCGGATGCGCTGGACCGGCCGGCCCTGCTCCGCGGTGAAGGCCGCGCGCAGCTCGGGGTGCCGGGCCACGAGGTGGCGGAAGGCCTCGAACATCAGCTCCGGGTCGAGTTCGGCGCGGACCTCGACGGCGCCGCCGATGTTGTACGCGAAGCCGTCCGGGTGCAGCAGCCGCAGGAACCAGAGCGCCTGCTGGTTGTGGGTGAGCGGGAAGCGGGACTCGTCGGTGTACAGCTCCACCTCGGCCTCGGCCGGGCCGCCGTCGGCGGCGAGCCGCTCGGCCAGCCCTTCGGTGAGCAGGTCCACCAGGTCGCCGACGGTGCCGTTGCTGAGCAGGGCCACCACCGGCAGGGCGACGCCCAGTTCGCCGTGCACCCGGGCGCGCAGCTCCATCGCGAGCAGCGAGTCCAGGCCGTGCGCGCCGAGCCTGGTCTCCTCGTCGATCCGCTCGGTACCGATCCGCAGCACGGCCGCGGCGGCGGCGGTGAACCGTTCGGTGGCCAGTTCCCGGCGGACCTGGGGGCCGGCCGCGCGGTAGGCGTCGAGGAAGCCGCCGGTCTCGGCCGGGGCCTGCTCGGCGGCGCTCGCCGCCAGGTCGGCGACCAGTGGCGGCGGCGCCGGGTACCAGGCGAGGAAGGTCGGCCAGTCGACCACGGTGGCGACCAGCAGCTGGGCGCGGTCCTGGCCGAGGACGCGCTCCAGGACGGCCGTTCCGGCGTCCGGCGGCAGGGAGCTCATGCCGCGGGCGTCGCGGTAGTGGGCGACCAGGCCCAGCTCCTCGATCATGCCGGTGGCCCACGGGCCCCAGTCCAGGCTGAGCCCCGGCAGCCCCTCGGCCCTGCGGTGGTGGGCCAGGGCGTCCAGGAAGGCGTTGCCGGCCGCGTAGTTGGTCTGCCCCGCGGTGGTGAGCAGCGAGGCGACGGAGGCGAACAGCACGAAGTGGTCGAGCGGTTCGTCGCGCAGCAGCCGGTGCAGCAGGTGACCGCCGATCACCTTGGGGGCGTAGCCGGCGTCGAAGGCCGGCCGGTCCATCTGGGCGAGCAGGGTGTCCTTGACCTGCCCGGCGAGGTGGAACACGCCTCGGATGGGCGGGAGTTGGCGCTGCCGGTAGTCGGCGAGCCAGTCCGCGAGGGCGGTCTCGTCGGTGACGTCGACCTGGGCGAGCAGGGGTTCGGCGCCGAGCGCCTGGAGTTCGCGCAGGAAGGCGATCCGCTCGCCGGCGGGGGTGTCCGGGTCGGTGTAGGCCCACGCGGAGCGCTCGGGCAGGGCGGTGCGGCCGACCAGGATCAGCCGCCGGGCGCCGCGCCGCACGAGGGTGCGGCAGAGCAGCCGGCCGAGGGCACCGAAGGCGCCGGTGACCAGGTAGCTGCCGTCGGGGCGCAGGACGGGCGGCAGCGGGCGGGTGAGGCCCTCGGCCTGCCGCAGCCTGCTGGTGAGCCGGGCGCCGGCCCGCAGGGCGATCTCCTGCTCGTCCCGGGCGGCGAGTTCGGTGAGCAGCGCCTCGGCCTGGTCGGCGGCGTCGACGGCCGGGTCGAGGTCGATCAGGGTGCCGCGCTGGGCGACCAGCTCCTGCTGCCACAGCACCCGGCCGATGCCCCAGGCGGGGGCGCCGAGCGGCTCGACCCGGTCGCCGGGGGCGGCGGGCTGGGTGCCCCGGGTGACGATGTGCAGCCGGCCGTCGGGGCGGGCGGCGGGCAGGGCCTGGGCGAGGGTGATCAGGGAGTAGGCGCCGAGGGTGGCGAGCGGGCCGAGCCGGTCGGCGCCGGCGGTGGCCAGGGCGGGCTGGTCGAGGTTCCAGAGGTGGACGACGGTGCCGAAGCCTGGGTCGAGGTCGGCGAACAGCCGCCGGACGTCCTCGGCGGAGTCGGGCCGGACGGTCGAGTGCCCCTCGCCGTGCCGGTACTCGTCGCCGGGCCGGACCAGGTGGCAGCGGGCGCCGCGAGCGGCGGCCAGTGCGGCGAGCCGCTCGCCGAGGCCGCCCTCGTCGGCGAGGAGCAGCAGGTCTCCGGGGGCCTCGTCGGCGGCCGGCCGGGCGGCTTCGACCCAGCCGACCTCGGTGAGCCAGCCGTCGATGGTGGCGAGCCCGACGGAGGCCGGGGCCTGGGCGACGTCGGCCACCCGGAAGCCGGTGACCCTGCCGACCGGGGTGCCGTCCTCGGTGTACAGCGCGAGGTCGCCGACGAGCTCCTCGCCGCTGTCCCGGGTGACGGTGGCGTGCACCCAGAGCGGGCGGTCGCCGATCTCGTCGAGCCGGACCTCCTCGATCGAGACCGGGAGCCGGACGCTGCCGTCCTCGGGCGTCTCCAGCCGGGTGGCCAGCAGGGTCTGGAAGCAGCCGTCCAGCAGCACCGGGTGCAGATGGTGGTCGGCCGCGTCCGCACCGAGCTGCGCCGGAGGCCTGACCCGGGCCAGCGCCTCGCCGGGGCCCGTCCACACCTCGGCGATGGCCTGGAACGCGGGCCCGTAGTCGTAGCCGCGCCCGGCCAGCCGCCGGTAGCAGTCCGGGCCGTCGAGGTGCCGACCCCGGGTGCGCAGGGCGTCCACGTCCAGCGCGGGCCCGTAGGAGCGGCGCTGGCCGGTGCGGACCCGGCCGCTCGCGTGCACGCTCGGCTCGCCGCCGGCCGGGGTGGAGGCGACGGTGAAGCGGGCGTCCTCCGGTGCGTAGCCGAGCTGGACGGGGACGGGCTCGCTCTCGGAGAGGAACAGGGCCCGGTTCAGCTCGACCTCGGCCAGCGTCACCTCGGCGCCGCCGGTCAGGGTGCGGACGGCCTGGGCGGCCATCTCCAGGTATCCGGCGGCCGGGAAGACCACCTGGCCCTCGATCCGGTGGTCGGTCAGGTAGGGCAACCGCTCGGGGTCGAGCGCGCTGGTCCAGCCGGGCTGGGCGCTCGCGGTACGGCGGCCGAGCAGCGGGTGGTCGAGCTGCCCGAGCCGGACCTGCTCGACCGGCTTGGGCTCCACCCAGTAGCGGTCGCGCCGCCACGGGTAGGCCGGCAGCGGCACCGGGCGGCCGGCCGGGTGCAGCGCTTCCCAGCTCAACTCGACGCCGAGGGTGTGCAGTTCGGCGAGGCTGCGGGCGAGGCGCTCCGGCTCGTCCTGCTGCCGGCGGATCGACGGCACGGTGTGCGCCTGCTCCGCGCACTCGCGGATCGCGTGGCCGAGCACCGGGTGCGGGCCGAGCTCCAGGAACAGCCGGTGCCCGTCCTCGGCCATCCGCTCGACGGCGGCCCGGAAGCGGACCGGGTTGCGGACGTTCTGCCACCAGTACTCGCCGTCCAGCTCCGGCCCGCGGGCGAGCCCCTCGCGGGCGGTCAGGTAGAGCGGCAGCCGCGCCTCCTGCGGCTTGATGGCGGCGAGCGCGGCCACCAGCTCATCCCGGATCGGGTCCATCCGCACGCTGTGGTACGGGACTTCGACGTCCAGCAGGCGGGCGAAGACGCCCTGCTGCCGCAGTTCCTCGGCCAGCGCGCCCAGCGCCTCGGCGTCCCCGGCCAGGGTCACCGCGGAGGGGCTGTTGACCGCGCCGAGCGAGACCTCGGAGCGGTACGGGCGGATCCGACGCTCCGCCTCGGCCTCCGGCAGGCCGACCGCGAGCATGGTGCCGGTGCCGGCCAGGCGCTGCTGGAGCCGGCTGCGGGCGAGCACCACCCGCACGGCGTCGGCCAGGTCGTACACCCCGGCCTCGTGGAACGCGGCGACCTCGCCGGTGCTGTGCCCGACCACCGCGTCGGGGCGCAGGCCGTGGCTCCGCCAGAGCGCCGAAAGTCCCACCTGGACGGCGAAGTTGGCGGGCTGGGCCAGCCAGGTCTCGGCCATCCGGGAGTCCGCCTCGTCACGGCCCAGCTCGGTCAGCAGCGACCAGTCGGCCTGCGCGCGGATCTCCCGGTCGACGGCCTGCACGGCCTCCCGGAAGACCGGCTCGTGCTCGTACAGCCCCCGGCCCATCCCCCACCACTGCGGGCCCATGCCGGTGAACACCCAGGCCAGTCGGCGCTGCCCGCGCTCCCGGGCGCGGCCCTGGACCACCCGGGGGTGCTCCTCGCCGCGCCCGTACGCGGCCAGTGCCTCATCCAGGTCCTCCCGGGTGGAGTAGACCACCCCGAGCCGCTCGGGGAGGTGCTGGCGGCGGTGCGCCAGGGTGTGGCCGAGGTCGGCCAGGGGCGCCCCGTCGGCGAGCTCCTGCCGTACGGCGGCGGCCAGTTCGGGCAGTCCGGCGGTGTCCTTGGTGCTCAGCGGCAGGACCGTGCGGGCCGGCTCGGCCGTCGGCGCGGCGGGGGCGGGCCGCGGCGGCTCCTCCAGCAGGACGTGGGCGTTGGTGCCGCCGAAGCCGAAGGAGTTGACGCCGGCGCGGGCCGGTCCCCGGTGCTCGGGCCAGTCCGTCGGGGCGGTCGGGATCTCGAACGGCAGCGCGTCCAGGTCGATGCCGGGGTTGGGCCGCTCCAGGTTGAGGTGCGGCGGGATGCGGCGGTGCTTGATCGCGAGCGCGGTCTTGATCAGCCCGGCGACGCCGGCCGCCGCCTCGGTGTGCCCGATGTTGGTCTTGACCGAGCCGACGTAGCAGCGGTCCCCGGCGCGCCGGCCGATGCCGAGCACCCGGCCGAGGGCGGCGGCCTCGATCGGGTCGCCGACCGGGGTGGAGGTGCCGTGGGCCTCGACGTACTGGAGGCTGCCGGGTTCCACCCCGGCCTCGGCGCAGACCCGCTCGATCAGGGTGACCTGGGCGTCGGCGCTGGGGACGGTGATGCCGTTGGTGCGGCCGTCCTGGTTGACGCCGGTGCCGAGGATGACGGCGTGCACCGGGTCCCCGTCGCGCAGCGCGTCGGAGAGCCGCTTGAGCACGACCACGCCGACGCCCTCGGCCCGGACGTAGCCGTCGGCGGAGGCGTCGAAGGCGCGCGAGCGGCCGTCCGCGGAGAGGAAGCCGCCCTTGGTCTCGGCGATCGTGTACTGCGGCGCCATGTGCAGCAACGCCCCGCCGGCCAGGGCGAGTTCGGTCTCGCCGCGGAGCAGGCTCTGGCAGGCGAGGTGGACCGCGACCAGCGAGGAGCTGCAGGCGGTGTCGATCGAGACGCTGGGCCCGCGGAAGTCGAAGCAGTGCGAGATCCGGTTGGACACCATCGTCATCATGGTGCCGGTGGCGGTGTGCGCCGCGATGGTGGCGAAGTCGAGGTCGGCGAACTGGAGGATCTTCCAGTCGAGGGTGAAGGCGCCCATGTAGACGCCGACTTCCCGGCCGGCCAGCTCGCCGGGGCGCAGCCCGCCGTCCTCCAGGGCCTCCCAGCTGACCTCCAGGAGCTTGCGCTGCTGCGGGTCCATGTGTTCGGCCTCGCGCGGGCTGATCCCGAAGAAGTCGGGGTCGAAGGTGTCGAAGCCGTCGATGTAGCCGCCCCGGCCGCCGATCAGCCGTCCCGGCTTGGCCCGGTCCCGACTGCCCAGTGTTCCGGTGTCGTAGCGGTCGGCGGGCGTCTCGGTGAGACAGTCCCGGCCCTCGATCAGGTTGCGCCAGTAGGAGCGGTGGTCGTTGGCGTGTCCCGGCAGGCGGCAGCCGATACCGGTGATCGCGATGCGTTCGCGGGGCGCGGCGAAGGGCGAGGAGGTCATGATCCAATCCGGGGGTGACGGCGTGGCGCCGGGGACACGGGCAAGTGGGAGCGGCCTCTCGGGGGCCGGGTTCAGACGGACTGCTCGGTGGTCTTCGCCCGGCGCCAGGGGTGCAGCATGGTGGCGCCGAGTTCACCGGTGGTGGGGAACGCGGCCGGGTCGGTGAGGCCGACGGCCTTCGGCACTCTGCCGGGCCGCCAGGTGAAGCTCCCGAACACGTGGTCCCAGAGCGAGAGGTCGGAGGCGTAGTGGCCGGCTTCGGCGAGGTCGGTGCTGTGGTGCAGGCGGTGGAGTTCCGGCCCGGCCAGGACGTGGCCGAGTGGGCCGATGCGGACTTCGATGTTGGCGTGGACGAAATACCCCTGAGCCAGGACGAATATTCCGACCACGAACACTGAATCCGGCGAGAATCCGATCAGCGCCAGCGAAAGTTGGACCACGGACTGCGCGACGAACACGTCCAGGAAATGATTCACGCCGTTGTTCGCGACGTTCACCTTGTCCGGGACGTGGTGCACCCCGTGCAGCCGCCAGAGCCACCGGTTGCGGTGGGACCAGCGGTGCACGAGGTAGTCGCCGAGCGAGCCGACCAGCAGCGCGAGTGGGATCTCCATCGCGAACGGCAGCGCCGGATGGGCCGGGCCGAGCATCTCCACCAGCGTCGCCACCAGCCCCTGGGCCAGTGCCCCGCCGACCATGCTCAGCACGAAGTAGACGCTGTACCAGCCGAGTTCACGTCGACTCGGGTGCCAGTCGGTCCGGTACGGGATCACCCGTTCCAGGACCGCCAGATATCCGAGGACGGCGACCAGGAAGAGCGGGGAGACCCGGTCCGGCGCCCAGTGGAAGTGCAGGGTTGCGACGGCCGTGCACAGCACACCCAGGAGCAGTAGCGGATGGGCGAGCCGGCGGGCAATGGCTGACACCACGCGCCCCCCGTTCTTCGCGGACTAACGACTGGAAACGTCAGAGACTCTAGCGGCAGACACGCGCCGTGACAGTCATTCGACGTGTTAACTCCATGAATGACCCGATCGGCGGACTATACGCTCACGAAGTTGACGTTTGTACGGCGCGAAAGGGGCGCATTTTCGAGAACGAGCGGGAGTTGACGGTGCGACAGGACCGCTGTGCAGGATGCCGGGCGCTGGTGCGCCCCCTCTCGCGCCGCCGCGCGCGGCGCCCGATCCGGCCATATCGGACGACGGTCGCCGCCGGGGGCCCACGGAGCGCCGCCGGGTCAGGAGCGGGCCGGCTCCGCCAACCGGTGTGCGGCACGGGGCGCGTGCGCCGCGAGACGATCGCGCAGACCGCGCAGTTCGTACTCGACCAGCGCGGGCAGAGCCGTCGCGCCGGTCGCCTCCAGGGCCGGGCCGAGCAGGTCGACGGCCGTCGCCGGGTCGTGCGCGCAGACGTGGCAGTCCGCCGCCCGGACGATGAAGAGGAGGCGGCTGGACGGAAGTTGGTCCGGACCGAGCAGACCGAGTGCGGTCTCGGTGGCGTCCAGCGCCCGGCGGGCCAGCCGGGGGTCGTCGGTGGCCGCGGCGAGGTCGCGCAGCGCGGCGGCCGCGGCGGACTCGACCCGCATCCGCATCGAGGCGATGGAGAGCCAGGGCACGTCGACCTCGTCCTGCGCGCCGATGTGGTCCAGGTGCGCCCGGGCCAGGCCGATCTGCCGGACGGTCGCCCGCACGTCACCGGTGAGCGCGTACGCCCGGGCCCGGCTGATCCGTCCCATCGCCCCGGCCCAGTGCCGGCCCGGCGCGACCTGCTCGATCTCGCGGGCGTAGCCGAGGGCGGCGACCGGGTCCCCGTCCAGCCGGGCCAGGATGCTCATGTCGCTCAGCGTGCCGACCTGGGTGGCCTGGTCCGCGGCCAGTCCGGCCCAGGTGAGGGCGCGGTCGTAGCTGGCCATCGCGGTGGCGTTGCGGCCGTCCTGCATCCGCAGCGCGCCGGCCGCGTGGGCGTGCTCGGCGGCCAGCCGGACCAGCGGGCCGCGCTGCGCGGCGGGGGCGGTGGCGAGCCGGGCGAGCACGGCGCGCAGGGTGCGCTCGACGGCGGCGGCCAGGCCCGGCCGGTCGCCGGTCTCGCCGGAGCGCAGGTGGGCGGCGAGCAGCCCGGTCAGGGCGTGCACGGTGACGGCGTCCAGCGGGCGGACGGCGGCCCGTCCGCCGAGCGTCTCGGGGGCACAGAACTCGGCGTGCAGGTCGGCGAGTTCCCCGGGTTCCGGGACGGGACAACCCTCGGCGCCGTGCAGCGGGCAGAGCAGACCGTAGTCGGGCAGCCGCAACGGCGCGGGGGCCGGGAGCGGGGCGGGCGGGCCGGACAGGGCCCCGCCCGGCAGCGGGGGCCGGAGCAGGGCGGGCGAGAAGGCGTTGACGTGGCAGAGTTCGGCGCTCTCGGCGCGCTGGCAGGCGGCGCTCAACTCACCGGCGGCACCGAGGAGGTCGTCGATCCGGTCGGCGGTCCTGGGGGTGACCCGGCGGGCACCGTGCTCGATCTTGCTGACCGCGGTGTGGTCGTAGCCGATCCCGGCGCCGAGTTGCGCCTGGGTGAGGCCGGCCCGGCGCCGCCAGTGCCGAAGCCGGGCGCCGAACTCCCGCCAGGCCTCCTGGCCCCGGCCGGTCGGCGGTGCCGGCACCGCCGCCGCGGGGGCCACACGGTTGCGCTGCACGGCTGCCTCCCCGGGCCCGTCGTCCCCGGCCGCTCGCACGGCCCGCCGACGATTCCAGTGGTTCCGACGACTCCGATGACGAGGACGGTACTCGATCGACACCCGCCCCGTACATGACGTGGTCTCAACCACTTGAGGAAAACCCCAGCTTGACGCGAAGGAGGGCCTGCCGCCTTGACGGAATTTGCCAACTCCTTGCCTCGAGCGCACCAGGCATTGACCTGGGCATGACGCCGTGTGAGGGTTCGGGCACCCGAGCGCGGACGGCCCGCACGGCCGTCCCCCAGACGCGGCCCTGCGGTGCGCCACCAGCCCTGGTCGTCCGCGGTCGAGGACCCCCACATGCGAGGAGCCTCGATGCAACGCAGAGTTTCCGCAGGCCGGTTGCTGACCACGGCGACCACCCTGACCGTACTGGCCGGCATGATCGCCGCCACCGCGGGCCCGGCCGGCGCCGCACCCGCCCCCTCCCCGACGCCGCCCAGCGCCCTGGCCGCCGCGGTGAACGCGGCCGACGCCGCGGCCGCGGCCGGCCTGGACGCCCTGGCCAAGGGCCCCGACGAGACCTACGAGCGCAAGGCCGTCACCCCGTGGGTGGGCGGCCTGTACTCGGTGGCGTACGAGCGCAGCTACCGCGGCCTGCCGGTGGTCGGCGGTGACGCGGTGGTCCTGGCCGACGGGCAGGGCAAGGTCCGCGCCCTGCAGTCGGCCGCCCCCGGCCCCGTCGGCGGCTCGGTCACCCCGCAGGTCAGCGCCGACCAGGCGGAGCGGACCGCCCGCACCGAGCTGGCCGCCGTGGACTCGGTCGACGCCCGCCGCCTGGTCGTCCGGGTCAAGGACGGCAGCAGCCGCCTCGCCTGGGAGACCGTCCTCACCGGCCGCACCGAAACCGCGCCCAGCCGCCTGCACGTCTTCGTCGACGCGGCGACCGGCGAGGTCGTCGACAGCTACGACGACGTGCGCGCGGGCACCGTCAACAGCGAGTGGAACGGGCCCTCCCCGGTCACCATCAGCACCACCGGCTCCGGCGGCTCGTACTCGCTGCGCGACCCCAACCGGCCCGGCCTGTCCTGCTCCGACTACGGCACCGGCCAGGTGTTCTCCAAGTCGAGCGACTCCTGGGGCACCGGCAGCGCCTCCAGCAAGGAGACCGGCTGCGGGGACGCCATGTTCGCGGCCCAGAAGGAATGGGACATGCTCCGCGACTGGCTGGGTCGCAACGGGCACAACGGCAACGGCGGCAGCTGGCCGGTCAAGGTCGGCCTCAGCGACGTCAACGCCTACTGGGACGGCTCGACGATATCCATCGGCCACAGCCAGGCCAACAAGTGGATCGCCGCCATCGACGTCGTCGGCCACGAGTTCGGCCACGGCATCGACCAGTACACCCCTGGCGGCGCCAACAACGAGGCCGGCCTGGGCGAGGCCACCGGCGACATCATGGGCGCGCTCACCGAGGCCTACGCCAACGAGCCCGCCCCCTACGACTCCCCGGACTACACCGTCGGCGAGATGATCAACCTGGTCGGCAACGGCCCGATCCGCAACATGTACAACCCCTCCCTGGTGAGCAACAACCCCAACTGCTACTCGGCGTCCATCCCGCAGACCGAGGAGCACGCGGCGGCCGGCCCGCTGAACCACTGGTTCTACCTGCTCGCCGAGGGCTCCAACCCCGGCGGCGGCAAGCCCACCAGCCCCACCTGCAACAACTCCTCCGTCACCGGCATCGGGATCAAGGACGCCGGCCGGGTCTTCTACGGCGGCATGCTGCTCAAGACCAGCGGCATGACCTACAAGCGCTACCGCACCGCCACCCTGACGGCGGCGAAGAGCCTGGACGCGAGCTGCACCTTCTTCAACCGGGCCAAGGCCGCCTGGGACGCCGTCAGCGTCCCCGCGCAGAGCGGTGACCCGACCTGCACGCCGTCCGGCACCAACGACTTCTCGCTCTCGCTCGGCCCGGCCTCCGGCTCCGTCCAGCCCGGCGCCTCGACCTCGTCGACCGTGAGCACCGCCGTCACCTCCGGCACCGCCCAGACCGTCGGCCTGACCGCCTCCGGCCTGCCCTCGGGCGTCACCGCGAGCTTCAACCCCTCGTCGGTGCAGGCCGGTTCGTCCTCGACGCTGACCCTGTCCGCCTCCGCGGCGGCCGTGGCCGGGACGTACCAGATCACCGTCACCGGCACCGCCGGCGCCACCACCCACACCGCCCAGTACGGCCTGACCGTCGGCGGCGGGGGCAACCCCGGCGGGCCCGCGCCCGACATCGACGTCGCCAAGGTCCAGGCCCACCTGTCCCAGCTGAACAGCATCGCCAACCAGAACGGCGGCCACCGCCGGGCGGGCAGCGCCGGACACAGCCAGTCGCTGGCGTACATCAAGGGCAAGCTCCAGGCCGCCGGCTACAGCGTCACCGAGCAGACCTGCACCTCCTGCACGTACCAGTCCAACAACCTGATCGCCGACTGGCCCGGCGGCCCGTCCGACCAGGTCACCATGTTCGGCGCCCACCTGGACAGCGTCTCGGCCGGGCCCGGCATCAACGACAACGGCTCCGGCTCGGCGACCCTGCTGGAGAACGCGCTCGTGCTCGCCCAGCAGAACCCCAGCCTGACCCGGCACGTCCGGTTCGCCTGGTGGACCGGCGAGGAGCAGGGCATGCAGGGCTCGCAGTCCTACGTCGGCCAGCTGAGCTCCGCCCAGCGCTCCGCGATCAAGGCGTACTACAACTTCGACATGATCGCCTCGACCAACGCCGGCTACTTCATCAACAACCTCAACTCCACCGCCGCCGCCCCGATGAAGGCCTACTGGGACTCGCTGAACCTCAAGCCGGAGGAGAACGTCGAGGGCCAGGGCCGCTCGGACGACTACTCCTTCCAGCAGGCCGGCATCCCGACCTCGGGCTACGCGGCCGGCGCCAGCGACACCAAGACCTCGGCGCAGGCGGCCAAGTGGGGCGGCACCGCGGGCCGTTCCTACGACTCCTGCTACCACTCGTCCTGCGACACCACCGCCAACATCGACGCGACGGTGCTCAACCGCAACGCCGACGGCGTGGCGTACACCATCTGGAAGACCTCGGTCGGCGGCAGCACGCCCACCAACGACTTCTCCGTCTCGGTGAACCCGACCACCGCCACCGTCAAGCCCGGTGAGACCGCCACCGCGACGGTCGCCACCGCGACCACCTCCGGCTCGGCCCAGACCGTCAACCTGACCGCCTCGGGCGCCCCGGCCGGCGTGACGGTCTCCTTCAACCCGTCCTCGGTGCAGTCCGGCGGCTCGGCGACGCTCACCGTCGCCACCTCCGCCTCGACCGCCGCCGGCACCTACAGCATCACCCTGACCGGGACCGGCTCGGCCACCCACAGCACCAGCTTCTCCCTGGTGGTGGGCAACGGCCCGACCGACCCGGGCGGTACCTGGACCCCCGGCACCACCTACCAGGCGGGTGACGTGGTGACCTACAACGGGGTCAGCTACCGCTGCCTCCAGGGCCACACCGCCCAGGTCGGCTGGGAGCCGCCGATCGTGCCCGCGCTCTGGCAGCAGGTGTGACCACGGTGTTCTGACACCCGGTGAAGCCGCTGCGCCGCGGTCCGTCGAGGGGACGGGCCGCGGCGCAGCCGTGTGTCCCGGGGCCGGCGTGCTCAGCCGGCGTGCTCAGCGGGCGTGCTCAGCCGGCGTGGAAGGCCACCCGGACACTGGCGTCGACCGGGAGGACCAGCACGTTGCCGGTCTCCCAGAGCCATCGCCGCGGGATCAGGAACATCCGGTTGTCGGACTGCGCCAGCAGCCGCAGACCCTCGTAGCGGTAGTGGAAGTGCGACCCGGCCCCCGCGTCCGGCAGCGGCGTCTCCCGCACCCCGGGCCAGTCCAGTGCGAGCCGCTCCGAGGTGTCGAGCAGGACGGCCGGCCGCACCTGGAGGTTGTGGGAGAGCGTTTCGGCGTCGGCCTGCCCCTTCTGCTGGGCGTAGCTGCCGACCGCCCAGTACGCGCACAGCGCGAGGATCGCCACCGTGACGCCCAGCGCCACCCGCTCGCCCGCCACGGGGAACGGTGCGTCGGTGCCCCGCACGTACAGCAGCCGCGCCAGGAGGGCGAGTAACAGGGCGCCGCCGATCAGCAGTGGGGTGCCCATCGGACCGGCGGCGACGACCTCGAACCCCGCCGCCAGGCCGAGCGTCAGCAGCGCGACCACCGGCAGGACGGCGGCGACGCACACCCGGCGCAGCACCCGGGAGCCGTCCGCACCGCGGCGGGCGGCGCCGGACACCAGCGGGAACGCCAGGGCGGCCACCAGCGCCCCGCTGAGCGCGACCCCGGCGGGCAGGTAGAGCGCCGGGGAACTGCGCAGGAGCAGTTCCTGGGTGGAGAAGCCGATCGTCGCGGCGTCGATGCCGAAGTAGCCGTAGAGCGCGTCGGTGTAGGCGTAGCCGAAGAAGAAGAGCAGCGCGGTGACGAAGGTGGTCGGGGCGATCCAGCCCGCGAGCGTGCTGATCCAGCCGCTCCACGGGCTCGCGGCCGGCCTCTCCTCGGCGTCGGACAGCCGCTCCTCGGCATCGGACGACCGCTCCCCCGCTTCGGCGGCCCGGTCCTCCGCTTCGGCGGGCCGGTCCTCCCCGCCAGGGCTCAGGGGGTGCCCCCGGTTCCGGTGCCGGTCCCCCCGTTGCCGTGGGTCGGGGTTTCGACCCCGCCGGGGCTCTTCGACTCGCCGCCCGAACCGGTCGCACCGGTGGCGGGCGTGCTCGGGCTGGGAGAAGACGTGCCGGTGATCTCCCCCTCGGCCTTGAGTTCCCGGCTCTCCCCGCCGATGGCCACCGTGTAGCAGATCGGTCGACTCTTCTCGCTCGACGTCGGGAGGGCGAACACCAGCGGTTCGCTGCCGCCGGAGGTCACGGTCGTCGTGGCCTGGCTCGGGGTGGCGTGCTCGGCTTTGTTCGCGCAGTCGGTGACGTCGCTGACGAGGGCCTGGACCGGGGTGGGCGAGGAGCTCTTCAGCGTGACGACGGCCCTCGTGCCCCAGCCCCGTGCACTGGCGGACACCGAGCCGGCTTCCTGGAAGCTCGCCTCGGTCTCGCGGGCCTTGGTCCGCTGGTCGTCGGGCTGCGGGCTCGTGGCCTGCCCGCTGCCGTTCTGGCCGTTGCCGTTCTGGCCGTTGTTGCCGGAGCCGCCGCCACAGGCCGCGAGGACCGGTACGAGCAGGGCGGCCACCAGCCACCGGGCCGCTCGGCCGGTCGGGCCGCCTCTGAAGTGCCGGGTCCCGGGCATGCGTTCTCCCATCCGCGCAGCGATCAGGGCCGGTCGGCCCCGCCGCACGGTACTCGGGCGGGTGCCGTGCGGCGGGGTGCCGCGCTGCCCGGGCCGCCGCCCGCCGCCCGGTCGGCGCAACCCGGGCCGGGGCGCCCTGACATAGAGTCGGTCCGGCACGGACGCACCGTCAGCAGACCGGAAGGAAACACCCCGTGAGCACGGACACCCGCCCGGTACCGGAACTGGCCGCCGAGGTCGTCGAGCAGTGGCGGGCCGAGGAGGCCGAGCTCGTCGACCTGCTGGCCCGCACCCAGCGCGGCGTCGGTGGCGTCGCCGCCTTCCGGCTCGGCCCGACGCCGACCGTCCTGGTCACGGACCCGGCCGCCGTGCAGCACGTCCTGGGCCGCCATCCGGACCGGTACGTCAAGCGCTCGCACCGCGCCCGGATGCTGGTCGGGGACGGCGTGCTGTCCGCCTCCGGGGACGCCTGGAAGCGTCAACGGCGGTTGCTGCAGTCGCAGTTCACCGGCACCGGGATGCGCCGCTACGAGCAGCGGATCGCCGCGGCGGCACAGCGCACCGCCGAGCGCTGGGCGGAGTACCGGCGCACCGGGGAGACCTTCGACCTCGGCGAGGAGATGCGCCGCTTCGCCCTGGACACCGTCTGGCGGGCGCTCACCGGGCTGCCGCTGGACGACCGGACGGACCACGAACTCCGGTCGGTGGAGCGGGTGGTGGCCGCGATGCCGAAACTGCCGACCGACGCGGCGGACGCCCGGGACGCCGTCGCCGGGGACCTCGCCCGGATCGACGCGGTGGCCCACGCGGCGATCGACGCGGCGCGCTCGGCCGGCCCGTCCGAGGAGCCCGGAGTGCTCCGGGTGCTGGTCGAGGCGGGCGAGCGGTACCCCGAGTACACCGACCGGCTGATCCGCGACGAGCTGGTCACCCTGCTCGTCGCCGGCCACGAGACCACGGCCACCACGCTCACCTGGCTCTTCCTGCTGCTCGACCGCCACCCCGGGGCCCGGACGGCCGATCCGCAGGCGCTGGTGAGCGAGACGCTGCGGCTCTACCCCTCCGCCTGGCTGCTCCCCCGGCACGCCGTCGAGGACGACGTCATCGCCGGGCACCGCGTCGCCGCCGGGACGGACGTGCTGGTCTGCCCGTACCTCACCCACCGCGACCCGGCGCTGTGGCCCGACCCGGAGCGCTTCGACCCGGCCCGCTTCGCCCCCGGCGCGGACCGCCCCGGGCAGCTCGGCGCGTACTTCCCGTTCGGCCTCGGCGCCCGCGCCTGCCTGGGCACCCAGTTCGCGCTGCGCGAGACCACGGCGCTGCTGGAACTCCTGCTGCCGATGGGGCCCCTGGCGTTCCGCTCGCGGCCGGCGGGGGCGGCGTACAGCATCACGGTGCGGCCGGACGGGCCGACGCCGGCGGTGCTGGGCTGAGACGGGCCCGAAGACGTGTGCAACCTTCCGGGCCCGCGCCGCATTGATGGGGTGGACCGGCCCGGCTGTCGACCGACCACCCGTCTCGACATAGGCTGATCCGCGCCCGAACGGACTCTCGTCCGGCCTCGGGCCCGCGGGCCGATCCGCCGAACGGGGCAGGCCCGCAGCAGACGAAGGCTCGCAGGGGGGACGGAAGCGTGTTCGAGGAGCACAGGGACAACAGGCACGAAGGTCATCAGGAGTACGACCAACTCGCCGACGACGACGTCGAGTACGACCTCGACGACCCGGACCGCGGCGAGGACGGTGGCGGTGGGGGCCGGCGCGGCTCGACCGCGCGCCGGGTCGTGATGGTGACGGCCGGCGGGGTGTTCGCCGCCCTGCTGGCGGTCGGCGGCTACGGCGCCTACAACGTGCTGAACGCCGTGACGGACAACGACCCCTCCGGCGGCGGCCACCAGGGCTCCGCCACCGTGGCGAAGGCCCCGCAGGACCCGCCGACCGCCGAGCAGGCCGAGGCGGCGGCCAGGGAGTTCCTGGCGGCCTGGAGCCGCGGCGACATCGCCGCCGCGGCCGGCCTGACGGACCACCCTGAGACCGCCCGCGCCGCGCTGGCCACGTTCAACGAGCAGGTGGGCGCCCGCTCGCTCGCGCTGACCGGGACGGGCCGCGCGCCGGCCGACACGCCGAGCGAGCCGGCCCTCGGCTTCCGGGTGAAGGCGGAGTTCGAGGGCATCCCGGACGCCTGGGAGTACGACAGCGTGCTGAGCTTCGTCCGGTCCCAGGACGGGCGGCCCGTGGTGCGCTGGAAGCCCTCGGTGATCCACCCCCAGCTCGCCCCGGGCCGGACCATCGCGGTGAAGGCGCTGCCCAACGCCGTGTCCAAGCCCACCGACCGCAAGGGCCGGCCGCTCGACGCCTTCCCCTCGCTGCGCGCCGTCCTTCCCCAGATCACCCCGCCGGAGGGCGGCACCGCCGCGCCCGGCCGGGCCGTGGTGCTCTCGGGCGCGGGCGGCGGCGCGGAGCCGGAGCAGCTGTTCGTGCTGACCCCGCCGACCGCCCCGAAGGTCAGGCTCACCCTGGACGCCGACCTCCAGCAGGCGGCCGAGGAGGCCGTCAAGCAGCAGTCGGCGAACGGCAATCCGGCCTCGCTGGTGGCCATCGAGCCGAGTACCGGCTTCATCCTGGCGACGGCGTACGCCCCGCAGGGCGGCTTCAACCGCGCGATCGCCGGCGGCCAGGCGCCCGGCTCGACGATGAAGGTGATCACCTCGGCCGCCCTGCTGGAGGCCGGGGTGAGCCCGGACACCGTGGTGCCGTGCAAGGCCACCACCAACTCCCCGCGCGCCTGGCACAACGACGAGCCCGGCGACTTCCCGTCCTACACGCTCGCCGACGACTTCTCCCACTCCTGCAACACCGGCTTCATCGACAAGGGTCTGGAGAAGCTCCAGCCCGGCGCGCTGGGCTCGGTGGCCCGCGAGCAGTTCGGGCTCGGTCTGGAGTGGCACATCGGCGTCCCGAGCCGGGACGTCACCATCCCCCCGCCGGGGAACAAGGACGAGGCCGCGGCCGAGTACATCGGCCAGGGCCGGATCCAGGCCAACTCGCTGGCGATGGCCTCGGTCGCCGCCACCGTGCAGAGCGGAACGTTCCGCCAGCCCGTGCTGCGCGAGGACGTGAAGCGGGTGGCGGCGCCCGGCAAGCTCCCCGCCGACGTCGCCCGGGACCTGCGCGCCATGATGGCCAAGACCGCCACCCAGGGCACCGCCCGCACCCCGATGGCCGGGCTGTCCGGGCAGATCGGCGCCAAGACCGGCACCGTCGAGGCCGGCGGCCAGGCGAACAACAGCTGGTTCATCGCCTACCGCGGCGACCTCGCCGTCGCGGCCGAGGTCGAGGGCGGCGGGCACGGCTTCAGCGCGGCGGGAGTGGCGGCGGCGCAGGTGCTGAAGGCGGGCAACAAGGGCTGACGGCCCGCGGCCGCGCCTTCCCGGGCGGGCCGGCCGATCCCTCACCCGGGCCGGCCGGCCGTCGACCTACGCTCCGGTGAGGGTCGGCGGCCGGTAGTCCGCCCCCAGGCCCATCCGGTCCATCAGGTCCCGCATCAGCATCTCGAACATCGGCTCCTGGTCGACGATCAGGGGCGCGAAGTGCGCGAACACCTCCAGCGCCACCTGTCCGTAGATCGAACGCCAGCTGGAGAGCATCACGACCACCGCGCCGAGCGGCATCTCCACTCCGGTCGCCGCGCGGTACGCCGCCATCTGCTGCCGCAGCAGCGGCTCCAGTTCGTCGTCGGCCGGCACCGGGTAGGGGCGGGCGTTCCAGAGCTGCACGAACACCGGGCCCCAGACCTCGGAGAGCCGGCGGACCCAGTCGCTGCTCATGTCCGTCTGGGCGTCCGCCGCCGTGGCCGTCGGCGTGCCGAACAGCAGGTTGAACTCCTCGCGGTGGGCGAGCGCCCAGTGGCGGAAGACCCGGGTGGGGGCGATCAGCCGGGCCGCGAAGTCGGTCTCGGCCTGCGCGTCGACCGCCGCCTGGAGTTCCAGCGCGAGGTCGGCGACGATGTCGCGGGCGGCGTGCCGGACGATGTCCGCCAGGTTCTCGAAGTGCCGGTAGAGCGCCGCGGGGGTCACCTGCACCCGCCGGGCGATCTCGGCGAGGCTCAGGGCCTCGACCCCGCGCACCGCGATGATGTCCCGTGCGACGGCCCGCACGTCCTCCGACATCTGGAGACGGAGTCGGTCGCGTCGCGTCAGCGTGTTCATCTTCCCGCTCTTCCCAGGCCCCGACGATCGCACGTTCGAATGCGTCGTATCCTACCGACCACCGGATCTGACCCGGCGTCGGGGCGGTACCGACGTCGGGGCCGGGCATGTCGCGGCCCTGCCCGGCCCCTGTCCCGCCGTCAGGCCAGGCTCACCGCCACGGCACCGGCGGTGAGGTAGAAGAGCAGGAACAGCACCGGGATCCACAGCTCGACCAGCGTGAGCGGGAGGTACCGCCGGATCGTCTTGCCGTCCCCGAGCTCCACCCACTCGGCATCGTACGCGCGCGCCGGAAGCCGCTGCTCCAGTGCGTTGATCACCCGGTACTTGGCCCGGTTGAGCTGCCGGTAGGACGCGATCAGCAGGAACCAGGCCGCGCACTGCCCCACCGCCACCAGGCCGGCCACCACCAGCCCCCAGGTCGGCAGCCCCTCCAGCGCACCGCCCCGGACCGCGCCGACCCCGGCCAGCAGGGCGGCGTTGACGGTCAGGAAGAAGGTGTTGGTCAGGCTGCGGCGGGCGCTGACCCGGTCCGCCATCTCCACGTACAGCTTGTACTGCTCCAGGACGGCCGCCTGGTACTTCTCGCCCGCCTCGTACTCCCGCGCGCCGACCAGGCCGTTCCACAGCCTCGCGTCGAGCGGGGTCGGCGGGTTCGGCGGGGTGGTCTGCGGGGCGGCCGACGGGGTGGTCGGCGGGACGGGCGGCGGGACGGGCGGTGCCTGGCCGGGGCTCACCACGCGGGCACCTCCGCCACCGACCCGCCCTCCGGCGGCAGTTCGCCCTCGACCTCGCGCACCCGGATGTCGACCCGGCCCGGCTTGGTCCGCGAGGGGCCGACCTCCTCGACGTCGACCAGGACCCGCCGGCCCTCCGCCAGCCGGCCCGCCTCCAGCTCCTCGCGGAGCGCGGGCAGCATGCGCCGCGCGTGCAGCAGCGCCAGCGTGGGCACCTCGGGGTGGTCGTCCAGCCTCACCAGGACGAAGGACTCGTTGACGACGGCGACGGTGGCCCCCTGCCGCTCCCCCGGCCGCGGGTAGTCGTCCAGCGACAGGGCCGGCAGCGCAACGGCCGGGGCGGCGACGGAGGTTCCGGCCGGCGGGTTCGCGGCACCGATCTCGATCCGCTGGCGCATCCGGTCGATCCACCGGATCGCCACCTGCACCTCGTCGTTCTCCTTCAGCCCCGCCGCCTCGTGCGCCCGCATCCGGGAGCGGCCGCCCCCGGGCAGCTCGACCCAGACGCCCGCGTTGTTCACCTGGTAGACCCGCGCGGTGAACACGGCGCCGCGCTGGTAGGTCCGCTCCCAGCCGTCCCAGGGGTCCTCGCCCTCCTGCTGGGTGAAGACCAGCACGTTGTCCCGGTACACGAAGAAGCCGGGGTAGTCCCGACCGACGTGGAAGCGCTGCGACATGTGGTCCGGGATGGTCTCGTGGTAGCCGATGTCCCGCTTGTGCATCTCGGCGATCCGGCGCGGGTTGCGGAGGTCGCGGACCCGGATGTGGTCCTCGCTGACCTCCTCCACCCTGGCCCTGGCGCGCTGGCGGTCCTCCGGCGTGTACGGCCGCAGGTCCATCTCCGGCGCGCGGGGCTGCCGGCGCAGGGCCTCGATCTCCGCCCGCAGGCTCTTGCGCAGCTCGAACAGGCCCCGCACGCTCCACTCGTACCACACCACCCGGAACTGTCCCAGGGCGTTGCTCGGCACCTGGGCGCCCTTGTGCGCGATCACCACCAGCCGCTTGCGCAGGCACAGCGCCCAGGCCAGCTCCATGGCCACGGACGTCGACGGGACGGAGAGGTCGGCGACCACGATCCCGGCCCGGTCGATCCCGGACCAGGCGACGTCCATCGCGCTCTCGGTGGTGCCGGGGACCTTGTCGGCACGCTCGGCGCGCAGCTCCCAATTCCTGATCCAGTCCTCGAAGTGGCCCTCGTACAGGTCGTCGAAGTTCTCCGTCCTGCCGTTCGGCAACTCCTTGTCCTCGTACGGCATCGCGAAGAAGACCATGTCCTCCTCGACCGACCCCTGTCGCCGCAGATCCAGTGTCAACTTCCCCTCCGGCTCCCCTGATGGTCCGTTACAAAGTAACGGGTATTTACACCCTGGGGCGGGGGCAGCGCAACGCGGACGACGGGACTCCGGTGCGGCGCGACGCCCTACGGCCGCCGCGGGGCCAACTCCCGTACGCCGCCGATCCACTCGACGCCACGTCGGATCTTGGTAGCGTCGGCGGTGCCGCCGCGTCACCCCGGCGCAGCTCCACCGCCGAACGAGAGGGCGTCACATGGCCCCCAGGACGATCCGCCGAGCCGTCATCCCCGCCGCGGGCCTCGGCTCCCGCCTCCTGCCGCTGACCAAGGCCACGCCGAAGGAGATGCTGCCGGTCGGCGACAAGCCGGTGATCGAACACACCGTGCGTGAGCTGGTCGAGAGCGGCATCACCGACATCACCATCGTCGTGAACGGCGACAAGGGCCTGATCCAGGAGCACTTCCGCCCCAACCCCGTCCTGGTCGAGCAGTTGCGCCGGGACGGCAAGGCGGCCTTCGCCGCGGCGGTCGAGGAGGTCGGCGAGCTGTCCCGCAAGGGCCACATCAGCTACCTCTACCAGCACGGTCCGTACGGCAACGGCACCCCGGTGCTGAACGCCGCCCGCCACTTCGGCGACGAGCCCTGCCTGGTGCTCTGGCCCGACGACGTCTTCGTGGCGGAGATCCCCCGCGCACAGCAGCTGATCCGGGCGTACGAACAGACCAACGCGCCGGTGCTCGCGCTGATGCCGATGGCTCCCGAGGACTCCTACCGCTACGGCGTGCCGGTGGTGAAGGAGGACCTGGGCGGCGGCTCGCTGCGGATCACCGGCCTGGTCGAGAAGCCGAAGCCGGCCGACGCCCCCTCCTCGTACGCGGCGATCGGCGGCTACGTGATCACCCCCGGCATCGTCGACGAACTGCGCGAACTCACCCTCCGGTGGCACGAGAAGCCCGAGGACGAGGTCTACCTGACCGACGCCATCAACGCCTACGCGGCCCGGCGGGCGGTCTACGGGCAGGTCATCGCCGGCACCTGGTACGACACCGGCAACCCCGCCGCTTACCTGCGCGCCCAGTTCGCCGCCGCGCTCGCCAACCCCGAGTACGGGCCCGAGCTGCGCCGGCTCGCCGCGGAGCTCTCCCCGGCGGCCGCCCGGTAGGGCCTGGGGCACGCTCGCCCCAGGCCCTGACCGGCGAGGCCCGCCTTGCCGGTCAGTAGTCCGGCAGGTCGAAGTCGAGGGCCGCCCGGAAGGCCGCCTCCAGCGCCGGGTCGACCTGTCCGAGGTTCTCGGCGGTCTCGGACCGGGCCTTCCGGTCCCCGGTCAGTTCGAGGATCGCCTGGTTGGCGGCCACGTGGTCGCGCAGCCGCCGCTCGTAGGCGGGGTAGGCCGTGCGGTGGTCGCCGTCGGCCGCGTGCAGCTCGCCCGCCAGGACGTAGGCGGCGGTCAGCGCCACACTGGTGCCCTGGCCGGTGGCCGGGGAGCAGCAGTACCCGGCGTCGCCGAGCAGCACGACCCGATCCTTGGACCAACTCGCCATCCGGATCTGGGCGATGACGTCGTAGTGGAAGGCGTCGGTCTCCTCCAACGCCCGGAGGAGGCGCGGCAGCTCCCAGCGCGCGTGGGCGGAGCGCTCGGCCACCAGCCGGCGCTGCCGGGCCGGGTCGCGCGGCAGCATGTCGTCGAGCGGCTCGTCGCTGTGGAAGCCGACGAAGACCCGCAGTTCGCTGTTGTCGCGGACGGTCATCACCAGGCTGAACCAGTTCGGGTCGTCGTCGCTCCGGTGGGCGATCTCCCAGCGGTCGAGCCCGAGGTGGTTGGGCGCGCTCCAGCCGGCCAGGTAGGTGCCGATGGGGTGCAGGTAGTCCGCCTCGGGGCCGAAGACCAGCCGGCGGGTGTTCGAGTGCAGGCCGTCGGCGCCGACCACCAGGTCGAAGGACCGCTCGACGCCGCTGCGGAACCGGACGTCGACGCCCTCCGGGTGCTGCACCAGGGTGTCGATCGAGTCGTCGAAGCGGTACTCGACCCCGGGCCCGGCGGCTTCCGTGCCGCTCCTCTCCGCTCCGGCGATCAGCTCGGCGAGCTCGTCGCGCAGGATCTCCACCTCCGGACCGCCGATCGGCCCGCCGGTGGCCGTCCACTCCGTGCTGCGGCGCAGCTCCCGGCCCTCCGCGTCCACCGCGGACATCCCGCGCAGCCCGGTCCGACGGGCCCTCGCCTCCTCCAGCAGCCCCATCCGCTCGACCACCGCCAGCGCACTGCCCCGGACGTCCACCGCCTGCCCGCCACCCCGCAGCGAGGGCGCCCGCTCCACGACGGTGACGCGGAACCCGTACCGGTTCAGCCAGTACGCCAGGGCCGTGCCGGCGATCCCGGCCCCGGAGACCAGGACGGAGGTGGTGCGCGCCGCGGAGTGCGGTCGGATGCTGTTCGACATGGTGACCTCCCATGGGTTGCTCTGTCTCAACCCCAGCCTGCGGCAAGCCACTTGCAACACACGGACAGCGCGCGGACAGCGCACGAACAGACCGCTGTCACCGCCGACAGGAAACCGTCGGCGCGCCGGTATGACAGCGGGGCCGCCACCATGGTGGTGACGGCCCCGCTCAGGTGGCGCTCGGTGTCACGAATGGAATCGGACGCGGACGATGAAGGCGTCGTCCGGCAGTTCGCGGAGGTACCGGTCCGCGAAGTCGAAGTACGCGTAGGCCGCGTTCGGTTGCTCCGGCGTGGGGGCGTACTCGAAGCAATCGGTCCACCGGCCGTCGAGGGTGACCAGGACGTTCGTGGTCTCGGCCCGTACGGCGGCTCGGTGCGCGTACTGTTCGCGGCTCTCGCCGAAGTACTCGACGGGATCCGAGTGCTTCGCCCATGCGGGGACGTTCGGGTCGGACTGCCGCCAGGCGGCTAGAGCCCGCATCAGCGGTTGTTCCCTGAACTCCTGATAGGGCAAGCCGATCGCGGGGGCGCCGGACGGGCTGCGTTCGGACTTCGCCTGGAGGGGCTGGGCGGGCGGGAACCGCGCGGCGAACTCGGACCAGGTGTCCCACTCCCGGGCAGCGGCAACGGCGGCGGCCGTGCGCTCGGTGTCGAGGTCGAGGACTCCTCGGGGTCCGCCGTCGCACCGGTGCGCGGGCTGCGCCGGGCGCGGGGAGCCGTCCAACCAGATGGGGCTGCGGATCAGTCGCGGGTCGTTCTCATGGCCCGGGCGGACGGCCAGGCCCCGCTCACCGTCGCCCCCGTAGACGTGCCACCAGTCCCATTCACCCTGCCAGCGGCCGTCCACCGGCTGGACGTCGTGCGCGAAGGGGGCGAGGGCCTCGGTGAGGGCGGCCGTCACATCGTCGGTGGCCGTCCCGTCCAGGCAGACCGTGGCGATGTCCTTGGGCATGCTTTCTCCTTGTACGGAAGGGGTGTTACGGCGGCCGCTGCCCGCCGCCGAAGCGGCGGGCAGCGGCCTGGGTCCGGATCAGGTCAATGGGCCCTCCGGCATCGGGCAGCTCCAACACGTGTTGAAGTAGTCCTTGATTCCTGAAATGAGGGTTGACACGTCGCCGAGGATGCCACCGCCGTTGAGGATCTTGCCACCGATCCCGCTGCCGCGTGACGCCTTGCCGTTCGCCTCACCGTCCAGCATGGTGCCCTTGTTCCGGTTGACCTGCGGGTCGTCACCCCTCGTCAGGGATCCGCCCCTCGCCTTGGCCGCGGCCTGCCGCTGGGCGAAGGAGAGGGTGGGTGAGGAGTCGAAGTCGAAGTCGAAACCGATCACCCTGACGTTCGGATTCCCCTTGTACGCCTCGGCGATCATCTTGGCCTGCGCTTCGTCCTTGGCGACGAACACCACCTTGTCGGTCTGCCCTCCCTGCTTCTTCCTGCTCCCCAGCAGCTTGCTGTCGATCGTCCCCTTGATGTTCGCTTCGATGTCCTGAGTGCTGTGCGTGGAGTCCCAGGTCTCCACGTCGACGATCTTTCCGTTCTTCCATGTGATCTTGAGCATGTCGGCCGTGGTGCCGGCAACCTTGGTCCGCGCCCCCTTGTCGTTCGGGTCGTCCGAATACTCATGTCGGCGAATCAGATCGCCGGTCTCGTTGTCGTTCTGGAAGACGTATTCCGTGCCGTTGCCGAGGCAGTCGCTCTTGCCTTCGCCGGCATTGACAAGGTCCTGGTTCAGCTTCTTGAGTGCCACTCGCGAGTGGTCGTTGTCACCGTCCTTGGCGATGATGTGCGGGATTCCGTTGCGGTCGTAGACGGTCCGCTTTCCATTGGTCGTGACGTCATCGAACGGCTTGCCGACATATGTGCTCCAGTCACAGCCGTCACAGAAGTGCTCCGGCGGCATCGGCGGCGGGTCGTGGAAGCCGAAGCCGTAGAAGACCGGATCAGCCTTCAGGCCGCTCGGGTCGCTCTTGGTGGCCGGGTTGTTGGCGGCGTACGCGTAGCCGCCCATCTGGTTGGGGTCACCGGGCTGGAAGACCGGGTCGACGGTGAGGAAGCGCCCCAGGGACGGGTCGTAGTTGCGGGCGCCCAGCAGGTTCAGCCCGCTGCCGCTGTCGACGGGCTTGCCGAGGTAGCCGCGGTTGTCGGTCCACGAGGTGGGAACGGCTCCGCGGGGCCCGCCGTAGGGATCGAAGGCCCGCCGGGTGATGCCCTTGGTGGCAGCGTCGATCTGCAGTGTCGACGTGTTCTGGGGGTTGGTCAGTTCGTAGGTGAGGCTCGCACTGCCGTTGCGGACGACGGTGGTGCCGTCCGGGTTGGCGTAGTAGCGCCTGCCGGTGACGGTGGTGAGGTCCGGTGAAAGGGTGAGCTGTTCCGTGCCACCGAACAGGTAGACGATGGTGCCCTCGGGGCCGTGCTGGACGAGCAGTTCCCCGTTGGCGTCGTACAGGTACTGCGAAGTGGTGCTGCCGGCCCCCTTGGGGTTGGTGACGGTCTCGGTGCGGCCCTCGGCGTTGTAGGTGAAGGTCTGCGTCGCACCGGCCGTGGGCTGGGTGCCCGCAGGACCCCACTTCTGGTTGGGGCCCTGGTTGCAGGTGTAGAGCATCACCCGCGTACCGGACGTGCTGCTCGCCCACGGGATGTCCACGCACAGGCCGGACACCCCGTTGACCAGCGCGCCGTCGGTGCCGGTGCGCCACTGCTGACTGCCGTCGGCGCTGTTGCACGCCCACAGTTCGAGCTGGGAGCCGGAGTTGGTGTTGCCCCCGACCGGCCGCAGACACGCGCCCAGCACGCGCACCGTGCCGTCCTGGCCGGCGGTCCACTGCTGGGACGCCCCGTCGTGGCAGGCCCAGGTCTGCACCGCGGTGCCGTTGTCACTGCGGCCACCCGCGGCGTCGAGGCAGAGCGGGGTAGTGGTCCCGGTCGCGACGCCGGACGGCAGGGTAGTGGTGCCGACCGTGGTGCGGCTGGTGGTACTCCCCTGCGCGTCGTACTGCGGGGTCAGGGTGCTGGTGTAGGACGGGCCGCTGGGCGCGTTCGCGCTGGAGGACCAGTGCTGGTTCGCCGCGTTGGCACCGTTGCAGTAGTACAGCGCCAGTTGGACGCCGAGGTTGCCGTTCCACCCCGGGATGTCCAGGCAGAGCGACGAGGCGCTGTGCACGAGGGCACCGTCGGCTCCGTCCTGCCACTTCTGGTTGTCGCTGCCGTCGCAGGTGGCGAGCTCGATGCCCCAGCCGACGAGACCGGCGGCGGGCCGCATGCACTTGCCGAGCGCCCGCACGGTGCCGTCGCCGGGCCGGGTCCAGCGCTGGGCCGGGCTGCCGTTGCAGTTGGTCGTCTCGACGGCCGTGCCGTCGGCCGTCAGGCCGTTGCGGACGTCCAGGCACAGCTTCGCACCACCGGCACCGGCCATCGCCGACGTGATCGTGGTGGTGGGCTGCCCGGTGCGGGAGGTGACGCTGGTGACCGCGTTCGGCTTCGCGGCCTGGGTGGTGCCGTTGCCCGGGTAGACGCTGGTCTGGGTCACGTCGCGGTAGGTGTCGCCACCCACGTCGTGCCGGACCGTCTGGGTGCGGTCGCCGAGCAGGTTGTACTGGAAGCTCTGCCAGTACGGGGCCGGCCCGCCGATGGTCACCCAGCTCGGGTCGGCGTTGTTGCAGTGCGACACCTGACCGGCCCCCGGCGCGCTGACGCCCTGGGTGTCGGTCCAGGCCTCCGCCAGTCGGCTGAGCCCGTCGTAGCGGAAGCACTGGGTGTCGTAGGCCTGGTCCGTGCCCCCGGAGGACTGCAGCTCGGACGCGCTGGTGAGGTTGCCGACCTGGTCGTAGCCGTAGCTGGTGAACGAGACCGGGTTGGCGTCGGCCTGCTGCAGCATGACGCTGCTGGTGGTCAGCCGGCCCGTGGTGTCGTCGTACGTCCGGGCCGTGCGGAGCAGTTCCCCACGCGTTCCGTACTGCGACAGCAGGAGCTGGCCGAGCGGGTTGTAGTTGGCCAGGTCGAGCAGCTTGGTGTTCTCGGTGCCGGAACCGACGACCTCGCCCATCAGGTCACGGGTGAGGCCCAGCTTCTCCGCGGGCAGGCCGCCTTCCGCGTTGAAGCCGTTGCCGGCGAGCAGGCCGAGGTTGTCGGTGTAGTAGGCGTTCTGGGTGTAGTCGCCGGCCAGCTTGCCTTCGGCGGCCGGGATCGAGGTCGTGGTCGAGGTGGGCTGGTAGCGGGTGTTGTAGCCGTTGACCTTCTGCACGTACGCGCTGCCGTTCGCGCCGCCGACGTAGCGGGTCGACGAGACCGGGTAGCCGTTGGCCAACGTGTCGAAGGTGAAGGACGCCAGCAGCTTGGACTGGTCGCCGGTGTCGGCTCCTTCGTAGCGGCCCGTCATCCGGCCGAGCAGGTCGTAGGTGAAGGAGAGCTGTTTCCCGCGTCCGTCGGTCGCGGTGGTGACGCGACCGAGGTCGTCGTACCTGGTGGTGGACGTGCCGGCGTCGGGGTCGGTCTGGGAGACGCGGTTGCCCTGGACGTCGTAGGTGTAGGACCAGGTGTTGCCGGAGTTGTCGGCGACGGAGGCGAGCGTTCCGCGCTGGTCGTAGGCGGACCGGGTGGTGACGTCACCGATGCCGGTTCCGGCGTGGAGAACGGTGGCGGTGGTGCGGCCGAGGGCGTCCGTGTAGACGCTGCTCGGGATGCCGCCGTTGGGCGGCGTGGTGTCGGTCCGCTCGGCGCCGGGGTAGGCCGTGGTGGTCTGCCAGAGCTGGGTGGCCTTGGCGTAGAGCTTGGCGGCGACGACCCGACCGCTGCCGTCGTAGACGGTCCTGGTCTGGGAGGGGACGGTGTTGTCGTCCTCCTCGAAGAGCGTCGTCCCGGGGTTGGTGGTGGGATCCGACCAGAGGGCGGTGGTCTTGGTGACCTTGCCGTGGGAGTCGTACCGCGTCGAGCCGACGAGGCGGCCGTCCGAACCGTTGGCCGGTGTCGCCTGGGTCTGGCGGGGCTCCAGGAACCCGTCGTAGATGGTGATGTCGGCCCGGTAGGTGCCGTTGTCCAGCTGCGTCATCGTGGTGACGCTGGGCGGGTTCGCACGGCTGTCGGGGGTCGTGTCCACGCCGTGCATCTCGTAGCCGAAGGTCTTGTCGGCCTTCTTGCCGGCGTCCTTGCTGTTGCCCGGCAGCCAGACGGCGGTACGCCGCCCGAGCGCGTCGAAGGTCGAGTCCGTGACCCGGCCGTTCGAGTCGATCGACCGGGTGACGCCACCGCGGGCCGGCGAGACGGTGTTCCTCGTGATCCAGCCGAGCGGGTTCGTGGCGGTGATCTCGGTCGGCAGTGTCCCGGAGGCCGGCTGGTACCCGGTCGTCTTGACGGCGCCCTCGGTGTCCACGCTGCGGACGACTCGGCCGTAGGCGTCGTAGGCCTGGGCCACGACGGTCTTGTAGGCGGCGTTGCCCTGGGCGTCGTAGTCCTTGATCGCCTGGGTGGCGGTCAAGTAGCCGATGGTGTTGCCGTTCTGGCCGAGGGTGCCGACGGCGCCGGGGTTGTTCGGGTCCGCGGTGCCGTCGTAGATGAGGCGGCTGTCGCTGATGGTGGTCTCTGCGGAGGGACGGGTGGCGCAGGAGCCGGCGACGGTGCGCGTGCCGCTGGCGTAGGAGAGCATCATCGAATTGCTCGCCGGCGGCGACGCGTAGCCGGTCTTGGCGCAGGTGCGACCGACATCCGTGATGACGTCGGGCTGGGTGTCGACCGTGTCGAGCCGGCCGAGGTCGTCGAAGGTGGTGACGGTCCGTCCGGTGCGCCAGGTGGTTCCATCGGACAGCAGCGCGCTGGAGCGGCCGGTCGCCGACTGGACCCTGCGGGACTCAAGGGCCGGCAGGGTCGCGAGGGTTGCGTCCTTCTTCGAGCTCCAGGCCGTCCGGGGGCGGCTCACGGTGGTGCGAACCGCGGGGGCCTCGGTGAGCTGCTTGCCGAGGACGGTGCCACTGGCCTCGGTGTAGGTGGCGATCTCCTGGGCGGTGCCGGCCAGCCAGTTGCTGTCGACCGTCTCCTCGCCCAGGGAGTTCTTCGGCTTGCTGACCCTGCGCGTCCGGTCGGCGAGGAAGTCGCCGTCCATGCCCTGGAGGTAGGAAGTGGTGATCCTGCTGACCGGGTCGGGGGATGAACCCGTGGTGGTGGTGACCGTACGGAAGCCGCGGAAGTCGTTCCAGGTGCGGTACTGGTCGTCGGTCAGGTCGGAGTCGTCGCGGTGCCATGCCGCGCCCTGGTAGTCGTAGCTCGTCACCCGGGGCGGCGAGTTCGCCTTGGTGGTGTCCGAGACGGTGACCTTCGACACCAGGCTCTTGTTGAACCAGTCGGCCATCGGCGCGGCGTAGCCGGCCGGAGTCCAGTAGACCGGGTAGCAGGCCATCTGGTTGTTGTCCGCCGAGGCCGGGACCTTGTTCTTGGTGCGGTCGCACTCCGGGTCGCGGTAGGTGACCGCGATGGACGTGCCGGACTCGGTGTTGACCCCGATGATGCGCGGGTGGTACAGCGGCGGGGCGCCGGTGTCGGAGCCGTTGACCCGGTTGTCGATCTCGGTCCCCGCGAAGGTGACCGGGTCGAGCTTGATCTCGGCGCCGCCGCCCGAGGTGTCCTGGGCGGTGTGCTGGATCTTGGACAGCCACATCACCGACTGGAGTCCGCCGACGTTCGGCTTGTCGGGCGTCTTGCCGGTGACCGGGTCCATGGTCCCACCGGCCTCCGAGAAGACCTGCGTCAGCTCGTACTTGTCCACGGGCTGCCAGCCGCCCTGCGAGCGCAGTTCGGTGCGGATCGCGGTCAGGCGCTTGGTGGACCAGAACGTCGGCGAGGTGGGCCGACAGACGTTGGAGCCGGTGCCGCTGGTCGTCCAGCCGTCCTGGCAACCCAGGTCGTACGGGACGTCCTTCCAGTTCGAGGCGGTGGAGGCGTTGAGGTTCTCCGGCTTGCAGACGTCCGGGGAGGTCACACACCGCTCGGCGGTGTCGAAGACGATCCGGGCGGAGGGCTCACGCCCGGCGAGCGCGTCGGCGAGCTGGTAACCGTAGGAGACCCTGGTGAGGTATCCGCCTCGCGTGTAGGCGGTCAGCGTGCCGCTCGCCCCGGCGGCTGCCTGGCCGCCTCCCATCGCGTATCGGTTCGCCTCAGCGGCCCAGTCGTAGCGCTGCACGTTGCCGTGCGGGTCGACGGCGAAGTCGAGGTTGAAGCGCCAGCCGAGCTGCTGGTCGCACTGGGAGTTCTTGCCCTTGGCGACGTTGTAGCACGGGTCGCCGGCGTTGGGGTGGTAGACCGGCACGCCCCAGGCGCTGTTGGTGGGGCCGTCGAAGGTGGTGCCGGGCGCGTGGCCCAGGCCCAGGTAGTAGGCGGTGCCGTCCGGGACCGTGACCTTGAAGTACTCGCCCTGCCACAGACCGTTCGCGGCGCCGGTCAGCCGCTCGATGCGGGTGCCGTCGTCGTTCTGCAGGTGGTACAGGCCGTTGTCGTCGCGGACCAGTTCGCCGGTGTGGGAGCCGAGCGAGATGGTGGCGTTCCAACTCGCCCAGCACTGGTCACCGGACTTGTCGACGCCGGCGTTCTGGCAGGACTTGTAGGAGCGTTCGATGAAGCCGGGGCTGTAGGCCCAACCGTCACCGACCCACGAGGCCTGCGAGTTCCGCGCGGAGGTCTCACCGTCTACGGCCTGCGAGTTGTACGACAGCGCCACCCCGGGTGCCGAACCGGCCAGGGACGGCGGGGTGGTGATCGGATAGCTGTAGGTGAAACCGCCCGAGGCGTTCTGCGACCACGCGCCGGAGGCCGACATGTTGGTCGCGGCGTAGGAGCCCTGGGATCCGCTCGGGCCGGCTTCGGCGGCGATCGCCATCCCGGCGGCGGAGGGGGCGGCGAGCGCGTCGGCCTTCGCGGCCTGTACCTGCCCCGTCACCGTCTTGGTCGACGGGGTAGCGCCGTCACCCGGGACGGCGACGGTACCGGTGATCTTCTTGGCCGCCGGGTCGATGGTGGACTCGAGCGGCTGGCGGGTACGGCACTCGGCCAGCTCGGGAGTGGTCAGCGCGCACGCGGGCATGGCGACCAGGTGGAGCCGGGAGGCCCAGCCCCCGCCGAAGGCGTCGGCCACGGCGCCGTAGTCGAGTGACACGTCGACGGCGGCGGCGTCATGACCGCCGTCGGTCCGCTTCAGACCGACCAGAAGGCCGCCGACGGCGGCCTTCTCGCTCTGCTCCCGGTCGGCGACCTTCACCTCGATCGATGACGGGGCGCTGATCCCGGTGTCCTTGCCGGCCGCGGCCTTGGCCTCGGGGCCGACCCGCTCGGGGGTCGCCGCCCGCAGTCCGACCGGCGTCGCTCCGACCTGGACCTCGGACTCGCCCGCGCCCTTGTCCAGGGCATTGGTCCGGGACTTGAGATCGACGGCGACCGTGGCCCGGCTCGGCCACCTGACCGGACTCGGCTTGCTGGTCGTGAGCTCCCGGGCTCCGGCCGGGCGCGGAAATTCCTTCCGGTCCGCCTTGCCGTCGGCATTGTGCCCGCCCACCCGCGGCAACTGCGGGAGCTGTTCCCCGCCCTTCCCCACAGCCTGCGCGACGAAGGCCGTTTCCGACCCGGCAAGCGGAACTACCAATGACATCACGGCAGTCAGCGCGGCGACGGTCAGGGCATTTCGCCGCCTTCCATCCACCGGTGATCGGCCCGTGAGCCTTCTCCTGTTGAGTTGCATGCGTTTCCTTGCGTTTCCTGATCCGTCATAGGTCTGTGACCTGCACTGACTTCCAGTCAGCCCAGGTCACGGAAGGACGGCAGGAACCGTATTGTCAGCGAACAGGCAGAAGCAATAGCGTTCGGGGCCGAGCGCCGTGGCCGATTTGATGTCCCATCAGTCGACGATTGGTCGGATACTGCGCCAGAAATGGACAAAGCCCCGCTCTCCGCGGCGGCCGGGTGTGGCACAACACACCGGGCCGACCTCGCGAGATTCGGCCTGCCTGAAAGTGGATTGACACGCTATGGGGGAATTCCTTCCCACCCCTCCTCCGCGCCGCCGGAGACTGTCCGGACGCCTGGCCGCCGCGTGCGCGCTCGGCCTCGTCCTCACCGCCCCGGGCGTCGCGGTCGCGGACGACCGTCCGTTCGCCGTGCCTCCCGGCCAGTCCTCGGCGGCCGCCCCGAAGCCGGCCGAGCTCACCGCCGGTGGAGCCGTCCAGGCGGCTCGGCTGACGGCGAAGAAGACCGGCAAGCCCGTCACGATCGACGAGTTGACCACCGAGACCTCGCTCACCGTCGCCGAGCCCAACGGCAAGCTGACCGTCACCAGCCACCTCCAGCCCGCCCGGGTGAAGAAGCCGAACGGCGGGTGGACGGCCGTGGACGCCACCCTCGGCCGCAACGCGGACGGGACGTACTCGCCCAACACCACCCCGTCCGGAGTCGCCCTGTCCGGTGGTGGCCGCGGCCCGCTGGCCACGCTCACCGACAAGGACGGGCGCAGCCTCGCGGTGACGTTCCCGGTCACCCTGCCCAAGCCCACCGTGTCCGGCAGTGCGGCGACGTACGCCGAGGTCCTGCCCGGGGTCGACCTGCGGGTCACTGTCACGGACCAGGGCGCCGTGCGCGAGGTGCTGGTCGTCAAGGACGCCAAGGCCGCGGCCAATCCGGCGCTGAAGACCATCACGCTCGGCACCGGCACCAAGGGCGGCCTGACGGTCTCCGCCGACGCCGAGGGCAACCTCACCGCCGCAGGCAAGGACGGCAAGGCCGCGTTCCGGGCCCAGGCCCCGCTGATGTGGGACTCCGCTGCCACCGCCCCGGTGGCGGCCGCAGCTCCCGCGGCTCCTGCAGCCAAGGACGCCAAGGTCGCGGCCGCCCCGGCCGCCGGAACCACGCAACCGGCCGGCCGAAACGATTCCTCACCCGAGGGCCCCGGCCACGGCGCCCACATCAAGCCGATCGGCGTCGAGGCCAAGGACGGCAGCCTCGCCCTGACCCCCGACGCGGACCTGCTCGGCGGCAAGGACACCGTCTGGCCGCTGTTCATCGACCCGACGTTCCAGCCCGCCCCGACCATGGGCACCAGCCACTTCGCCCAGGTCATGGAGGGCTGCGCCGGCACCCCCGCCTACGACGTCGCCCAGGACAACGGCCAGGGCGCGGGCTACCAGCACTACAAGTCCAACTGCTACGGCATGGAGCGCTCGTACTACGAGTTCGGCACCGGCTCCCTGACCCCGCAGATGTACATCGACAGTGCCCGGGCGTACTTCTCCGAGACCTACGCCGCCGCCTGGGACTGCAACGCCACCGCACCGGTCACCCTCAAGTGGACCTGGGAGATCGGCGGCGGCACCACCTGGAACAGCCAGCCCGGCGTGCGCCAGGACGGCGAGACCAAGTGGCTCAAGAGCTCCTACGGATCCTGCGGCTGGCACGACGTCGACTTCGACGTCACCGGTGCGGTCCGCCAGGTCGTCCAGGAGGGGCGGCCGCTGACGGTCGGCCTGTTCGGCGACGAGACCCGTTCCACCAGCATCGACCACTTCATGCGGTTCAACTCCAACCCGTACGTCATCGCCACGTACGACCTGCCGCCGAATACCCCCGACGCGAACTACACCAGCCCCATGCCGCGGAACCCCGACGGCTACGCCTGCGGTGGCGGCCAGCCCGGCTGGATCGGACGCACCACGACGCTGGGCAACGGCGCCTCCGACATCACCCTGCACGCGTGGAGCCGCACGGTGATGCCGGGCACCAACATCATGATCAAGTTCCACGTCTGGGACAACATGGTGGCGGACGGCAACGGCAACCCCGCCACCGCGACGTGGCCGGACAGCCAGACCATCAACGGCGCGGGCTGGGGCGACGCCAACATCGGCGGCCCGGTCTCCGACGGTCACCAGTACGGCTGGAACGCGTGGGCCACCGACGGGCTGCTGAGCAGCGGGGACAGCCTCTACTGCTACTTCAACGTCGACCTGAGCGCGCCCACGCTCGCGAACATCGCGCCGTCCACGGTCTTCCCGCCGATCGGCAGCGGCATCAAGCCCACCGGCCACGCCGGTGACCAGACCTCCACCATCCGCGTCACCAGCCTCGATCCGGTCCCGGGCGGCTGCACCCGCGGCAGTTGCCTCGCCAGCGGCGTGCGCGAGTTCCAGTACAACCTGGACGACAACATCCCGCCGACCGGCTACAAGGCCCAGCCGGTCGCCGGTGTCGACGCCAACGGCTACGCGTACGCGGACATCCCGATCAACCTCAACCCCGACCAGTGGGGCAGCCACCGCCTGTACGTCCGGGCCACGGACAACGCCGGCAACACCCAGCCGCAGGCCGCGACCTACGACTTCTACGCGCCGTGGAACCCGGCCACCAAGGTCGTCGCCGGTGACGTGACCGCGGACGGCACGCCGGACTACCTGGTGCCCGCCTCCGACGGCTCGCTGACCCTGCTCCCCGGCAACGCCGACTTCACCGCCCAGCCCGGGACCGCCTCGCCGATGACCGGCAGCCCCGAGAAGGACAGCTGGAACAACTACCTGATCGCCCACCGCGGGTCGCTGATCGAGAACAGCGTCGACGACCTGATCGCCTTCGACAAGGCCACCAAGCACCTCTACGTCTACACCAACGACGCCGCCCGGGGCGGCACTCCCGGTCACTTCGCCGACCGCACCGGTGTCTCGCAGGTCGCCACCAGCACCGGTCTGTGCACCTTCGGCATCGACGGCACCTGGAACCACCTCGACCAGATGACCGCGTTCAGCGAGACGCCCAACAGCAAGGGCAAGCCGAACCTGGTCACCATCGAGAGCGGCCACCTGCGTTACTACACCGGCTCCCCGCAGGGCAACTGCCGGTTCGCCGAGGGCATCGAGATCGGCGCCGACAACGAGGACTGGAGCGGCTTCACCCTGCTCTCGCCCGGCGTCATCTCCGGTGTGCCCACCCTGTGGGTGCGTGACAGCGTCACCGGCGCGATCAGCACCCTCCCGATGCCGCTGACCAACGGCAGCCCCGCCGCCAAGTCCCTGCACGCGCCGGCCCGCCGGACCCTGGTCTCCGGTATCAAGAACGCCGCCGGCGGCAGCATGTGCGCCGACATCAAGGACGGCCGCGCCGAGAACGTCGCCGACGCCCAGCTGGTGGACTGCAACACCAACCCGGGACAGGCCTTCACCTACGCCACGGACGGCACCCTGCACGTCCTCGGCAAGTGCCTCGACATCACCGGCGCGGCGACCGACAACGGCGCCGCGGTCAACCTGTACACCTGCCACAGCGGCGGCGCCCAGAAGTGGATCCCCGGCCCCTACCCGGGCACCCTGCAGAACCCCAACTCCGGCCGCTGCCTCGCCGTCTCCGCCGGGAGCAACACGCCGGGCACCCATCTGATCATCTGGGACTGCCTCGACAACAGCAGCCAGTACTGGCAGGCGCCCACCGCCACCGCGGCCCTCGTCGGCGGCTTCAGCTCGGCCGACTACCCGGTGGTCGACTCCCCCGGCGACATCAACGGTGACGGGAACCCCGACCTGATCACCAACGACAACAACCACACCCTCGTCCAGTACCTGGGCACCACGCCCGAGGCCGGCCTGCCCCGCTTCGGCGACATCCGCGTCCTGGACACCCCGAAGCCCGCCTCCTACAACATCAACTCCGTTGCCAACCCGAGCCGTTGCCTCGACAACTGGGGTGCGAGCAACGGCACCAACCTCCGCCTCTACGACTGCTGGGCCGGCGCGAGCCAGAAGTTCACCTTCGGCTCCGACGGCACCCTGCGCACCGGCGGACGCTGCGTCGGCATCAAGGACAACGCCACCAACCTCGGCGCCCAGGTCGTCATCAGCGACTGCGTCGGAGCGACCGGCCAGGTCTGGACGCTCCGCGCCGACGGCAGCGTCTACAACCCGAACGCCGACCGCTGCCTCGAACTCCCCAACTGGGCCGACGCCAACGGCACGGCCCTCGGCGTGTGGGAGTGCATCTCCGGCCACGCCAACCAGCGCTGGACGGTGTTCCCGAACAACGTCTGACGTTCGTAGCAGCATCCCCTCGACCGTGACGGGGCCCTCGGCGCAGCCTTGCGCCGCGGGCCCCGTCCGCGTTTCCCCCGGCTCCGCCGGCACGGCCGGGCGCGGGCGGCCGAGCAGCGGCGCGACCTAGACTCGGGCGTGCCGTCGGCCGCGGTGGACGGTCGGTGGCCGGGCCGCCGGATGCCAGGCGCCGGACGCCGGACGCCGAGGACGAGAACGAGAGAGACGAGCCCCATCGTGTCGAAGCCGAGCACGCCGATCCCCGACCCGTCGAGCGCGAGCAGCTCCCCGGACGCACCGCCCGTGATCCGGGCCGACATCCCCGGGTCCTTCGCCCACGGGGTGTTCCACGAGCGCCACCCGAAGCTGCTCCGCCAGGTGCTCGACGCGCTGCCGTACGGGCCGGGCGAGCGGGCGGCGGTCGAGCGGCTGCTGGTGGAGAGCACCTCCGGGGTGCTGGAGCCGCTGGGGGCGGACGCCCCGGACGGGGCGCAGTGGCTGGCGTGGGGCGAGGGCCTGTGGGGCAGGCCGTGGGGCGAGGCGCCGTTCCTCTGGGCGGAGAGCTACTTCTACCGGCGGCTGCTGGAGGCCACCGGGTACTTCCGGCCCGGCGCGTGGCAGGGCGTCGATCCGTTCGCGCCGTTCAAGGCCGCCGAGTTGGGCGGGCCGGCGGTGGACGAGGAGCTGGCCGCGCTGGACGGGCTCGACGGGCTGCCGGAGGAGCGACGGGCGCAGGCGCTGGTGTCCTCCGCGCTGTGGGGCAACCGGGCGGACCTCAGCTTCCGGATCACCGCGGGGGCGGAGGGGGCGACGGCCCCGGACCTGGCCGCCGACGACGGTGCGCTGCTGCGGGCGGCGCTGGAGCGGGCGTCCGTGGAACGGGCCTCCGTGGAACGGACCGGGAGCGCGGGCGGACCGGTGTGCGTCGTCGCGGACAACGCGGGCCGGGAGCTGCTGCCGGACCTGGTGCTGATCGATCACCTGCTGGCCCACGGCCTGGCGGCGCGGGTCGTGCTGTACGTGAAGCCGCAGCCGTACTTCGTGTCGGACGCGACGATGGCCGACGTCCTCGCCGCGGTGGGGCGCCTTCGCACCGCGTCCTCCCCCGCCGCCGGAGCGGTCGGCGGGCGGCTGTGGCGGGCGTTGGGCGAGGGTGCGCTCGTGGTCCGTACGCACCCGTTCTTCTGCGCCCCGCTGCCGTTCCACGACCTGCCCGCCGACCTGCGGGCCGAGTTCGCGGGTGCGGCGCTGACGATCGTCAAGGGGGACCTCAACTACCGCCGGCTGGTCGGCGACCGGCGCTGGCCGCCGACCACCCCGTTCGCCGAGGCGGTCGGGCACTTCCCCTCGGCGGTGGCTGCGTTGCGGACGCTGAAGTCGGACGTGGTCGTCGGTCTCGACGCCGCTGCCGTCGCCCGGCTCGATGGCACCGGCACGACGTGGCGCACCGACGGGCGGCACGCCGTCGTCCAGGTCGACCCGCGCGGGTAGGGGCTGCGCCGGGTCGGGCTGCGCAGGCACGGGCTGCACCGAACTGATCGTTACTGCTTGACAGGGTGCGTAATACTGTAACGCGCTGGCACCGGTACGCCCCCGGATCCCGGCCCACGGGCCGCCCGGATCCCTCTCCCCGCAGCTCGGAGCACCACATGCACCCCTTCCTCGACCACCCCGGGCCGCTCGCCTTCGCACACCGGGGCGGTGACCTCGGGCGCCCCGAGAACTCGCTCGCCGCCTTCGAGGCCGCCGTCGCGCTCGGGTACCGCTACCTGGAGACGGACGTGCACGCGACCGCCGACGGTGTGCTGGTGGCCTTCCACGACTCGCGCCTCGACCGGGTCACCGACCGCACCGGAACGGTGGCGGAGCTGCCCTGGGAGGACGTCAGGCGGGCCCGGATCGGCGGGACCGAGCCGGTGCCGCTGCTGGAGGACCTGCTCGGCGCGTTCCCGCAGGCCCGGTTCAACATCGACGTCAAGGCGGCGCCGGCCGTCGGCCCGCTGGTCGAGGCGATCCGCCGGACCGACGCCTGGGACCGGGTCTGCGTCGGCGGCTTCTCCGACACCCGGCTGGCCGCCGTCCGCGCCGCCGCCGGCCCGCGGCTGGCCACCTCGCTCGGCCCGCGCGAGGTGGCCCGCCTGCGGCTGCGCTCGCTGGCGGAATCGTTCCTGCCGCCGTTCCTGTCCCGGCGCCCCGGAGCGCCGTTCACCGGGCTGTGCGCCCAGGTGCCGGAGCGTCACCGGGGCGTGCGGGTCGTCGACCGGGCCTTCGTCCGCACCGCCCACCGGCTCGGCCTCCAGGTGCACGTCTGGACTGTGGACGATCCCACACGGATCAGGACTCTCCTCGACCTGGGTGTGGATGGCATCATGGCCGATCGCATCGACGTCCTGCGGGACGTCCTCGGCGAGCGCGGCTGCTGGACGGACGGCAGTACCGGCTCCAGCACGGTGATGGGAACCCCATGAGCACCACGAACTCGGCGACGCACCTGCCGGACGACCCACCGACCGACCCCACGACCGCCCCGGCCACGGCTGCCACTGCCACCGCTGCCGCTGCCGCTGCCGCCGACGACGGACGGTCCCTGCGCCGGATGCAGTTCGGCTGGTACGTCAACGACTGGGCCAACGCCGCCTTCTCGGCCACCGTCCTGACGGTGTTCCTCGGCCCGTACCTGACCTCCGTCGCCAAGGACGCCGCCGACGCGGCCGGCAACGTGCACCCGCTCGGCCTGACGATCCGCGCAGGATCGTTCTTCCCGTACACGGTCTCGTTCTCCGTGCTGCTCTCGGTCGCCGTGATGCTGCTGACCGGCACCCTCGCCGACCGCACCGGGCGGCACAAGGAGCTGATGTGCGGCTTCGCGTACCTCGGCTCGCTCGCCACCATGGGGATGTTCTTCCTCCAGGGCGACCGCTACCTCCTCGGCGGCGCGCTGCTCGTCGTCGCCAACATCTCGTACGCGGTCTCGGTCGCGCTCTCCTACGCCTACCTGCCCGGCCTGGCCTCCCCCGACGAGCGGGACAAGGTCTCCTCCAAGGGCTGGGCCTACGGCTACGCGGGCGGCGGACTGCTGCTGATCGCCAACCTGGCGCTGTTCCAGGGCCACGACGCGTTCGGCCTGGACTCCGGCACCGCCGTCCGGATCTGCCTCGCCTCGGCCGGCCTGTGGTGGGCGCTGTTCACCATCGTCCCCCTGCTCCGACTGCCCTCCCGCGCCGGCGTCGCCCCGCGACCCGCCACCGTCGAGGCCCGGGCCACCGAGGACGGCAAGCCCACCGCCGGCAGCCTGCGCGAACTCGCCCGCACCCTGCGCGGCATGCGCGAGCACCCGCTCACCCTGCTCTACCTCGCCGCCTTCCTCTGCTACAACGACGGCATCCAGACCGTCGTCTCCCAGGCCTCGCTCTACGGCAGCGAGGAACTCGGCATGGAGCAGACCTCGCTGGTCACCGCCGTGCTCCTGGTCCAGGTCGTGGCGATCGGCGGCGCCCTGCTGCTCGGCCGGATAGCCCAGCGCTACGGCGCCAAGCGGACCATCCTCGGCTCCCTGGTCGGCTGGGTCGTCACCCTCGCCCTCGGCTACTTCATGCCCGCCCACCAGCCTGCCTGGTTCTACGTCCTGGCCTGCATGATCGGCCTGGTCCTCGGCGGCAGCCAGGCCCTCTCCCGCTCCCTCTTCTCCCACCTCATCCCGCCCGGCCGGGAAGCCGAGTACTTCAGCTTCTACAAGGTCAGCGACCGCGGCACCAGCTGGATGGGCCCGCTCGTCTTCGGCCTCGCCTACCAGCTCACCGGTAGCTACCGCTCGGCGATCATCTCCCTGCTGATCTTCTTCGTCATCGGCTTCGCCGTGCTGCTCAAGGTGCCGGTCCGCCGCGCCATCGAGGCCGTCGGCAACCCGGTGCCCGAACGCCTCTGACGGTCCGAACGCGTCTGACGGCTCGCGCGGCGCGCGCGGCGCCCCCTGAGAACGAGCCGGGCCCGGCTGCTCCCCCGATCGATCGGAGGAGCGGCCGGGCCCGGTCCGTGCACGGCCTCGTCAGCCGGTGATCATGGTCTTGCCGCCGATCGTCTTCCAGCCGCCCCAGGTCTGGCCCGGGTCGGCCTTGTACGACGCGTAGTTCAGGGCGCCGTCGTCCCGGCCGGTGGCGAAGAGGTTCATGACTCCGGCCGTGGCGTTGAACGTCGCGGCCGGGAACCGACCGGTGGCGAACTTCCAGTCCCCCATGGAGGTCCAGGCGCGCCACGGCTTGCCGTCGGGCAGCCACTCCGTGCGGGCGAGGATGCCGCCGCCGTCGACCGCGAACAGCTCGAAGCCGCCGGTCGCGGGGTCGAAGACGGCGGTCGGCGAGCCGGCGAACTGCCGGCCGGGGATCTCGTACCAGCCGCTCCACTCGCCCATGCCCGGCGTGAAGTAGGAGTGCGCGACCACCCCGTTGGTCCTGGTGGCGAAGACCTCCGCGGTCCTGGTCACCGGGTTGTAGGCGGCGGTCGGGCTGCCGGTGAACTTCACCTCGGAGTGCAGCGTGCTCCAGCCGCGCCAGGGCTTTCCGTCGGGCAGCCAGTAGGTCTGGGACAGCACGCCGTCGCCGCCGATCACGAACAGCTCGATGCCGCCGGTGGCGGGGTTGTAGACGGCGGTCGGGCTGCTCGCGAACTGCCAGTCGTCGATGTCGTACCAGCCGCTCCACGCCGTCATGCCCGGCGTGTAGTACGAGTGCGCGACCACCCCGTTGGCCCTGGTGGCGAAGACCTCCGCGGTCTTCGTCGCCGGGTTGTAGACGGCGGTGGGGCTGCCGGTGAACTTCCGGTCGGGGGTGGGCTTGAGGTCCTGGGCGTACCACTCGCGCCAGCCCTTGCCGTCCGGCATCCAGTACGTCTGGCTGAGCACGCCGTCGGTGCCGACGGCGAACAGCTCGGTGCCGCCGGTGGCGGGGTTGTACAGCGCGGCGGGGACGCTCGCGAACTCCCAGTTGCCGGCGACCTGCTCCCAACCGCTCCAGGTCGTGCCGTCCGCGCTGGAGGAGGACACCACGTGGCGGTTGCCGTCGACGGCGAAGACCGTCGTGATCTTCCGGGCCGGGTCGTAGACCGAGCTGCGGGCCGGCGGGTTGGCGGTGACGCTCTCCCACCAGCCGTCGCGGACCTGCTTGATCCACCCGCCGAGGTCGTCGACGCGCGTGTCGTACGCGCCGGTGCGGGTCTCGGTGGCGGGTACGCCCAGGCAGCCGCCCTGCCAGGAGCGGGAGGCTACGGCGACCAGCTCGGCAGCCCTGCCGTTGACCTCGCGGACGGCCGGGGCGCCGGTGTCGCCCTTGCAGATCGCCGCGCCACCCGTCCCCGTGATGCCGATGCCGGTCGGGCTCACGGTGTCGAGCGAGAAGGCGCCGGTGTGCAGCTTGTTCGGGATCCACTCGTCCTTGGTCCGGCCGTACCCGGGCACCCGCAGCGTCTCCCCGGCGCTGGGGGCGGTGGTGGCGACCGCGATCGGGGCGACGCCGTTGACGGGCGCGGCGAGGCGGGCCAGCACCAGATCGCGGTCCTGACGCGGCGCCAGCTCGGCGATCTCCACCGACCTGTCGCCGACGGTGGCGGTGGTCTTCCACTTCGGCGCGCCGGCCGCCAGCGCCTGCGGTTGCGCCGGGTCGTCCGAGAAGCACGACGCGGCGGTCAGCACCCAGTAGCGGTCCACCAACGCACCCGTGCAGGCACGCACGTTGTCACCGATCGCCAGGCGCACGGTGAAGGCGTAGGAACCGTCGGCGGCCGGGTCTCCGACCACGGCACCGGCCGGGGAGAAACTGCTCAGCGTGCCGGCGGTCGCGGCAGCGACCAGCACACCGGCCCGCCAGGAACGGGTCTGGGACTTGCGGGACATGAGGGTTCTCCTGAGACGTTCGGACATGACGACGCCCCGCGAGTACGCGGGGCGCCGCTCGGTTTCACCGGCGGCAGGGGCGCCCGGAGCGCCGCCTGCTGTTCTTGCTAGAGGGAGCTGGTGATCACGGTTCCGGTGTGGTTGCCGGGGATCGCGGTGAGGTTGAGGTCCTCGGGGGCGTCCCAGCCGCCGTCGGCGTGGCGGGCGGTGAGCAGGACCTTGTTGTCGTTGGTGGTGACGGCGAACACGGCGTCGGTGTCGACAGTGGCGGCGCTGATGCCGGTACCGGTGACGTTCCCGACGACGCTGCCGAGCGACCTGACCGGCTGCCAACTACCACTGGCGTAGCGCATGGTGTGGTACTGACCATCACTCGCGATCAGGGCGAGGTTGAGGTCGTTGTTCTGCCGGGTGACGGCGACGGCGCTCACCGGCGCGGTGGCGCCCGCGGCCTCGGCGACCGAGCCCCAGCGGGACCAGCTTCCGGTGGCGAAACGGGCCGTGTGGTAGACCTTCCCCCCGGCCACGGCGGCGATGTGCAGCTCCCCGCCCGCGGCACCGGCCGCCGAGATGGACGTGATCCCGCTCAGCGGACCGGTCACGTCGGTGACCACCTTGAACGACGTCCACTGCCCGTTCTCCGAGCGGACGTTGTGGAACAGGTAGCCGTCCGCGACGACGACCACGTGCAGGTCACCGCCGACGGAGGCGATGGTCACCTGGGTGATGTTGCCCAGGTCGGACACCGTCGTGTTCAGGTCCACGAACTTCTGCCCCCAGCCGCCGTCGAGGCTGTGCACGGCGTAGTGCAGGTGCCCGTCACCACCGAGCGCGACGACATGGGTGTCACCGTTGATGCCGACCGAGGAAGCGGCCCGCACACCACCGATGTTCCCCGCCACGGCCTGGACGTCCTCGAACGGGGTCCACGAACCGTCGTACAGCCGCGACGCGAAGAACAGGTTCGCGTCGCTGCGCACCAGGGCCTGGGTCTTCCAGCCCACGGCCGTCGCGCGGACCTGCTGGACCCAGCCGGCGACGTCGTCGACGCGGGAGTTGAACGCGCCGGTGCGGGTCTCGGTGGCGGGCACGCCCAGGCAGCCGCCCTGCCAGGAGCGGGAGGCGACGGCCACCAGCTCGGCCTTGCCGTTGACCTCGCGGACCACCGGCGCGCCGGTGTCGCCCTTGCAGATCGCCGCGCCGCCGGTGCCGGTGGTGGCGACGGTGGTCGCGCTCACCGAGTCCAGGCTGAACGCGCCGCTGTGCAGCTTGTTCGGCACCCACTCGTCCTTGGTCCGCCCGTAGGCGGGCACCCGCAGCGCCTGACCGGCGACGGGCGCGGCGGTGGCCACCGGCAGCGTGGCGACACCGTCGACGGGCGTGGCCAGGCGCGCCATCACCAGATCACGGTCGGCACGCGGAACCAGCGCGGAAACCTCCGCCGACTTGCCGCCGACGGTCACGGTCGTCTTCCACTTCGGCGCGCCCGCCGCCAGCGCCTGCGGCTGCGCCGGGTCGTCGGCGAAGCAGGAGGCGGCGGTGAGCACCCAGGAACGGTCCACCAGCGCGCCGGTGCAGGCCCGCACGTTGTCACCGATCGCCAGACGCGCGGCGAAGGCGTAGGAACCGTCGGCGGCCGCATCGCCGACCACGGCACCGGCCGGGGAGAAACTGCTCAGCGTGCCGGCGGTCGCGGCCGCGACCAGCACACCGGCCCGCAGGGAACGGGCCTGGGACTTGCGGGACATGAGAGAGATCTCCTCAGGACGTTCGAAAGGGCGGCACCCCGCAGGAGCGGGGGGTACCGATGAGATTCACCGGCGGTGGTGCTCCGGTCGGCGCCGGCGCCGACCGGATGCGGGCCGCCCTGTGCGTGGCGGGGCGGCCCGCCCCGGGTCTGCCGCGGGTCAGGGGGCGGAGGGGCCGCCGTGGAAGCGGACCCAGCCCGGCCCCAGCGGATCGACGGACCACAGGGTGTTGTTGACGTCCCGCACGTAGGTGACCGGGTGCCCGGTGGCCGGGTCGAGGACGGTCTGCGGGACGGCGTCCGCGGCCATCGCGGTCTGGGCCGGGGTGAGGACGAACTCGGTCCGCTCGCCGGTCGACACGTCGATCGAGTTCAGCTTGCTGTCCGGGCCGTTGACGTACACCACGGTCCGCTTGCCGGCTTCGTCGGCGAACGCGACCGGGTCGGTGGCGGCCAGCGGGCCGAAGTCGCGCCAGCCCGGGCCGAACGGGTCGACGGACCACAGGTGGTGGGCGGTGTCACGGATGAAGGTGGTGAAGTGCCCGGTGGCGGGGTCGACGACCGTCGAGGGGACGGCGTCCGGGGCCATCGCCGTGCCGGAGGGGGTCGGGACGAACTCGACCCGGCCCGCGCCGCGCCGGTCGATGGAGTTCAGCCGGTTGTCCGGCCCGTTGACGTGGACCACGATGTGGCCGTCGTTCGGGTTGACCACCGGGACGGGGTCGGTGGCGGCCAGCGGGCCGAAGTCGTACCAGCCCTCGCCCTGCGGGTCGACGGACCACAGGTGGTGGGCGGTGTCACGGACGAAGGTGACCAGGTGCCCGGTGGCCGGGTCCACGACCGTGCGCGGCACGGCGTCGGGGGCCAGCACCGTCCCGGCGGAGGTCGGGATGAACGCGGTCCACCGGCCGGTGGTGCGGTCGTACGACCAGAGTTTGTTGTCCGGCCCGTTGACGTACACCATCACGTGGCCGTCGGCCGGGTTGGCGATCGCGGTGGGGCGGGTGGCGGCGTAGGTGCCCAGATCGAGCCAGCCCTCGCCCCGCGGGTCGACCGACCACAGGTGGTTCCTGCTGTCCTGCACGAAGGTCAGCGGATGACCGGTGGCGGGGTCGACGACAGTGGACGGTGAGGCCGTCACCACGGTCCCCGAGGGGGTGGAGTGCCTGGTCCTGGTGATCCACGTGCCGAGGTCGTCGACCCGGGTGGCGTACGCGCCGGTGCGGGTCTCGGTGGCGGGGGTGCCCAGGCAGCCGCCCTGCCAGGAGCGGGAGGCGACGGCGACCAGCTCGGCCCTGCCGTTGACCTCACGGACGGCCGGGGCGCCGGTGTCGCCCTTGCAGACGGCCGCGCCGCCGGTACCCGCGATGCCGACACCGGTCGCGGTCACCGTGTCGAGCGAGAACGCGCCGGTGTGCAGCTTGTTCGGCACCCACTCGTCCTTGGTGCGCCCGTACCCGGGTACCCGCAGGCTCTGCCCGGCCGCCGGCTCCGAGGTGCCGACCGCGAGCGGCGCGACACCCTCGACGGGCGTGGCGAGGCGGGCCATCACCAGGTCGCGGTCCTGGCGCGGCGCCAGCTCGACCACCTGAACCGACTTGGAGCCGACGGTGGCGGTCGTCCTCCACTTCGGCGCGCCGGCCGCCAGGGCCTGCGGCTGCGCCGGGTCGTCGGCGAAGCAGGAGGCGGCGCCGATCACCCAGTACTGGTCGATCAGCGCGCCGGTGCAGGCGCGCTGGTTGTCGCCGATCGCCAGGCGCGCGGTGAAGGTGTAGGAGGCGTCGGCGGCCGCATCGCCGACCACGGCACCGGCCGGGGAGAAGGTGCTCAGCGTGCCGGCGGTCGCGGCCGCGACCAGCACACCGGCCCGCCAGGAACGGGACGGGGTCTTGCGGGACATGAGGATTCCTCTTCGAGTCAGTAAGGAGCAGCCCGCGGGAGCGGCCGGCATCGTGCCGGCCGCTCCCGCGGGGAACGGCGGGTTCGGTCCGGATCAGCCGGTGGTGGCGGTGATGGACTGGATGCCCTTGCTGGTGACGGCGTAGAAGGTGGTCCAGCTGCCGTCGGCCTTCTTGTCGGCGGTCCAGATCTGCTCGTCGGTGCCGATGGCGAACAGGCGGACGGTGTCGCCGATGGTGGTGGTGGCCACCTGCTTGGCTCCGCGGACGCCGGGGACCGGGTCGAAGGTGGTCCAGGGGCCGCCGTCGGTGCTGTCGGCGGTCCAGATGAAGTTGTCCCCGCCGACGGCGAACAGGCGCACGGTGTTGCCGATGGTGGTGGCGGCGATGCTCTGGATGCCCTTGCTGGGGATGGCCGTGAAGGTGGTCCAGGGGCCGCCGTTGGTGCTGTCGGCGGTCCAGATCTGGTTGTCGCCGCCGATCGCGAACAGGCGCACGGTGTTGCCGACGGCGACGGCCGCGACCTGCTTGATGCCGGTGCTGGGCATCTCCACGAACGGGGTCCAGGTTCCGGCGGTGTAGTCGCCGGTCGCGGTCCAGATCTTGTCGTCGCCGCCGATCGCGAACAGGCGGACCTTGTCGCCGGTGGCGACGGCGGCCACCTGCTTGACACCGCTGGTGTTGGGCACGAGACCGAACGGGGTCCAGGTGCCGGTGACGGCGTCCCTGGCCGCGGTGCGGATCCGCCCGTCGGTGTCGGCCGCGAACAGGCGGACCTTGTCGCCCATCGTGACGACACTGGCCTGACCGATGCCGCTGCTGGCGGGAACGGCCTCGAAGGTGCCCCACACGTTCGTGGTGTACGCGCCGTCGTTCGTCCAGACCTGGTAGTCGCCGCCGACCGCGAACAGCCGGCTGCCCGGACGGGACGCCTTCACCTGCTGGACCCAGCCGCCGAGGTCGTCGACGCGGGTGTTGTAGGCGCCGGTACGGGTCTCGGTGGCGGGCACGCCCAGGCAACCGCCCTGCCACGAGCGGGAGGCGACGGCCACCAGCTCGGCCTTGCCGTTCACCTCGCGGATCGCCGGGGCACCGGTGTCGCCCTTGCAGATCGCGGCACCGCCGGTGCCGGTGGTACCGATACCGGTCGCACTCACGCTGTCGAGGCTGAACGCGCCGGTGTGGAGCTTGTTCGGCACCCACTCGTCCTTGGTCCGCCCGAAACCGGGCACCCGCAGGCTCTGCCCGGCCGTCGGGGCCGTGGTCGCCAGCGACAGCGGGACGACACCCTCGACGGGCGTGGCCAGGCGGGCCATCACCAGGTCACGATCCTGACGCGGCGCCAACTCGGCCACCTCGACCGACTTCGCACCCACCGTGACGGTCGTCTTCCACTTCGGCGCACCCGCCGCGAGCGCCTGCGGCTGCGCCGGGTCGTCGGCGAAGCACGACGCGGCGGTCAGCACCCAGCTGCGGTCCACCAGCGCGCCGGTGCAGGCGCGCAGGTTGTCACCGACCACCACGCGCGCGGTGAAGGCGTAGGAGCCGTCGGCGGCGGCGTCACCGGAGACGGCGCCGGCCGGAGTGAAGGTGCTCAATGTGCCGGCGGCCGCAGCCGCCACCAGCAGACCCGCCCGCTTGGAGCGCGGCGAGGAGTTGCGAAGCATGAGGGATCCCGAAGGTGAGAGGTGGGTGCGTGGGTTCGGGTGGTGGCTGTCAGCCGGTGACGGTGAGCTCGGTGATGCTCGCCGGGTTGCCGCTGGTGCCTTCGCCGATGCCCTTGAAGCCGTCCTTGGGGACGTCGAGGGTCTGGGCGGCTCCGTCGACGGTGAGGCCGACCTTCAGCGAGCGGCCGCCGCTGGTCTGGACGGCGAAGACGTCGGGCAGCTGGAGGGTGAGGGTGCCGGTGGTGCCGGCGACGGTGAAGCAGATCCGGTTGTCCGGGTTGCCCGGGGCGCGGGTCCAGATCTGGATCTGGGTGGGCTTGGTGCAGTCGCCGAGCAGGATGTGGCCGTCGCCGCGTCCCAGTTTGACCTTGGTGACGGTGTCGGCGCCGGGGTAGGTGAAGTCCTCGACGGCCGGGGGTGCGGCGGAGTTGTCGGCGGGGGGCGGGGTGGTGTCGGCGGAGGCGATCGCGGTGGCTCCGGCGAGGGCCGTGGCGGTCACGGCGGCGGCGGCCAGCCATCGGCGTGCGGTGGTGCGGCCGGTCCTCCGGGTGTCGCGGAGGGGGGTGTGGGTCA
>NZ_JBICZE010000008.1:0-21769 GCF_043201735.1 Kitasatospora sp. NPDC048286
GCGGCAGGCCGGGGACCGGGCGGGTCCAGGTGGAGGCCGGGTACGGCGGACCGGGGACCGGGTACGGCGGGCCGGGGACCGGGTACGGCGGGCCGAGTGGGCGCGTACGGCAGACCGGGGACCCGGGTCCGGGCGGGCCGGGCCCGGCGGGCCCGGGTCCGGGGTCCGGGTGCGGCGGACCGGGTGGGCACGTACGGCAGGCCAGGGACCGGGCAGGGGCCCCGGCAGGCCGGGGGCCGGGCGGGGGCCAGGGCCCGGGGCCCGGGCGAAGCCGGGTACGGCGGGCCGAGTGGGCGCGTACGGCAGACCGGGGGCCGGCGCGGGCGTGCGGCGGGCCGGGGACCGGGCGGGTCCAGGTGGAGGCCGGGTACGGCGGACCGGGGTCCGGGTACGGCGGGCCGGGGTCCGGGTACGGCGGACCGGGTACGGCGGGCCGGGGGCCGGGCGGGTCCGCCGCGTCCGTCCGGCCGGCCGGGGCGTAGGCTCGGTGTCCGTGACCGAGGGTGGGGACTGGGGCCAGGGATGGGACGCCACGCGCCGGTGGGTCGAGGGGCACCTCGCACCCGGTGAGCGCATCGGCGCGGTCAGCGCGCTGAAGGGCGGGTGGACCTCACGGATGCGCCGCCTGGACGTGGAACGCCCCGGCGGGGCCGACCCGTACGCGCTGGTACTGCGCTCCTTCGTCAAACCGTTCTACCGCCGCCACGCCCCGGCACTGCTGGCCCGCGAGGCGGGCGTGCTGCGCCTGCTGGAGGGCAGCGGCGTCCCGGCGGCGCGACTGGTCGCCGTGGACGCGCAGGGGGCGGTGTGCGAGCACCCGTCACTGGTGATGACCCACCTGCCCGGCACCGTACGCGTGGCCCAGGACCGGGACCGGGCGGCACGCGCGGACCTGCTGGCCGCACAACTCGCCGCCGTACACGCCCTGCCCGTCACCGAACGGGACCGGCCGCGCACCTGGCAGCCGTGGACGGCACCCGAACGCGTCACCGTACCCCCCGACACGGCACGCCCCGCACTGTGGGCCCGGGCGATCGAGGTGATCCGCCACCCCGCGCCCGCACACCGGCCGTGCTTCCTGCACCGCGACTTCCACCCCGGCAACGTACTGTTCACCGGCCACGGCCCGGACCTGAAGGTCAGCGCGGTCGTCGACTGGGTCGAAACCTCCTGGGGACCGGCCGATCTGGACGTCGCCCACTGCTCCACCGCACTGGCCCTGCTCCACGGCCCCGAAACAGCCCTGGCCTTCCCCGACCGCTACACCGCCGCCGGCGGCCGCACCCTCGCCACCGGCCCCACCCACCTCTACTGGCGACTCCTAGACGCCCTCGCCTTCGCCCCCGACGCCCGCAAAGTCGCCGAACCCTGGCACGACCTCGGCCGCACCGACCTCACCCCCACCCTCCTGACCACCCGCCTCGAAAACTACCTCCAAGCCCTCCTCGACCACCACACCTGAACACCCCCCCCGGCCAGGCCACCACCACACAACGCGACCACCCCGCCACCAACACCGCCCCCCGCCTCACCCGCCCCGCGGATCCCGATCCCGACCAACCACGCAGACGACGACCCCTCGCACATCCCGCCACCAACCCGGATCCCACCACCGACAGCCGCGACAATCCCCCGCAACCCGCCCCACCCACCCCCAGGCCACGCACGACCCCCGGCACCAGCACCAGCACCAGCACCAGCACCACGGAACCGCGTCTCGAACAACTCACACACCACGCCGCAACGGCACGGCTCCCCACCCGCCCAGCGCAAGGCCGCCGAGGACTCGTGACCCCGACACGACCCCACACTCCCCACACGACCGAACACCTGGGCCGACAAGATCCTCAACGCACCCGACCAGCAGAACCCCGTCCTCACAAACGCCACCACCCCGAACACGCCGACCCCCTCCCCGCCCGCCCGCCCGCCACCGGCCCCGAACAGCCGTGACCGTCGAAACCCGAACCGGCGAACCACCCCAAGCCCACCCTCCCTCAAGGGACCTGACCCCGACACCCGAGTCAGCACCAGGATCACCACCGCCCTCCTGCTCACCCCCGGCAACGGCACCGGCTCCCCCACCGCCGCCCACCCGGCCCCCACACCGGCCCGACACCGACAACGAAGCCCTTCGGCGCCCTCCATCCGCAGCGAACCACACCCCAAGGACCAGCAACCAGCAACCGGCTCCCGGCTCCCGGCTCCCGGCTCCCGGCTCCCGGGGCGAGCCCTACCCCTCTCCGCGCACACCGCCCCCGAGCAGGGAACGCCGTAATACCCGGGGCCCGGACCGTGGCCGGCCCGGGCCCCGCGATCTCCCCGCTCAGCGGGTCAACTGGGCTGACCAGTGGGCATGATCGTGACCTGCTGGAGGTTCACCCGCGCCGGCAGCGCGGCCAGGAAACCGATGGTCTCGGCGATGTCCTGCGGCGTGAGGCACTCCGTCGTCTCCTTGGCGCTCGCCAGCCACTGCAGCGCCGCCTCGTCCGTCACATGGTTCTGAATCTCGGTGCCGACGATGCCCGGCTCCAGCGCCGACACCCGTACCTTCTTCGCGCCCAGCTCCGCCCGCAGATGACGCGAGAGGTGGCTCACGTACGCCTTGGTGGCGGCGTAGACGGCGAAGTGGGGGTAGATGTTCTGCGCCGCGATCGAGGAGGTGTTGATCAGATCGGCCACCCCGCGCTCGGCGGCCGCCTTCACCAACTGCGGGGTGAACGCCCCGATGACGTTCATCAGCCCGGTGATGTTGACATCGATCTCCCGCTGCCACTGATCGACGGCCGCCTCGATCGGGGCTGGCAGCCCAACCCCCGCGTTGTTGAACACCAGGTCGGTGGTGCCCAGCTCGGCCGCCACCCGGTCGGCGGCCGCGCGCACCGCCGCGGCATCGGTCACATCGACGGCCAGCGCCAGAGCGGTGCCGCCGCCGCGCTCGATCCGGGCGACCAGCCCGTCCAGTCGATCCGCGCGCCGGGCCAGCACGGCGACCCGAGCACCCAGGCGCGCCAAGTGCTCGGCCGAGGCCTCGCCGATACCGCTGGAGGCGCCGGTGACCACCGCCACGCGGCCGGTCAGGGGCTTGACAAGGGGGTCCGTGGACATACGCCACACCGTCCGATCCGAATTCCGAAGGAAGCTCCCTCTGGACACCACACTTCCAGCACACCATCCCCGAGCCCCCGCCGACCGTTCCGCCCGGCCAAGCTCCGACAGATATCGACAGAGCCACCCGGCCGGCCCACACCGGGGGCATGGACCGCAGCGGCGGCTCGCCGACCACCTGCGCGCCGCCGGTGACGAGACCGTCCGCCAGACGCATGGACTTGTACGCCGCGATGCCCCGCCGTGCGGACGCCCTGTTCGACCTGGCCGACGCCTTGCTGTGTGCCGACGGTCCGGTCCGCGCCCTGGTCGAGCTGGCCCTGGAGCCCGAGCACCGCCGCGCGCACAACTCCCTCTACGCGGCCCTGAACCGCGGAGACCTCGACGCTGACCGCCTGCGGAGCGCGATCGCGGCCCGCAGCGTGCCGCGCGGCCCGGGCGGACGGATCGTGCTCGCCGTCGACGTGTCCGCCTGGCTTCGCCCGGACGCCAACACCAGCGACGGCCGCTCCTTCTGCCACACGTACGGCCGGCGCGAGAACACGCACGAGATGGTGCCCGGCTGGCCGTACTCCTTCGTCGCCGCGCTGGAGTCGGGCTCGACCTCGTGGACAGCACTGCTGGACGCGAAGCGTCTGGAACCCGGCGCGGACACGGCGGCCGTCACCGCCAGCCAGCTGCGCGAGGTGCTGCACGGCATCCTCGACGCCGGCCACTGGAAGCCGGGCGACCCACCGCTGCTGGTCGTGGCGGACGCCGGCTATGACGGCCCGCGACTTGCCTACCTCCTGCAGGACCTGCCGGTCCAGATCGTGGTGCGAATGCGCTCCGACCGCGTCTTCTTCAACCCCGTGCCCGACGACTACCGGGTGGGCCCCAAAGGCGGCAAACCCCGCAGCCACGGAGCCCGGTTCGCGCTGGCCGACCCCGAGACCCGGCGCGATCCCGACAGCGACAGCAAGCACACCACCCGCCGCTACGGCACCGCCCGCGTCCGCGCCTGGCACCGTCTGCACCCCCGCGTCTGGCGACGCTCCGCCTGGAGCGACCGCCAGGGCCAACTCCCCACCATCGAGGGGACCCTGATCCGCCTCGACGTCGACCACCTGCCCTCCGGCGGCACCCCCAAGCCGGTCTGGCTGTGGTTCTCCGACCCCGCCCCCTGCAACGCGGACACCGACACCGCCTGGCACGCGTTCCTGCGGCGCTTCGACCTCGAGCACACCTTCCGCTTCCTCAAGCAGACCCTCGGCTGGACCCGCCCGAAGCTGCGCGAACCCGCCGCGGCCGACCGCTGGACCCACCTCGTCCTGGCCGCCCACACCCAACTCCGCCTCGCCAGAACCCTGTCCGCAGACCTCCGCCGCCCCTGGGAACGACCTCAGCCCGCCGAGCGCCTCACCCCCGCCCGGGTCCAGCGCGGATTCCGCAACATCCGCACGCACCTGCCCTGCCCAGCGGCCGTTGCGAGACCCTCCCGGCCCGGCCCCGGGCGCCCACCCGGCCGACCCAACCGCCGCCGAGCCCCCATCTACGACGTCGGACTCGCCCTGGTCACCAACCAGTAGCGAACAGGCAGGCGAGAACCCGAACGCCACAGAAGATGATCAATGGAGGTAAAACGACAAGCTGAGGCGTATGAGGTCTTGCTTGTCTTCTGCGCCGCCCCTTTTGCGGCTTCTTGGGCGCGGACTGCGGTCAGGTAGGCGAGGGCGGCCATCGACGGGGTGATGTGCGGTACCAGGCCCGGTAGAGCCGGACCTGGTAGTGGTTCAGGCCGCGTTCGAGTGCCGTCCGACGGCCGCGAAGTGCCGGATGGTCGCCGGGTCCGCCGGCTCGTACGGACGCCAGTGGTCCACGGCGGGTCGGCCGGTGGCCACGAACGTCCCGGCCGCACGGGAGAAGTCGCGGGCGAGCACGCGGGCCCCGGCGGTTGGCTCGCCGAGCATGGGGCTGCCGAGAAAGGCGTCGAGGTGGTTGAAGAAGAACGGGAGGTCGGCGGTGTGCGGTGTGCCCAGTCGGTCGGGGTCGGTACCGGCGTGTAGTCGAACTGGTAGAGGTGGACGGGGTTGCGTGCTGCGGCGTGGTGGTCCGCGATGGCGAGCGCGCCGTCGCGGAACTGGATGTCGGTGTCGACCTCGGTGAGGATCTCGGCCGGTGTCGCACCCGGGTGCAGGGCGGCGGCGTGGTCGAAGCGCTCGGCACCGTCGGCGGCCAGTCTGCCGGCGACCGCGCGGGCCTGAGCGGCGGTCAAGGCCTGGACGACCGGGTCGAGGGCGAAGAGCGCCGACATCTCGTTCCGGGTCATCCCGATCAGGAGTCGCTTGCCGTCGAGGCGTCCGTCGGCCAGTGCCTGGTTCAACGCCTGGGGCATGCCGAAGGAGCCGAGGACGGGGTACATCGCCGGAACGAGGCTGCCCAGGACGGAGACCTCCTGGAAGAGCTGCTGGAAGGCGTCGATGAGCTGCTCGACCGGGACGGCGCGTAGCGCGGCGACGGGATCCGGTTTGCCTGTCAGGCCGAGGATATCGAGGTAGCGCCGGGCGTTGTCGACCGCGTCCTCGGGGCGTTGAGGGGGCACTGCCCAGATGCCGCTCTGGGCGATGACCTGATGGAACAGCGGGCCGGTGACCGGGGAGAGGGCGTGGTAGAGGGCGGCGTTCGCGCCGGCGGACTGGCCTCCGACCGTGAGGTTGCCGGGGTCTCCCCCGAAGGCGGCGATGTTGCGGCGGACCCAGGAGATGACGGCCGTCTGGTCCTGTACACCGAGGTTCTCGACGCCGGCCTCCGGGAGGTAGATGTAGCCGAGGGCGCCGAGGCGGTAGTTGGCGGAGACCACCACGATGTCGCCGGCGGCGGCCAGGTGCAGGCCGTCGTACCAGTTCCAACCGGCGGATCCGGTGGTGAACCCGGTGCCGTGGATCCAGAGCAGCACCGGACGGGGGCGCCGGTCGGACCCGTGGTGGGGCAAGTGGGTCGTCCACACATTGACGGTGAGACAGCCGTCCTCGTTCCAGTCGGGCTTGCGGTACCCCATCACCGGCGCCAACCGGTTCGGCCCCTGAGGGACGGACGGGCCGGGGTAGGTGGCCTCCCGCACGCCCGACCACGTCGGAGGCCGCTGGGGCGCGGCGAAGCGCAATTCGGCCACTGGAGAGGCCGCGTAGGGGATGCCGCGGAAGGCGGCGACGCCGTCCTCGACGGCGCCCTGGACACGGCCGGACTCGGTGCCGACCACGGGACGATCGATATCGATCACGGGTTTCACCTTCTTGGTCGGAGCGAGGTCGCCCCGACTCTGCGGCCGGGTGGCGGGACGGTCCGGGAAGGCGGTACGGGTTTCGCGATGCGCGCCGGAAGGCAAGGGGACTCCGATGAGGGCACGACACTCACCGGACAGAACCGAGCGGCGGATCCGCACCGACCCCGCGGCCTCGCGAAGGGCGCTCTGCCGGACGATCGCGAGCGTTCGGGCCACCTCCGAGCCTACGATCGCGCGCCGGGCGACGCCACTCCCGGACCACCGGGACGCCGGGCTGCGGCCACTGTCCGCGACGGCGACTCTGGGCACCGGTCCGGCGGTCCGGCGGCCGGCGTACACCGAGCGGGCCGGGTGGACGCCGTAGGCGTGACCTGGGGGCTGAGGGAGTACATGCCAGATGCCGAAGTGCCGTACGCGGCCTACCGGCCCGCGCTGGATTCCCGTCCGCTTCCCGTCACCGCGGAGCTGTCCGAGGCGTCCGTCGGTGACGTCGATCGGCTGGCGCCCTCTGGCACGACAGCAAAAGATCCTGGAACAACCCCAGCGGAACATCGGCCGCGAAGATCTGACCCAACCGAAGCCTGCGCACGCGGGTATTACGGGCCTGCCGCGATGTGCGCTCGACAGGCCGACGCCCGCCTGCCCCCTCATGGCAGACCTGTCGAAAACCCCCTGATCGTCGATGAGGCAGGTCGCGAATGGGGAGCAGGCAGCGGTGCGATCTCCGACATCGGCCTCGACAACATCAGCCGCGTCCACCACCGACAGAACCTCCTTTGGGGGCGATCACCATGCGCCCCGCACGCTCTGCCGCCACACCCACCGCTCCCGCAATTCTAGACACGCCATCACCACTTGGTTCGAGGAGGAGCCCATGGCACAGCGTCCCAAGCGGGGCAGAGTGTATCGGCGGTGCGGGTGCAAGGACGGCACCAGCGGGAAGCAGTTGGGCTCGTGGTGCCCGCAACTGGCCGCCGACACCACGCATGGCCGGTGGACGTACGCGGTGGACCTGGCGCCGCGGGACGGCAAGCGCCGAACCCGGAGGCGGGGCGGGTTCGCTACCCGGGCGGGGGCTACCAAGGAGATGGCGCGGGTGCTGGATGCCGAGTATCGGGGTGTGTACGAGGAGCGCAACCTGCGGGTCGGTGTCTTCCTGTACGCGTGGCTGGAGTCGAAGCGGCTGGCCCTGGCTCCCAACACCTGGGCGGGTTACCGGGCGTGCATCGAGCGCGACCTGGTCCCCGCGTTCGGCGGCATGCTGCTCGTCGATCTGCGGCCCCGGCACGTCGACGCCTGGGTGGGCGCGCAGCTCGCGTCAGGCCGCCGAAGCAGCACCGTTCACCACGCGGTGGCCATGCTGCGCAACGCGCTCAACAGCGCGGTTCGTTCGTGGCGGCTGCGCTACAACCCGGCCGAGCACTCCGTGCCGCCCAAGCCCCGTGCCGCCGTGCGCACCTGCTGGTCCCCGATCGGGCGGCGGCGTTCCTGCGCCACAACGCCGATTCCTACCCCTGGATGTCCGTGGCAATGCTGAAGCACTTGTGCTCCGCGAGTTCCGTGCGGGGACGGTGGGGATCACCGCGCCGCAGCACCCACAGCACCACGGCACCCAGCGCCAGGGCGGCCGCCCACGCGGCCCACCGGTCGGGCAGCAGCACCCGCAGCAGGCCGAACCGTTCGAGGTGCCCCTGCTCGTACCCCTCCTCCCGCAGGTACCCGGGCAGGTAGCCCAGGACGCCGACGCCGGAGACGGCGACGTACGGGAGGTAGGCCGCCGCGAAGGTCCCGAGGGCCGCCGAGAGCACCAGCAGGTCACCCTTCGTCGGCCGCCGGGCCAGCAGCCCGGACGCCGCCCCGGGCAGGGCGAGCGCCGGCAGCAGCTTGGTCGCGACCGCTGCCCCGAGCAGGGCGCCCCCGACACCGGCCCGGCGTCTGGCCGTGCAGCCCAACCCGGCCACCATGAGGAGCGCGCCGAGGGTGTCCACGTGCGCGTCGTTGACCGCCCACACCGTCACGCCCGGGCACCACCCCCACAGCGCCGCCCGCCTGCGCGCCGCGCACGCCCCCGCCGAAGGGGTGCGCGGCGAGGAACCAGGCCTCGGCGACGGGCGGGTAGATGGTGTGCACGGCGGGCCGGTTGATCCGGGTGCAGTCCCCGGCGGCGGTGCGCCGCTCGTCCCAGGTCGCACAGCCGTCGCCGGCCGGGAACAGGCCCTCGTCGCGCAGCCGGGCCAGCGTCGGGTCGTCCGGGGTGTGCGCGTACCGGGAGATGCCGGCCGCCTGGACCCGGCCGTCCCACACGTACCGGTAGGCGTCGTCGCTGGTGCGCGGCGGCGCCAGCAGCCCGACCGCGGCGGCCAGGACGCTGCCGGCCAGCACGAGCGGCGCCACCCGGCGGTCTCGGAGTCATGGGCGAGCCTGCTGCGGGACTGCCAGCGGCGTGGCATGCGCGCTCCCGTCCTTGCCCTCGCCGACGGAGCCCTGAGCTTCTGGAACGCGTTGAACGAGGTCTTCCCCGAAACCCGCCACCAAAGGTGCTGGGTTCACAAAACGGCCAACTGCCTCGACAGCCTCCCGAAGTCAGCTCAGCCCGCGGCGAAGAAGGCCATCCAGGACGTGTACAACGCAGAGGACAAGGAGCACGCAGCCGCCGCGGTCAAGGCGTTCGCCAAGCAGTACGGCGCGAGGTTCCCCAAGGCCGTAAAGAAGATCGTCGATGACGAGGATGAACTGCTGGCGTTCTACGACTTCCCCGCCGAGCACTGGATCCACCTGCGAACAACCAACCCCATCGAGTCGACCTTCGCGACCGTCCGTCTGCGGACCAAGGTCACCAAGGGCGCCGGCTCCCGGGCCGCCGCCCTGGCGATGGTGTTCAAGCTCGTCGAGTCAGCCCTGGCCCGCTGGCGAGCCGTGAATGCACCCCACCTCGTTGCCCTCGTCCGTGCCGGGGCCCGCTTTGAACGCGGCCAGCTCGTTGAACGGCCGCAGTCGACGGTGGCGTGAATAGGGTGGCGGACCTGCCTCGAAGTTCGAGACCATCCGGTCATGTCGGATGGCATGGCAGGACAGGACCTTCCGGTCGGCTTCGGGTTCCGGCCGTATGGCGGCGACGAAGACCACGGCGCCATGGCCGCAGTGCGGCTGGGTTGTGCTGAACAGGATCGAGTCGATGCCCATTCGGTTGTGGAAGGGCTCCCGACAGCGAACGAGATCGCCGAAGCCTCCGCCAAGCTGGAGGAGCCGTCCAAGAACCAGATCCTGGTGGTGCTCGACGGGGTCGTCGTCGGCTACTCGACGATCCGGTGGTGGCAAGAGCGGGACGATACGTGGCTATACCTGCACCGAGGTCACCTTTTGCCCGAGCATCGCGGTCAGGGCATCGGCTCAGCCATGCTGTGCTGGGCCGAAGAACGGATTCGCCAGCTCGTCAAACAGCATGGCACGGCGCGGACGGCAGTGGTCGGTGCGAACGCCATGGTCTCCGAGCAGGACGCCACGGCACTTCTGCGCGCAGCCGGCTATCGACGTGTCTTCAGCCTGGTTGAGCTGGAGCTGGGCGATCTGCAGCAGGTGCCCGAGCCGGGCGGCGAACTGCCAGCCGGGATACGGACAGGGCCTATCGGGACAAGCCATTACCGTGCAGCCTGGAGGATGGTCTTCGATTCGTACGCGGACACCAGTTTCGCTCAGAGATGGCCTTTCCAGGAATTCGTCGACACCGCCGATCCGGCATGCTGGAGGGCTGCCTGGAACGGGAAGGACATGGTCGGTGTCGCCCTCTGCTCCATCCGTCGTCACGACCCTACGGTGGGCGAGGTGGAAGAGCTGAGTGTCCGGACGGACCAGCGACGCCTCGGAATCGGCCGGGTCCTGCTGCTGGACGGGCTGCGGAGCCTTCGCGAGCAGGGTGCAACGACCGCCCGGCTGTTCACTGGCACGGCAAATCCGCACCGGTCCTACGACCTTTACGAGAGTGTGGGGTTCCGGCGGCAGAACGAGTACGTCCGTTACCGTAAGTCGCTTGCTTGATCGACCCGTCATTGGACTGCCAGGTCAGTCCACAGGATTTGACAATGCCTCCCTCGTACCACTGAACACCTGTGAGCCACTGGTGCACACCTCGGTCCGCCAGCCGACACACCGACCTGTCCCCCTGATGAGGGATTCCTCACTGAGCCGCCGCTCTCAGACCGCCTCCACCGCTACGGTGGTCCGATGCGGCCAACCTACCTTCAAATAAAGGATGTTGAGCCCTCATCGGGCGAGCCGGTTGGGCAGTGCCTATCGCCACCGACGTCAACCTGAGTCTCCAGGGCTTCGAACTCAAACATCGGACCGCCACCACCGACCAGCACGGCCGACACCCCATGTGGCCGTGGGCCGTGCGGCGCACCGTCCGGCTGCTTTGTGTCTTGGTCAGACAGCTCCACCAGCACCCGCACCCATGTCACGCGAGGAGCGCCGCTTGCCACCGTCAGCCGCCGCGATCCGCACCACCGCTTTGGGATACCTGGAACGTCACCCCGACGAGCGCCCTGCGCTGCTTCCTCTGCTCGCGCTGCTGGACAGCGCCACTGAGCCGACCAACCGTGCGACGCTGCCAGCGCACGTCACATGCAGCTCAGTCGTCATCGGCCCCGACAAGCGTGTTCTGCACATCCGTCACCGGGCGACGGGCCTGACGCTTGCCCCTGGCGGGCACGTCGAGGCCGGCGATTCGAGCCTGCTCGATGCTGCGGTGCGGGAGGTGCGCGAGGAGGCCGGCCTCGCTCCGGGCGAGCTGTGCCTGACCCCGCAGCTTCTCGGTGCCGCGCTCGACATCGACGTCAACGAGATCGACGCCAACCCGGCCGAGGGGGAACCGGCGCACCGGCACTACGACGTCCGGTTCGCGTTCTACCTCGCGGCCGGGCGGCCGCCAGTCGTCGAGCCGCGGACCGATGAGGTTTCGGGAGCCGAGTGGCGGTCCTTCGAGCAGGTCAGCTCACCCTCGCTGCGGGCCAAACTGCTCGCGGCCGACCTCGACGGGCAGGTCCAGCCGGTGAACGCCTCCGTGGTGATTCACGACGGCCGGGGCCGCTATCTCCTGCACTTGCGGGACGACTTCCCGGGGATCTGGGCGCCGGGCGAGTTCAGCCTGCTCGGCGGCGGCCGCGAGCCGCAGGACCTCACGCTGGAGGACACGCTGCGCCGCGAACTCGCCGAGGAGGCCCCCGGCCTCGAACTCGGCGCACTGGAGCCGTTCGCAGTGGAGCAGGCCACCGGCGCCGACGGCCTGTGTGTGCCCGTCCAGATCTACACCGCCCGCTGGGTCGGCAACCCGGATGCGGTGGGCCTGACCGAAGGCGTCCTGCTGCGCTGGTTCACCCCGGACATGCTGCACCGGCTGCGGCTGCGCACTTCGACGCGCGACCTGCTGCTCGCCCACGCCGCACAGACCCAGGGCAGCCTGGCCGTCCGACCACCCGCACCGCGCCCACCCCACCCACCGGAACCACCCGCCGGGGCAGGCCTGCGGCGGGCGGTGCCGTCGGACGCGGCTGAACTGACCCGGCTGCGCCTGGTCATGCTCGCTTCCGCCGGCAGCTTCCCGCCGGATTCCTGGACCGCCGAGTGCGAGCGGTGGTTCACCGACCGCCTCGCCGACGACGAGCGGTTCGCCGCGTTCGTCATCGACGACGGCACCCGCCTGCTGTCCTGCGCCGTGGGCCAGTACACCGACCGCATGCCCAGGCCTGGACAGGGCCCGTACGTCGGGCACATCTCCTCCGTCGCGACCGACCCCGCCCACCGCCACCAGGGCCACGCCAGGCGGGTCGTCGCGGCAGTGCACGAGTGGCTCACCGCCCACGGCTGCGGATACATCAGCCTCACCGCGTCCCCGGACGCGGAGGACCTGTACCGCTCGCTCGGCTACCGGGACCACGTGGGCCCGACACCGCTGGCCTGGAGCGCCCGATGACCGACCAGCCACCGCTCGACCTGCTCGCCGAAGCCAGGGCCGCCGGGCGTCCCTGACCATCGCCACACCATGGAAGGAGACCCAGGTGAGTGTTACTCCGAGAAGCACAGCAGCAGACCTGCACACCATCGAGAGGCCGTCGGTGGGAGCGGATGCTGCTGCCGCGGACGCGGTGCCGAGCGGCTACGCGCTCGCCTTGGCCGCCGAGCCGGGAGTACACGATCCGGCGGTCGTCGCAGCGCTGGTAGCCGTGCCGCGCCACCGCCTCATCCCGCGCGCCTACCTGCCGCTGGACGAGCAGCGGCCGACGACGCGCTGGCGGCTGCTGGACGCGGGCGTCGACCGGGCCGCATTCCGAGCGCTCGTCTACTCCATGGACCAGGTGGTCGTCCGGCTCGCCGATCAGTCGGCCGCCGAGCACACGGTCGGTGCCGTCTACACCGGCCGGCCCTGCGCCCAGAGCTCCGGTGCCGGGCTCCTGGCCCGCACCCTGGAGGATCTGCGAGTTCGCGACGGGGACCGGTTCCTCGAACTGGGCGCGTGCACGGGCTACCTTGCAGCGGCCGCACACCGCCTGACCGGGCGCCAGGTCACCGGCGTCGAGTGCGACCGCGACCTGGTGCGCCAGGCCACGCCCAGGCTCCGGGAGATCGGCGCCGACGTGCGGCTGCTGGCGCGCGACGCGCTGCGCGGCCTGCCCGACGGCACCTGGGACAAGATCGCCTCCGGTTTCGCCGTGCCCGCCGTCCCGCCGGGCTGGCTGCGCCGTCTGGCGCCGGGCGGCGTGCTGCGCACGACCATCAACACCGGCGCGCCCGGCTGGCACGCCACCGCCCTGATCGAACGCGACAGGGGCGGGGCCTCCGCGGGCACGCTGACGGCCGACCTGTGGGGGCATGTCCCGGCCCGAGGCGCCGGCTGGCTGCCGGTGCCCGAGCAACGCTCGGTCGGTGGTGCGACGCGCACGGCCGTTCTGCCGCCGCCCCCGCACACCGAGCGCGGATTCTGGGTCGCGGTCGGCCACTTGCTGCCCGGGGTGCGCCGCCATTGGGGCCCGGCCGCGGGCGAGGACGTGGTGCTCGTCGGTGCCGACGGGTCGTGCGCCCGTATCGCCCCGGACGGCGCCACCGTCATCGAGTGGGGCCCGCGCGCCCTGTGGCGGCTCGCCGAGGACGTCCACGAGCGCTGGACCGCTGCCGGACGCCCGGACGCCTACCGGCTGGAGCTGACCGACCAGGAGCAGCGCGTCATCGGCGGCCCGGGTCTGCACTGGGCACTGCCGCGATGACCGCGACCTCACCATCGTGCCGCGGCTGTCCCACGAGGCTCCCGCGGCCGCGCCGTTGCGCCGCGGCCGCGGGAGCCCGGTGCGCCCGGCCGCCACCCAAACCGGCCCGCACCGCGCCGTCCTGCCCGTGCCCTTCAACGAGATTCGGAGACGCCCAGTGATCCGGCCACGCCGCAAACCCCGACCCGATGTCCAGCCCTCGGCCGGTGAGCGCACCTTGTTCGGGGCCAGGTTCGGCTACGACTTCGGGTTCACCCGGCACGAGAGCGCCACCGCCGACGCCACGCTGCGCCGGGTCGCCCGGCAGATCCCGGCCATGCTGCTCCTCGCCTGGCGCCTGGGCTGGCGGGCCGACCGGCGGGCCCTGGTCGGCGTGGTGTGCGCCGAGGCCGGGCGTGCTGTCTTCGCCGCAGTTGCGCTGGTGGCGACCAACCGGGTGCTGACCCAGTTGCTGGCCGGCGGCAGCGTCACGCAGAGCCTGCGCCACGCGCTGGTTCCGCTGTTGGTCGCGGGTGCAGCCACCGGCGCGGCGAGCTGGCTGTCCTCGGCCTCCACCTGGGCGGCAGCGGTCCTGGAGCCCCAGGTCGAGCGGATCACCACCCTGACGCTGCTGCGGCACGCCGACTCGGTCGAGCTCGCCGCCCTGGAGGACGCGGAGTTCGCGCGGACCCTGGAGAGCGCGCGCTTCGGTGCGGACTCGGTGCGGCGCCTGATCAGCGAGGCCGTCTCCGTGCTCGGTGCCGTGCTGACCATGACGGCCACCGCTGGGGTGCTCCTGTCCCTGAACGTGGCGTTGCTGCCGATGCTGGTGCTGATCGCACTACCCCGGGCCTGGGGGGCAGTGCGCACGGCCCGGCGCCGGCACGCCTCGGTGATGGCCTGGCTCCAGCACGCCCGCGCCTCCAGCCTGATCTGCCAGCAGGTCACCTCCCCGCAGAACGCGGCAGAACTGCGGGTCCACGGGGTGGGCCAGTGGCTGCTGGAGTGCTACGAGGGCATGGCGCGTACCTCCGAGCGGGAGCGCCGGCGCCTGGCCGGTGCCGCGGCTGCGACGTCGGCCGGTGCCTCCGCCGCGTCGGGCGCCGCGTCGCTGCTCACGTTCGCACTCCTGGGCTGGCTCGTGCTCACCCACCGGCTGCCGATGGCCGGCGCGGTCACCGTCATCGTCGGCATCCGCAGCGGCGCCGCCACCGTCGGCACCCTGCTGACCGGCGTGAACCGCATGTTCGAGGAGTCGCTGTACGTACGGGACCTCGAGCGGCTCGGTACGGCCGCCGGCGAGCGGGCCATCCCCGTCGGGGGCGCGGACCTGCCGGTGCGGCCGGCCGAGATCCGCCTGGAGAAGGTGACGTTCACCTACCCCGGCCGCACCTCACCGTCCTTGAACAGCGTGTCCCTGGTCATCCCCCGCGGCAAGGTCGTGGCCCTGGTCGGCGTCAACGGCGCCGGGAAGAGCACGCTGGCCAAGCTCCTCGTCGGCCTCTACCAGCCCGACGAGGGACGGATCCTGTGGGACGACGTGGACACCCGTACCGCCGACCGCCGTCAGCTGTTCTCCTCCTGTGTCCTGTTCGCCCAGGACTTCGTCCGCTGGCCCTTCACCATCCGGGCCAACACCACGGCCGGGCGCCCCGAACACGCCGAGGACGGCCGGGCCCTCCAGGACGCGGCCGACTTCGCCGGCCTCGAAACCCTGCTGAGCGAGCAGCCGAACGGCTGGGACACGATGGCGGCCAAGGGCTTCATCGGAGGCGTTCAGCTGTCGGGCGGCCAGTGGCAGGGTGTCGGAACGGCCCGCGCGGCCTTCCGGTTCTCCACCGCAGGCCCCGGCGCGAGACCGCCGCACCTGGTGATCGCCGACGAGCCGACCTCCGCGCTCGACCCGGCCGCCGAGATCGCCGCCTTCGACCGCATCCGCTCGCTCGCCACGCAGGGCATGACGGTGGTCCTGATCACCCACCGCCTGGCCGCCAGCGCCGCCGCCGACCTGATCTACGTCCTCGACGGCGGCGAACTCGTCGAACAGGGCACGCACGACCAGCTCATGGACAACGAGCCGGAACCGGACCGGCCCGGGCACGGGAGCTACCGGGCGGCATATCTGCTCCAGGCCCGCCAGTACGGCACCACCTCGCTGCCCGGACAGCGCCACCCCCACACCACCGACCGGACGTAACCGCCCGACAGAGCCGGCCGGCCGAGGCCACTGCCGGACCCGACCGTCGCCTTCCACCGCCCACCACCACCCGCCGACCCGAAGGAGTCCGTCCGTGAGCCAGCCCTCCGTCACCCGTCAGCCCGCCGTCCCGCAGCCGTGGCAACACCATGACCGCGCCACCCTGCTCGACACCGGTTCGTACCTGATCCACCGCGACACCGTGACCCAGCCCGATGGCACCAAGAGCAGCTTCGAGTTCCACCAGGCCCGCGTCGACGGCGCCCTGACGATCGCCCTCGACGACCGGGGCCGCATCGCCATGGTCCGCTACCGCAGCTACGTCCACGGCGAGGTCCTCACCCCGCCCGGCGGCAGCCTCGATGCGGGCGAGGACCCGCTCGACGCCGCCCGGCGCGAGCTCAAGGAGGAGACGGGCATCACGGCCGCCGCCTGGAGCCGGCTCGGCGAGATCGCCCTGATGACCAAGTGCACGGCCAGGCTCCACATGTTCATCGCCCGGGATCTGACGACCGGCGAGCAGAAGCTGACCGGCACCGAGACGGGCATGACCGTGGAGTGGTGGCCGCTGGAGGAGGCGGTGGCCGCCGCGATGGACGGCAGGCTCCTGCTCTCCGGCGCCGCCGTGTCGGTCCTCATGGCCGCCAACGCCATCCACTCCAAGGAGCGCGCATAAACGCCCCACCGCCGACCGGAGCCCCTGCCATGCTGCACGCCTGGTCGATCCCTCAGCGCGAGTACGACCGCCAGGAGCAGCGCCGTGGCCGCCGTCACGCCTACACCCGGCTTGACCCGGTGCGCACCGCCCTGGTGGTGGTCGACATGGTGCCGTTCTTCGACGGGCCGTACGCGCGCGGGGTGATCCCGCAGATCGAGCGACTGGCGGGCGCCCTGCAGGAAGCCGGCGGCCTTGTGGCCTGGGTGCTGCCCGGCCCCGGCGGGCCGAGTGCGGCCCGCGAGGAGTTCTACGGATCCCGGGTCGCGGAGCTGTACCGGGCCTCCGGTGGCAGCGGTCCGCTCGCCGGGCGCCTGTGGCCGCAGCTCACCGTGGACGAAGGCCGCGACCTCCTCGTGGAGAAGGCCGTCTCCAGCGCCTTCTTCCCCGGCTTCTGCCCGCTGCCCGACCTGCTGGCCGAGCGAGGCATCGACACCGTGCTGGTCTGCGGCGTCGTGACCGACGTGTGCGTGGCCGGATCGGCGCGCGACGCCTCCACCCTGGGCCTGCGGGTGATCGTGGTGGCCGACGGCACCGCCGCCGGCAGCGACGAGGTCCACAACGCCGCCCTGCGGACCCTGTACCGGTCCTTCGCCGACGTACGCCCGACCGTCAAGGTCCTCGATCTGATCGAGGCGGGCCGGTGATCACGCCCCTGAACCGTCACCATGACGGCCGCCACCCGGAACCCACTGAGTGAGGACACGTACCTTGATCGACTTTGACGCCCTGGTTCGCCAGGCCCGCGAGGACGGCATCGAGAAGTTCGCCGCCGGCGTCGTCGTCTTCGACGAGGACGACCGGACGCTCCTGCTGCGCCGCAAGCCGGACGACGTCCTGCCCGGGATCTGGGACTACCCGGGCGGCGGCCTCGACAGCGGTGAGAACCCGCGCGCCGGTGCGCTCCGGGAGCTGTGCGAGGAGTCCGGCATCCGCCCCGAGGCGATCACCTACGTGCGCTGCCTCGACTTCACCGACACCGTCGGCCGCCGCGTCCGTCAGTTCGTCTTCACCGCCACGGTACCGGTCGGCACACCAGTCGCCCTGTCAGAGCACGACGCCTTCGTCTGGGCGGACCTCGACGACCTACCCGAGGTCAGCGACGGCCAGGCCGGAGTGCTGGGGTACCTCCGCGAGCGGCGGCGCCGACCGGACTGGCGGCCCATCGAGGAGTACGCCGGGTCGATCGCCAACGCCACCATGTACGGGGCGTTCTACTTCACCGACACCGACGGCCGGCCGCTCGGACTGCTCTCGGCCCTCCGACCCGGCCTGTGGCAGTTCCCCGGCGGAGACACCGACCGCGGGGAGAGCCCGTTCGACACGGCGCTGCGCGAGACCCGGGAGGAGACCGGTCTTGACCTGCGGATCGAGAACCCCGAGGCCGTCGCCCGCCGACAACTGCTGGCCGTGATCCACCTCGACCCCACGCCCGAGTGGCCCTTCCCCAAGACCGGGTACGTCTTCTGGGGAGGCGAGCTGACCGGCGAACAGCTGTCCCGGATCCGCCTCACCCACGAGCACTCGCGATGGCGCACCGAGACGCTGCGCGGCTGGCGCGAGCACATGCGGCCGTCGGAGTACCTGCGGCTGATGCAGATCGACCGGGCCCGGCGCAGCGCCTGCCCCCTCTACCTGGACGGCCCGGCCCGGCACGCGGTCGACCACCACGGAGCGCCCCGTGACTTCGAGGGGATCGTCGTGTTCGTCACCACCCCGGACGGCCGGCTGCTGATGAACCTGCGCGACGACCGGCCGGACATCGCGTGGCCGGGGCACTGGACGCCGATCGGTGGCTGGCGTGAGGGCAACGAGACCGCGTTCGAGACCGCCGCCCGCGAGGTGCGGGAGGAGACCGGTGTCGACGTGCGCAGCCTGCGGGTCGTCCCCGGCCCGCGACACGAACTGGTCTCCGAGTACACCGTGGCCCTGCACGGCACCTGCGAGGGCAACGACAGCACCCTCGTCCTCGGCGAGGGCCAGGCCAACCGGTTCGTCCCGCTGGAGGAGATCGACAAGCTGACCGGCCCCACCCCTCCGTACCTCGAACACTACCTGCGGCTGATCGGAGACTGACCGGTGGAGCTCAGCGACATCACCCAGCGGGCCATGCACGTCCACAGCCTCTACGACCAGCTCAACCTGGCCAGGCAGGGCCGCCCCTGGTCGAGGCACGACTTCGTGCTCGGCTTCGTCGGCGACGTCGGTGACCTCGCGAAACTCACCCAGGCCGCCGACGGCAGCCGGCCCGCACCCCCGGGGCCCGGCCTCGGACACGAACTGGCGGACTGCCTGTGGTCCGTCGTCGTGATCGCCGAGCTCTACGGCGTCGACCTCGAAACCGCCTTCACCACCACCATGCGGCAGCTGGAGGAGTCCATCACCGGCTCACAACCCACAGGTCCCCTCGGCGACGAGAAGATCCCCGCGCCGACCCGCCACCAGGAGCCCGTCGACGTCCACCTCATTCTGCGCCGGGACGGCGCCACAGGCCCCGAGGTGCTGCTCTCCCGCCGCGCCGGACAGGTCTACGCATCAGGCCTGCTGCACCTTCCAAGCGGACACCTCGACGGACCTCATGAAGATGCCGTCCAGGCACTGATCCGCGAGGCGAAGGAGGAGACCGGCGTCACCATCGACCCGGCCGACGTCCGCCACGCCGTCACCGTGCACCACCGAAACCCGGCCGGCAGCGCCCGGATCGGTCTCTTCTTCGAGGTCCGGCACTGGCACGGCAAACCCCGCACCATGGAACCGGCCGTCTGCGACGCGATGGACTTCTACCCGCTCGCCAACCTGCCGTCCCCGATGGTGGCCTACTGCCGGGCCGGACTGGACGCCTACCGGGAGAGCCGCCCGTTCGCCGTCCACTTCCAACAGCCCGGCGACCTGATCGCCTTCGATCCGGCAGCGGACCGCCTTCACCCGGTGCCCTCCATCGATGCGGCGCCAGGCGCCCCCGGCCAGGAGGTGCAGGAGCTCACCGAGCAAGCGGTTGGGCGCATCAGTGCCTGGACGGATGCCTCCTGGCTCCGGGAGGGCAGCCGCGTGTGGCATGCCCGCGGCGCCGAGGGCGGCGAGTGGTTCGTGAAGGTCCACCAGAGCAACCGATTCCACCTCCGGGAGGTCGACGCCTACCGGACCTGGGTACCAGCCCTCGGCTCGGCCGCGCCCCGCCTGGTGGCCACCGACCCGGGGCTTCGGGCCATCGTCATCACCGCAGTGCCCGGGCGTTCCCTGCACGGCGCCGTCCACCCGCCCGAGGAGCAGCGGCGGATCTTCCACCGCATCGGGGAGCTCGCGTCCACGATCCACCACAGCGCTCCCCCGCGACCGGGCAGCGGGGCGCCGGCAGCGCTCGGGAAGGTGGAGCGGCACCTGGCCGGCGCCCGCGACCACCTCGCGCCCGGCGACGAGGACTACATCCGTGCAATGGCGAAGGAGGCCGAACACCTGCCCGCCCTCGACCTGGTGCCGACCCACGGCGACTTCCAGCTCCGGAACCTCCGGTGGGACGAGGCCACCGAGAACCTGTACGTGATCGACTTCGAACGCGCCGAACCGGGCCCCGCCGTGGGGGACTTCGTGCGCCTGTCCGACGCTTGGACCGGCCGACCGGACCTCTACGAGGCCGCGATGGCCGGCTACGGCAGGCAGCTCTCGGCGAACGAGGAGGAACACCTGGCCGTCCACCAAGTGCTCGACGCCGTCTCCGGCATCCAGTACGGCGCCGCCAACGGGGACCCCGAACTCGTGGAACGCGGCCGCCGCACCCTGGCCCGCCTGCGCGCCGGCAGCCGCCCGTGACCACCCACACCACCCACCGACCAGAGGAGCAGCACGTGGCGTATGCCCTTGAGGAATGGCAGCAGCACTACGCCGACGGCCGGGGGTTTCGGCCGCTGGGCGACGGCGAGCGGGCGCTCCTCGTCGAGCACACTCCCGCGCCCGAGGGCGGCGGGCGGGCGCTCGACGTCGGCTGCGGCACCGGGGAGTTGGCCGCCCATCTCGCGGGCCTCGGCTACGCGGTGGACGCCGTGGACTTCGCCGCGGGCGCGGTGGAGCGGGCCCGGGCCGAGTGCGGCCACATCGAAGGGGTGCGGTGGCTGCGGCTGGACATCGAACGCGACGACCCCGCCCAGCTCGGCGGCGAAGGGTACGACCTCATCGCGCTGCGCCTGATGTACCCGTTCCTGGGCGACCGCACCCGGGTGCTGCACGCCCTCGGGAAACGGCTGCGGCCCGGCGGCGCGCTCGTGGTGATCACGCCCACGGCCGAGCGCACCCCGGCCGACAAGCGGCCCATCGCCCTCGACGAGGACGAGATCGGCCTGCTCACCGCGGGGTGGGAGAAGGCACAGCGGTTGGCGGCGGACGAGTTCGCCGTCCTCGTCCTGCGCGGTCCCCGCCACGCCGGCACCAGGGCCGTCGAGAAGGGCCCGCCCACCGGCCACGCCCTCACCGGAGCCGTGGTGGTCGTCACCGACGACGCGGGCCGGGTGCTGCTGGGCCGCTCCTGCCGGAACATGTGGGAGCTGCCCGCCGGGAAGACCAGCGGCTCGGAGAGCTTCGAGGAAGCGGCGGTGCGGGAACTTGCCGAGGAGACCGGACTCGCCGCCACCACCGCGGACGCCACGGTGGTGACCATGCTCACCGACGACAGCCACGGCCTTCCGCGGCTGACCGCCGTCGTCCGCATCAGTGCCTGGACCGGGGGCCTGGCGAACCCGGAAGAACAGCTCTTCGAACGGTGGGAGTGGCACGACCTCCACGCCCTGGCCCATCTGGGCGATGTCTTCGCTCCGGCCGCGCAGGCCCTGAACGCGATCTGGCCCGGCGTCATCCCCCAGCTGCCGGCGGTCCACTCCTACCCCATCACCGCCGGCCAGCCGCCCGTGCCCGGGGAGCCTGCCGAGGCCGTCCGGCTGCGCCGGCGGATGGCCGACGCCGTCATCGCAGCCGGCTGGGCGCCCTCCGCCTCCGTCCAAGGCGCGCTGCGCACGGTGCCCCGCCACCGGTTCGCGCCCGAGAAGAACCTCGCGACCGCCTACGACGACGACCTGGCCGTCGCCACCCGCTGGGACGAGAACGGCCGGACGACCAGCTCGGTGTCCGCGGCGGCGGCCCTTCGCGCTCCAGGCTGGCGACCCGTTGCGGGGCCCCCCCCCGGGGGCCCCCGCCGGGGGGGCGGGCCGGGGGGCCCCCCCCCCGGGGGGGCGCCCCCCCCCCGGGGGGGGGCCCCCCCACCCGCG
>NZ_JBICZE010000008.1:21779-58219 GCF_043201735.1 Kitasatospora sp. NPDC048286
CCCGGGGGGGGGGCCGGGCGGGGCCCGCCCCGCCCCCCGGGCGCCCCCCCGGGCCCGCCCCCCCCGCGGGCGCCCCCGCGGGGCGGGCGGCCTGGGGCCCCCCGCCGCCGGTGGCCGTCACCCCCGCTGGGTGACGGCCACCGAACAGGGCTCACACCGTGGTCACTAGCACGACCACGGCGTGGTGACGTGGCCCGTCACGGTGTCCACCGCCACCGTCCTGCCCTCGCTGGGAATGCAGAAGTAGTAGGTGGGATGCGGGTTCTGCACGACGGGCTCATTGAGGTACAGGGGCTTGAACGCGCCGGTGTGCCCGGCCTTGACGGCCAGATCGTGGGCCTGAACCTCCGTCATGGTGAACGGGGAGATGGCCTGGATCCCGATCGGGACGCTCCACGGCTGCGTGCTCTGGTACTGACCGGTGGTCGAGTACTTGTACTCGAAGGACGGCTCCGAGCCCTTGGCCCGGAAGCGGATCCACCAGGCCTGGACGTCATTGGGGTTGGTCGTGGGTGTCAGCAGGACGGCGTCCGCGTCGTAGAACTGCGAGCCGGGGTGCTCCTGCTGCGCCTTCACCTTGGCCTCCCGCACGATCTGTGTGAGCGGGAGGTGGGGTGCCGCGCTGGCGGTGGACGGGGCGATCGGCAGCAGCGACAGGGCCGTGGCGGTCGCGGCGAGCCCGATCCGTGCCCGAAGGCGGCGGCGTGATGTCCGGCACCCGTTCAGTGCGGGTGTCGCGGGCGTGCGGGCGGTGCGCGTGGTGTTCATGTCCTTCATCTCCTTCGACCCGGACCCTGCGTGGTCACGGTGGAAGTCGACTGCCGGGTTCGGCGTGAGCGGTGGCCGACGGGCGAGAGGTCCTCGGTCGGGCTCCGCGGGGATGCAGCCTCCCGGGGTCCAACGGTAGGAAGGTCTCCGGGCGCCGTCTCCTGGCCGTCATCCTCGCTGAGCCGAACAGGCGAACCTCTCACCCGGAGCGATGCCCGTCCGGGGTTTCGCCGCGCGGTCCCGGCCGGTGGGCCCGATCCTGTGCCGCTCCTTGATCATCGCTGGCTGTTATAGGGTGGTGACATTCCGCGCACAACCGATGCGGTGAGTGGGAGCGTCCCTACAGATGACAGTGCCCGAACCACACGGACCGTGTCCTCGGGCCGAACGACCACGTCCCCCTGAAAGGGGTGCACTCGTGATCGTCTCCAAGCGGAACTCCCTGCGCCTGGCCTCCGTGGCCGTCCTCGGCGTGCTCGTCCTCGGGACGGCGGGCACCGCCATGGCCGCCGTCACCCCGGCCGCCTCCACCACGTCCGCCTCCGCCCCCGCCGCCCCCGCCGCGCCCGCCGGCATCACCGCCAAGCCGTCGGTCTCGTCCGTGGCTGAGCACATCCACGCGTACGCCGACACCCTCGGGGGGGGTTCGGTGTTCGACACGAGTGACATGGCGGTCTTCCTCGGCCTGGACGTCGGCAAGGGCGACCACCACGGCCACGGCCTCACCACCGCCGGCAAGACCGTCTTCGACAAGCGACTGCCCAACAGCGAACCGAAACTGCGGGCCGTCTTCGACAAGCTCACCGCCAAGTTCGGCCGCGTCCTGGTCATCGTCGATCAGCCCGCCTCGATCGGTGCCCTGCCGCTCGCCGGGGCCCGCGACGCCGGCTGCGAGGTCGCCTACCTGCCCGGCCTGGCCATGCGCCGCATCGCCGACCTCTACCCCGGCGAAGCCAAGACCGACGCCCGCGACGCCCATGTGATCGCGGACGCCGCCCGCACCATGCCCCACACCCTGCGCACCCTCGAACTTGCCGACGAGACCGCAGCCCAGCTCACCGTCCTGACCGGCTTCGACCAGGACCTCGCCGCCGAGGCCACCCGCACCAGCAACCGCCTGCGCGGCCTGCTCACCCAGTTCCGCCCCTCCCTCGAACGCGTCCTGGGCCCGCGCCTGGACCACCCCGCCGTTACACACCTACTCGAACAGCCCGGCTCCCCGGCCGCCTTGCCCGCCAACGCATCAGCGTCCTGTTCGCCATGCTCCGAGACGGCACCCTCTACGAGACCCGCACCCCCGAATCCGCGCCAGCATGACCCGCGCAGCCTTGACGAAGGACATCGAGGCACCCCCCGGAGGCGTTCACCTCCGTTGACCCGCGACTCAGCGCCCTGACCCGGTTCTTCCGGTCAAAACGCTTTCGGCTCGTCGGGTGCGGCCGAGCCGTCCCGGTCGATCTCCGGGCGGGGAGGAGACCCTTCGAGTGAAGAACCGGGGCAAGGCCGCCTGATTGGCGGTTCGCTGGCTGCCGGGGAGTTTTCCAGACCATACGTTCAACTCCGGCGCTCACGGCGGCGGCACTCGTGGGCAGAGTTCGTCCGCACCTGCCACAGACCACGAAGCCAGGAGGAACAGTCATGCGCCTGACCCGCTGTGCTCTCGTTGCCGCATCGGTGGCGGCTTCCGTCTCGGCCTTCGGCCTGCCCCTCTTCCTCATGGACCGGACGTCCCACGGTTCCGATGCCACGCGGGTCCGCATGGTCGGATCCTCCGGCACGTCGCTGAGCAGGGCCGAATCGTCCTGGCCACTCTCCACGAATCCGGGCCCGCAGGAATCAGTGCGCCCCTGTCACAGCTACGGCGGCCCCTACTGCGTTTGGGTGGGAGAATACTGGGGCGGCTGTGACCGGGAGTGGGGACTGAGCTTCGGAATCAAGAACCCCAACTTGATCTGCCCCCACGACCCCCGCCCGAGTTCCTCGGCCACGTCGGAACCCTCCGCAAGCAGCAGTCCCTCCTGACCGGTTCCGCCGGGAGGGCGGCCGTTCGGTGTCGCTACGGCTGGGTCGGCGGCACATCGGGCTCCTGATCCGATGTGCCGTCAGGGGTAGAAGGTGCTGCCGGCCCCTGTTCCGGCCAAGTGGCACGCTGCCGGCGGCGGCGGTTAAGCCAGGCCGCAGCCAGCGCTCCCAGAACCATCAGCAAGCCGCCGGCCGCGATCCCGATGCGCTTCGCGCCCAGGCGGCCAACGCTCCCACCGCCAGCCGCGCCATCGGGCGGAGGAGCCAGGCTGGTGCCGCCGGGGGCGGGAGCATCCGGCGCGGGCTGGCCGTTGGGCCCATGGTCCCCTCCCTGGAGCGACGGGGCGCCGGACGGGTCACTCCCCTCGGCAGCCACACCATCGTGCGGACGGGCGTGGTCATCGCGGTCACCGTCGTCGTGGTGACCGTGGTCGTCGTCGTAGTAGTCGTCGACGCAGCGGGCGGCTGCGAAGGGGAAGACCCGCTCGTGGCGGTCGAAGGCCTTCACCACGAAGACCGGGTGTTCCCTGAAGAAGCCACGGATCTGAAACTCGTACTGGCTGCTGGTCTGGGTGGGATAATTTACGTTCAAATACGTTGAAACGGAAAAGTTATCCCACGGTGCCTCCGGCGACGAGGACGAAGACGACGGACTCCCCTGGAGAACGAGAGCCTCCGGCCCACGCCGGCTGTTGGTCAGAATCGCCCTGAGGGTTCGGTCGATGAGCACGACGCGGCGGGCGCTGAAGCAGTGGCGCCAGGGACTGTAGTGATGGCGGCGCCCCTCCCCATTCCCTTCGCCTGCCCCTTCCCCGTCCTCTTCCCGGGGCCATGAGGAGTCGGGCGCGTGCAGTGTGGACGCCTGCGCCGCGACGCCTGCAGGCGCAGGAGCAAGAGCGATGGCCACACCGGCCAGGGACGCTGCAACCCAGGGTCGAAGAATCATCAGATGACCTCCAGCGGTGACGGACGCGGGCAACCGCCGGCCGGGCGATACAGTCGAGTGTCAGAAGAAGTTAAGAGGGCTCGACTCGTCACACCGTGAACATTCTCGGGAAGCCGCACCCTTGTCACTCAGCCGCAGCAGTTTCATGCCCCGACCGGCCGGGACTTCGAGGCCCTGGCCGGCGGCACAGTCACCGACGATCCACTGGCGGTATGGCGAGGAGAGCCGTGAGGGTGAAGACCAGGCCGGAGTGCAGCGGGCTGTAGCCGAAGCCGGTCTGCACGGTGAGGCTGATGACGAAGACGAAGCCGGCGAGGAAGGCCATGAAGGCGGCGTTGACGGCCAGCCCGGTGCGGAAGACCCGACCGCGGAGCAGTTCCGGGTCGAGCAGCGGCTGTCCGCCGCGGGCGGCGAGCCGGCCCTCCCAGCGCAGGGCGGCGAGGAAGGCGGGCACGGCGGCGGCGAGCATCGCCCAGGCCCAGAGCGGCCAGCCGGCCTCCCGGCCGAGGACGAGCGGGACGAGGGCCAGGGCGAGCGAGCCGGAGACCGCGAGCACGCCGATGCCGTCGAGGGCGGGGCGGCGGCCGGTGGTGGTGCGCGGCAGGGTTCGCGCACTGATTCACTCCGCCGGGATCGTGGCCGCGATGAGCCACCTGCGGAAGCAGGTCCCGCGGCTGAGACTGCGGGATGCAAGCGCAGGCGCACCGCGAGAGCACGATGTCGAGGATGCGCAGCATCCGGGCCCCGCCCCGGCCCGCCAACACGACGCCGACCGCCTCGACCAGGTGCTGCAGCAGCGGCGTCCGTCGCTGGTACCGCACCGTCAGTCCAGGTACCCGGTCGGCGCAGGTCACCTTCGGACAGGCCAGGTGTTCGCAGTACAGACGTCGTACAGTCAGGTCGATCTGAACCGGCCGACCGCCGACCGTGGCGTCGGCCAGCAGCCGCACGTAGCGGCGCTGGCCCCACTCGCTCAACACTCCACAGCCCGTACACGCCGCCGGACCACCGGACCGGGTGCGGGCGCGGATCGCTACGACAGCACCGAAGACCTCGACCGAGACAACCAGCACATTGGCCAGGTGCGGTGACAGCGCTGTCAGTTCAACATGACACAGTCAGAGGTTGCCCACTGGCAAACCAGCAGACCGCCGCTCCGGGATGATCTCTGCCTACGAAAACCTTGCCAGAGCCACATTCACCTGTACGCCGACAGCAGGTGCTGATGCACGTGGGCGGCGGCCTCGAAGCCGTGTCGCGCCCGCTTCCGGCGGGCCGGGATCGCTCCCGTGCTCCGGACGGTGCTGTCACCACTCGCCGCGGTGGCCGATCACCCGGAAGCTGCCCACGACGCCCTCGCAATCGAAGGCGCCACCGAAATGGGACTCGTCCTCGTCGAAGTGGCGGGCCGCCACGCCGTTGGTGGAGCTGTGGGGGCCCACGATGGCGACCGGACCACCGTGGTCGCAGTTGAAGCCGCGGAAGACCTCGATGGTCTTCCAGCTGTCGTTGAAAACGTTGAAACTGGTGGCACCCAGGCCGCTGGCCGTGGTGATGCAGCCCTCGGTGTGGGCGGAGAACGTTCGTTCGTTGAAGAAGATCCTTCCCTCCTTGTGGCGGTGGCCGCGTTCGCCGCCCTCGCCGCGTCCGCCGCCCTCGTGGCCGCGTCCGCCACCCTCGTGGCCGCGTTCGCCGCCCTCGCCGCGTCCGCCACCCTCGTGGCCGCGTTCGCCGCCCTCGCCGCGTCCGCCACCCTCGTGGCCGCGGTTGTCGTTCTTCTCTCCGCCTGCGTTGCCGCCACCAGAGGCGACCACCTTCTCTCCGCCTGCGTTGCCGCCGCCAGAGGCGACCACCTTCTCTCCGCCTGCGTTGCCGCCGCCAGGGGCGGCCGCGGCCGGGGCGGCTTGTTGGACAGGCTGGGCCGCAGGCTGGGCCGCAGGCTGGGCCGCAGGCTGGACGGGCAGGGGCGCTGGGTTGGATGCGGGGGACGAGGCGTAGGTGATGCCGGTGGCTGCAAGGACCGTCGTGCCTATGCCGGCAGCGGTCAAAGTTAGTGCGCGCGTGAACATGTCACTTCTCTCTGTCGCGCGGACGCCGACCAGGCGCCCGATCTGCGATGAACGTAATGAGAGCTCTTATGGCTGGCACTTCGGACATGTCCAAGGTGTGACGCCATGGGGCCAGCCAGGTGGAATTGCGGCACGTTTCGCATACCGATCAAAGATCTGTGGCCTGGTGGATCACGGCCCCTTGGAAAGCGACGCACGGTTCTGAGTGGCGGTCAGCGCACCGTGATCCGTCCCGGACAAGCGCTCGACAGCCCAGCGCTTCGCCAGATCGGGACCAGGACAGCGATCGGGTGAGGGCGATCGCCCGGGTGGCCTACCGCCCCGGCGCAGCCCCGTTGCCTTCTTCGTGGCCCTGAAACGGGGCTCCTGGTCTCCGGGCCCCGTGCCCGTCTGACCCACGCAACCTTGACGAAGGGCATAGAGGCACCCCCCGGCCGGGGCATCGCCATGCGTGCCCCCTTTGAGGTCCGCACGGCTCCTGCCGACCCGCGTGCCGGCCCGGGCCCTGCCGTCCTCGGGGCGACGCCAACTGCCCTCGCCTCCTACGGTCTGCGGCGTTCCGTTGCCGACAGACCGAGGAGCCGACATGGTCGGGATCGACCTGGACGCCGCCCGTGAGCGCCGTCTGGCCGCTGCTGCCGAGAAGGCCCGTGCCGCCAAGGCCGAGTACACGGTTGGGGAGGAACCGCTGATCTTCGGCGGCGCCACCGTGGCGATGCTGCCGGCCGAGCTGCCGCTCGCGGTGTGGGAGCCGCTGGTCGGCATCCCGTACCTGCCGCTGCTGCTACGTTCCCTGGTGGAAGCCGCGCAGGCACAGGGGGACCAGCAGACCGAGGCCGCGAGCCTGATCGTGGACGTGCTCGTCTCGGAGCCGAGCCTGCCGTCCGACCTGCTCGCCGCGGCCGCCGAGATGGGCCGCCGCCTGCTCGGGCAGGACGGGTTCGCCCGGCTGATGGAGCAGCGTCCCAGCCACCCGGACATCTTCGAGCTGGTGCGCGCCGTCTGGGCGAAGTACTTCCCGGGTGGCAGCCTGGGGGAACTCATGGGGCCGTCCGGATCGCCTTCGAGCGGTGGGACGACCTCGAAGCCGATTTCCAGCGGTACTACCAGCTCGACGCCCGCGGTGTCTGGCGACGGCCCGGTGACCCTGGATTCGTCGGCACCCGACGCCTTCTGACCCTGATGCGGGGGCTGCCTGCCGAGGCCCTGCTGCGCCGGGACGGGGCGGAGATCGGCGCGGACCGCTGGGGCCTGACACAGGAGCTGCTGGCCCAGCTGGTCGAGCTGGTGTCGGTGCTGGCGGCGGAGCACCGCCTGCGCCGCCCGGTCGAGCTGCCGCGCCCGGCCTACCTGAGCGCCGGCCGCAGGCCCGAGCGGGACGGCACGGGTATGGCACGGGCGGTCGCCGTGCTGCGTCGCAGCGGGAAGGCGGCCGGTCGTGGCTGAGGAGATCGACTCCGGCCGCCTCGTCGTCGAGGTCGTCGCCGACTCGTCGGGGTTCGCGACGGACGCGAAGACCCGGGTCGACGCGGCGGTGCGCAACCTGCGGGCCAGGATTCGGCTGGACCCGGACGCCTCCGGGCTGCGCGAGCGCGTCGAAGCCGCCGCGCAGGCCACCCGCGCCCGCATCAAGGTCACGGTCGACGTCGACCTTGCCGGGCTGCGCCAGCGCGTCCAGGCGGCCACGCAGGCCACCCGCGCCCGCATCAAGGTCGCCGTCGACCCGGACACCTCCGGGCTGGCGGAGAAGGTGCGGGCGGCGACCGCCCGCGTCGCGTACGTGCGGGTCGGGGTCGGCCTCGACACCGGCAACCTGCGTGCGCGCGTTCGGGCCGCCGCCGAGGCGGCTGCGGCGACTGCCACCACCTCGGCGCGCTGCCCCGCGGAGTGCCGGACTGGGTCGGCAGCCTGCGCCAGGAGGCACACGGTCGACGCCGTCGCCCCCGCCGTGGTGAAGGCGAAGTTCGCCGAAGCGCTGTACGAGGGCCGCGAGGAGAAGGCCTCCGCCGCCTACCCGCTGGGCCGCCTCGGCGTCCCGGAGGACGTCGCGGGCGCGGTCGCCTTCCTGCTCTCCCCCGACGCCGGCTGGATCACCGGCCAGACCCTGGTCGTCGACGGCGGGGTCACTCCCGGCGGTGGGATGTGACGCGGTGGGCCGGGTGGAGTCGACCGTCCCCGTCGATTCCACCCGGCCCACCGCGCCGTCACGGCCCGGTCGTCGAACGGGCCTCAGAGGCCCAGTTCGCGAGCGATGATGTTGTGCTGGATGTCGGACGTCCCCGAGTAGAGCAACGACCCGACGGCGTCCCTGAGCTGCCATGACTCGGGGTTGGCGGACAGGTAGCCCTTCGCCCCCTGGAGACGCACGGCGTCGAGCGAGGACTGGACGTACGCCTCGGAGACGTACAGCTTGGCGACGGCTGCCTCCAGGGTGGCGTCCTTGCCCTCGTCCTTGAGCACGCCGATCCGCTGGACGAGTGCGCGCGCGGCGTCGAGCCGGACCTTCATCTCGGCGATGCGGTGGGATACGGCCTGGAACTTCCCGATCGGCTCGCCGAACTGCTGCCGCCGGCGGGCGTGTTGGACGGCGTTCTCCACCTGGCGGCGCATCACGCCCAGGCATGCCGCCAGGATGGAGCCGCGCTCGTACTCCATGGCGCTCTCGAAGACCCAGCTTCCGCGGCCGGGCCGCCCCAGCACGGCGCTGTCGGGCACCCAGCACTGCTTCAGGTCCACACGACCCATCGCCGCGGTGCGCAGCCCCATCTTGTCGAAGGCGGGGCTGCGTTCCAGGCCGGGGGTGTCGGCGTCCACGAGGAAGGCGGTGATCCCGAGCGGTCCGGCCTCTTCGTCGAGGGTGGCGTAGATGACGAGGAGGTCGGCCACCGGGGCACTGGTGATGTACGTCTTGGTGCCGTCGAGGAAGTAGCCGCCGCCGTCGGCGGGTCGCGCGGTCGTCTTCATCGCGTAGACGTCCGAGCCCGCCTCCGGCTCGGTCGAGGCGTTGGCCCCGATCAGCGTTCCGTCGGCCAGCCCGGGCAGGTAGCGTTCCCGCTGCGCCTGGGTGCCGTACAGCACCAGCGGGACCATGGTGGTCCAGAGGTGGGCGTTGAGCGAGAAAAGCAGGCCCTGGTCGTCGCTCCCGTAACCGAGCCCCTCCATGACCGCGATCAGGTCGCTGAGCCGGGGCATCGACTCGCCCTCGTCCGGGATCGCCATCTTCAGCAGACCGAATTCGGCGCACAGCTTCCAGGCGGCCCGGTCGAAGACCCCGTCCCGGTTGCGGCCGGGGATGTCGTCGTTCAGATTCTGGCCGGCGAAGTCCGCAGCACGTTCGAAGAGTTCCCGTTGTCGCTCGTCGGTTCCGCTTGGCACAGGCCCTCCAGATGACGGTAGTCGGTCTTTCCTGTGGACGTGCGGGGCAGCTCCTCCAGGGCCTGGAACCGGTCGGGGAGCATGTACCGGGGCAGGTACCCCTGGGTGTAGCGCTTCAGGTCCGGTGCCGACGGCGCCCCGGTGGGAGCGACGATGAACGCGGTGATGACGCACTGGCCGTCGCTCTCGGTGCTGACCACGGCCGCGTCACTCAGGTCCGGGTGGGCCGCCAGGGCCTTCTCGATCTCGTCGAGCTCGATCCGGTAGCCGTGGCGCTTGACCATCCGGTCACGCCGACCCCGGAAGACGAAGACGCCCCCCTCCCGCCGGACGACGTCGCCGGTGTCGTACCAGAGGCGCCCGTCGGCGGTGGTGAAGTGCGACGCCGCCTGCACCGGCCGTCCGTCGCGCCAGTACCCCGGGAAGACCGAGGGGCCGGCGATCGCGAGGAACCCCTCCTCCCCGTCGACGGGGTTGTGGTCCTCGTCGACGAGCAGCGCGTCGCAATGGGAGCACGGCGCACCGATGGGGTACTGGTCGTGGCGGTCGTCGGGGACCTCGTCGGGGATGGGGTGGTAGGTGCAGACGTTGGTCTCGGTGGGCCCGTAGAGGTTGAAGTAGTCGGGGCCCGACCAGGTCTGCTTGATGCGGCGCAGTTTCGCCGGGGGGAAGGGCTCGCCCGCGAAGAGGACGAGCCGGAGGTCCGCAGGGGCCGGCGGGGCGGGTTCCATCGCACCGATCGCGCCGAGGATGGCCGGGGCCGAGTACCAGATGGTGATCCTGCGCGACGAGACGAATCTCGCGAGGTGGCGCGGGCTGGCCGCGAGGTCGGTGTCGATGAGGTGGACGCCGGCACCGTTGCGCAGCGCGGCGTAGACGTCGAAGACGGACAGGTCGAAGTGGAACGGCGCGTGGCCGGACAGCCGGTCGGCTTCAGTGACGGCGAAGGCGGCCGAGGCCCATTCGACGAAGCTGACGGCGTTGCGGTGGGTGATGGCCACGCCCTTGGGGGTTCCGGTGGAGCCGGATGTGTAGAGCAGGTAGGCCAGTCGGTCGGGATCGGGCTCGACCCGCGGGGCGTCCTTCTCGTCCGCCGCGAGGACATCGGCCCACACCGCGTGGGGTGTGTCGGACGGTTCCTGTGCGCCGGGGGTCAGCAGGACCGGCGTCAGGTGCGGTCGGGCGGCCGTCCCGTCGAGGCGCAGAAGGGCGTCCGGTGTGGTGAAGGCGACACGGACCGCGCAGTCGGAGAGGATCTTGGCCGCGCGTTCGGCGGGGCCGTTCGCGTCGATGGGGACGTAGGCGGCGCCGGCGCGCAGCGTGCCGAGCATGACGGCGACCGTCTCGGGAGACTTGGGCAGCAGCAGGCCCACGCGGTCGCCCGGCCCCACGCCGTGGCGTGACAGGTACGCCGCGACCTTGGCGGACAGGCGGTGAAGCTCCCGGAAGGTGATGCCGCGTCCGTCGCTGCCGACGACGGCTTCGCCGTCCGGGAGGCGCTCGGCGGTGCGGTCGAGGTACTGGTCGAGGGAGTCCGGCGCTACGGTCGGATCAGCCTTCATTGCCGGCGCCCCCGACGCGCACCTCGACGTACTCGACGATGTGGGCGACGGTCTTGAAGTACTCGCGCGGGTGGCTGACGCCGACCTCGATGTCGAAGGTGGTCTCCAGGAACGTGACCAGCTTCATGATGCCTATGGAGTCCAGGACGCCGCTCTCCACGAGTTCGAGGTCGTCGGGCAGCGCGCTCGGGTCGGTGTCCTTGATGATGTTCGCCAGGATGTAGGCGTGGATGCTGTCGTGGATGTCGCTCACAGTGGTCTCCGTGTGTCGGTGTGCTGACGCGAGGGCGTGTTGGCGTGTTGGCGTGTTGGCGCGATGGCGTGTCGGGGTGTCCGTGCTGCCGCACCGGGGATGGCGCGGAGGCAGAGGAGCCGCAGTGGGTCAGAGGCGCGGCGCGTTGAAGACGGTGGCCGGCTCCGGCTCGGGCGCGAGGATCGTGTCGGACCAGCGGAACACCGCGGCCCCGGCCTCCGCCTGGCCGCCGAAGGTGTAGAGGACGGTCAGGTCCCCCGGCTTGATGAGGCCCTGTGAGGCGGCGGTGAAGGCGTTGAACGGCATCAAGACCGGCCCGATGTTCGCGACCCGCGGGAACGTGTTGACGACCCTCTCGGAGGCGACCTTGAGTGCGCGTGCGGAGAAGTCGGCGTGCCAGGCGGTCGGGGTGTTCACGATGAAGGCGGCCACGTCGTCCCGGGTGGCGCCGGCTGCCTCGAGGGCGCCGTCGACGGTCTCCAGAAGAAACGGTTCCGCGGTGTAGCGCAAGACGTGCGCGATCGACGGGTCCACCCGGAGACGGATGCGCCGGCCGCCGGCCGTGCTGCCCGAACCGTCCTCGACCGTGTCCATCATCCAGGTGCCGCAGGTCTCGCTGGTGTTGAGCGTCTTCGCGCCCAGGAGCCCGAAGCCCTCCTCGACCTCGCCCACGACGATCGCCCCCGCGGCGTCACCGCACAGCCGGAGGGTGACGTCGTCGGCGTCGATGGCCCTCGCCAGCATCGAGGTGGCCACGACCAGGACGCGCTTCTTCAGCCCCGAGCGGACCAGCGCGCACGCGGTCAGCAGCGCGGAGAGGGATCCCGAGCAGGTGGCCTCGACGTTGAAGGCGCCGCCTCCCGTTCCCAGTTCCTTCGCGAGGTAGCCGGCGTCACCGGATCCCACCCGGTCGGGGAACATGGAGACCGCGATGAGCCCGTCGATGTCGCCCGGTTCGAGTCCCGCCGCGGTCAGCGCGCGGGTGGCCGCCTGCGCGCCGAGCGACAGGGAGGTCTCGCCCTGGGCCGCGACGCGGCGTTCCACGCTCCCGAAGAAGGGGTCGTCGATGTAGGGCTGCATGGCCGCGTCGAAGTGGTTGCGGGGCGTGGGGCCCACGCTGTCCCCCGAGGGCGTGGTGGGCGGAAGCCCCCACCAGTCGTTCGTTCGCAGGCCTTGGGGCAGGTACGTCGCCAGGGAGAGGATCCCGACGGATGTCATGACCGAACCTTTCGTTGGACGACAAGGAGCGGGTGCGGTGGTGCTGTCGGCGAGGGGAGCGTGCGGGGCACGGGGAATCCGACGGCCGGCGCCTCCCTGAACGGGACACCCCCGTGGCCGTGCCGCCACGGGCCTCGAACCACCTCCGGCGGATCGGCCGCAGGCTTCGACCGGAATTCCGCAGCCGTCGGCGGGCGCGGGTGCACCCGCCGACGAATGTTTCAAGGGGGAGGACCGGACACCGGCGACCGGAATTGCAGACGGTACCCACGGGCGTCTCGCATGCAGGATGCGGACCCCGCGCCGTGCTTACCGAGGAACTGGGCGGTCCGATCACTGCGGGAATTCGTTCCGACTTTCCCGCAGTGATCGGGCCCCGCGTCGAAGATCCTTGCAGAAAAGTTCCCCGCGTTCAAGGCTCCCCAGTCGCTCACGAACGCAGGCGCTTTCCAGTGTGACTCCTGTGCCTGAATTGGAGACCGGTGCACTCATGAGGCCCCACGAGGGGGCGGAATACCAAAAAATACCGACCGCGCCGAAGCCCCACTTTTCGGACGTTTCCCGTCGAACAGTCCGACCACCCACCGCCGGCCTGCCGAAAAAGGCCGATCAATGGCCGGAATCAAAACGCCCCGGAAGAACCGGAACCTGCACGGTCCGCTCCGATTGAAACTCGTGGAAAACGAGGAGCTGAAGTCACTCAGAGGACCTTAAGTCCGGTTCTGGATGATCTGGTGTCGCCCGTTCGTGTGTACGGAGTCGTTCAGGCCGGCTCGCGTGTCGTGCGCATGATGCTGTTGGGGCATGGGAGGACATCACCGTCGAGGTAGTCCGCCGCAACCCCGACACCCAGAGCAAGGGCTTCGTTCCGCAACCGAAGCGGCGGGTGGTCGAGCAGGTCGACGGAACCCTCATGCTCCACCGGCGCCTCGCCCGTGACTACGACCACCGGCTGGACAACACCGCCTCCCGCGCCTACTGGGCCTCCACCGCCGGCATGCTCCACCGCCTCACCACCCCCAGCCCCGCCTGGCGCGACGAGGTGGGGCTGGCCGCGTGAACGTCACCGAACTCCTGCGGCTGTTGCAAGCCGAACACGACGAGACCACCGCACGCGCCGACGGCCTGCGAGAACAGATCGAGCAACTCACCCGTGCCCTGGCCGAGATCGAGGCCCGCCTCGCCGAGATCGTCACCACCCGCAAGGTCATCGACAGCCTCGCCCTGCCCGACCACACACAGGCCTCCGAGGAGCCCGCCACCGTCTACCAACGCACCGTGACCGCCTTCAACGAGCACCCCGGGCGGGTCTTCCAGGTCCGCGACCTCCACGAACTCCTCGGACTGCCCACCGACGAGCCCTCGATCAACGTCACCCGCTCCACCTGGAACGACTCGTCCGTCAAGGACTCATCGACCAACCCGGACGCGGCCACTACCAGAAACGGACTCAACGTCCTCTGATCTTGCACATGCGCAACGTAGGCGCAGAGTCAGTGGGGAAACGCAAAGTGAATTGGAAACCTACAAAACGACCCGCTACGGTCGTATGGCGCCCACGAAGTCGGAGGCGGGCAGGTCCGCAACGGGGATGTGACTGGCGACGTCGCCGGTCTTCGGTGCGGAGATCATCAATCCGTCACCGACATAGAGAGCCACGTGGTAGATGTGGCCGCCCTCCCGAATGGGCCGTTCCCGGCCGGCTGAAACACCACCCGAACATGGCCTTGACCAACCCAACCGCCCCTTAACTACGCGGCATTGCCCCACTCCCCCAAGCCCCCATGCCCGCGTGACCGCGTGCCCCCATGTCCGGATCCGTGGTCGCCCCGTCGCGGGAACAAGGACGGGCAGTAGGATCGGCGCGTTGCATCCCGCATACCGCTGGTAGGAGACTTTTCATGGCTCAGGTCACGCTGAAGGGCAACCCGGTACAGATCGGCGGCGCACTGCCCGCCACCGGCACCCAGGCACCCGCATTCACCCTCGTCGGCGAAGGACTCGCCGACGTGTCCCTGAAGGACTTCGCCGGCAAGCGCAAGGTCCTCAACATCTTCCCCAGCGTCGACACCCCGACCTGCGCGAACTCGGTGCGCGCGTTCAACGCCAAGGCCGGCTCGCTCGACAACACCGTCGTGCTCTGCGTCTCCGCCGACCTCCCGTTCGCCCAGGCCCGGTTCTGCGGCGCCGAAGGCCTCGACAACGTCAAGACCCTCTCCACCCTGCGCGCCCGCGACTTCCACGACACCTACGGCGTCGCGATCGTCGACGGCCCCCTCGCCGGCCTCACCGCCCGCGCCGTCGTCGTCCTCGACGAGAACGACACCGTCGTCCACACCGAGCTGGTCGCGGAGATCGCCGACGAGCCGAACTACGACGCCGCACTCGCCGTCCTCAACTAGCCTGCCCCGCACCACACCCGACGGCGCCACTCCTTTTTTTGCGTGCCACGAAGGCCCGCCCCCACACCCCCGCGACCCAACCCCGCCCCGGCGGCAGGACCAAAGGGCCAAGGGGCGGGCCTTCACACACCCGCCAGCCGGCCGGGGGCGCTCACCGCGCCAGCGCCCGCCCGGGGGCGAGGGCGAGTTCGGTGAAACGCTCCGCGATGAGCCGGTGCGCCCGCTGGGAAGGGTGGAGGCCGTCGGGCAGCGGGTGAGCGTCCTGGTCGGGCTCACCGAAGAGGGCGAGACCGTCCAGGTGGTGCAGGTGGTGGTCGCCCTCGGCTCTGCGGTCGGCGACGATACGAGCCAGTTCGGCACGGATGACGGTGAGGGTCAGCCGACCCGCCGCGACATCGGCGAGGTCGCCCGTGGCGCGGAAGCGCAGGGTGCCGCCGCCGACGTCGGACGGGAGCGGGCCCGGCACCGTCGCGTGGATCAGGCACAGCGGCGGCGAGACGACCAACAGCGGCGCGGCCGGGCGACCGTCCCGGATGATGTGTGGCCACACGCGAGCCGAAGTCGAACTTCCCGGGGCCCAGGAAGGTGAACGACGGCAGGCCGCCGCCCGCGGCGGCGGCTCGGAAGTCGGTGAGGAGGCCGAAGTGCGAGACCGCGGCGGACTGGATGTCGGGGAACCTCCCCCGGGTGAGCGGCTGCTTGTCGTACCCGTACACCGCCCAGCCGATGCCGTGGACGGAGAGCAGGCGAAGACGCTCGGGGTGGCACTGGTGTGGCGAGGTGCTGACGACGGCGGGCGCGGTGGAGAGTGGACGTAGGACCGATCCGGCCCCGGCCCGCCCGTATCCGGAGGAGCCCGCTTGAACGCCCACAGCCAGCACGTGAATGCCGACGGTTCGCACGGCCCCCTGCCGCCGCTGCACCTGCCGCGGCGCACCCGAATGCTGCTGTGGGCGGCCCTGCTGGTGCTGGTCGGGGCCGTGGCGGCGGACGTGCTCGCCGGCCCGGGGGTCACGCTCACCCCCATGCTCGCGGTAACACCCATGGTGTCCGCCCCCGCCACCCGCAATCCGCGGGTCCCGCTGGCGACGGGGGCGGTCGCGGCCGTGATGGCGGTACTGATCGCGTACTTCGTCGACGTGGCTCTGCCCATCTCCGTCCACGTCGCCTCCCTGCTCTCGATCGTCGCCGCCAGCCTGGCCAGCGCCGCCACCGTCGCCCTGATGGCCTCCCGGGAGCGCGAGCTGTTCCACGTGCGCAACGTCGCCGAGGCGGCGCAGCGGGCCCTGCTGCGCCCGCCGCCGGAGCGGATCGGACAGCTACGGATCGCCGTGCGCTATACCGCGGCGGCGGCCGAGTCACGGATCGGCGGCGACCTGTACGAGGTGACGGAAACCGCGTACGGAGTGCGGATCCTGCTCGGCGATGTCCAGGGCCACGGCCTGGCGGCGGTGGAGACGGCCGCCGACGTGTTGGGGGCGTTCCGCGCGGGCTCACGCATCGTGGCGGACCTCGCCCAGCTGGCCGAGCGGATGGACAGGATCCAAGCGAGCCACGCGATGCAGGAGCGGTTCGTCACGGCACTGCTGCTGGAGGTGCCTCCCACCGGACCGGCCAAGTTCGTCAACTGCGGCCACCCGCCCCCGCTGCTGCGCCGGGCCGGGCGGGTGGTGGAGCTGAAGCCTCCGGCAGCGGCCCCGCCACTGGGCCTGCGCCACCTGGCCGGTGGCCGGTACCAGGCAGGCCTCTTCGAACCGCGCAGGGGTGACCTGCTGCTGCTCCACACCGACGGCGTCTCCGAAGCCCGGGACCGCGCCGATCGCTTCTACCCGCTCGCCGAACGCCTCGCGGCCCTGCGCGCCTCCGCGCCGGAGGATTTGCTGGATCTGCTGCTGGCGGACGTGGGCCGCTGGGCCGAGCACGGGCTGACCGACGACGCCGCGCTGCTGGCGCTGCGCTGGGACCGCTGACGGGGCCCGCGGTCGCGGCACCCCGGCAGACCCCGCGCGGATCCTTCCGTCACCAGACGAGCAGCGCGTACGCCGGGCCGCCCGGCAGCCCGGCCGAACCGCTCGCCCCCGGCGTGCCCGCAGAGCCTGGTCCACAGGCGCAGTGGACACGAACAGGCACTGACGGGCGCTACTGGGCGCTGCACCGAAGGGGCGGAGGCCGCCGAAAACCGGTGGGCCGAAGGCCCCGCCCGCCGACATACTGGGGCGGTTGTCCCGCCGCCGGAGGAGACGAGCCCATGGAGGACCCACAGTTCACCGCGCTGGTGACCGGATCCGGAAACGCGGGGCCGGATGCCCTGCGGGCCGTCAGGGCGGTGACCGGGCTGAGCCTGTGGCACAGCAAGTTGCTCCTGGGCAGCGCCCCTGCGGTGGTTCTGGAGGAGGTCCCGTTCGACATCGCCGTTACCGCGGCCCGGCGGCTGCGGGAGGCCGGCGTGCCCGCAGCCGTCCGCTGCACCTGGTGCGACCGGACGGTGCCCGGCGACGAGGCGTCGCTCGATCCGGGCCCCTGCGCATCCCGCTACTGGCCGACCGCCCACTGCCAGGCGAACGCCCTCACCAGCTGTGACTGCCAGTTCTGCAGCGTATAGGGGCCCATCCGCCTCACCCTCTGACGCCCCTGGGACGGCAACGGCGTCAGAGGGTGAGCACGGGCACTCCGAGGACTTCGAACGGCCGGCGGCACAGCCGAACGCGCCGACCCTCACCGAGCGGTCGGGAGGCCGACCGTCACACGGCCGACGGCCACCCATGGTGCACCAGGCCACCGGGGTCGGTGAGGGCGCCGCGGATGCCGGGTGCCGGTTCGGGCGAACGGCTGTCGTATCACGTCCGCGCCTGCCACCATGGGCGGCATGTCGCAGGAGGAGCCGGAGGAGCCGGACCCGTCCGCCACGTCCCGTGTGGAGAACCTCCTTGCCGGAGGGTCCGCTGTCGGCGGCTCGGTGGTGCAGGCCGGGACCGTGAACGGCGGTGTGCACGTCCACTCGGCGGCGCGACCGGTGCGGCCGCCGGGCGTCGGGACGGTGGAGGTCCTGGCCGAGCACTGCGATCCGGTCACCCAGTGGGTGGTGATCCCCGCGGACGCGGAGGTGACCGACCTTCCGGTGCGGTTGCCGGGACAGCTCAAGGGCGAGGAGGACGTGCTCGGCTGGGCGCGCGGGCACGGCGGTGCGGACTTCGAGAGCACCGTGCTGTCCGTCACCGTGACCAACCGTTCGGACGCCCACCTCACCCTGCGCGACCTGCGGGCCGAGATCCTCGACCGCGTCGAGCCGCTCCGCGGGGCGATGGTCCGACTGCAGCCCGCCGGGTCCCGTAACGTTCCCGAGCTGGAACTCGACCTCGACCAGGAGCGCCCGGTGCTCTGGGAGGTGGACGAGTTCACCCGTCAACGGGTCGGCGCCCGCCCGTTCCTGGACCGGACCCATGTACGGCTGGCCCCGGACGAGTCCGAACGCTTCATCGTCACCGCGCAGATCCGCCGTTCCTGCTGCGCGTGGCAGCTGGCCACGGCCTTCCGCGCGGACGACGGAACCGAGTTCACCGTCCGCCCCGAGCGTCGCTTTCGGACCACGGGGCTTCCGGTGACCGGCCTCGGCCCCGTCCTGGCCTGGCAGTGGTTCGACGAGCCGCCGGCGTTCAAGGCGTCCACGGCCTGGCACGACTGGTGCAGCCCCGGCAACCCGGAACCGGAACTCCCGGAAGCCCCCCGCGAGTTGCGCAGGCTGGCCGGACGCTTCGGCCCACACCTGGCGCACTTCCTCAGCACGGGCACCACGGGCCCGGAGCAGCGGCTCAGGCTCGCCGCGGCGCTGCCCGCCGTACGGCTGGCCGTCGACCTCGTCAAGGCCGAGCGCAAGAACCGGCAGGAGCACGCCGCCCGCCTCGCCGCCGAGCTGCGCGGGCGGTTCCCGCAGGCGATCGCGGAGCAGGCCATCACCGTCGCGCTGCTCGCCGCGGGCCTCACCCACGGGATCCCGCCGGCCAACCGGGAGCAGCTCACCGCCTACCTGACGCACACCCCCGCCGCCCAGGTCCTACGGCCGATGATCGCCGCCGTCGCGCGGCGGTAGCAGGAGCATGTCGGTCCCGCGCTCGCGGGGTTGCTCTCCGTCACTGCGACAACTCCCGCCCTCGGGCTGGTCGTCGGGGCGCCGCACGATTCACCCGGGTGCCGAACCAGGAATCGCCTCCCGACAGACCGACCCGAACATTGGGACGGGGACGCCGCTACCGGCGGCCGACGATCGCGTTGGCCGCCGTGTGGCGGGAGGCCGGGTCGTCCGGGTTGCCCGGCGTTCTGGCCACGATCGAGCCGGCCGTGAATTCCCACCCCGGGGTCTTCGTGCTGTCCAAGGGGGTGCGGGCGACGAGGTACCCCGATCCGTCCGGGGTGGCGGCGACCTCGCTCAGCACGGCGTTCCCGTCCTGGTGGGAGGCCCGCAGGCTGTTGTACGCCCGGTAGTAGGTCGGCCCGCTGTCGCGCATGGGACCGGCGACCGCCGTGGGGGTCAGGGAGGTGTCCCCCGGCGGGCCGAGGCTCGTGAAGACGATGCTCGCCGTCGGCTTCGTGGGGTCCGCCTTTCCGGCTGCGACGGCCAGGCCGCGGGCGGCGGCCGCGTCCGCGGGGAGGGTGCCCACCGCCGGGTTCGCCGGGATGTAGGAGGCGATGTTGGTGGCGGTGTCCGGGTTGCCGTAGGCGATGACGGCGCCCGGCGCGTGCGGCACTCCCCGTGGATCGTCCACGCTGAGCAGGAGCTGGGGCGGCACACCGGCGGTGTCGATCTGCTTCTGCAGGGCGTTGAGGCCGTCGAGGTTCGTCTGGGTCACGTTCAGCGTCCGGTACGGGTCGGCGAGCTCCTGGGCCATCTGGGTGCGCAGCTGGGGCAGCCAGGCCCGGTTGGCCTGGTCACGCGTCTCGGCGGGGAGGCCGTCCATGGCCCCGATCCGGCCGGGGTGGTCCTGGAGGAGTTGCCGGCGTGTGCTGTCGGGCAGCGAGTCCCACCACTTCCGGTTGGCGTCGGGTGTCGATGCCGCGCTTCCCATGCTCTGGTCCACGCGCTTGTCGAGCTCGCCGGCGGACTTGTTGGCCTCGGCGACCTTCGCCGGGTCGTAGTCCCCCTCCCCTTTGGCGATGAAGTCGAAGCTGCTCAGTGCCTTCGACAGGCGTTCGTCGACGGCCTGCGCGTCCGTACAGAGCAGGGTGACGGCATCCACGAGCCGGTCGCGGGCGGCCTCCACCTCCTTGCGCCACTCGGGGTCGTTCCGGGAGTGCTTGTCGGGGGGCAGGATCTGCACCACGGGCACGGTGTTCACATCGGCGGCGACGATCTCCAGGCAGTTGCCGGCCGCCTGGGTGATGAGCTCCTTCTGACGTGCCTGCAGGAGGAGGATGCTGTCGACGGCGTCCGTCAGCATCCGGCGCAGGTCCTCGGTCATCTGGTCGACGAGGAAGAGCTGGTTGGTGCGCTCCTGGAGTGCGGTGTCGGTCGCGTTCGAGGCCCGGCCGTGCCAGCTGGAGTCGGCCAGGTTGCGCTGCATCGTCTGCCAGCCGGCGATCCGCTCCTTGAACTTGCCCTCGAAGGTGGCCAGGGCCTGCGCGGTCGCCTTGAGCTTGCCGACGTCGGCTTCCTTGATCATCCCCCAGTACTGCGGCCCCATCAGCCCTGTCCCCCCGCCGAGTTCTGTTCCCCTGCCCCTGCCCCGGCCCCACCGACCGTCGAAGCGGCAGTGCCGTCCACGGCCTCGTAGGACCTCGCCATGACGGACAGGTTGCCGGCGGCCTGTTCCAACCTGGTGGTGGTGATGAAGTAGATGTGCCTGCCCAAGTCGTAGACGGCGTTCTTGGCCGGTCCCTCGAACCACCAGGACGACAGGCCCAGATCCGGTGGCGCCTGGCCGAACTCCTGCGACCACTCCTGGCTGATCTCCTTCGCCACGGCGTAGCCGGCCGTCGACGCGTCCCGCAGGTCCTGCGGATTCACCCGGAAACCTGACATGGCCTCAATTCTCTTATCCCCCACCGGTCACGCAGATCTCGTAACCGAACCAGCGCCCAGCGTAACCGACGAACCCGAACAAGCCCAGCGCTCCTCAACACAGCCGCAACAACGCACGCACCACAACGAGTACCCGCCCGGCGGGATGCGCACGGGCGGTGCCGACGCAGCCGCTGACGGCTTGCCAGAGTTCCTCGCGCACCTTGTGTGCTGTTGGCCGCCTCGGCGTTCTCGTCCTCGGGGCACTGGCGTTGCGGGCCGTCGCGACGCGGCTGCGCATCGACGGTGAGGGTGTGGAGCTCAACGAGGGCCTCAAGCCGCGGCTGCGGTGGGATGAGGTGGCGGAGGCACGGGTGTTCAGGGTCCGATCCCGCAGATATGTGGAGACCGGCTCCCCCCGGTCTGAACGTCTCGTACTGCCTCGCGACGAAACCGGTGGCGATCGAAGGCGGCAGGGTCGAGCTGGTCCGTTCCTCGCCGAAGACATCGATCGCAACGATCCTGTCGCCTGCGTCGGTCCCTGCGGTCGCGGGTGCCTGGGTACCTTCGCGTTCGACGAGTTACCGGGCGCGCTTCGGGGGCTGGCAGGGCTCACGCATCTGATCGTCTATGCGACGGCGGCCGTCCGACCGGGCAGGCGGATGTGGGTGGTGAGGCCGCCGTCGGGGTTGGCCCGCACGGTGAGGGTGGCGTGGTGGGCGGTGGCGATGGCCTGGACGATGGACAGGCCCAGGCCGGATCCACCGGCGGGGGTGTTCAGCCGGGGGCGGGGGCCGCGTCGGAAGGGTTCGAGGAGTTCGGCGACGGTCGCGTCGTCCAGTCGCGGTCCGGTGTTGTGGATCCGGAGGCCGTCCTCGTCGACGTGGATGTGGACGGTGCCGCCGGGGTGGTTGTGGGTGACGGCGTTGGTGATCAGGTTGCGGGCCAGGTGGGCGAGCAGCACTGGGTCGCCGTGGGTGGTGGCGGGCCGTCGGGTGAGGTGGATGGTGACCTGTGCGGTGTGTGCGGCGTCGGCGGCGGCGTCGCTCTCGCGGGTGACGAGTGCGGTCCAGTCGACGCTTTCTCGGGTTTCCGGGCCGTGTCGGCCTTGGGCGAGCAGGAGCAGGGCGTCGATGAGCCTCTCGCTGCGGCGGTTGGCGTCGAGCAGGTCGTCGCGGATCTGGTCGAGTTCGGCCGGTTCGGGATCGTGGAGTGCGACCTGGATCAGGCTGCGCTGGATCGCGAGTGGGGTGCGCAGTTCGTGGGAGGCGTTGGCGATGAAGCGGCTCTGGGCGTCGAAGGAGGTCTGCAGGCGGTCCAGGAGGGCGTTGAAGGTGTCGGCGAGGGCGGTGATCTCGTCGTGGGGGGTGGCGGTCTCCAGGCGCTGGTGGAGGTTGGCCGCGCTGATGCGGCGGACGGTGGTGGTCATCCGGTGTACGGGACGCAGGAGGCGGGCGGCGGTCCACCAGCCGACCAGGGCGGCCAGGACGGCGGCCACGGCCAGGGCCGCGAGGGACCACAGGAGCTGCTGCTGGGCCGCGGCGTCGGTGACCTGCCGGCTGACCGTGGTGGCGATGGTCCCGTCCGCGCTGAACACCGTCGTTCCCGGCGAGGGGTGGCCGGTGGTGGGTTGGGCCGGCGCCATGGCGGCGGGCTGGCCGGCCGAGTGCGCGATCCGTGTGGCGAGAGCGTCGGTGCCGTGCCGGGTGAGCAGGTAGACGGCGGTCAGCAGGAGGGCACCGAGGCTGAGGAAGGCGGTCCCGAAGACGACGGCGATGCGGGTGCGGATGGTGCGGTGTCTCAGCACAGTGCGTAGCCGGTGCCGGGGAGGGTGCGGATCGGGTCGGGGGTGCCGAGTTTGCCGCGGAGCCTGCTCATGGTGACGCGGATGGCCCGGGTGAACGGGTCCGCGTGCGCGTCCCAGACCCGTTCCAGCAGCTCCTCCGCGCTGACCACTCCCCCGTCGGCCTCCATCAGCACGCGCAGCACCCCGAACTCCTTCGCCGTGAGGGACAGCGTGCGGCCGTCGCGTTCGGCGCGGTGACGGACGGTGTCCAGGGTGATGCCGGCGCGCCGCAGGCGTGGCGGCGTGACGGGGGCGATCCGGCGGCCCAGGGCCTGGACGCGGGCGACGAGCTCGGGGAACTCGAACGGCTTGCACAGGTAGTCGTCCGCCCCCAGGCCCAGGCCGCGGACCCGGTCGTGCAGGGTTCCGGCGGCCGTGAGCATCAGGATCCTGGTCCGTGCGCCGGAGGCGACCAGCGAGCGGCACAGTGTGTCACCGTGCACACCCGGAAGGTCGCGATCCAGGACGAGAACGTCGTAGTCGGTCAACTCCGTCAGATCACGCGCCGCTTCCCCGTCGAGCACCACGTCCACCGCCATGCCCTCACGACGCAGCCCCGTGCCCAACATCCTCGCCAGGACGGGCTCGTCCTCGGCCACCAGCACCCGCATCCCGCAACCCTCCATCTCTCACCGGACCAGGACACACCCCGACACCCATGTGGCCCGCCCGGAGCGCCGCGGCGGCGGCCAGGGCGGCGAAGGCGGCCAAGGCGGCCAAGGCAGTCGCGGCGGCCCGAGTCGGCGGTGTGCCGCGGTATCGTCGCTGTCAGTCAGCCCTCGCTGCGGTACATCGCACGGGTGGCGCCACCTCCCCGGTCGGGAGGTGGCGCCACTCCGGCGTCAGCGCGTTGTCACCAGGGCTGCGATCGTTGATCCGAACGCCGACAACCCCAGCGACCGGAAACGCCCTACTTCTGGACCGGCTGGGCGGGGGCGCGGTCCTTGCCCGCGGAGGGGTCGGTGTCACTGAAGGTCACGTGGCCGTCCTTGTTCACCGTAGCGTACTTGCCCGCGCCGTCGGAGGGCTGGGCGGGGACGCTGTCCTTGCCCGCGGACGGGTCGGTGTCACTGAAGGTCACGTTGCCGTCCTTGTCCATGGTCGCGTACTTGCCCGCCCCACCGGAGGGCTGGCTGCCGGCGTCCGGGCTCTGCGCGGCGGCGACGCCGCACACAGCGAGCGCGGTGAGTGCCCCGCCACCGAAGGCGAGGGTGGTCTTGCGGCGAAGGTTCCAGCTGAGGTTCATGATCTCTGTCCTTCCGTAGACGCCCCTTGTGGCCGTCTGCGGTACCCACATCACCAGTCACGGTGTTTCGGCAGCGTCTCTCCGTTCTTTAGGTGATCATTACTCCGGCCGCCTCGGAGTTTCGGTGTCAGTCCCAACGAGCACAATGAAGTACCGCCGCCGGTATCGGAATGCCCTGGCACGGCTGATCCCGCCTCCCACGAAGGCCGTTCAGCCGCCGTCCACGACACATCCCGTGCGGCATGTCATGGGGGGAGCACTCGGATGAACTTCATGGGCTTCATCGTCATCGTCGCCATCGTCGTGATCGTCTTCAGGATCGTCGCCTGGATGCGGCGCCGCGACGACGCGGACCGGAAGTCGCGATACACGGGCGGAAGCGGGGACAGCAGCGGAGGCTGGAACGGGAGCGACGGCGGCGGGGGCCACGGCGGCGGCCACTCGGGCTGCGGGAGCAGTTGCGGGAGCAGCTGCGGAGGCGGTTGCGGCGGGGAATGAGCCCCTACGTCAGGTCCTTGCGCAGGAGCGTGCACATGGTCTCGTACCTGCGGATCGAGCCGTCGGGCGCCTCCTCGTCCCAGGCATCGGGCTTCCGGTCGAAAGCCGTGTACCCGAGCCGCTCGTAGAGCGCGCGGGCTCGCGGGTTGTCGTCCTCCACGCCGAGTTCGGCGCGCCGCAGACCCCGCGCCCGGATGCGGTCCTCCGCGGCCCGGACGAGCAGCGAGCCGAGGCCGCAGGACTGGAGGGCCGGGAGCACGGCCAGCTGCCAGAGCGTGCCCGCGCCCGGGGCGACGCGGTAGTCGACGCCACCGATCGCCACGGGCAGGCCGGCCGCGGTGCACACGGCCAGGTAGTCCACCTCGCCGGCCTCCACCCGGGCCAACTCCCGGGCGACCTGGCGTAGATGGGCCGCGGACCCGGACCAGGTGCAGTCCGGCAGGTCGGCGGGCGTCAGATCGCGGACGTGAACGGATACGACGATGCCGGCCGCTCCGGCGTGAGGGGAGGTCATGCCTCCATCCCATCAACGCGAGGACGTTTCCGCGACGGGATATTCACCGCGCGACCCCGCCGGGCTCAGTCGTGCAGCGTCACGCCGGGCAGCGGGCTGCCGGTGGCGTCGAACAGGACGGTTCCGCAGTCGCAGTGCTCGTCGGCCAGGGTTTCGGTCGGGGGTAGTTCCCAGACCAGCATCTGCGCGCAGTTCGGGCAGTTCAGGCTGACCAGGGCCGCTTCGGGTTCCGAGCCCCAGGGCCGTACCGGCAGGCCCCGGTACAGCAGTCCGGTCGGCTCGCGCTCGCCGGTGGGGGCGACCAGGAGCTCGTAGGTGTCGGTGCCGTCGTCCCACACCGCGAGGGTGAAGCCGAGCTCCGCCAGCACGGCGGCCAGGTGGTCGAGCCGACGGACCGGGAGATCGCCGCGGCGCAGCGTCGGGTCGTTCTCGGCCGTACGGTCGACGGCCACGCGGTCGACCGCTTCGGTGTCGACGCCGGTCGGCTCGGCGCCGAAGGCCCGTACCCGGTCGGCCGCGAACGCCGCCAGCCCGCCCGGGTGGTCCTCGCCGGTCCAGTCCATCGTGAACATCACGCTGTCGACGCCGACTCCCCGGGCCCGCTCGCCGGGGGTAAGGAACAGTTCTTCCACCTCGTCCGTCACGGCGGTCACGCTATCAACTGCCGGACGGCGAGACGGCGTACGGTCCCCGCGCGGCCTCCTCAGTGGCGGCTGAGGTAGCTGAGGACGGCGAGGACGCGGCGGTGGCCGCTGTCGGCCGGCGAGAGGCCGAGCTTGGCGAAGATGTGGCCGATGTGCTTGTGGACGGCGTTGTCGGTGATGACGAGGCGGTCGGCGATCGTGGTGTTGTCCTGGCCCTCTGCCATCAGGGCGAGGACTTCGCGTTCGCGTGGTGTGAGGGCGGCGATCGGGTCGTGGGCGGGGCGGGTGAGGAGTTGCCCGATCACCTCGGGGTCCATGACGGTCTCGCCGACCGCGACCCGCCGCAGTGCGTCGGTGAACTGGCTGACCCGGCCGACCCGGTCCTTGAGGAGGTAGCCGACGCCGCCGCGGCCGTCGGAGATCAGCTCGCCGGCGTACTGCTGCTCGACGTACTGGGAGAGGACGAGTACGGGCAGCCCGGGGTGCAGGCGGCGGGCGCGGATGGCGGCGTGGATGCCCTCGTCACGGAAGGTCGGCGGGAGCCGGACGTCGACGATGGTGACGTCCGGGCGGTGTTCGGCGACGGCGGCGGCGAAGCCGGGGGCGTCCTCGGTGATCGCGACGACCTCGAAGCCCTTGGCGGTCAGCAGAAGTTCCAGCCCGCTGGACAGCAGGACGTTGTCCTCGGCGATCACGACCCGCATGGCAGGCTCACCGTGATCGTGGTCGGGCCGCCGGCCGGGCTGTGGAGGCGGACGGTGCCGTCGAGCGCCAGGACGCGGTGGCGGATTCCGGCGATGCCGGTGCCCAGCGTCTCGTCGGCGCCGCCGATGCCGTCGTCGGTGACCTCGATCGCCAGCCGGTCGCCGTCGCGTGCGACGCGGACGGTGCTGCGGGTGGCCCGGCTGTGCTTGGCGGCGTTGGTGAGCGCCTCGGCGATCGTGTGGTAGGCGACGGCCTCGACCGCGGCGGGGGCGGTGCCGTGGGCGTCGAGGTCTTCGAGGTCTTCGAGGTCTTCGAGGTCGAGGGTGGTGTCGATCGCCGAGCGGGCGGCCAGCGCGGTCAGTGCCCCGGCGAGGCCGCGGTCGGCGAGGATCGGCGGGTGGATCGTCCGGATCACGGCGCGGAGTTCCGTCATGGCCTCCTCGGCGTTCTCGTGGGCTTCCGCCAGGAGTCCGGCCACCAACTGAGGGTCGTCGTCCAGCAGTTCGCGGGCCACGCCCAGCCGCATCACGAGGGCCACCAGCCGGGCCTGGGTGCCGTCGTGCAGGTCGCGTTCGATCCGGCGGAGTTCCGCGCCGTGGGCGTTCATGGCCTCCGCCCGTGTCTCGGTCAGCGTCTCCACCCGCTGCGCCAGCCGCTCGGCGGTCGAGGGGGAGAGCATGGCCAGGCAGGTCCGGGCGTGCAGACGTGCCAGCGGGGGGACCAGCCAGTACGTCAGCGCCGCGAAGGCGACGGCTTGCGCGGTGCCCAGGGTCAGCGCCATCCCCCATCCGGTCAGGGGGACGCCGGCGGCGAACCCGCCCGCGGGGGTGCCCGCGGGCAGGGCCCACCACAAGGGCACCGTGACGGCGGTGGTCACCGCGTTGCCCGCGCACAGCACCACGACGAGCCCGAAGGCCACGCTGGTCACGATGCAGGTGCAGAGCCATCCGAGGACCCGCCACGGACCGACGCGGACGGCGCCGGAACGCGCGGAGCGCAGCAGCCGGTCGGCGCGGCGGCGGTGCCAGGACGCCCAGGCGCGGGCCGCTGCCGGGACGGCGAGTACGGGCAGCGCGAGCACGGCGAGCGCGGCGGTGCACAGGCTACCCAGCAGGTAGCCCAGCCCACGCCAGGTCTCCGAGAGCCGACCGGCCCCTTGGTCGTTCATTCGCACAAGTCTGGACCATGGGAACCGGGCCCGGCATTACAGCCCACCACCCTCTTTTCCGGCCGGTGAGCGGTATCGTCCGCCCGTCTCCCCCGGACCTAGCGTCAACGCCCATGACGAACATGACGAACACGGCGAGCACGACGAACACACCGAGTTCACCGATCCGCGCCCCACGGCGACGCCGCCGACCGGCCCGACGGAGCCTGACGCTGGCCGCCGTCGTGGCCCTGGCCCTCTCCGCCGGCATGCCCGAAGCGATGGCCGCGCCCGACACGATGGCCACGCCCGACACGACGGCAGCCCGGCCGTGCGACGACCATGACCGGCTCCAGCTCCAGCTCCAGCTCCGGCAACGGCTCCAGCACGACGCCGACGCGATCACCGCGGTCGGCGCCACGGGCGTACAGGCCCGTGTGGCCACCTCCGACGGACCGACCCTGACCGTCACCAGCGGGGTCGCCGACCTGACGGGACGACAGCCGGTCTCCCCGGACGGGTACTTCCGGATCGCCAGCATCACCAAGACCTTCGTGGCCACCGTGACCCTGCAGCTCGTCGGCGAGAACAGGCTGTCCCTGGACGACCCGATCGAACGGTGGCTGCCCGGTGTGGTGTCCGGGAACGGCAACGACGGTCGCGTGATCACCGTCCGCCAACTGCTCCAGCACACCAGCGGCATCCACGACGACTATCCGGACTACACCTCGGCGGAGGACTTCCAGAAGCACCGGAACGACTCGTACACGCCCGAGCAGATCGTCGCCCGGGCGATGAGCCACAGCCCGGACTTCCAACCCGACACCGGCTGGAACTACAGCAACACCGGTTACGTCCTGCTCGGGATGGCCATCGAGAAGGTCACCGGGCGCCCCTGGTACGAGGAGGTCGGGGAGCGGATCGTCCGGCCGCTCGGCCTCGACCACACCTTCCGGCCCGGCACGTCACCCACCCTGCCCCAGCCACACGCCGAGACGTACCAGAGGTTCCGGGCCGGCGAGCCGCTCGTGGACGTCACCGAGCAGGTCGGCCCGGGGACCAACGGGGAGGCCGGGCTCGTCTCCACCACCGCCGATCTCAACCGGTTCTTCGGCGCCCTGCTCGGCGGCCGGCTCCTGGCGCCCGCGCAGCTGGCGCAGATGAAGCAGACCGTCGCGGTCAGCCCGGCGTTCGAGCGGCTCATGCCGTGTGCCCGCGCCGGACTGGGGCTCTTCTCGCGCCGACTGCCCGGTGGCGGGGAGTACTGGGGCCACGAGGGCGGCGACGCCGGCTGGATCAGCTCCGTCGGTGTCACCGCCGACGGCCGGCGCAGCGTCGCGCTCTCGCTGTCGGGCGTCCAGGCCGACAGCGAGAAGGACGTCGTCCGGGTGGCGGGGGCCGAGAGCAGGCTGGTCGAGGACGCCCTGCGCGCGCCGGCGAAGGCCGATCCTCCGGGGCGGTGACCCCCCGGCCCCGACCCCGGCCCCGGCCGGCGCCCCTCACGCATGGACCTCCCGGTTGGTACCGTCCGGCATGGACTTCTCCACCCCCGGAACGGACGGGCCACGGCCGGACGCCGCCGCCGTGGCCCGCGCCGTGGCCCGTGCCGAGCTCGCCGACAACGTCTGGGGGTCGCTGTTCTCGGCCGTGGACGCGCAGCGGGCGGCCGCGCGCTTCCACTCCGCCGGCTGGCGGGTCCGGCGGTCCTCGCGGACCGAGTTCGAGGTCGAGAGCGCGTTCGCCGAACTTCGGCTCCTACCGTTGGAACCCGTGACGTTCAGCGGGTTCGTGGACCCCGACCGCATCGACGCCCTCCTGGCGGCGCTGGAGGCGATGGGCCTGTCCTTCGATGTCGAGTTCACCGACGCGGACGGGCGCGACCACCTCCAGCACTCGGCGAACCAATCGAACTGACGCATGATTGTCAGGTTCTGGGCATGGGAAGGGTGCAGGCCACAGACCGCTTCCCGGGAGGACACCCGTGCACCGCACCACCGCCAGGACCACCACCAGGACCACCACCGCCCTGCTCGCCGCCGTACTCGCCGGGACGGCCCTCGGGGCCGCACCCGCCTGGGGCCGTCCGGCGGACGGGCCACAGTCGGTCCACCAGGTGGAGCCACGCCCGGTCCACCAGGTGGAGGTGTTCGCCGAGGACGGCGGCATCTCCCGCGCCCAGGCCCCGGCCGGCTCCCCCTACCTCGCCGACCGCCCCCAGGGCGTCGCACCCGTCCGCGGCGACGGCGAGGTGACGGCACTGGTCCACAACGGGGAGCCGGCCGCCAAGCTGGACGTCGTGGTGGTCGGCGACGGCTACACCGCGCAGGAGCAGGAGAAGTTCCGCGCGGACGCGACCGCCAAGTGGCGCGAGCTGACCGCCGTCGAACCGTACGCGGCCTACCGCGGGCTGTTCAACGTCTGGGCGGTGTCGGCCGTCTCGCCCGAGTCCGGGGTCACCGGCGATCCCGACCAGGCGACGGTGCGGCACACCGCGCTGGGCTCGTACTTCTGGTGCGACGGCGTGGAGCGGCTGCTCTGCGTGGACGAGAAGGCCGTCGAGTCGTACGCGGCCAGGGCCCCGCAGGCGGACCTGGTGCTCGTGGTGGCCAACACCACGAAGTACGGCGGCGCCGGCTACAACGACGTCAAGTCCCCGGTCGGCTACGAGGGGATCGCCACCGTTTCAGGCGGCAACGCCAGGTCCGGGCAGATCGCGGTGCACGAGATCGGGCACTCGCTGGGCAAGCTGGCCGACGAGTACGCGTACGAGGGCCAGGGGACGTACCAGGGCGACGAGCCCGCCGAGGCCAACATCAGCACGCTGACCGCCGAGCGGATGCGACAGCAGGGCACCAAGTGGGCGCGCTGGCTGGGCCAGGCCTCGCCGGACGGCGGCACGGTCGGCACCTACGAGGGCGGCGGCTACTACCCCACCGGGCTCTACCGGCCGACCGAGAACTCGATCATGCGCTCACTCGGACGGGAGTTCAACCTGCCCGGGCGCGAGGCGATGATCGCGGGCTTCTACCGCCACGCCACCCCGCTCACCAGCCCCACCCCCGCCGGCAGCCGGCTCACCGCCGCCGACCGCCTCACCGTCGACCTCCCGGTATCCGGCACCCGGCTGCGCTGGTACCTGGACGGGCGGGAGCTGCCCCGGCTCGCCGACCGCACCTCGCTGGACCTGGCCGAGCTCAAGCTGACCGGGCCGCGCTCCCGGCCGCACGCCCTCACCGCCGTCGCCACCGACCCGACCCCGGCCGTCGCCGACCCGGCGCTGCGCGCGAAGCTGACCGCGAGCCTGTCCTGGCTGGTGGCGCGCTAGGCACTGTTGCAGCACCGGGCGTGCCGCACCCAGCGGCAACGGCCGCGGTCGGCCGGCGCCCGACCGGTCCCCCGCCCCGACGGTGTCGGCGGCGGGGCTCCGGCCGAACTTCCACGGAATCCACATGACTTGGTGGATTCGTGGGGCAGCCGTGACGGAGCCGTGCTAGAACCTTCGGCGGGCCGCAACTCCGGTTGCCCGCCCGCCCGGTACCGCATGTCCCGATGTTCCCGCGCCGCACCTCGTGTCCGGCCACGACCCTGGGAGAACCATGCCCACCGCACACACCCGTCCCGTCCGCCTGTTGCTCGCCGCACTGGCCGCCCTCGCCCTGCTGCTCACGGGCGGTGCGGTCACCGCGCCCTCCGCGAACGCCTCCACCACCGGCCTCGACGGCTCCTGGGCCTGCGACGTCCCCGCCGGGTACGTCTACGACCAGGTGTCGATGAACCGCAGCTGTAGCGGCGGCGGCAGCTGGAACTCGCCGCAGTTCCACCTGCGGACCCCGTACGACGGCCTGACGGCCTGCAAGAGCGCGCCCGGCTTCGTCTACGACGCCATCACCTGGGGCAGCGCCTGCAGCCAGATATCGGGCGTGCAGTCCAACCAGTTCCACCTGCGCAAGCCGGTCGACGGCATGGTCGCCTGCGTGGGCACTCCGGAGTTCACCTACGACTACCTCGTCTGGGGCACCACCTGCAACATGACCACGGGCGGCGGCCAGTCCAACGCCTTCCACCTCCGCAAGCCGTACAGCGGACTCTGGGCCTGTGACGTCCCCAGCGGCTTCACTTACAGCACGACCACCCAGAACTACGACTGCAGCACCTACCGGGGCGCCACCTCCACCAAGTTCCTCCTGCTCGGCTGACTGCTCCACTGACTGCTCGGCTGAGCGGTCCCGCACCGAAGGACGGGAGCAGGAAGTCGGCCTGGCCGACTTCCTGCTCCCGTCCTCGCTTCAAGGCATGTGTCACGGAAGGTGACGGATATCCGGTCTCTCCCCGGCTACTTCGGAGAACCGTTACGGCAGCGGGATGCGCACCACCTGCGGGTCGTGGTCGCTGAGCTGGGTGCTGAACTCGCTGTTGATGTGCACGATGTCGTAGCTGTACGAGGTGGCCGCGAGCGCGCCGGAGATCAGGATGTGGTCCAGCACCTGCGAGTTGCCCTCGTACACGTAGGTGTAGCGCTCGGGCAGCGGCAGGGTGCGCGGCAGGTCGGTGAGCGAGCCGCCGGCGGTGAGGATGTCGGCGGTCTGGGAGAACTCGAAGTCGTTGAGGTCGCCGAGCACGACGACCGAGGCCTTCGGGTCCACTGCCAGGATCTGGTCGGTGAAGTTCTTCACCACCGTCGCCTGGTCGTGGCGCTGGCTCTCCGAGGGGTGGGCCGGCTGCTGGTAGCGGCCGAACAGGGGCTGGTCGCCGCCCTTGGAGTTGAAGTGGTTGGCGATCACGAAGACCGGCTTGCCGTTCCAGCGGAACTCGCCGGCCAGCGGCTTGCGGCTGGAGTTGAACGCCGCGTTGGTCGGGTCGATCCGGCCGGGCGAGTAGGCCAGCTGCGGCGTGCCGCCCGCGTTCACCACGGAGTCGGCGGTGGTGGAACCAGCGCCGGGGCGGTCGGTGAAGGAGAGGCCGCGGTCGGTGCGGAACAGGAACACCTGACGGATGTTGCCGCCGGGCTGCCCGCCGTCCTGACCGTCCACCGGGTCGATCTCGCGGTAGGAGTAGGAGGGGCCGCCGGCCGCGCTGATGGCCGCGGTGAGCTTGGCCAGGGTCTGGGTCGCGCTCACCGTGCCGTCGCTGGTGGCACCGCTGTTGTCCTGGATCTCCTCCAGCGCGACCAGGTCGGGCGAGCGCAGGTTGGTGACGATGCCCGCCGCGAGGCCGTCGAACTTGCTCTGCGGGTCGGACGGGGCGAGGTTCTCCACGTTGAAGGTGGCCACGGCGAGCTGGCCGGCCGTCGGCGCGGCGGTGGTCTCGGGGGCGGTGCCGCCGGGGGTGACCGCCGGGGTCGCGGTGACCTGGAGGGTGAAGTTGCCGAAGGCGTAGTCGAGGACGCCGACGGTGGCGCCGCTCAGGGTGTCGCCGACGTTGGCGATCGGGGTCGGCGCGAGCGCCTTCCCGAGGACGACCCGCTCCGGGTTGCCGTCGTTCGCCTGCAGCAGGATGCCGCCCCGGTTGGTGCGGGTGCCGCTGCCCTGCGGGACGACGGGGACCTCGCCGTAGGAGTTGGTCGGGCCGACCACGGCCGCGTTGTCGATCTCGACCCGCATGCCCTCCAGGGACTCCCAGAAGTCCAGACCGTCGGTGGCGGGCTGGAAGTTCCCTGCGGCCTCGACGTCGCCGGAGGTGACGCTGGAGATGACCGAGGACGGGGGTATCCGCCCGCCCTGGCCGACCAGGGTGGCGGCGGGCAGCGGCGCGTTGTGGGCGACCACGCTGACGCTGGGCGCGGTCAGTTCGGTGATCGACAGGTTGTTGGTGCCGCCGGTGCCGCCCGGTCGGTACTGGCTGACGGTGGCACTGACCGTGACCGAGTCCCCGACGGCGACCGAGGGCGCGCCGGCGGTGTAGACGTAGATGCCCTCGCTGGTGGCGGGGTCGTTGTCGGGCTGCGGGTCCTGGTACCAGAAGCCGTTGGGGCCCACGGCCGTCACCACGCCGGGCACCGCGCTGACGGCGCTGCCGGCCAGCGGGGAGACGCGGGCGGCGCCCTGGATGTCGTGGATCCGGGTGCCGCCCGGGGTGCCGCCCCCGCCGTTGGAGGAGGAGTTTCGCGGCACGGGCGAACCGATCGCGAAGTCCGTCGCGTTGTTGTCGGTGTCGGTGGCGCCGCCGCCCGCGCGCAGGGCGGCGGTACTGTTCGACAGGTTGCCGGTCGGCGAGCCCTCGGCGGAGCCGGCGCTGGTGCCGTAGCCGACGAAGTCCCTCACCCCGGACTGGCTCGCGCAGCCGGTGGAGCAGGTCAGCGCGGTGCCGTTGGTGACGAGGGCGACCTTGCCGGAGGTCGCGGACATGGCGAGCGTCCCGGTGGCGTCCGCCGTCGGCAGGGCGGCGCCCGTACCGGCGCCGGCGGCCTCCTGGACGAGGAAGTAGTGGCCCGGCGCGATCGTGCCGGAGAGGGTGGTCTTCGACCAGCTGGAGCCGGTGGCCGAGGCGTACTGCACCGTCCAGCCGGTGACGGACACCGGCGTGGTGCCGCGGTTGTACAGCTCGACGAAGTCGTTGGTGTACGGGGCGCCGGAGTTGCCGCCACCGCCGTACACCTGGCTGATCACGATGTCGGACGACACCGCCTGCGCGACGCCGCCGGGCAGCGCCACCAGTGCCGCCACCACGGCCGCGGCGGAGGCCGCCGCCAGCGTCCGCCGCCGGACTCGTGGTGCTCTCGGGCTGATCCGGGGGTTCGGGGTGCTCCCCATGAGGCTTCCTCCTGACCACCGTCCGGACTCGCGACCCGGCGGTGTGTGAGCACGGACAAGAAAGGTCGGGCGCTGCGGTTGTAGCAGCGCCACCAGATCCCTACCGTCTGCACCGGGCAACGGCCAGGCATACGCCGGAAGAACGTTTCTACGCGCGACAAGTGGGAGGAGGTGCTCCGGATGGTGTGGATCAACTGCCGTGCCCCGCACGGCCGCTGACCCGCCCGACGGGAACAGCACAGGGCCCGGGGCCGGCAGTGGGGCGCCGCCGGACCCGGGCCGGCCGGTCCGTGTCACGTCGGGCGGGTCAGTGCGGACGGCGCTGCGCGGGCGTCGGCGCGGGCGCAGGTGTGGACGTCGGCGCGGGCACAGGTGCCGCCGTCGGTGTCGGTGTCGGCCGGGGCGGGCGTCGGCGCAGCGGCGCCAGTTCGCGTTCCAGGGCCCGCACGTCCAGCGCTATCCGGGACGCTATCTCGCGCGGAGCGGTACCGGCGGGCAGCCGGCGCGACCAGGAGCGGGGCTTGGCCGGGCCGTCCTGGACCATGTGGAAGTTGAGCCTCAGCACGTCGGCGACGTCGACCAGGCTCACCAGGATCCTGGTGTCCCCGAGCTCTATGCTGACTTCGTTCCCGATGCACGAGCAGGCCACCAGGCCCTCGATGTCCTCCTCCGCCAGGTATCTGGCCAGGGGTACCGCCTTACCCCGGACCAGAAACGGACGTTCCACCGGAGTCACCGGACCGCCTCCTCCCCCAGCAGCTGAGCGCGCCTCGGCCGCGGCGCAGGCGCACCGCAACAGACCGGGCCCGGCCCATGCTCCACCACATCCGGCCGGATCGCCAACTCCGTGTCTCACCACGTGAATTGGCCGAACGCACCGACCCGGCGCACCGGCGCACACCCCAGCGCACCGGACCGGTCCGACGGCCACGACGACGGCAGCGAGCGCATGGCCGGGGGACGCTCGTGTGCCCGCCCGAACGAAGCGGACGGCCGGTCAATCGGCCTGAATTCATCGAACTTTCAAACGCATCTATTTCTAACGGATCATCAGACTTGTTGCAGACCAGGGAGGTTGTCCGTGCACGTTCTCCCGATCCATGGATAGCATCTGAATTCCATTCTGTTCGAGCGCTAATCGCCTGGGAGGGGCGGCGCCGGGCAGACCGACAGGAGTCTTCATGCGCGTGTCCAAGCACGTCCACCCCGTCAGCAGCCGTCCGACCGCGGCCGACATCGCCCTGCCACCGGCACTGCCCTATCCCGACGGCTGGTCCGCACTCGCCTTCTCCGCCGAGCTCAAGCCCGGCACCGTCCTCACCCGCCGGCTCGCGGGCGAGGACGTCGTGCTGTACCGGCTGCGCAACGGCCGCATCCGCGCGATCCGCCCGTACTGCCCGCACCTGGGCGCCCACCTCGGCCTGGCCTCGGTCGAGGGCAACGACCTGGTCTGCCCCTTCCACAACTTCGCCTTCGACGCCGAGGGCCGCTGCGTGCGCACCGGGTACGGCACCCAGCCGCCCAAGGCGGCGCTGGCGCAGCTGCCGGTGCGCGAGGTCAACGAGTCGGTCTTCGTCTGGCGCCACCACGACGGCCGGGAGCCGGACTGGGAGATCCCCGCCTGGCACCGGATCGGCGACGGGCGGCAGCCGCTGCGCTACGCCTCCTTCGAGATGCCCGGCCACGCCCAGGACGTCATGGAGAACTCCTTCGACCTGGGGCACTTCATCACCCTGCACGGCTGGCCGCAGGGCGAGCTGGCGGCGCCGGTGGAGTTCGACGGCACCGGCTTCCACATCTCGATGCTGGTCCGGGAGACCTTCCCGCTGCTCGGGATGCGGGAGGTCCACGTCGAGGTGGACGGGTACGGCCTCACCGCCCTGCACACCGACGTCCACACGCCCTCGCTCGGCCTGCAGATCTGCTCACTGGTCATGGCCACCCAGGTCGCGCCCGGGCGGATGCAGCTGCGCCAGGCGGGCCGCTTCGTCATGTCGGAGCCGTCCGGGCTGCCGCCGGCCGTCGCCCGGACGGTCAGCCGGGCGGTGACCAGGATGCTGGCGGGCCCGATGTTCAAGCGGAACCTGGAGTTCACCTCGGCGGACTTCCCGATCTGGTCCACCAAGCGGTACGTCTCCCCGCCCCGGCTCACCCAGGGCGACGGGCCGATCGGCGCGATGCGGCACTGGGCCCGGCAGTTCTACCCGCCGGACCAGCAGGCGCACCTGCCGGGCGCGGCCGCACTCGCCGACCGCAACGGGTCGAGCGCCAACGGGCACGAAACGAACGGGCACGAAACGAACGGGCAGGACACGAACGGGCAGGCTCAGCCGGAAGCCTCCAACGGAGCCACCCGGTAACCCCCGACCCCGTACGCGGCGGGGGGGGCCCCCCCCCCCGGCCCCCCCGCCCCGTCCAGCTGCCCGGAAGCCCACGCCGGGTCGACACCGCCGCGCCGGCGCGCCGCCCCCCCAAAGAATCGGT
>NZ_JBICZE010000008.1:58229-97952 GCF_043201735.1 Kitasatospora sp. NPDC048286
ACCGGGGATGCCCCCCGGGCACCCCACCCCCGGCCCCCCCCGCAACCCCCCCCCCCGGGCCGGGGGGGGGCGCCCCCCCCCCGGGGCCCCCCCCGCCGCTTCCTGCTGCCCGGAAGCCCTCGCCGGGTCGACACCGCCGCTCGGGCGCGCCGACCCACTATCGATTCGGTGACCACCACCGTCGACAACAAGACCGAGATCACCGCCTCCGCCAACGTCCTGTTCGCCAAGGTCGAGGCGAAGGTCGGGTTCTCGGTCTCGAAGACGACCTCCAGCACCAAGTCCACCACCGTGACGAACACCTGGAACCTCAACGACCCCGGGAAGTACGGCCTCTACCGGGCGACACGCAAGGTCACGGGCCAGTACGTCAAGTTCATCTGTGCCCAGACCGGCCCCACCACCGGCATCTGGGTCAACTCCCTGCCGAACGGCCCCGGGACGTTCACCATCTACGAGGTCCCGGAGATCGGCTCGGTCGCCTGCGCCTATCCCGAACCCCCCGGAACCGTACGCCGGATCGTCCAGACCCTCGTCGGCTGCTGACCGTGCCCGCCCACACCCCGACGGAGGAACCCATGACCAACCCGCTGCGACGAACGGCCGCCAGGGCCCTGCGCGCCCTCGGCGTCGCCGCCCTGGCCTCGTCGGCTGCTCTCACCGTCCTCGCCGGCCCCGCGTCGGCCTCCGCCCCCACGGTGACCGGCTTCGATCCGGAGACGAAGACGCACGCGTGGGAGGGCCGGGAGGGCTGGGTCTGCGTGGACGGCTACTACCGGATCAGGACTCCGTTCTCGACCCCGCAGGGCAGCGACAACGTCCTCGACATGAGCCTGGCCACCCCGATGGTCGGAACCATCATCCAGCACGAATGGCACACCGGCAGCAACCAGCAGTGGGGCCTGTGCTACACCGGCTCGGGGAGCACGGCCTCCTTCGCCCTGGTGAACCGCAGGAACGGCCGCCTCTGCATGGGCATCGGGGACGCCAGCCGCCTTGACGCCTCGTGGCTCGCCACCTTCGACTGCGGCTCTCCGCCCCCCGACCACCAGACGTTCTCGATCATCCGCGACCCGGCCGACCGCAACCGCGTGCTGCTCCAGCTGCACCACTCGGGCAACTTCGTCGCCGTCTCCGCTCCCGGGGAGCGGGACGCCGTGGTGGCCCAGTACTCCTACCGCGCCACGCAGTTCACCCTGGAGTGGCTGGGCTAGGCCGTCTTCTGGAAGGCGTCGGACGTGCGCCTGGTCCGGCCGTCCGGGGAAGTCTCGGGCGGCCGGCCAGAGGAAGCTCTAGGGTGGCGGCCATGGCCCGCTTCGTCCTGATCCGCCGTGCGCCGCTGCCGCCCGCCGAGTGCTGGGAGCGGCTGACGGCCTGGCCCCGGCACGGGGAGCGGGTGCCGTTCACCCGGGTCTCCGTGGTCCGGGGCAGCGGCCGGGAGGTGGGTGACGTCGTCCTGGCCCGGACGGCGCTCGGGCCGCTGCGCTTCGACGATCCGATGGAGATCGCCGAGCTGGTCGTCCCCGGCCCCGGATCCGCACCCGGATCCGGCCTGGTCGCCGGTCGGGACGGGCTGTGCCGGCTGGTGAAGCGCGGCCGACCGGTGCACGGCTGGGCCGAGCTGCGGGTGCGGGCGGTGGGCGGTGGCAGTGCGGCGGTCTGGACGGAGGAGCTGACGGTCGCCGGCCTGCCCGGGCTGCTCGACCCCTTCCTCGCCCGGGCGGGGCGGCTGGTCTTCGGCCGGGTGCTGGACCACCTGCTGGAGCCGTAGGGGCACTGGCGGGTGCCGGGACCACGCACGGGCCGAGTCACAGGGCCGAGTGTCAGGGCCGCGCCTCAGGGCCGAGGGCGGATGGTCATCCCCGGGCGCCGGCGGTGCACCGTCAGGTAGACGACACCCGCGGGCCCGGCGGCCACGCCCCGGGCGGCGCCGTGCGGCAGCATCCGCAGGTCACCCGGGCGCAGGTCGTATGCGACGCCCTCGCAGCGCAGCGTGCCCTCCCCCTCGATGCCCAGCACCAGGACGTCCAGGTCGGGTTCCACGTGGTCGGCCACGGAGGCGCCCGGCCGCAGCCGCACCACGTTGGCGTCGAGCTGGCGCTCGGCGCCCGTCAACCGCCACAGTGCTCCGGTGCCGGTGGCGTCCCGCAGCAGGTCGTCCAGGTGCACACCGTCACCCTGGGTGTCCGAGTCCGTCATGCGCACCATCATCGCACCGACCGGCGGGGTCCCTGTCGTCCGCACGCACGAGTGCCTTCCGGCAGGGCTGACAAAGGCCGTCTACCGGCCTTGTCCTCCCCGCACGGAAGGCACATTCGCTTTCCTGTCACGATGCGGCACTGCCGCCGGTGAATCGCCCGGGCTGCGTCATGTACGGTTCCGTGAAATCCCGTGACCGAATTCCCCGGACGCCCCGGCCACTACGCCATTTCGAGGTAGAACTTCTCGTGCCCGCCGCCGTTGGCGTTGATTTGGCAGTTCACCGTTCCGCCGGGGCCGGTGGCGGTCGTCACCCCGCTGTCGGTCACCATGCGCAGGAAGATACCGGGGAAGGCCGCCGACTCGAAGGAGAACGAACCGTCCGCCTGGGCCCGGGCGTTGAACTTCTCCCAGGGGCCGATGTAGCTCTGGCAGTTGACCGTCCCGCCGCCCGCCATGGTGGCGGGGACCCCGTTGCCGTCCATGCGCAGGAACACGCTCGGGAAAGCCGCCGACTCGAAGGCGTACGAGCCGTCGGCCTGCGGCCGGACCTTGTACGCCGTCCAGGGGCCGGTGCCGTACTGACAGTTAACCTTCCCGCTTCCGTGGTCGGTGGGGGTCGTCACCCCGGTCCCGTCCATGCGCAGGTAGATGTTCGGGAAGAACGTCGACTGGATCGTGATCGGTGAGTCCCCGAGCTTTGCGAGGTCAGCTGCCGACAGGTGCATGATGGCCTTTCCTTTCGCCTGGACGGGTAGCGAACGAATCGAATTCGGCGCCACTGGAATCCTTTTGCAGCGCCGATCATCGGGCCCGGAGGGCGATATCGGGTTCAGCGCGCGCGGCATCTCAAGGCTGGAGCATTTCGGACCGGACTCCGCGCCCTCGTCAGCTCCATGTATGACTTCCCGCGCACAAGGGAAGCCCCGCCGAATTGCCAGACCAGGCGGCATCGAAGCCGCCGTTTCGCGCTTTCCGCCCCCTCGGTTTTCCTGCAGTAGCAGGCCCGAAACTCACTGTATTTCGATGGGCACAGCATGTCCAGACTGCGTGCGGAAAGCGCCTTCCGGTCAGTCGCCGCCCCGGCCGCCGTAGCGCCGCCGCCACTCCCGGGCGCGGGCGTTGTGCCACTCCACGCCCTCCATGGCCTGGCGCTCGGAGAGGCCGCTCAGGCGGGCGACCACGCTCAGTGGCAGGGGTTCGTCGCACTCGGCGAGGGTGCGGCAGACCTTGGCGGCCCACTGCTCCTCGGGGACGAAGGGGCGGTGGCGGTAGTCCGCGATCAGGGTGGTCAGGTGCTCCGCGGAACAGGCCAGGACGACCCGCTTGCCGTCCAGTTCGGGTTCGGTGGAGTGCAGGGCGGAGGAGTCCGGCACCAGGGCGCCGAGCAGCTCGGTGCGGGCGACGGCGCGTCCGCACTGGTCGCACAGGTCGAGGGAGTCCGCGTCGGCGGCGGGGTCCTCAGGCGGGGGTCCGATGTCCTCCATGCCGCGCGCCTACCCCGTGAGGCCGGGGCCAACCGAGCCCCCGACCGGCGGGGCCACCACTCGCGCGCGACGCCCGGGTTTCGCGGCGCCCCGTCCGGAAAGCCGCTCCGGCACAGGCCGACCGACGAACCGAGGCCGCCATGACCGCGTTCGGATGCTTCCTGTCCTGCGAGGAGTTCACCCCCGCCCAGCTGATCGATCAGGCCCGGCTGGCGGAGCGGGCCGGTTTCACCCGGCTGGCGATCTCCGACCACTACCACCCGTGGAACGACACCCAGGGCAACGCCCCGTTCGTCTGGGGCGTGATCGGCGCGCTGTCACAGGTGGTCCGGCTGCCGGCGACCACCCTGGTCACCTGCCCCACGGTGCGGCTGCGCCCAGCCGTGACGGCGCAGGCCGCGGCCACCGCGGACGTGCAGCTCGCGGGCGGGCTGCGGCTCGGCGTCGGCACCGGCACCGGCGAGGCACTCAACGAGCACGTCCTGGGCGACCGCCGGCCGCCGTTCGCGGTGCGTGCGGAGATGCTGGAGGAGGCCGTCGAGGTGACGCGGGAGCTGTTCACCGGCGGCATGGTGTCCCACCGCGGCACGCACTACACGATGGAGAACGCCCGGCTCTACACTCCCCCGACTGCGGAACGGCTGCTGGTGTACGTCTCGGCCTTCGGCCCTCGCCACCGGTGGCGACCGGCTGGTGCTGGTCGCCCGGGGCCTGGTCGGACTGCGCGCCGCCTCGGCCGAGGCCCAGGCCGCCGGCTCGCCGGTGCGCACCGTGCTGGCCGACGTGGCCGACCCGCAGGCCTGCGAGGCCGTCGCCGCCCGCGCCGTGCGGTTCGCCGCCGACCACCCCGGGCGGCGGGAGTACTGGGTGGGCGGCAGCACCGTCGGCACCCTGGTCGCCAACGCGCTCGCCCCCGGCCTGCTCGACCGCTACCTCGCCCGCGCCGGCATCGGCGCCCAGCAGGAGGACGGCCCCCGGCAGGCGGACGGCCTCGCCAACCTCTGGACGCCGTCGGACACTTCCGACGACCACGGCGCGCACGGCCGCTTCGACGACGAGGCCCGGGAGCGCAGCACCCAGCTGTGGGCCTCCCAGCACCACGGCCTGCTCGCCGTCGGCGGCGCCGCACTGCTCGGTGCGGCGGCGAGAGGGCTCGCACGCGGGTCACGGTCCGGGCCGCCGGGGCCGGGCTGACCATCGGCCCTCGGCTCGTCAGCGGCTCCGCCCTCGACCCGCCGGCGACTCGGCCCTCGGCCCGTCAGCGAGCCGTCCCCCAGCCCCGCCGCGGCTCGGCGGCGGTCCGGCGCCAGTCCAGGTACTGCTGGCGGACGTACCCGCGCGCACCGTCGCCTTCGGCGGTGACGCGGTCGTGTTCGGTCAGCTCCCCGGCCGCTATCCGCGCCCGCACCACCTGGTGCGGGTCGGCGTCGCCGCCCGCCAGGGCGATGCGGTCGGCCCGGGCGGCGGCGCGCAGCAGGTACTCGCGACGCTTGCGGGGCGGGCTCTTGACGGTGCTCCGGTGGGCGGCCAGGTCCTTCTCCTCCTCCGCGACGTCCGGGGCGTGCTCGTACGCCTCCCCCGCCGTGGGCACCGGCCCGGCCGGCACCTGCCGCACCGGTTGGGGCGGCAGTGGCGGCAGGCCGTAGACGTGGAGCACGGCGTTCGCGAACTCCGGCTGGTCGACGGGTACTCCGTGCCGGCCGAAGACCGCGAACAGCTCGGCCAGGGCGCGCGGTTCGACGCCGCGTGGCCGGTCGTCCTCGGTGACGTCGATCCGGCCGAGCTGCGGGCCCCAGAACCGGCCCGGCGGGTCCACCAGGCGCAGGCGCAGGGTCACGTGGTGGCCGCTGGTCTCGATCTCCTCGCCGAACTCCATGGCCAGGCCGCTGATCTCCGACCAGGCGTAGCGGCGCGCGACCAGCAGCCGGACCAGGGTGAGGCCCTGCTCGTCCTCCCGTAGCCGGAAGGTGTGCGGCACCCCGACGGCCGCCGCGCCCCCGATCAGCACGCCGATCAGGGTGGCCGTCCCCGCGCCGGTGGCACCGGACAGGCCGAGCGCGAGCATCGTCGCCACCGCCAGGGCGCAGCCGATCCCGATGTTGCTTCCCCACTGCCGCATGACCGACAGCCGTACCGTCCGCATCCCGCCCCCTGATCGACCGTGCGTGTTCCTCCACGGTCCCGGGGATCACCGGGACCGGGCAAGCGCCGACGGGGAGCTGTGACGGCCCCGTGACGAACCCGCCACACGGCGGCCGTCGAGCGCGCTACCGCCCGCGCAGCCGCCGCACGAGGTCGCGGGCGGCCTCCGGCCAGCTCGGGTGGTCGAAGGCGAAGCCCGCGTCGAGCAGGCGGGTCGGGACGACGCGGCGGCTCTTCAGCAGCAGCTCGGTGTCGGAGCGCAGCGCGAAGGCGCCCAGTTCGGCCATCCAGCGGGTGGCGGGCAGAGCCAGCGGCATGCCCCAGGCGGTGCGCAGCTCGCGCATGAACTCGCGCTGGGGCAGCGGGTTCGGGGCGGCGAGGTTGACCGGCCCGGTGAGGTCCTCGCGGGCGATCAGGAACTCGACGGCGCGGGCGAAGTCCCGCTCGTGGAGCCAGGAGACGTACTGGGCGCCGCCCGCGACCGGCCCGCCGACACCGAGCCGGGCCAGCCAGGAGAGCGCGTCGAGCGAGCCGCCGCGCTCGGGGCCGAGGACGGCGGCGGTGCGCAGCGCGACCCGGCGGGTGTGCGGGGTGTCGGCCTCGGCCAGGGTGCGCTCCCAGGCCTGGGCGACGTCGATGCTGTACCGCCAGGCGGGCGGGGCGTCGGGCTCGCTGCCGCCGATCAGGCCGTCCCGCTCGTCGTTGGGGGCGTCGTGGCGGTGGGCGTAGACGGTGGCGGTGCTCATCTGGAGCCAGCACGAGGGCGGGCGGCGGGCGGCTGCGACGGCCTCGCCGACGACCTGGGTGGACTGCACCCGGGAGTCCATCATCTCCTGCCGGTTCGCCTCGGTGTAGCGGCAGTTGACGCTGCGCCCGGCGAGGTTGAGCACGACGTCGGCGCCGTCGATCTCGGCTGCCCAGGCGCCGAGGGTCCGTCCGTCCCAGCCGACCTGCCGGGGTCCGGCGGGCCTGCGGCTGAGCACGACGACCTGGTGCCCGGCGGCGGTCAGGCGCCGGTCGAGCAGCGTCCCGAGCTCACCGGATCCACCGGGAATGACGACCTTCATGGGTTCCCCCTCTTGCCTCGGTTCCTCGGAACCTAGCGTAGCCCAGATTTCTGAACGCGTTCAATTCTATGCCCCGATCCCCTCCGAATGTCGGCCGTGATCGTCGGTCAGCAGAAGTGGACCTTGTGTCGAAGCACTCCGGTACCTATCGTCTCGATGTATCGGTTCGATACATCGAGCCGGAATCAGACCGTCGATCAGCGGGGGCTTCAGTGACGGGAATCAACGACGACACCCGGCAGCACCAGGACGACGCGCGTGGCCGGGCGGCCGCCGGCCAGGAGTCGGCGCAGGCCGAACGGCGGCTGCACAGCTCGTCGTTCGGCCGCGCGGCGGGCGCCTACGCCGAGCACCGCCCGGACTACGCGCAGGCCGCGGTGCGCTGGGCCCTCGAGGCCGCGCCCGGCCCGCGGGTGCTCGACCTCGGCGCCGGGACGGGCAAGCTCACCGCCACCCTGGTCGCCCTGGGCCACGACGTCGTCTCGGTCGAACCCGACCCGGCGATGCTGGCCGAACTGCGCGCCGCACTGCCGACCGTCCGCGCGCTGGCGGGACGAGCGGAGGCGATCCCGCTGCCGGACGACTCCGTCGACGCCGTGGTGTCCGGCAACGCCATGCACTGGTTCGACATGGACCTCGCGGGGCCGGAGATCGCCAGGGTCCTCGCCCCCGGCGGCGTGCTGGCCAGCCTGTGGAACGTCTTCGACGACCGGGTCGACTGGGTGGCCGGCCTCGCCCGCGTCACCGGCCCCGCCGCCATCGGCCCGCGCGACGTGCCCACCAGTTGGCGCGTCGAGACGGCGCGGATGCACCTTCCCCGGTCCGGCGGGGACGCCCGGTTCGACTCGCCCGAGCAGGCGGAGTTCCCGCACGGGCAGCGGCGGACCGCCGACTCCCTCGTCGCCACCCTCTCGACGAAGGCGGGCGTCCTGGTCATGCCGGAGCAGGAACGGAAGGCCCTGCTGGACGCCACCCACGCCTACCTCACCGACCGGCCGGAGACCGGCGCCGGCGAGTTCACTCTCCCGATGCTCACCAGCGTGCTGCGGGTCCGCCGGATGTGAGGCCCGCCGGCCCGTCCTTCCGGTGACCAGCGGCCCCCGCTCCCCGCTCACCCGGGGAACGAGGACCGCAGTCACTCACCGAGCCGGCGTCACTTGTCGGCCCGGAAGGCCCCGTGGACTCGCAGGTTGCCGTTGATCGCCACCAGGTCGTCGTTGGTGTGCAGGATCCAGGCACTCCCGGTGCGGACCGAGAGGTGCCTGTTGGCGTTCACCTTCCCGAAGAACGCCGACTCCCCGCCGACCCGCACGTCGCCGGTGGCGTTCACCTTCCCGGCGAACACCGACTCCCCGCCGACCGACAGGTCGCCGTTGGCGTTCACCTTCTGCCGGAACTCCGACTCCCCGTGGACGACCAGCCGCGGCGGACCGTCCAGCGTCTCCAGCACGTTGTCGACGGTCAACCCGCCGTGCAGGGTGAGGCGTTGCTTGACCCGGGCCCGGTCGGTGACCAGGTCGTTCAGGTCCGCCTTGTCGGCGGCGACGGTCCCCCACGTACGGTTCCCCGCGCCCTGGAACACGTTCAGCCCGGACGCCGGGAACTCGATCCACCCGTCACCGGACGTACGCCCCTGCACCCAGCTGGTGTTGACGCCGTTCAAGTCCGCCTTGTCCGCGGCGACCGTCCCCCACTCGCGGTGCCCGGAGCCCTGGAACACGTTCAGCCCGGACGCCGGGAACTCGATCCAGCCGTCACTGGACGTACGCCCCTGCACCCACTTGGTGTTGACGCCGTTCAGGTCCGCCTTGTCCGCGGCGACCGTCCCCCACGTCTCCTGTCCGTCCTTGCGGACGTTCACTCCGGACTGCGGGAAGTCGAGCCAGCCCTTGCCGGAGTCGCGGTCCCCGACCCACTTGGTGTTGATGCCGTTCACGCTGATCTTCTCGGCGTGAACGGTGCCCAGGTCGTTCCCCTGGCCGTGACCGACCGTGATCCCGTCCGACGGGAACTGGATCCACCCGGAACCGCTGTCGCGGCCCCGCACCCACGCGGCGGTCACGGTGTCGACGTCCGCCTTGCCGGCCGCAACCGTGCCCGGCGCGTTCGACGCGTCCCGCACCTGCACACCCTGCGCCGTGAGGGTGACCCGACCCTTCTCCGTCGTCCCCTCCACCCACGGCGTCGACACCCCGACCGACGCCGTCACACTCTCCACATCCGCCTTGGCGGCGGCAACCGTACCCGGCGCGTTCGACGCGTCCCGCACCTGCGCACCCTGCTCGGTGAAGACGATCCGGCCGCGCGGCGCCGTGCCTTCCACCCACGGGGTGTACACGCCCTTGGTCGCCGTCACACTGTCGAACTCGGGGCTGCGCAGGTGGACGGTGGTGGTCAGCAGGTAGCTCGGCTGCTGCCCGTTCGGGGAGCTGGCGATCAGGGTGTAGGTGGCGTCCCGCTTCGGCTCCTGGCCGGGCTTCGGCGACCACTGCCAGCCGGCCGCCGCCCCGCTCCTCGGCGGGACGGCCTCCGGCGGGCCGTCCGGGCCCTGGATCTGGTACGTGAGGGTGTCCGGGCCGTCCCACTGCAGGACGACGTCCTTGCCCGCGGCCACCAGGGAGTCCTTCGCACGGAAGTTCCGCGGCACCTTGGCTTCCTGCTTGATCAGGCTCAGGGTCACGAGGCTCGGGTGCACGAAGCCGCCGATGTTCGCCGCCCGCTCCGTCACCCGCAGCAGGACCAGCCCCGGCTTGCTGGAGACCGGGAAGCCCTCCATCGCCACGACCATGGAGCCGCCGCCCTTGATGAGGGTGGGGTAGCGGGGGTCCTGGGAGGAGATCCTGTAGACGGCGGTCGAGGTGTTCCAGTCGGTCGCCGGCTTGTTCGCCGGGTCCGTCGCGGTGTTCTGCGTGATCTGCGGGGTGAACGCCTTCGGATCGGTCGTCAGGTCGCCGTCCTTGTCCCCGACGGGCACCTGGATCTCGGTGGAGTACCAGAGTGCGTCGTCGCTGTTCGGGTTGGAGATGATGACGTAGACCGTCCCCCGGGACTCCTCGCCCGCGTTCGGCACCTGGAGCGGAGCCGGGTCGGTGAGGATTTCGTAGTTCAGAGTTGCCACCGTTGTAGACCCCCTGATTCTGCTGCACGGGCGCTCGCCTCCACGGGCACCGCCCCCTTGTCACAGCACTGTCCTGCCAGCGGAAATCCCGGGAGCCCGGATTCCGCACAACCGGCGCGAACCAGTCCCGCACTGGCCGAAAGATGGATGACGGAATTCCGGCTCCATCTTTTTCCTCACACGGCACTTCAGGCCCGGGAAAAGCGAATTCACCCTGCGACACCACCGGTTTTGCCGCCGATTCGATAGCGCTGACCGGCCTGCGGCAGCGGCGATCCACGTCGCCGGCGCTCCACGGAAGCTTCCGGTTTCCCGGGGCGGGTCCGCTCGGCCCACGCGGCCACCGGCGGCCCTGCCGCGCCGACGACCGCGAAGAGGGCGCCGAGGAGCAGCCACCCGGTATGGCCGAGCGCGAGAACCGCCCCGGTGAGGATCACCGGGGCGAGGGCCTGGCCCGCTCCGAAGCCGATGCCGGCCAGGCCCTGGTACTGCCCCTGGGCGTGGTCGGGTGCGAGGCCGAAGCCGAACGCGAAGCCGGCCTTCGCGCGACCGGCAGTCGTGGACCGCCCAACGGAACGCGCACTGCGGGCATGCACCGGTTCTCACCCGATCGTTCCGGGCGGTGCCGAGCGGGCGATGGCCACCCACGTCCGTCGCGATCTCCGGATCGCGCTTTCGGTGTCCCGGATCTCGCCCTGGCACATGCCCGGACGAGATCCGGGACACCGTCGATCGCGGGGGCATTGCGGTGTTGTCCGTCGAATGTTCGGCTGATTCGGCTGTCCGGTCAGCCGGTCTCGGCCACGCAGGCGAGATCCGGCACCGGTCGCTCCCCAGTGGTCAGGAACGTGGTCACCGCGTTGTCGCCGCACTTGTTCTTGGCGAACCCAGATCAGCGCCGCGTCCCAGCCCGCGATCGTCGCCCTGATGCTCGAACAGCTCGGCGCCCGGCCCGGCCAGCGCGTCTTCGAGGCCGGAGCCGGGACCGGAGTCAACGCCGCCTACCTGGCCACCATCGTCGGCTTGGCGGTCGCCCTGGCCGACGCTGCCGCCGTGTTCGAGGAGTCCGCGTTCGACCTGGGTACGTCCGGAGGCGACCGCTTGAGTCCCATACTCGAACAGCGCCGTCATCGGACGCCGGCAACCTCGTCGCCGACCCCAACTGGACTTTCCAGGCGAACACTTGGGAAGGCGACTGTCTTCGAGGTCGAGCAGCGCGGCCGGTGGCTACGCGCGAGGCGGGTCAGAACTCGCGGCCGATCAGCGGGACCTGCTGGCGGCGAGCTGGTGGCCGCGCGGGCGGCGGCCGCCTCCAAGCCCCGGGTGCCGAGGGCCCGCCGCTTCCAGCAGGGCCCGGGCGCCCGGGGCTTTCGCCGCACGGGGCGCCCGCGTCCCGCCCCGCACGGGATGCCACCGGCGAGGCTGAGGAGCGCTCCGCAAGCAACGCGGGGACGGAGGACCGGCACGCCTTCCGCTACGCCCACGCGGGCTTAGTTCAGGGGTCGTGGCGATCGCAGTGGTCATGACCCCCGTCGTGCCCGTCGCCGTCGTGCCCGTCGCCGTCGTGCCCGTGGTGCTCGTGGTGCTCGTGGTGCTTGATCGTGGTGAGGTCGTTGGCGGTGTGGATGGTGGCGTCACCGCCTCCGGTGACGGTAGCGGTGTTGGTGACCTGCGCAGGGGCGTCGCAGGAGACGTCGACCTTCAGGGTGATGGGCGGGTAGCTCTGCCCGGCAGGCAGGACGTCGCTGCGGGTACAGGTGAGGGTGGCCAGAATGCAGTGCCATCCCTTCCCGGCGATCCGGTCGGCCCGAAGGCCTGCGGGGAGGGTGTCGTGAACGGTGACCGTGGTGCCATCGGTCGGGCCGACCGCTGGGGCGTTACCCACAGTAATGGTGTAAACGCCGTCCTCGCCCCGGACAAAGGGGTCCGCATGACTCTTGGCGATGGTCAGGGAGGGTCCGAGTACCGTGAATGTGAGGCCGGTACTGCCGGTGCCGGCGGCGCTCTCGGTGCCGCCGGGGTCAGTGGTGGCGCTGCCACTGGATTCGGTGAGGCCGGTGGCGGCGGTGTCGATCACCGGCACCGTGCGGCCGTTGACCTGGGCGACGGAGGCGCGCTGAGCCGTGGCCGTCCAGACTGTGGCCAGGACGATCGCCAGGACGGCCAACCCGGCCATCATGACCGCCGCCGGCTTGCGGACCCGTACCCTCAGCCACCGTCGAAACATGCCGCCCATTCCTCCCGGGCCGCGGCTTGCTTCAGCCCGCCCTCTCCCATGCCTGAACACCGACATCTCCGCTTCCAAATCGCCGACAACAAGCCGTTACTGTTCGTGACCCGAATATCACTTTGCGCTTCGGTGAGTGCGCTCGCACATACAACACGGTGGTGATCGCGGCGAGCACACGAGACCCGACGGACAACCCGCCGAACACAGCGGGTGGGCCAGTGGTGCGCCGCAGAGCGCCGGCGAGGATGACGCCGACGCGAAAGGAGCGGTGGCGCGCTCGATGACGACCCTCATGCGTCACCCACGGAGCGGATCAGCCGGACGCGGGGGCGGGGCTCGGTCGGAGTGGTCACCGGCGGCGCCGGAGGAACTTGAAGAGCAGAAGGCACAGGGCGGCGACGAGGGCCGAAAGCCCGGCGACCACAGGGGAGGGGAAGTGCCCTTGCTGGGCGACCGACGCGGCGACTGCTCCAGTGCTACCGGGAGTCGTCGGGAAGGTGACGGTGGCGCGCGCGGTGTGCTCGACCAGGCCGCTCTTGAGCGTGAGCTCCACCGTCGACGAGCCGTCCGACAGCTGTGCGTCCAACGGGACGACCATCTCCGCAGCGTCACCCGGAGCCAGTGTGGTGCCCGTCCTGGCCGGGAACGGTCCGGCGCGCAGTCCGCCCGACCCGTCGAAGACGGAGAGTGCCCCGCCGATGTCCAGGGCGCGGCCCCCCGTGTTGTGGATCCGGGCGCGAACCTCCCCCCGCCCGTCGCGGGCTCGGGCCGGATGGAGCCGCTCGATCTCGAAGTCCGAGGGTGGCTCACCACCGGGACCGACGTCGATGTACATGCGGACGCCCACCCGGCCCTGGAACGTCACATTGTGCGAGCGGTCCGTGGGGGTGTCCGTCTGTGCCCAGATGACGCCGTATCGCTCCCCGGCGGCGGCGTCCCCGGGCACCCGGATGGTGGCGCGTACTCGCACCGTTTCGGAGGCCGCCAGCTCAAGGTCCGCCGTGTCGAGTGACGTCCAGCCGGTCAGCTCGTTGGGGGTGCGCTCCGGCGCGAAGGTGAACTCACCCTTCGCGATGGTGGCCGCCGCGGCGTAGACGTTGACGTGCATCGGCGTGGACGACTCGTTGGTGACCTCCACCCGCCGCTCGATGGTCGAGCCGGGCGCGACGTGGTCGACGATGTAGGCGTGCGCCCTGGGATCCGCACGGCGGCTTTCCGGAGCGTCGAGCAGCTTGATACCGATGGTCTTCCCCGCGGCCGGGTCCCGGGGGGAGGACAACCCGGGTGCCGCATGCCCCGCTGCCGGCATCACCCCGGCCGCCTGTACGAGGGCCAGCGCCAGCAGCAGAACCCCGCACCGGCGCGCGCCCTTCATTCCATCAGGCAACGGACTGGGTCAGCGTTCCGGTGTAGATCCCGCCGACGGCGCTGGGGGGCACGTTGACGGAGATTGTCGGGTTCCAGGACGCGGTGTTGTCTCCGACACCGGCGCTCCCGGTGAGCACCGTCTGCGCGCTGTTGCTCAGCGTCACGTTCGTTGGAGTGGCGGTGATGGTACCGGTCGTCGTCACCGTCCCGACCGTGTAGGTGGCGTCGGTGGCGGCGATCGTCGTCACACCGTTTGTGAAGTCCGTCTCCGCTGCGGTCACCGTCCAGGAGGCCGAGGCGAGGGCGCGATCGTCGGTGACGGTACAGGGCCCGATCGGCGCGCTGATGACGGTGCCGGGCGCTCCCGAGCCGAGGTTGGCACTGGCCGGTACCGTCAGCGTCAACGCGCCGGACGTGACGGCGAACGTGACTGTGGTGCTGGGGTCGGCCGCCGCGACGGCGAGGCCCGGCTGGACCGCGACGAGAGTCACGGCTGCGGCCGCGATGGACATGATTCGTGCAAGCACAATTGCTCCCGAAGTAGCTGCCCGCCAACGGACACTGGCAGACGTGGCGTCAGGGAATCGGGCGCGGCCCTGTTCACGCAAGCCGACGCGCGCCACACTCCGCCACACGAATGACCCCGTTTCAGCCGGATCGAAGCCCAGCCCGCGACACGCGGGGTGCGGTGCGGGCCGTTCCGTACGGTCTCCTTCGACGGCCGCGGCTCGGCACGCCGGGACCGCCGCGCCCTCACCCCCCACCAAAGCCCGGAGCGCACGGCCGGCCGGGCCCGCTCGGTGGCACAGGTCAGCGGGCCTCAGGGCGGGCACAACGCGCAGACGGCGCCCTCTGGACTTACTAGGACGTCCAACTATATGGCCGACGGCAGGTCCGCGGTGTCAGGGAAGCCGGTGTGAGTCCGGCACGGTCCCGCCACTGTGACCGGGGAGTTCGTCCTCGTGAGGGACGGCCACTGGCAGCCAGCCGGGAAGGCCTGAGGGCGTGCGGTGATCCGGGAGTCAGGATACCGGCCGCGGGTGATCCGTGTTTTCCACGAGGATGGAGACGACACGCATGACTCCGGGCTGCTCCCGTTCCACTGCTCCTGGCTGTCCTGTGCCGACGACTGCCGGGGCCCAACCGCTCTGACGGATCGTCATGCCACCGCCACCGTGACGTCGCGCGGCCGCACCACCGTGCGCCCGCCCGTCGGCGGCGGCCTCCATTCCTCCTCTCCCCGACCCTGTCGAGAGTAGGAACCGATGGTCCGTGAACTGACCCACTTCGTCGGCGGCAAGCGCGTCGCCGGGACGTCCGGCCGCTTCGGCGACGTGTACGACCCCAACACCGGCCGGGTGCAGGCCCGGGTGCCGCTGGCCGACCGCGCCGAGGTCGAGGCGGTGATCGCCGACGCCGCGCAGGCCCAGCCCGCGTGGGCGGCCTGGAACCCGCAGCGGCGGGCGCGGGTGCTGCTGCGCTTCCTGCAACTGGTCGAGCAGGAGAAGGAGGAACTGGCCCGGCTGCTGTCCGCCGAGCACGGCAAGACCGTGGCCGACGCCCACGGCGACATCCAACGCGGCCTGGAGGTCGTGGAGTTCGCCGCCGGGATCCCGCACCTGCTGAAGGGCGAGTTCAGCGACAACGCCGGCACCGGCATCGACGTCTACTCGATGCGCCAGCCGCTCGGCGTCGTCGCCGGCATCACGCCGTTCAACTTCCCCGCGATGATCCCGCTCTGGAAGGCCGCACCCGCGCTGGCCTGCGGCAACGCCTTCGTCCTCAAGCCCTCCGAGCGCGACCCCTCGGTGCCGCTGCGACTGGCCGAGCTGTTCCTGGAGGCCGGGCTGCCGCCGGGCGTGCTCAACGTGGTCAACGGCGGCAAGGAGGCCGTGGACACCCTGCTGGGGGACCCGCGGGTCGAGGCGCTCGGTTTCGTCGGCTCCACGCCGATCGCCCAGTACGTGTACGCGACCGCCGCTGCGCACGGGAAGCGGGCGCAGTGCTTCGGCGGCGCCAAGAACCACATGATCGTGATGCCGGACGCCGACCTCGACCAGGCCGCCGACGCGCTGGTCGGCGCCGGCTACGGCTCGGCCGGGGAACGCTGCATGGCGATCTCGGTCGCCGTACCGGTGGGCGAGGAGACCGCGGACGCCCTGGTGGCGAAGCTGGTCGAGCGGATCGCCGGGCTCAAGGTCGGCCGCTCGGACGACCCGGCGGCGGACTTCGGCCCGCTGGTGGGCCGCGACGCGCTGGGCCGCGTCCGCGACCACCTGGACCTCGGCGTCCGGGAGGGCGCCGAACTCGTCGTGGACGGAAGGGACTTCCGCCTCCCCGGCCACGAGGACGGCTACTTCCTCGGCGCCTCCCTGTTCGACCGGGTCACCCCGGACATGCGGATCTACCAGGAGGAGATCTTCGGCCCGGTGCTCACCGTCGTCCGCGCCGCCGACTACGAGGAGGCGCTGCGGCTGCCCAGCGAGCACCAGTACGGCAACGGCGTGGCCATCTACACCCGGGACGGCGACACCGCCCGTGACTTCACCCGCCGGGTGAACACCGGCATGGTCGGCGTCAACGTGCCCATCCCGGTCCCGATCGCCTACCACACCTTCGGCGGCTGGAAGCGCTCCGCCTTCGGCGACCTCAACCAGCACGGGCCGGACTCGATCCGCTTCTACACCCGCACCCGCACCGTCACCTCGCGCTGGCCCTCCGGGGTCAAGGAGGGCGCGAGCTTCACCATGCCGACGATGAGCTGAGGCGGGCCGTGCACACGCAACTGACCGACGATCAACTCGCCATCGTCGAGACGACCCGGGCCTTCGCCCGCGAGCACCTCGCACCGAACGCCGTCGAGTGGGACCAGGCCAAGCACTTCCCGGTGGACGTGCTGCGCAAGGCGGCGGAGGTCGGCCTGGCCGGCGTCTACGTCGGCGAGGAGTCCGGCGGATCCGGGCTCACCCGCGCCGACGGCGTGCTCGTCTTCGAGGCGCTGGCGACCGGCTGCCCCTCGATCGCCGCCTACCTGTCCATCCACAACATGGTCGCCTGGATGATCGACCGCTACGGCGACGACGCCCAGCGCGCCCGGTGGCTGGCTGGTCTCTGCACGATGGAGACCCCCGCCAGCTACTGCCTCACCGAGCCGGGCGCCGGCTCGGACGCCGCCGCGCTCACCACCCGGGCCCGCCGGGACGGGGACGCCTGGGTGCTCGACGGCGTCAAGCAGTTCATCTCCGGCGCCGGCGCCTCCGAGGTCTACCTGGTGATGGCCCGCACCGGCGGCCCGGGGGCCGACGGGGTGTCCGCCTTCGTCGTCCGACGGAACGACCCCGGCGTCTCGTTCGGGCCGAACGAGCGGAAGATGGGCTGGAACGCCCAGCCCACCCGGCAGGTGCTCCTCGACGGGGTGCGCCTGCCCGCCGACCGCCTGCTCGGCGCGGAGGGCGAGGGCTTCCGGATCGCCATGAGCGGGCTGAACGGGGGCCGACTCGGCATCGCCGCCTGCTCGCTCGGCGGCGCGCAGGACGCCCTGGAGCGCGCCACCGGCTACCTGGCGGACCGCGAGGCGTTCGGCGCCCGGCTCCTGCACTCCCAGGCCCTGCAGTTCCGACTCGCCGACATGGCGACGGAGTTGGAGGCGGCCAGGGCGCTGGTATGGCGGGCGGCGGCCGCCCTGGACCGGGGCGATCCCCGGGCGCCCCAGCTGTGCGCGATGGCCAAGCGCTACGCCACCGACACCGGCTTCGAGGTCGCCAACCAGGCCCTCCAACTGCACGGCGGCTACGGCTACCTGGCCGAGTACGGCATCGAGAAGATCGTCCGCGACCTGCGGGTGCACCAGATCCTGGAAGGGACCAACGAGATCATGCGTGTCATCGTCGCCCGCGGCCTGACCGGAGCCGCGTGATGACCCCGAACGACACCGCGGAGGTCCTCGTCCAGCGGGAGGGCCGGGCCGGGCTGATCGTCCTCAACCGGCCGGCGGCCCTGAACGCCCTCACCCACGGCATGGTGCGGCGGATCGCGCAGGCCCTGGACGCCTGGGAGGAGGACGACCGGGTCGACACCGTCGTCGTCACCGGCGCCGGTGAACGGGCCTTCTGCGCGGGCGGCGACATCGTCGCCATCCACCGCGCCGCCACCGGCGGGGACCGGGGCGCCGTCGAGGAGTTCTGGCGCGACGAGTACCGCCTCAACGCCCGGATCGCCCGCTACCCCAAGCCCTACGTGGCGCTCATGAGCGGCATCGTGATGGGCGGCGGCGTCGGCGTCTCCGCCCACGGCAGCGTCCGCATCGTCACCGGGACGACCCGCGTGGCCATGCCGGAGGCGGGCATCGGCTTCGTCCCCGATGTCGGCGGCACGTACCTGCTCGCGCTCGCTCCGGGCGAGTTGGGCACCCACCTGGCCCTGACCGCCGGTTCCGTCGGTGCCGCGGACGCGCTGCTCTGTGGGCTCGCCGACCACTTCGTTGCCACGGAGAAGGTCCCGGCGCTGCTCGACGACCTCGCCGAGCTGCCCGTGCACGACGCCCTCGAACGGCACGTCGGACCGGCGCCGGCCGGTGTGCTGGACGGACAGCGCGGATGGATCGACCGGTGCTACGCGGCCGGCACCGTCGAGGAGATCCTCGACCGGCTGCGGGACAGCGGTGAACCGGAGGCGAAGAAGGCCGTCGACCAGATCACCGCCAACTCGCCCACCGCCGTGAAGGCCACGCTGGCCGCGTTGCGACGGGCCCGCGCCCTCGGCCCGCTGGAGGCCGTCCTGGACCAGGAGTACCGCACCTCCTGCGCGGCCCTGGCCACCGGCGACCTCGCCGAGGGCATCCGGGCCCAGGTGATCGACAAGGACCGTTCGCCGCGGTGGAGCCCGGCGGCGCTGGGCGCCGTCGAACCCGCCGCTGTGGCCCGCTACTTCGCCCCGCTCGGCGAGCGCGAACTCGGCCTCGCCGCCACCACACCCCTGGAGCGCTGGTGACCCTCGACATCGGATTCATCGGACTGGGCAACATGGGCGGCCCGATGGCCGCCAACCTCGTCAAGGCCGGCCACCGGGTGACCGGCTACGACCTCGCGGCGGACGCCCGTGAGCGGGCGGCGGGCCACGGGATCGCCGTCGCCGAGTCGGCGGAGCGGGCGGTGGCCGGGGCCGAGGTGGTCATCACCATGCTGCCGACCGGCCGGCACGTGCTGGGGGCCTACGAGGGCCTGACCGCCGCCGCGCGCGAGGCGCTGTTCGTGGACTGCTCCACCATCGCCGTCGGGGACGCCCGGATCGCCGCCGACCTGGCCCGCACGACCGGGCACCGGGCCGTCGACGCGCCGGTGTCCGGTGGTGTGCCCGGCGCCGAGGCCGCGAGCCTGACCTTCATGGTCGGCGCGGAGGACGCCGACTTCGGCGAGGCCGAACCGTTGCTGGCCGCGATGGGCCGCCGGGTCGTGCACTGCGGCGCCTCCGGGTCGGGGCAGGCCGCGAAGATCTGCAACAACATGATCCTGGGCGTCTCGATGATCGCGGTCAGCGAGGCCTTCGTCCTCGGGGAGAGCCTCGGGCTCAGCCACGAGGCGCTGTTCGACGTGGCCTCCGCCGCCTCCGGGCAGTGCTGGGCGCTCACGTCCAACTGCCCCGTCCCCGGGCCCGTCCCCACCAGCCCGGCGAACCGCGACTACGCGGCCGGGTTCGCCGCCGCCCTGATGGCCAAGGACCTCGGACTGGCCGCCGGGGCGGCCGAATCCGCCGGCCTGCCCACCGAACTCGGGCGCAGGGCAGCGCAGTTGTACGCCGACTTCGCGGCGGCCGACGGCGCCGGGCTGGACTTCTCCGCCATCATCACCACCCTCGGGAAGGGCACCGCATGACCTACCCCGGCATCGGCGGCTCGCAGCGACTGACCCGCGCGGTCGGCAAGGCCAAGGCCATGGAACTGTGCCTGACCGGCCGGATGATGGGCGCCGAGGAGGCCGAGCGGGCCGGCCTGGTCTCCCGGATCGTCCCGGCCGACCAGCTGCTCACCGAGGCGCTGGCCACCGCCGAAACCATCGCGGCGATGTCCGCCCCGGCGGCGATCATGCTCAAGGAAAGCGTCGACCGCTCGTACGAGACCACCCTCGCCGAAGGCGTCCGCTTCGAGCGCCGGCTCTTCCACGCCACCTTCGCCACGGCGGACCAGAAGGAGGGCATGGCCGCCTTCACCGAGAAGCGCCCGCCGGAGTTCCGCAACCGCTGACGGCCCGCGCGGTGCGCCCCCCTCGACGGGGTGGCGCACCGCCCGTCGGCTCAGGACCTACCGGAGCAGCGTCGCGGGAGGCTTCGAACACCGTGCTGTGACGCACGATCCCTTGACCGGATCTTTCCCGTTTCGCCATGATGAGCCGTCATGTTCTGACTCCGCCGATGGGGGAAGTCCGGTCCGAATCCGGCGCTGACCCGCAACGGTAGGCCGTCGACGCCATGTCGGCGGCGAGCCCGAGTACCCGTCGGCGGAGGCGTGTCGTCCCCTCCTCCCGTCGTGGTCTGCGGGCCGGAGCTCCGAGGGCTGCCCCGGCACCGTGCCGCTGTCCTCCGGGCCCCTGCGTCCAGGCCCGGAAAGGCACCCATGCCCACGCTCCGCCGCACTCTCGGTCTGCTCGCGATACCCGCCCTGGCGCTCGCCACCGCGCTCCCCGCCACCGCCACCGCCACCGCCGCCCACGCCGACACGGCCTCGTCCAGGACCGTCCTTCCCGACGCCGCGGCGGCCGGCTGGCTGGCCCGCCAACTCGTCGACGGGGACCACTTCGAGTCCGTCTTCAACGGCACCGCCTACCCCGACCAGGGCCTGACCATCGACGCCGTGCTGGCCTTCGCGGCCTCGCGCAGCTCCGACGAGGCCGCCGCCAAGGCGACCGCCTGGCTGGCGAAGCCCGAGATCCTCTCCGGCTACCTGGGCGACGGCACGACCGAGGCGTACGCGGGCGCGACCGCCAAGCTGCTGCTCGCCGTCGAGGTGCGCGGCGCGAACCCCGCGAGCTTCGGCGGCGTCGACCTGCCCTCGCGGCTGCGCTCGCTCCAGACCGCGGAGGGGCGCTTCTCCGACCGCTCCCAGTGGGGCGACTACAGCAACGCCTTCGGCCAGTCGCTGGCCCTGATCGCCCTGCACCGCACCTCCGGTGACGCCCCGACGGCGGCCGTGGACTTCCTCGCGAACAGCCAGTGCGCGGACGGCGGCTTCCCCATCTCCTTCGGCCAACCCACCTGCGCCGGTGACCCGGACGCCACCGCCCTCGCCGTGCAGGCCCTCGCCGCCACCGGCCGCACCGCCAAGGCGAACACCGGCCTCGACTGGCTGGCCGCCCACCAGAACGCCGACGGCGGCTTCGCGGCCGCGGGGGCCACCACCTCCAACGCCAACACCACCGGCCTGGCCACCCAGGCCCTGCTCTCCGGCGGGCGCTTCGGCACCGGCCTCAAGGGCTGGAGCCGGCTGGTCAAGTTCCAGCAGGGCTGCTCCGCCGATCCGGTGGTGCGGGGCGCGGTCGCCTACGACGCGACCGGTTTCAACGCGGCCAGCGGCACCCGGGCCACCGCGCAGGCCGTCCTCGGCCTCGCCGGCACCCCGCTGTCGACGCTCTCCGCCGCCGGCGCGCGTCCCGACTCCCCCACCCTGGCCTGCCCGGCACCGGCCACCCGCTGAACGAGCCCGAGACTGCGAGGAGTTCACCGATGACCGACACCGTCACCGCATCCCGCCCCGCCCGCCGCACGCTCGGCTCGATCGCCGCCGCCGCGGCTCTCACCGCCGGCCTGCTCGGCGTCTCCGCCGCCCAGGCCCCGCAGGCCCGGGCCGCCGCCTGCAGCGGCACCACCGGCGTCACCGTCGTGGTCGACTTCACCGCCGTCGGCGGCGGCATCCAGACCGGCTGCGCGCCCGGGGACCCCGCCAGCGGCCTGGCCGCGCTGACCGGCGCCGGGTTCTCGTACGCCTTCCACCCGCGCTACCCGGGCTTCGTCTGCACGATCAACGCGCTGCCGACGACCTGCACCAACCCGACCGGCAGCGCCTACTGGTCGTACTGGCACGCCCAGCACGGCGGCCCCTGGTCGTACAGCAGCCTGGGCGCGGGCAGCTACAACCCGGCGCCGGGTGACGTCGAGGGCTGGTCCTTCGGCGCCGGCGCCCAGCCGGGCATCACGGCGCCCTGACGTCCGACGCGACGCCGGTGCCCCGGCCCCTGCCACGTGGGGGCCGGGGCACCGCGTGCCCGGGTTCACCTGCCGTGCGCCACCCTCCGGCGGCGGACGAAGCGCTCGACCAGCAGCACGGTGGCGACGGCCGCCACGGTGAACAGCAGCGTGTTGGCCACGATGCCGGCCGTGGTCAGCCAGCCGGGTTCCTCGCCGTTCGGCAGTGTGGTCTCGGTGAACAGTCCGCCGATGCCGGTCAGCACCCCTCGTGCGAGGTAGAGGGCGGCCAGCGCGACGAGGCCGACGGGAAGGGTGAGGACGATCGACGCGAGGTAGTAGCGCCCGTTCTCCGTCAGCCCGCCCAGGACGGCCAGCCCGCCGACCAAGGCCACGTAGCCGCCTGCCACCCATCCGGAAACACCCGTCGGCATCCGTTCCCCCTGTCCTGTGGTCCGGCGGCGGATCCGTCGGGCCGTCATGGTTCTGCCCCGCCGGAGGGGAGGCGACCCGTGGTCGGCTCCCCTCCGGCGCCGTGCGGTCAGCTGCCGTAGCGCAGCGAGACGGTGTCGCCGAGGTGGACCGTGGTGGCCCGGGTGGCGCCGGTCACGGCGCCGCCGTCCAGGCTGACCTGCCAGGTGAACGAGCCGCTGTTGGCCGTGCCGTTGAGCGCGGTGACGGTGCCGCCGCCGGTGGACGGCGTGACGGAGGTGACGCAGCCGCCCGGGGTGGCGCTGCCTGCCGCGTCGAGGACGTCACCGAGGGTCGCGGTGGTGCCGGTCGGGGTGAGGGTGACGGCGCAGACCTTGGGCGTGCCGGTGCCGTCGTCGACGACCAGGGCGAGCCTGGCGGCGGTGCCGGCGGTGAAGCCGGTGGTGGCGGCCCAGGTGGGTTCGCCCGCGGTGGTCGGGGCCGGCGGCGTGGCGGTGAACCCGGCCCCGGCGACGGCGCGCAGCCCGTCCACGGAGGCGTAGGGGGACGGGGTGGTGTCGGTGGGCAGGTACTTGAAGCCGCCGCCGGGCTTGAACTGCTGGGCGATGAGGAAGTCGACCGGGGTCTTGCCGGTGCCGCTGGTGAAGTCGGCGCCCTGGGGGTTGATGCCGCAGGCGTTGAGGCCGGACACGGCCCAGCCGTTGGAGTCGGTGTTCACGCCGAACATGGCGTTGAACGCCCCGGACGAGGCGAGCTTGCCCTTGAGGAAGTTCTTGGCGGCGACGATCGCGGGATCGGTGTTGGGCACGCCGCCGGCGCACAGCGAGGCCATGGCCGCGCCGGTCATGTCGATGTCGCTGCCCTGGGCGAGCGCGGTCGGGTCGCCCGCGGCCTTGCTGTAGTTCCAGCCGCCGTCGTTGTGCTGGTTGGCGCGCACGGCGGTGACGGAGGCGTTCAGCAGGGCCTGCGGGGCGCGCTGGGCGCCGGCCTGGGTCTTCGCCCCGGCCAGGGCGAGCAGGCCGAAGACGGTGCCGTTGAAGTTGGCGGACGGGCCGTAGTAGCCGGGCTCGGCACTCTGCCAGTAGGCGACCGCGTCGGCGATCAGGTTGCGGCCGGGGCCGACCCGGGCCGGGTCGATGCCGGCCGCGTAGGAGTTGAGGATGCCGCGCTCGTAGTCGGTGACCACCGGCGAGCCGCCGGGCCAGCCGGCGGCGGCGAGCTGGTTGCGGTACACCAGGCGGGCGTTCTTGGTGGTGTCACCGCCGGGGGTGACGTCCGCCGCGGCGGTGCCGGCGGCCGCCAGCGCGCTGAAGGCCCACTCGTTGGAGAGCCCGCCGGTGGCGTAGCTGCCGTCGGCGGCCTGGAGGGACTTCAGGTAGGTGACGCCGGTGCTCTTGGAGGTGGCTATCTGGGTCGGGGTGGCCGTCGCGTGGGCGGGGACGGCGGTCAGCAGCAGGGCTCCGGCCGTCAGGGCGACGGTGGCCGCGGAGGCGGCACGGGCCGGGGTGGTCCGCTTCGGGGTGGGGAGGGGCACGGGTCAGGCTCCTTGGGGTGGCGGGCGCCGACCCTGCCCCGGAGGCCCGGCGTCCGTTCGGGAGCGCGCGACTGCCGGAGCGGTCGCCGCCCGGATCGCGTGGGCCGGCATTCGCCGTGGTGCGCGGCCGGGCGGGCATTCGGGCTCGGGACGGCTCGACCGCCACCCCACACCGCTGCGCGTCAGCCCCGGAGTCGCACCGGGTTCCCCCACTCGGCCACCGCGGACGCTACCGCACGGCGGACCGGCCGACGAGGTGGTGTGACCTACCTGACGACCCGTTGACTCGCCGTCGGACGCCGTGGTCTGATGAATCGGTTTTTCGCCCTCGGCATTCAGGGGAAGCCGGTCCAACTCCGGCGCTGACCCGCAACCGTAGACCCACCACCGGTGGGTGAGCCGGAATGCCTGGACCGGGGGTCTGTTCACACAGCACTTGCGTCGTCGCGGACTACGACGCAGCTCTTGACGGCCCCGTGTTCACGTCCACGGGCGGCCGTAGGCTGCGCCGTGGTCTCCCGCGTCGACCGACCGGGGAGTCGTCGTGAGGGTCAGCAGCAGTCGCGCACGTCACAGAAACCGGGACCTCGGGTCCCTGGTGGTCGCAGGCACCGTCGCGGCCGCCGCCTGCGGCACGGTCCTGCTCGGGCACCCGGGCACCGCCGCCGCCGACCCGGTCGAGCAGTGCACGGCGACGACCGGCGCGATCGTCGCCGTGGACTTCACACACTGGGGCGGCGGTGTCGTCCGGGGCTGCGACGCCCACCCCACGACCGGGATGAACCTGCTGCACAACGCGGGCTTCACCACCGCCGGGACCGAGCACGACGGGCCCGCCTTCATCTGCCGGCTCGGCACCGGAACCTTCAACGGCGGCGTCCAGTACCCGACACCCGCCGAGGAACCCTGCGTCAACACCCCGCAGGCCACCGCCTACTGGTCGTACTGGATCGCCGAACCCGGCCAACAGGCCTGGTCCTACAGCCGGTTCGGCGCCGGGACGCAGCAGCCCAAGCCCGGCGAGGTCGAGGCCTGGGTGTACGGCGGCACCGACATCGGCGGCACCAGCGGGGCGCCGAGCTTCACCCCGGACTCCCTGCGGGCCAAGAACGGCGGCCCCTCGCCCTCCACCTCGCCCTCGGCGACCCCGACCCCGACCGCCACCCCGACCGGGCCCTCCGCCACCGGCGACCCGGCGGCCGCCGCCGCGTGGCTGGCCGGTCAGCTCGTCGGCGGCGACCACACGGAGAACTGGGCCACCCCCGGACCGGACTACCCCCGGACCGCCCTCACCGCCGTCGCACTCGCCGCCTCCGGCAGCCAGGACCCGGCCCTGCGCAAGGTGCTCGCCTTCCTCACCGCCCGCACCGACGCGTTCCTGTACCCCGACGGCCCGACCGCCCAGCCCGACACCAGGGCCGCCGCGCTGCTGGCCCTCGTGGCCGAGAGCACCGGCGGCGACCCCCGCTCCTTCGGCGGCCGGGACCTGATCGCCGCGCTCACCGACCACGTCTGCACCGCGGCCGGCGAGAACGGCAGGTGCACCGCCGCCGGCGACTTCCTCGGCGCGGCCTCGCCCTGGGTCCAGTCCCTCGGCGTCATCGCCCTCCAGCGCGCCGGCGTCACGCCGCCCGCCGCGGCACAGGCCCGCTTCACCGCCCTCCAGTGCGCCGACGGCGGAATCGCCGGATCGATGATCGTCGCCGGTGAGCACTGCGAATCCGACCCGCTCACCACCGCCATGGCCGTCCTCGCCCTGCGCACGGCCCCCGGGTACGAAGCGGCCGCGCGGAAGGCCGCCGACCAGCTCGCGGCGAGCCAGCAGCCCGACGGCTCCCTCCTCCCGTACGCCGGCGCCCCCGGCGACACCCTCAGCACCGCGAGCGCCGCCCAGGCGTTCAAGGCCACCGGCCAGGGCGCCCACCGGGCCACCGCTACCGCCTGGCTCGCCGCCCTTCAGAACAAGGACGGCGGCTTCGGCCCCGACGCCTCCACCACCGACCCCGACGCCGCCGCCACCGAGCAGGCGATCCTGGCCCTGACCGGCACCGACCTCACCAGCGTCCGGCACAACCCCGACGGCGCCGGCACGACGCCGACCCCGCCCGCCGGACGGAAGCCCGACGCCGCCAGGGGCAGCGCCTACCTCACCGATCCGGCCCGGCTGATCGACGGCCACTACTACGAGGGCTTCCCGGCCTTCGCCGACTTCGGCCTCACCATCGACGGCGCCTACGCCCTCGCCGCCACCGGCACCGACGACGCCGCGCTGCGCGGGATCGTCGACTTCCTGGACCAGCAGGGCAAGGACGCGAGCGAGCGCACCGTCAACACCTGGACGGGCATCGGCACCGAGTACGCCGGCGGCGGCTCGATCGGCAAGGAGGCGCTGCTCGCCGAGGTGGTCGGACGCGACCCGCGCGCCTTCGGCGGCCACGACCTGATCGCCGCCCTCGCCGCCCTGGTGTGCACGAAGGCCGATCCGAGCACCGGCTGCGACGCCCCGGGCAACTACGGCTACGCGACGTCGGTGTTCTCCCAGGCCCTCGGGATCATGGCCCAGCTCCGGGCGGGGGACGCCGCCAGCGCCGCCCCCGCCATCGCCTACCTGAAGGGCCTCCAGCACCAGGACGGCTCCTGGCCGAGCCTGATCCCCGCCACCGGCGACTCCGACGTGGACAGCACGGCGATGGCCGTCATGGCCCTCGCCCTCGTCCCCGGCGACGACGCCGCAGCCCGGGCCGTCGACCAGGGGCTCGGCTGGCTCGCCGCCCAGCAGCTGCCCGACGGCGGCTTCCCCGGTGCGGCCGGCCACTCGACCAACTCGGCGGCCCTCGCCGTCCAGGGCATGACGCTGCGCAAGGCCGCCTACGAGGGCCAGATCGCCAAGGCGCTCGATTTCCTGGCCGGCCAGCAGAACAGCGACGGCGGGTTCAACGTCGCCTCCGCCGGGCAGCCGGGCTCGGACGTCCGCGCCTCGACGCAGGTGCTGGGCGGTGCCACCGGGATCTCCTTCGGCACGCTGGCCCGCAGCCTCCAGGGCACGCCGACACCCACGCCCACGCCGACCGGGACGGGCACCCCGACCGGGACGCCGACCGGCACTCCCCCGGCGACGCCCACCGGCACGGCGAGCCCGACCGGTCCCGCCACGACGACCACGCCGGCCGTGGCCGTGGACGGCGGCTCCCAGGCCGGGAGCGGCTCCGGCGGCCTGGCCCGTACCGGCACCCGGGCGCTGGCGCTGACGGCGGGTGCCGGCGCGCTGACCGCGCTCGGCGCCGCGGCCGTCCTGATCGCCCGTCGCCGTACCGCGGCCGCCCCGGGGCGGCACCGGTGAGCCGGGCACTCGGCGGGCGCCTCGCGCGACTCTCCGGGGCGGCGGCCCTGACCTTCGCCCTCGCGTGCGGCGGCGTCGCCGCGGGCACGGCCCCGGCGTCCGCGACATCGCTGCCGATCGACCAGTGCACCACCACCTCCGGCGTGGTGCTCGCCGTGGACTTCGGCAAGTGGGGCGGTCCGCTGCTGCGGTCCTGCGGAACCACCCCGACCACCGGCTACACCCTGCTCAACCAGGGCGGTTGGAAGACCACCGGGACCGGGCACGACGGTCCGGCGTTCATCTGCCGGATCGGCTACAGCGGCTTCCAGGGCGGCAAGCAGTACCCGACCCCGGACCAGGAGAAGTGTGTCCTGACGCCCCCGGCAACCGCCTACTGGTCGTACTGGCACGCCGACCCCGGGCAGAACACGTGGTCCTACAGCCAGCTCGGCGCGATGCTCTACCAGCCGAAGCCCGGCAGCGTCGACCTGTGGATCTTCGGCGGCACCAACATCGAGGGCACCGAAGGCCGCCCGACCTTCTCACCGGACAGTGTCCGGGCCCACAACACCACCCCGGGCGGTTCGGGTACCGACCCTCAGCCGCCCCAGCCGCCGGCCGGGGGCTCCTCGGGCGGCACGAACGGCGGCACGAACGGCGGCACGAACGGCGGCTCCGGCGGCTCCGGCGGCGGGACATCGGGCGGCGCCGGTTCCTCCGGCGGCTCGGGCACCTCCGCGGGATCCGGTTCCTCCGGCGGGAGCGCCAACGGTGCGTCCGGCGGCGTGAAGCAGCCGCCCGCGGGCGGCGCCGCGGGCGGTCGCCCCGCGCCGGGGAGCCCGTCGGCCGAGGCCCCCGCACCGTCCGCGGCGGACCCGGGCGGCGTTCCCACCGAGCCGACCACCCCCGCCGAGACGCCCGCCGCCCAGCCGACCGACACGCCGTCGGCGACCGCCACCGACACCGCCGTCGCGGCCACCGGGGCCCCGACCTCCACGAACGCGGCCGGTCCCGCCGTGGTGGACGCCGCCCCGGCTGCCGACGCCCCGCACAAGACCGGGTCGATGCTCCCCGCCCTGATCGGCGCCGTCCTCCTCGCGGTGGTCGGCGTGGCCACCCTGGTCGCCGCGCGGCAGCGGCGCCGACGGGCCGAGTGATCCGGTGACCATGCTCGACAACCACGATTCCCCACGGCACGGCACCACCGCGCGCGCCGCGGGGGGCCGGCGCGTCCCACGGAACCTGCACCCGCTGGCCTGGTGGGCCTGGGCGCTGGCCCTGGCGACGGCCGCCAGCCGCACCACCAACCCGCTGCTGCTCCTGCTCGTCCTCGCCGTGCTCGGCTACGTGGTCACCGCCCGCCGCAGCGAGGCCCCGTGGGCACGCGGATTCGGCTACTACCTGTGGGTGGCGCTGACCGTGGTCGCGATCCGGGTGCTCTTCCGGTGCGTCTTCGCCACCGGCATCACCCCGAACGACCACCTGCTCTTCTCCCTGCCGCACGTCCCCACCCCCGACTGGTACGCGGGGATCCGGATCGGCGGACCGGTCTCCCTGGAGGCGACGCTCTCCGCGGCCTTCGACGGCCTGCGGCTGGCCTGCCTGATCTGCTGCATCGGCGCCGCCAACACCCTCGCCAACCCCAAGCGGGCCCTGCGGGTGCTGCCCGGCGCGCTGTACGAGCTGGGCGTCGCCGTGACGGTGTCGCTCAGCGTCGCGCCCCAGCTGGTGCAGAGCGTCCAACGCGTCGCCCGGGCACGGCGGTTGCGCGCCGGTCGGCGCAAGGGCGTCCGGGCGCTGCGCAGCATCGTGGTGCCGGTCCTGGAGGACGCGCTGGAGCGCTCGCTGCACCTGGCCGCCGCGATGGACTCCCGCGGCTACGGACGCTCCGGCACGGCCTCCCGGCGCTCCCGCCGGCTCACCGGCGCGCTGATGCTGCTCGGCATGTGCGGCCTGTGCGCCGGGGTGTACGGGCTCCTCGACGGCACGGCTCCCGCCGCACTCGGACTGCCGGCCTTCCTCGCGGGCGCCGTGCTCTGCGTGGCGGGCCTGCTGCTCGGCGGCCGGCGGGTGCGGCGCACCACCTACCGCCCGGACCGCTGGCGGGCCGCCGAATGGGCGGTCGCCGGCTGCGGGGTGACCGCCGCCGTCCTGCTGTTCGCCACCGTCGGCTACGACGCCACCGACCTCAACCCCTCCCTCTACCCGCTGACCTGGCCGGCGCTGCCGCTCGTCCCGGTGCTGGCCCTGCTGCTGGCGGGCGCCGCCGGGATCGTCTCGCCGCCGCCCGGCCGTACGCCGGTGGCCGCCGGCGCACCCCGCGGGGCCGGCGACCCACGCACCGACCGCACACGCACCGACCGCACACGCACCGACCGCACGACCTCCGAGGTGAGCACGTGATCCGATTCGACCAGGTCAGTGTGGTGTACGACGGCGAGAGCACGCCCGTCCTGCGCGACGTCGACCTGCACGTCCCGGAGGGCGAGCTCTGCCTGGTGGTCGGCCGTACCGGCGCCGGCAAGTCCACCCTGCTCGGCGCCGTCAACGGCCTGGTGCCGCACTTCACCGGCGGCACCCTCCGCGGCCGGGTCACCGTGGACGGCCGCGACACCGCCCACCACCCGCCGCGCGAACTCGCCGACGTGGTCGGTGTGGTGGGCCAGGACCCGCTGGCCGGCTTCACCACCGACACGGTGGAGGAGGAACTCGCCTACGTCATGGAGCAGTTGGCGATCCCGCCGGACGTCATGCGCAAGCGCGTCGAGGAGACCCTCGACCTGCTCGGCCTGGCCGACCTGCGCCACCGCGCCCTGCACGAGCTCTCCGGCGGGCAGCAGCAGCGCGTCGCCATCGGCTCCGTGCTCACCGCCCACCCGCGCGTCCTGGTCCTCGACGAACCGACCTCCGCGCTCGACCCGACCGCCGCCGAGGAGGTGCTGGCCGCGATCACCCGGCTGGTGCACGACCTCGGCGTGACCGTCCTGCTGGCCGAACACCGCCTGGAGCGGGTCGTCCAGTACGCCGACCGGGTCGCCTACCTGCCCGGCGACGGGACGGTCGTGCACGGGCCGCCGGCGGAGGTCTTCCGGCACACCGCGATCGCGCCGCCCGTCGTCGACCTCGGCCGCCTGGCCGGCTGGCGGCCGCTGCCGCTGTCCGTCCGGGACGCCCGCCGCGCCGCCGGGCCGCTGCGCGAACGGCTCACGAACGTGCCGGTTCCCCCGCCGCGCCGGGCAGCGGTGGCGGGGGAACCGGTGCTGGACGCCCGGGGCGTGGTCGTCCGGTACGGGCCGGTGGCCGCCGTCCGCGACGTCGACCTGGTGCTGCGCACGGGCGAGGTCACCGCGCTGATGGGCCGCAACGGCTCCGGCAAGTCCTCGCTGCTGTGGGCCCTGCAGGGCTCCGGGCCCCGGCAGGGCGGCAGCGTGAAGATCACCGGCGCCGAAGGAGGGAAGGCCGAGGACCCCAAGCGCCTTCCCGCGGCCAGGGCCCGGCAGTTGGTGGGGCTCGTCCCGCAGACCCCCACCGACCTGCTCTACCTGGAGACGGTCGCCCAGGAGCTCGCCCAGAGCGACCAGGAGGCCGACCGCGCGGACGGGCCGACCGCACGGCGGATCCTGGACCGGCTGGCCCCCGGGATCCCGGACGACACCCACCCCCGGGACCTCTCCGAAGGCCAGAAACTGGCCCTCGTCCTGGCCATCCAACTGGCCGCCGCACCAACGGTCGTACTGCTGGACGAGCCCACCCGCGGGCTCGACTACCAGGCCAAGAAGGCGCTCACCGGCATCGTCGACGCCCTCGCCGCCGAAGGCCGTACCGTCGTGGTCTCCACCCACGACGTCGAGTTCGTCGCCTCCGCCGCCGACCGGGTGGTCGTGATGGCCGAGGGCGAGATCGTCGCCGACGGCCCGACCGCCGAGGTCATCGTCGCCTCGCCCACCTTCGCCCCGCAGACCGCCAAGATCCTCGCCCCGCTGCCCTACCTGACCACCCGGCAGGTCGCCGAGGCCCTCGAACCGGCGGAGGCCACCCGGTGACCGCCGTCCGGATCCCCGGCCGGGCCCGCGTCGTCGTCGCCATGGCCGCCTTCATCGGCCTGGTCGCCTTCACCTGGCCCTTCGTCGTCGCCCCCGGCACGTTCGGCTCCAACTACGCCCCGCCACTGATCTTCGGCGCCCTGCTCGTCCTGGTCCTCGCCGTCGTCATCGCCGAGATCTCCGCCGGCGGCATCGACGCCAAGGCCCTCGCCATGCTCGGCGTCCTCTCCGCCGTCAACGCCGGACTCCGCCCCCTCGGCGCCGGAACCGCCGGGGTGGAGACCGTCTTCTTCATCCTCGTCCTGGCCGGCCGGATCTTCGGCCCCGGCTTCGGCTTCACCCTCGGCTGCACCTCGCTCTTCGCCTCCGCCCTGCTCACCGGCGGCGTCGGCCCCTGGATGCCGTACCAGATGTTCGGCTGCGCCTTCGTCGGCATGCTCGCCGGACTGCTGCCGAAGGCCCGGCCCCGTCTGGAGGTGCCGATGCTGGCCGCCTACGGCGCGTTCTCCGGCTACCTGTTCGGCTTCCTGCTCAACCTCTCCTTCTGGCCGTTCGCCACCGACCCGAACAGCTCCATCGCCTACCTGCCGGGCCTGCCCTTCACCGAACAGTGGCACCGCTACCTGCTCTTCGACCTCGCCACCTCGCTCGGCTGGGACACCGGCCGCGCCGTCACCACCTTCACCGCCGTCCTCGTCGTCGGGCCGGCCGTCCTCACCGTCTTCCGCCGCGCCGCCCGCCGCGCCAACTTCGAGCCCACGGTGCGCTTCGAGGCAGCGGACGCGCCCGGAGCACCGACGGACCCGGGAGCCGCCGCACGGCCCGCCGACGCGGCGTCCACCTGAACCGAGAGGTCAGCACGTGGCCAAGCGCGAGAAGCCCCGCACGGCGACGGTGGACGGCGTCGACGTCATCCTCCTCACCCCCGGCCAGCATGCCGGACTGGAGTCGGCCCGCCGCCAGCTGGGCGGAGCACAGGCACACGTCGCGAGACTCCGGCTCGACCTGCGACGCAGTCAGGAACTGCTGGGCGAGGTCGAGCGGGTGCTGGCGCACCTGCCCGTCGGCCAGGTCGAGCCGGCGGGCGGCCCCCTGGCCGAAGGACGCGGGATCGCCGACCTGCTCGCGGACATCCGCGCGCTCCTGCCGCACACTCCGGCCCCCGAGAAGAGGCCCTGACGGCTGCCGTGGCGGGCGCCGCTGCGGGTGACGGTCGGGTTCGACGGCTCCACCCTGCTACGGCCGGGGGCTGGCCTCCTCGAAGGCCACTGCCGCACCAGCGCGGACACCGTGGAGGACATGGACCAGGACCTCGGCGCGGCGGACGACCCTTGGGCCGGGACGGTTGAAGCAGGACGGGCATTCGAGGACCCATACCCGGCCGTTGCGGACCGCGGGGAGTATTCGAGCCTGCCCGCAGGACGGCCGGTGATCCAGCATGCCAATCTGTGGAATCCGTACACGCCCGGCCTGTGGATCTGCGGATTCCGCGGACCGCTAGGATCCGCACGAGCCCGCCGGTCGGTGATCACCGGAGGCCCCGGGAGGGCCGGAGGGACCGCATCCCCGACGTTCCGAGGTGAGGACAACGGAAAGCTTCGTGCCGGACGCCCGGCGACCCGTGGTCCTGCGACGTGCCCGGTCGGAGGACGGATCGTGCCGCCACCAGCTGGTGTGGAAGGCCGGCCCGGGCTGGCGGATGGTCAGCAGCGCGGTCCTGGGCGGCGGGATCGGCGAGCGCGGCTGGGTGCTGAACGCCCAGGTCCGGGCGGGCTACGACCGGATGGACCCCGACCGGCATCTGGCGGAACTCGCGGAGGCCGAAGGCCTGCGCGGGCCCGGCGTCGGGCTGATGACCGCGGCGGAGGTCGACGACTCCACCTGGGCCGAGGACAACGGTGCCGTCGCCCTGGTGACGACCGGCATCGGTGTCCCGACCTGGGCCGCCGCCTCCCCCACCGCCGCCCCGGTCCCCGCCGTCCCGGCGCCCGCCCGGTACGTTCCCGGCACGATCAACATCCTCGCGGTCGTTCCGGCGCCGGTGTCCGATGGGGGCCTGGTGAACCTGCTGGCGACCGCCACCGAGGCCAAGGTGCAGGCTCTCCTGGACGCCGGCTACGCCTGTTCCGGCACGCCGTCCGACGCGGTGTGCGTGGCGGTCCGGGCACCGGACGCGCGTGGGGAGGTCGATCCGTTCGGCGGCCCGCGGTCGCTCTGGGGCGCCCGGCTGGCCCGGGCGGTGCACCGCGCTGTCCTCGACGGGGCGGAACGCGATCGCGGCCGACGGGCGCGCGGACCCGCTGCACCTCACCAGGGTCCACGGCCGGAGTGCTGCCGCGAGAACGTCCTGCCGGCCCGGTACGTCACCGGGTGAGTGGTTCGAGGGCGGCCGGGTCCCAGGACGACGCCGTCCCGACCGGTCGGACCGACAGCACAAGGCCTCGCCGGTGCCCGGCCCTCCGCGACAGGGGCCGGGCACCGGCGAGGCGCGCGCCCTTCGCTACACCGCTCGGTGCGAGTAGAACCCGCGTCCGCTCCTGCGGCCGAGCAGCCCGGCCTCGACCATCCGGGAGAGCAGCGGCGGCGGGGCGTACAGCGGCTCCTTGTACTCGTCGTACATCGAGCGGGCGATCGCCTCGACGGTGTCCAGGCCGATCAGGTCGGCGAGTCGGAGCGGCCCCATGGGGTGGGCGCAGCCGTGGACCATGCCCGCGTCGATGTCCTCGGGGCTGGCGTGGCCTGCCTCGGCCATCCGGATCGCGGACAGCAGGTACGGCACCAGCAGGGCGTTGACGACGAAGCCGGCCCGGTCCCGGGACCGGATGACGTGCTTGCCGAGCACCTCGGCCGCGAAGGTCTCCACCCGGTCGAGGACGGCCCGTGCCGTGTGCAGGGAGGAGACCAGCTCGACCAGCGGCATCACCGGGGCCGGGTTGAAGAAGTGCAGGCCCAGCACGTGGGAGGCCCGGCCGGTGGTGATGCCCAGGCGGGTGACGGGGATGGCCGAGGTGTTGGTGGCCAGGACTGCGTCCTCGGCGAACAACACCTTGTCCAGGGTGCCGAGGACCTCCCTCTTGACTCCCTCGTCCTCGACGACGGCCTCGACGACGAGCTGACGGTCGGCCAGCGCCTCCAGGTCGTCGGCGAACAGCAGGTGGGCCCAGGCGTCGGTGCTCTGCTCCTCGCTGATCCGGCCCCGGTCGACGGCGCGGTGCAGGGAGCGGTCGATCCGGCTGCGGGCGGCCCTCAGTGCGGCCGACCCGTTCTCGCAGACGATGGTGTCCAGGCCGGCACGGGCGAAGACCTCGGCGATGCCGGAGCCCATCTGCCCGGCGCCGACGACGGCCACACGGCGGATGTCGTTCATGCGGTTGCCCCCTTCGGGGTGGATGCGGACGGGGGTGGGTCAGGCTGCCGGGGCGGTGGTGCGCACCAGGTGGCGGGCGTAGGGCTCGGTGGTGAGGAAGGCCGGCAGGTCGGCGCCGAGGGCGGTGTCCTCCAGGACGCGCACCGCGTCGTCCACCAGCGCCGGGTCGGCGCCCTCGGCGAGCAGCGTGGCGCGTTCCCGGTCGATGTGCCGGCGCACCAGGTCGGGGGTGGCGAGCGAGCCACCGGTGAGGCGGGTGCAGTGGTGCTGCCACTGCCAGAGCTGGCAGCGGGCGATCTCGGCGGTGGCGACGTCCTCCATCAGCCCGAAGACGGCGACCGCGCCGGCACCGCCCAGCCAGGCCGTCAGGTAGCGCAGGGCGACCGCGACGTTGGCGCGCACGCCCTGCTCGGTGGGCAGGCCGGTCGAGAGCCGCTGGACGCCCAGCAGGTCGGCGGCGGTGACCTCGACGTCCTCGCGGGTGCGGTCGAGCTGGTTCGGGTGCTCTCCGAGGACGGCGTCGAAGGCGGTGCGGCAGGTGGCCACCAGGCCGGGGTGGGCGACCCAGGAGCCGTCGAAGCCGTCACCGGCCTCCCGCTCCTTGTCGGCGCGGACCTTGGTCGACGCGACGGCGTTGGCCTCCGGGTCACGCTGCGGGATCGCGGCGGCCATGCCCCCGATGGCGTGGGCGCCGCGCCGGTGGCAGGTGCGCACCAGCAGATCGGTGTAGGCGCGCAGGAACGGCTGGGTCATGGTCAGGGAGGCCCGGTCGGGCAGGACGTACCGGGGGCCGTGCTGGGCGAAGTTCTTGATCAGGCTGAACAGGTAGTCCCAGCGGCCCGCGTTGAGGCCGGCGGCGTGCTCGCGCAGCTCGTACAGGATCTCGTCCATCTCGAAGGCGGCGGTGATGGTCTCGATCAGGACGGTGGCACGGATCGTGCCGTGCTGGATACCGAGGTCGGCCTGGGCGAACGTGAAGACCTCGTTCCAGAGCCGGGCTTCGAGGTGGTTCTCCAGCTTGGGCAGGTAGAAGTACGGGCCGGAGCCGGCCGCGATCTGTGGTCGGCCGCAGTGGAAGAGGTAGAGGCCGAAGTCGACCAGGGCTCCGACGGTGGGACGGCCGTCGATCAGCAGGTGCCGTTCGTCCAGCTGCCAGCCGCGGGGGCGGACGACGATGGTGGCCGGGTCGTTCCCGATGTAGTACCGCTTGCCCTCCGGGGTGGTGTCGTCGATCTGCCGCTCGATCGCGTCGACCAGGTTGAGCTGCCCGGTGACGAGGTTGCGCCAGGTCGGGGCGGTGGCGTCCTCGAAGTCCGCCAGCCAGACCTTCGCGCCGGAGTTCAGGGCGTTGACGGTCATCCGGCGCTCGGGCGGGCCGGTGATCTCCACCCGACGGTCGTGCAGGCCGGGACCGGCACCGGCCACCCGCCAGGTGGGGTCCTCGCGGATGGTGCGGGTCTCCGGGAGGAAGTCCAGCGTGCCGCCGGCGGCCAACGCGGAGGCACGACGGCCGCGTTCGGCGAGCAACTCGGTGCGGCGGTCCGCGAACCGGTCGTGCAGACGGGTGAGGAAGGCGAGCGCCTCGGGGGTGAGGATCTCGTCGAAGCGGTCCTCGTGTGCGCCGAGGATCTCGATGCGGCTGGGCTGGCTCATCCGGCTCTCCATGGGGCGGGCGGAAGGCGCCCTGGGCCTCGTCCCTCAACGAGGCCCAGGGCGGCGGGGTGGACGGCGGCTCGTCCCCAACGAGGCCGCCAGGGTGGCTCGGTAGCGGTTCAGGTCTCCCCGGGTCGCTCAGTGGAACTGCTCGGCCTCGGTGGAGCCGGTGAGCGCCAGCGTCTCGGCGTTCGGGTTGAGCGCGGTGGAGACGAGGTCGAAGTACCCGGTGCCGACCTCGCGCTGGTGCTTCACGGCGGTGTAGCCGTCCGGCACCGCGGCGAACTCGGCCTCCTGGAGGTCGACGTAGGCCGTCATGCCGTGCTCGGCGTAGCCGCGTGCGAGCTGGAACATCGAGTGGTTGAGCGCGTGGAATCCGGCCAGCGTGATGAACTGGAAGCGATAGCCCATGGCGCCCAACTCGCGCTGGAACTTGGCGATCTGGTCGTCGTCCAGGGCGGCCTTCCAGTTGAAGGACGGCGAGCAGTTGTAAGCGAGCATCTTGTCCGGGTGCTCGGCCTTGATCGCCTCCGCGAACTCGCGGGCCTGGGCGAGGTCCGGGGTGCCGGTCTCCACCCAGAGCAGGTCGGCGTACGGGGCGAAGGCGAGGCCGCGCGAGATCACCGGGGCCATGCCGGGCTCGACCCGGTAGAAGCCCTCGGCGGTGCGCTCGCCGGTGCAGAAGCGGGCGTCGCGCTCGTCCACGTCGGTGGTCAGCAGGTTGGCGGCGAGCGCGTCGGTGCGGGCCACGATCAGGGTGGGCACGTCGGCGATGTCGGCCGCCAGGCGGGCCGAGTTGAGGGTGCGGACGTGCTGGGCGGTGGGCACGAGCACCTTGCCGCCGAGGTGGCCGCACTTCTTCTCGGAGGCGAGCTGGTCCTCGTAGTGGATGCCCGCCGCGCCGGCCGCGATCATGCCCTTGGTGAGCTCGAAGGCGTTCAGCGGGCCGCCGAAGCCGGCCTCGGCGTCGGCGACGATCGGCACCAGCCAGTCCGGGCCTTCGTTGCCCTCCGCCGCGTCGATCCCGTCGGCGCGCAGCAGCGCGTTGTTGATCCGGCGCACCACCTGCGGCACGGAGTTGGCGGGGTAGAGGCTCTGGTCGGGGTAGGTCTGCCCGGCCTGGTTGGCGTCGGCCGCGACCTGCCAGCCCGAGAGGTAGATCGCCTGGAGCCCGGCCTTCACCATCTGCACGGCCTGGCCGCCGGTCAGCGCGCCGAGCGCGTGGACGTAGTCCTGCTCGTGCAGCTGGGTCCACAGCCGCTCGGCACCGCGCCGGGCCAGCGTGTGCTCCTCGCGCACGGTGCCCGACAGGCGCACCACCTCGGCCGCCGTGTAGGTGCGCCCGATGCCCGCCCAGCGCGGGTCGGACGCCCACCGGGCGGCGAGCGCCGCCGCGCGCTGCTCCTGCTGCTGCCGAACCGACGTCGTCATGGTCTGCTCCCGGGGATGCTCGTTGCGAAGGGTGTGAGGCACTTCACCGCTCGGGCGAGTGGGCGGCCGGACGGTGCCGGGCTGCGGTGGTACACCGCGGGACGTGGACGCCCGGACAACCCACCAGAGCGCGACCGACCTGGTGTTTCACTGTTGTCCTGCGCACCTCCCGGCCGCACCACCGACTCTGGCAGCTTGTCCGGCCGCCGTCACCGGTGGACCAATGCCAACTTCTGCGAACGATCATCAGCAAATCTGCGAAGGTTGCGACGATCCGGCCCCGACCCCGACGGCTAAGCTGCCTCCACCGCATCCGCCCAGGGCGGGCGCAGTGGAGGGAGCGACATGGGAAAGGCCTTCGCCGGTGCCCGGCTGCGCCGCCTGCGCGAGGAGCGCGGCCTCAGCCAGGCCGCCCTCGCCCGGCTGATCGACCTCTCGCCCAGCTACGTCAACCAGCTGGAGCACGACGCCCGGCCGCTGACCGTGCCCGTGCTGCTTCGGCTCACCGAGGCCTTCGGGGTGGAGGCCGGCTACTTCGCCCCGCCGGACAGCGCCCGGCTCAGCGCCGAACTACGGGACACGCTCGGCGAGGAGATCACCGTCGGACAAGTCATCGCAGGCGACCTCGACGAGCTGGCTGCCCGACTGCCCGCCGTGGCACGGCTGCTGACGGATCTCGCCCGCGGCCGCCGCGACGCGGCCGAACAGCTTGCCGTCCTCGCCGGGGACCGTGGCTCCGAGGCCAACGCCCGCACTCCGCACGAACAGGTCCGGGAGTTCTTCTACAGCCGCCGCAACTACCTCCACGAACTCGACACGGCCGCAGAGGAGTTGGCGGACTCCATCAAGCTGAGGCGCGGCGGGGTCAGGGAGGCGCTGAGCGAACGGCTCGCCACCACGCACCAGGTCCGGATCGCCACCGGAAACGGACAACTGCACCGGTACGACGAGCAGACCCGGACCCTGCACCTGTCGGATCGGCTGCGCCCCGGCCAGCAGGCCTTCCGGATGGCCACCCAGCTCGCCTACCTGGAACACGACTCCCTGCTGTCCGAACTCGCCGTCCAGGAAAGCCCGGAAGGCTCCACCGCGTTCTCGCTCACCCGGATCGGCCTGGCGAACTACTTCGCCGCCGCCCTCGTCCTGCCGTACACCGCCTTCCACGCGCAGGCGGAGGCCGCCCGCTACGACATCGAGCACCTCGCCGACCACTTCGGCGTCGGCTACGAGACCGTCTGCCACCGGCTCAGCACCCTCCAGCGCCCACGGCTGCGCGGCGTCCCGTTCTCCTTCGTGCGCGTCGACCGGGCCGGCAACGTCTCCAAGCGGCAGTCCGCCACGCCTTTCCACTTCTCCCGCACCGGCGGCACCTGCCCGCTCTGGAACGTCTACGACGCCTTCGCCTCACCGGGACGGGTCCACGTCCAGGTCGCCGCCATGCCCGACGGCCGCCGCTACCTGTGGACCGCCCGCGCCGTCACCCGCTCCCCCGGCGGCTGGGGCCGCCCCGGCAAGGCCTTCGCCATCGGCCTCGGCTGCGAGATCCGCCACGCCGGACGGCTGGTGTACTCGGCCGGCCTCGACCTCGGCGACGAGAGCGCCGCCACCCCGATCGGCCTCGGCTGCAAGGTCTGCGAACGCCCCACGTGCCCGCAGCGCTCCGCCCCGGCCATCGGCCGCCCACTGGCCGTCGACGAACGCACCAGCACCTTCGTCCCCTACTCCGCGGTACCCGGCCCCCGAAGCTGAAGGCCGGGAGCGGTGTGCCGCGGCGCGGGCTGACACCCCCGCCCGGTGCGCCGGCGAGGCCGCGCACCGGGCGGGCAGGGGGCTACTGCTCCGGGGCGGCGCCCCAGGCGCCGTAGCCGCCGATCAGGTCGTAGGTGTGCTGGTGGCCGTGGCGGCGCAGCAGGCCGGCGGCGATGGAACCGTGAAGTCCCGGGCGCCTCACCGGGGTTACCGCTTGGACAGCGCCCCCCGGGCGGCCGGGGGGCGGGTTCGATCGAACGCCTCCGGGATCAGGACGACTTGGTGATGGTGTAAACGACGTAGACGCCGCACTGGGCACCAGACCCCTGCTTGGTGACGACCCAGCCGGCCGGGATCGGGGACGGCCCGCAGACCTGCATGCCGGTCTGGTCGGTGACCCTGACGATGG
>NZ_JBICZE010000008.1:98050-290991 GCF_043201735.1 Kitasatospora sp. NPDC048286
GGTGTACGTCCCGTAGGTGCCACAGGCGGCGGAGGTGGTCTGGATCGCGGTGATCACCCAGCCGGCCGGGACGGCGGACTGTCCGCAGTCCTGGAGGGTGCTCTGGGTGGTGACCTTCAACAGCGAATACAGCGGGTAGCTGCCACAGCCCGCGCCGTTCTGCATCGCCGTGATCACCCAGCCCGCCGGAACCGGGGAGTTGCCGCAGGCCTGGATGCTCGTCTGGTTCGTCAACTGGACGATGGTGTACGTCCCGTAGGTGCCACAGGCGGCGGAGGTGGTCTGGATCGCGGTGATCACCCAGCCGGCCGGGACGGCGGACTGTCCGCAGTCCTGGAGGCTGGTCTGGGTGGTGACCTTCAACAGCGAATACAGCGGGTAGCTGCCACAGCCCGCGCCGTTCTGCATCGCGGTGATCACCCAGCCCGCCGGAACCGGCCAGTTGCCGCAGGCCTGGACGGAGGTCCGGTCGCCCAGCGGCACGAGGGTGTAGGTGCCGTAGGTGCCGCAGGCCGGGGAGACGGTCTGGATCGCCGTGATCACCCAGCCCGGCGGGATCGGGGACTGCCCGCAGTCCTGGAGGACGGTCTGGTCGGTGACCTTCAGCAGCGAGTACAGCGGGTAGCTCCCGCAGGTGCCGGCGCCGCTCTGCATCGCGGTGATCACCCAGCCGGCGGGTATCGGCCCGTTCGAGCAGGCCTGGACCGAGGTCAGGGCCGAGGCGTCGGCGATGGTGAAGAGCCCGTAGCCGCTGCAGCCGGACCACTGCTCGCTGACGATCACCCAGCCGGTGGGCACCGGGGTGTAGCCACAGATCGTCGTCGTCCCGCCGGCCTGCGGCGCGGTCCGCACGGCCTGCACCGCCCCGGCCGTCCGCGCGGCCGGCGAACCGACCGTCTGCGCGGCCGCCTGCGCGACCGGCGCACCGGCCAGGGTCAGACCTCCCAGCAGCAGCGCGGCCACCGCCAGTCGGCGGGACAAAAACCGTCTCAGTCCGGGCATGCGCATCCTTGATCCTCCCGATCGTTCCGGCCTGTTGGCGCCTGAGATCTTGTCAGGCCCACACCCTCGTGACCAGACCTGCGGGGACGGGGGACGGTGTGCTGCGGGCCCCGGCGGACCGCGATGTCCGACCCGCTGCCTACTCTGGGTCCGAGTCGACGATCAAGGGGGCAGGACCGTGCGGATCGAACGTCACCAGGTGGACGGGGAGCGGGTGGCGCAGGCCCGCGAGGACTTCGTGAACCGGATCGGCAGGCAGGTCCACTCCTACTCCCGCGCCGGCCTGATGACCACGACCGAGTGGCAGCTGATCGCCGACTCCTTCCTCGACTACCTCGGAGCGCTCTCCACCACCCGGCCGGACCTGGACTCCGCCGAGGCCAAGGCCGTCCTCGCGGACGCCGCCGAGGCCGCCGCCGGCGCCGTCTCCTTCGCCGCCTACTACCCACACGACCGCTTCAGCGTCTTCCTCGACTACCCGAACTTCGGGATGGGTTACGACCCGGAGTACGGGCAGGAGCGCGACCCCCGCCACCGGGTCACCGCCCGGGAGTGGCTCGACGCCTTCTGCCTGGCGATCGTCGCCGACAAGGACTCCGTCCACGTCGAGGCCTTCAGCTGGGCACGGCAGTTGATGCCGGACGAGCCGGTCACCCCCGCCCTCGAACTCGTCGACGGCTTCGTCGCGCACTTCTTCGAGGAGGCCGGCCTCCCCGCCGCGTCCACCGAACCGCAGCCTGGTCTGCGCGCGCTGCGCGCCCTGACCGACGGGGACCGCGACGCCTTCGACGCCGCCCTCCTCGCGCTCGTCCAGGACGGCCCGCACGGCACCGGACCGGCGAGCCTCCTGCCGCTCGTCCCGATCGCCCTCGCCGCTCTCGCGTACCGCACCCACGGCTGGACCCCGGCGGTCGACACCGACTACCTCCCCCACGCCCTGGTCACCGGCTTCGAGACCCCCGGCCCGCGTGTCCGGGCCCTGGGCCGCGACCCGCGCCCCGACGCCGTGGCCCGGCTCGCCGCCGGGCCCGTCGACCTCGACCGACCGTTCCCGGCCCGGCCGCTCAGCCCGGACGGCGCGGCGCGGTTCGAGCGGCTCACCCTGGAGGCCATCACCCCGAAGGAGGGCGAGCCGCTGGACGCGTGGGAGCTCACGGGCGCCCTGCGCTACCAGAGCCACCTCCTGTCGGCGCGCGCCTCGGAGTCCGCCGACGCCACCGATGCCCTGCTCGCCGACCTGCGGCTCGGCTCCCAGCTGGGGGCCGCCGTGTTCCGGGTCGCCCTCGCCAAGCCGGGCACCGAGGCCGAGGTGACGATCGACGGGCGGATGCTGCGCTTCCCCGCCCGCCGGGACAGGGACTTCGGCCCGACCTTCTGGGAGAGGGCCCTGTCCTTCGCCCTGATCACCGGCAGCTACGAGGACCTCGAACCGCTCGTGCTGGCCGGTCCGGCGATCGCCGCCGAGGACCGCTACCCGTTCGCCTCGTACCGCACCGCCCTGCACGACCACCTGCGCGGAGCCGACCCGGTCCCGGCCACCGAGCGGGCCCTGGAGGAACTGGAGCGAACCAGGGGCCACGGCTTCCTCCCGCCCCCGGTCGTCCTCTTCTCACAGCTGGTCCGGGGTGACGAGACCAGCTTCAACCTCGCCCTGCTGGACGCCCTGGAAGCCCACAGTGACCACCACTCCGTCGCCGACCGCGCCACCTACCCGGGTGCCGCGCTCAGCCTCGACGTCCTCGGTCTCGCCTGCCACGCGCGCCGCAGCCGCGGCTGGGCCGTCCACGTCCGGTCGCCCTACCTCCCGTCGCGCCTGCTCCGGGCGGCCGGGCGCGCCCGAGGGGGTGTTCGGGAGCCGAAGGCCGCACTCTGACCGCCCGACGGTCCGGCAGGTGTCGACGGCACCCGGGCCGTCAGCCGTGAGGAACGGGAGAACGGGGTGGTCGGCCAGGCGGTTCCGGCTGGTGGCTTCGGAGCGTCGGTCACACCCCCGGGCAGCCCGGCCGCCCGCCCGGCTGTCAGTGGCGAGCGCTATGTTCACGAACGTCGATCAGACCTGGTGGAGGGGCATCGTGACGGATCCCGAGAGCGGGACGATCAGCTGGGAGGAGGTGCGCGCGCTCATCGCCGCGCGGGTTCCGCAGGGGGTCATCGAGCGGCTCTCCCCCGTCCCCGCCGCCGAGCTGGGCCATCTGCGCGCTCCGCTGCGCAAGCTTCGCGCCGAGCTCTCGCGCGAGCTCTCCTCGGGCGACACGACCCGGTATTCCGCCGCCTACGATCAGCTCGCCGCGCTCCAGTTCGCCGGAATCCACTCCGCCGCCACTGCCGCCCAGGCCCTCGAGTGGCTGACGACCCGCCCGCTCCTCGACATCACCTGGCCCCTGCCCGGCGGCGGTTCCACCAACCCGGACCACCACGTCCTGCTGACCGCCCTGCTCTCACCGCACCGGGATCAGGCGTTCCACCGCGAACTCGCGGTCCGGCTCGCCGAGTGGCTGCCCGCGCGGGGCCGCCACGACCGGTGGCTGATCACCCACGGCCTCGCCGTCTGGTCGGGCGCCGAAGTCCCCGTCACCGACGGCTACGTGATCGGCTGGTTGCGCGAAGGTGACTCGATCCGCTACCCGTACCACCGCGAGATCGGCGAGTGGTTCGCCCTGCGGGGCCTGCGCGAGCCGGTGCCGCACCACGACACCCTGCTCTCCTGGCTGCGCGCCCAGCCCAGGCTGGCCGAGTTCGTCCGCCGCCTGTTCGAAGTCCCGGACGTGGGCACCGAGTTCACCGATCCCTACGCCGCCCGCTTCGGGCCGGACAACGAATGGCCCAAGGCGCTCACCGCTCTGGCGGGCGAGGGCGTGCTCGACCGCGCCGAGCTGATCGACCTCTGCCTCGGAAAACTCCTGCGCGGCGACCGGCCCGGCAACCTGCGAGGTTTCCTCCAGCTGTACGCCGCGCTGGCGCTCGACTCCGAGGAGGTCCTCGCCCGGGCCCGCGATCACGTCCGGCTGGCCGCCGACGGCGCACCGACCGCCGCCAAGGCCGCCCAGGCGGCGCTGGTGCCCGTCGACGACCGGCTCTCCGCCGAAGTGTTCACCGAGTTGACGGCCACCGTCCTGGCCCGCCCGGAGAAGACCCTCGCCACCACCCAGCTGAGCCGCGCCGCCGCCGCCCTGCGCCGCGACCCCGCCACGGCGGACGGCCTGCTGCCCGCCGTCGGCGTGGCCTTCGCCCACCCGGCTCCGGCCGTCCAGGAGCGCGCCCTGCGTCTCGCCGCCCAGCACCTGTCCGGCGTCGCACCGGCCACCGCCGAGGCCGTGCGCAGCGCCGCCGCCGCCCTCGGCCCGGCCCTGCGGCCCGAGTCCCACCGTTTGCTGGCCATCCGGGCCCCAGGGGTGGCGGAAGCCGCCGAACCGCACGCCGCCGAACCGCTCGTGAGCCAGGTCGCGCTGCCTGCCGCACCCGCCGGCCCGCTCGACCTCGCCGAGCGGCTGGCGGCCCTGACGGCCGACCGGGTGCCGGACCCGGGCGAGTTCGAGGTGGTCCTCGCCGCCCTCGTCACCGAGCACCACCGTGACGCCGCGGCTCTCCACGCCGCCCTCGCTCCGCTCACCGCGGGCCGGCGCGACGAGCCGATCACGGTCTGGCAGGCCCACCGCCTCGAGGAAGCGCTCGGCTGTCTGCTCGACGCCCTGACCGGCCGCGGCCACCCGGCAGCGCGGCACGCCGCCGAGATGCTCGAGTGGCCCGCTCACCTCCGCAGTCCGGGGACCATCCCGGTGCTGCGCGTGCTGGAGGCCGCGGCCCGGATCGGGCAGGCACCGGTGCCGCTGCTGCTCGCCACCCCGACCGCCGCCGACGGCGCCGTCGATCCGGCGGTGTTCACCGAGCGGTTGGCGGCGCACCGGGCCGCCGGGGCCGTGCCCTGGCCCGCCGACCTGGCCCAGTCCCTGCTCCGGCTGCCCCCGCACGCGTCGGCGGCGGCCCGTTCGGCCGCCGCCGAACTCGGCTGCGAGCTGCCGGCCGACACCCCGCCGCCCACGCCGGACGCCTTCCACATCCAGGTGCCGGGCCAGGTCGAGCGGGCCGCCCCGTACGGGGTGCTCGACACGATCGTCCGTATCGCGCCGTTCGTCCGCGCCCCCGAACCCGCTCCCGAAGGCGTCACCGGTCTGCTCCACGCCCTCCCCGACCCGGCCGAAGCCGGTCTGTTCGTCGGCATGATGGGACCGCGTCCCGGCCTGCTCGCCCAGCTGCCCTGGGTGGCGCCCTGGCATCCGGAGACCGTCGCCGCACACGGCCTGCCCTCCCTGGTGTCCCGGACGAACTCCTCCGGCCACCACGTCCTCAACCCCTGGCTGCCCCGGCTCGCCGAGGTCCCGGGTGAGCCCGCGGCGGTCTACCACCTGGCGCTCGTTTACGGGCTGACGGCCGCCCGTGCGGAGAACCGCACCGTGGCGCTGGACGCCCTGCTGGTCCTGAACGCGCGCGGGCGGTTGCGTCCCGAGGTGCTCGGCCAGTGGATCGCGGCGCTGTGGCGGCTGACGGCGGCCAAGCCGAACCGGTTCCTGCCCGTCCTGGCCGACGCCGCGCGCAGCGGTGCGGGCCGACCGGTCTGGGAGGTGCTCGCTGCCCTGATCTCCGTGCTCGCCACCGAGGAACCGGGTGTGCGCGGACTGGCGGACGCCCTCGCACTGGGCGCCGAATGCGCGGCGGCGGACGGCATCCGGACCGCTCTGCCCGCCCTCGACGCCCTCACCGTCTCGACCGCGCCCCGCCGCGTGCGGACGGAGGCCGCCCGGCTGGCCCGAATACTCGCCTCGTGACGCGCCCGCGGCCCCGGGCGGAAGGTCGGCGGGTGGGCGGGCCGACTGGTCGACAGGTCGGCGGGTCGGTGGGTCCGCGCCGGGGAGCGTGTGCGGTTGCTGTCGGGGACGCGGTGCCCTGCTCGGCGTGTCGCCGGCGGTCATGGGGACTGCAGGGAAGGCGCGGCGGTGGGTCCGTCGGCGGACAACCGCTGGGCCAGGTAGATCGGGACGACGGAGATCAGGACCAGGACGGCGGCCACGACGTTGACGACCGGGGCCTGGTTGGGCCGGGCCAGGTTCGCGTAGATCCAGACGGGCAGGGTCTGGAGGCCTGGTCCGGCGGTGAACGTGGTCACCACGATCTCGTCGAAGGACAGCGCGAAGGCCAGGATTCCGCCCGCCAGGAGTGCGGGCCGCAGGGCCGGGAAGGTGACGTGTCGGAAGGTCTGGAAGGTGTGTGCGCCCAGATCGGCCGAGGCCTCCTCGGCCGAGGGCGAGGTCCGGCGCAGCCTGGCGACGACGTTGTTGAAGACGACGACGATGCAGAAGGTGGCGTGCCCGATGACGACGGTGAGCATGCCGAACCCGATGCCGGCCGGACCGAGCACCGTACGGAAGGCTGCGTTGAGAGCGATGCCGGTGACGATGCCGGGCAGCGCGATCGGGAGGATCACGAGGAAGGAGACTGCTCGCCGGCCGAAGAACCGGTACCGCTGGACGGCGAGGGCGGTCATGGTTCCCAGGACCAGTGCCACCGGGGTGGCCCCGGCTCCCGCCTGCAGTGAGGCGACGAGTGCGTGGCGGACGCCGTCGGACTGCCAGGCGCGCACCCACCACTCGGTGGTGATTCCGGCCGGGGGCCAGGCGAAGGAGCGGTTTCGGTTGAACGAGTTGAGGAGGACCAGCAGCAGTGGCAGGTAGATGACGGCGAGGCCGCCGATCATGGCCACGCGCAGCACGATCCGGGTGCGGCGGGAGAGGATCACGGCTGTCCGGTTCCCTCACAGCGAGTCCAGGGCGCCCGAGCGACGCACGGCGAGCAGGTAGCCGACGATGATCACCACCGGTACGCAGGACAGGGCGGCGGCCAGCGGCAGGTTGAGCGTGACGTTGTCGGCGATCGCCGTGCCCAGCATCTGGGTCCTGCCGCCGACGATCCGCACGGCGATGTAGTCCCCCAGGCTCAGGGAGAACGTGAGGACGGATCCGGCGAGCACCGAGGGCTTGACCAGTGGGAGGACCACCGAGCGGAAGGTCCTCCCGGCGGAGGCGCCGAGGTCGGCCGAGGCGTCGAGGAGGCCGGGAGGCAGGTTCTCCAGACCGGCGAGGATCGGCAGGATCATGTAGGGCAGCCACAGGTAGGAGAGGACGACGACGATCGCCGCCGTGCCGTACCCCGGGCTGGTCAGTCCGAAGGGGCTGCCGAGCCAGTCGAGGATGCCGCCCCGGCTGAAGACGACCCGCCAGGCGTACGCCTTGACCAGGTAGCCGGCCCAGAGCGGGGTCAGCACGGCGACCACCAGGAGCCTGCGGGTGCGCGGCCGGACGACCAGGGCCATGGCGAAGGCCATGGGGAACGCCACCGCGGTATCGATCGCCGTGACCGCGGCGGCGATGGCGAGCGTGCGCAGTGCGATGGTGCGGTAGACCGGGTCGGTGAGGACGGTGGTGAAGTTGGTGGTGTCCCAGACCCGGACGACGTTGTAGGTGAAGCTGTCGACCGTCCAGAAGGCAGAGAGGAGCAGGACGGCGAGCGAGCCGAGGTAGGCGAGCACCAGCCAGGCCATCGGCGCCGCCAGCAGCAGTGTCAGCCGCAGCCCGGCGTGCCGGTGCAGGACGGAGGCCGTCCGCCGCAGGCCTCCCCGCCGCGGTGGCGGGGCGGTCACGTCGTTCGCCACCGGTCAACCCTTGATCCCGGTCCAGGCGGCGGTCCAGGCGGCGTAGTCGGTGCAGGACGCCCCGCGGCCGTCCAGGCAGTTCTTGACGGGTGTGGTCCAGGAGTGGACGTTCCTCCAGTAGGCGTCGTCGGAGGCGTGGAAGACGGTGCAGAAGGCCTTGTCGGATGTGTGGTCGCAGGCCTTGGCGTTGGCGGGGGCCTCGCCGAACCATTCGGCGACCCGGGCGTTGGCCTCCGGCGAGACGATCCAGTCCATCCACCGGTAGGCGCAGTTGGGGTGTGCGGCCTTCGCCGACACCATCCAGGTGTCGGACCAGCCGGTCGCGCCTTCCTTGGGGAGCACCGCCCGGACGGGCACCTGGTCGACCTGTGCCATGTTGGCGATCACCTGCCAGGTGGTTCCGATCACCGTGTCGCCGGTCTTGAAGGAGTTCTCGGCCTTCTGGTAGTCGCTCCAGTACTCGCCGATCGCCTTGTGCTGGGCCTTCAACAGGTCGACGGCGGCCTTGAGTTGGGCATCGTCCAGGGCGTAGGGGTTCTTGATGCCCAGGTCCGGTTCGGTCTTCATGAGGTACAGCGCCGCGTCGGCGATGGAGATCGGGGAGTCATAGGCGGTGACGTGCCCGGCGTAGGCCGGGGCGTCCTCGAAGACCGCGCGCCACGAGTCCGGTGCCGGTGAGACCTTGTCGGTCCGGTACATCAGCAGGTTGGCACCGCGGCCGTGCGGGATGCCGTACATCCGGCCGTTCACGGAGTTCCACGGCTGGTTCTTCAGGTTCTCGAAGACGTCCGCGTAGTTGGGCACCAGGCCGGTGTTGACGGGCGCGACGTCGCCGGCCGCGATCAGCCGGAGCGTCGCGTCGCCGGACGCCGAGACGGTGTCGTACTGGCCGGTCTTCATCAGGGAGACCATCTCGTCCGAGGTGCCGGCGATCTTCGTGTGGACCTTGCAGCCGGTCTGCTGCTCGAAGGGGTGGACCCAGTCGACGTTGCGGTCGTCCGAACCGTCTTCGGCGTAACCGGCCCAGGCGATCAGGTTCACCTGGCCCTCGCCGGCGCCGAGGGATCGGAGCGCGGGCAGTTCGGGTGGGTTCGGGCCCTGGGCGGAGTTCGTTCCGGTGGTGCCGGCGCACCCTGCGATCAGGAGGAGGGCGGCCGCGACCGCGGTCACCGTGCGGGCGAAGGTGCGTTTCGGGGCGGGGACGGGCATGCGCGAGGTCCGATCTTCGGGGGGAGGGTTGGGAAGCGGTTCTCCGCGGGCTACTCGGCGACGCGGACCATGTGCCGGCGCTGCCAGGCCAGTACGACGTCGGTGCCGCTGTGACGCAGGACGGCGGCCGCGCCGTCCTCGGCGTTCTGCCGTACGGCGGTCAGCCGACCGCCGGCCTCCAGGTCGATCAGGAATCTGGTGTGGCCGCCCGCGTAGAGGACGTCGGCCACGCGCCCGGTCGTCGACAGCTCGTCGGGGGTGACGGGGTCGTCCGGGCGCGTCAGGCGGATCTTCTCCGGTCGGATGCTGAACGGTCCGGCCTCCCCCACGACCTGTTCGGCCACCGGGCCGTCCAGGAGGTTGGAGGTGCCGACGAAGCCGGCGACGAAGGCCGTGGCGGGACGCTCGTACACCTCGGCCGGAGACCCGACCTGCTCGATCCTTCCCGCGTTGACCACCGCGAGGCGGTCGCTCATCGTCAGGGCCTCCTCCTGGTCGTGGGTGACGAGGACGAAGGTGATCCCGACCTCGCGCTGGAGTTGTTTGAGTTCCAGTTGCACGTCGTGGCGGAGCTTCAGGTCGAGGGCGCCGAGCGGTTCGTCGAGCAGCAGCACCTTTGGGCGGTTGACCAGCGCTCTGGCCAGCGCCACCCGCTGACGCTGCCCGCCGGAGAGCTGGGAGGGCCGGCGCGGCTCGAAGCCTTCGAGCCGGACCCCGGCGAGCGCGGCACGCACCCGCCGGGCCCGCTCGGCCCTGGGCACCCGGCGGACCATCAAGCCGTAGCCCACGTTCTGCGCGACCGTCATGTGCGGGAAGAGCGCGTAGTCCTGGAACACGGTGTTGACGTCCCGGTCGAACGACGGCAGGCGGGTGACATCGGTTCCGCCCAGCAGGACCCGGCCGGAGGTGGGGGCCTCGAAGCCCGCGATCATGCGCAGCACCGTGGTCTTCCCGGACCCCGACGGGCCGAGGAGTGCGAAGAACTCGCCCTCGCCGACCTCCAGGTCCACGCCGTCGACCGCACGGACGCCGCCGTCGAAGGTCTTCGTCAGCCTTTCGAGCCGGACCGCCGCAGGGGCGGCGGGCGCCGGTCGCGGCGGTCGGTCGTCGTTCGTCATGTCGTGCGGCCCTCTGCTCGGCGTCGCCTGCCCCCTCCGGAGAGCGGGCCGTGCGGCCCGGCCCGCGGAAACCCGGGAGCATTCACTCGGTCCGGCCACGAACGCCCGCGGGCCGTACGGCGGTTGGGGCCGGTCTCCTTCGAGTTCCCCGACAGGCTCGCCGCGCCGGGCTCGCGCAGCCCACGGAAGCACCGCGGTTCCAGCCGACGATGCGGGTCCAAGACCACTTCTGCCGCCCTCCGTCTACGGACCGGACAGCAGCAGAGTGCCGGGCACCGGCCCTCGGCACCCCAGGAACCGGGCACATGTCACCCGTACGTGGCTGGGCGCCGACGACTACCGGGTCCGTCGACCGACCCGGGCCCGGATCAGCCGCTACCCGACACGGGGCCGCGGCCGCGGAGCTGATGCCTCGTCGCGGTGAGCACCGTTGCGGTACCGGGGCCGCGCCTCGGCGCGAGGGAGCGCTGCCGTGCCGCAACCGGCGGCGGGGACGGGTGCCGGCCGTGTGCGGATCCGGGACCGCGACCGTGGGGGAACGGCCGCCACTCGTGCGGTCCGCTCCGTCGTACCGGTTCCCGGCGTTGGAGTGTGGAACGTGCTCTGGCCGTTCGTTTGACCGTGGTTGGGGCGGACAGCCGGTTTCCGCCGCCTGTCGGTGGTTCAGGGGGTCGGGGCGGGGAGGCGGGTGGTCGGCCGGGTCCGTTCGTGGGCGTGGGCGACGCGCAGGAGGGTGGGTTCGGCGAGCGGGCGGGCGAGGAGCTGGAGGCCGATCGGCAGGCCGGCGGCGTCGTGGCCGGCGGGGACGGTGAGGGCGGGGACTCCGGTGATGTTGGCGGGGGCGTTGAGGCGTACGTAGGCGTCGGAGACGGACTCGACGGTGCCGTCGGGCCAGGTGACGTCGGCTTGGCCCGCGGGGGCAGCGGTGAGCGGGACGCTCGGGGCGGCGATCACGTCGACGTCCTGGAACAGCCGGTCCCATGCGGCGCGCATGAGGGTGCGGGAGCGCTGGGCGCGCAGGTAGTCGCCGGCGCCGAGGAGTTCACCGGCTTCCAGGAGGACGCGCACGTCGTCCTGGTAGAGCTCGGGGACGGTGCGCAGGGCGCGTTCGTGGTAGGCACCGGCCTCGGGGACCATCAGGCCCCACTGGGTGGCCTGGATGTAGCGGGTCATCGGGATGTCGACCTCGACGAGCCGTGCCCCGAGGCTCTCCATGGCGGCGATGGCGTCGCGGACAGCGGTCTCCACCTCCGGGTGGACGTGGTCGAAGTAGTAGGTGCGCGGCGCGCCGACCCGCAGCCCGGTCAGGTCCGTCGAGGCGTCGGGCCGGTAGCCGGTGACGGGGACGGACAGCGAGGCGGGGTCGCGCGGGTCGTGCCCGGCCAGCGCGGTCAGGACCAGGGCCGCGTCCTCGACGGTGCGGGTGATGGGGCCGACGTGGTCCAGCGACCAGGACAGCGAGGTGACGCCGTGCCGGGGGACGAGGCCGTAGGTGGGCTTGAGGCCGACGACCCCGTTGAGGGCGGCGGGGACCCGGATGGATCCGCCGGTGTCGGTGCCCAGGGCGAAGGTCGCGGCGCCCGAGGCGACGGCGACCGCGGAGCCGCCACTGGAGCCGCCGGCGACCCGGTCGCGGTCCCAGGCGTTGCGGGTCTGCGGGGTGGTCAGGCCGAAGGCGAACTCGTGGGTGTGGGTCTTGCCGAGCAGGATCGCGCCGGCGGCGTCCAGGCGTGCGGCGACCGTGCTGTCGGCGCTCGCCCGGTGGCCGGCGCGGACCCGGGAACTGGCCGTGGTGGGCGTGCCGTTGACGTCGATCAGGTCCTTGACGCCCATCGGGATGCCGTGCAGGGGCCCGCGGTGGCGGCCGTGCGCGATGTCGTGTTCGGCTTCGCGCGCGGCCCGCCGGGCCCGTTCGGCGGTGACGGTGACGTAGGCGCCAAGGTGCCCGTCGACCGTCTCCAGGCGTTCGAGGACGGAGTCGACCAGTTCGACGGGCGACAGCCGGCGGGCGTGGATCGCCTCTGCGGCCGCGGTGAGGGTCAGTTCATACGGCTGCATCGGGCTTCTCCTGGACGGGGTGGTAGGCGGCGGCGGGCGGAACGTCCGCGAAGTCCAGCTCACGCAGGACCGACACGACGCGGTGGATGTGTTCGGCGACGGCGGCGACCACGGCATGGCGTTCGGCGGGCAGGACGAGTCCGGCGCGGACGGCCCAGCGGGCGGCTTCCGGTGGTGTGAGGTCGGCTGGTGTGAGGTCGGCGGGCACGGAGGTGCTCCTTCTCGGTCAAGGGGGTGCGGCGGCGGGGTCCGGGTGTGGTCAGGCCGGCAGGCGGGTGCCGGGCTCGGCGTGCAGCCGGTAGCGGCCGTCCTCGCGGCGGACGGTGCCGGCCGTGGGGTGCGGGAAGTGGGTGCCCAGCAGCAGCGTGTCGGTGTCGGCCAGGGAGTCGAGCAGCCGGGCGCGGGTGCGGATCGCCTGGGCCGGGTCGAGGTCGACGCAGCTGTGGACGTGGGGGTGGGACAGCTGCACGGGGTGGTGGATGCTGTCGCCGGTGATCAGCGCCCGGCGGTCGCTGCCGCGCAGTTCGACGGCGACCTGGCCCGGGGTGTGGCCGGGGGCGGGGACCAGGAGGACGCCCGGGGCGACCTCGTGTCCCCACTCGGGCACGGTCACCGGGTCGTACTGTCCGGCGTCGCGCACGGGGTGGACGGAATCGCGGAACATCTGGGTGCGGGCCTCGTCGAGGTCGGCGGCGGCCCAGTGGTCCCATTCGGTGCGGCTGGTGAGGTAGCGGGCGTTGGGGAAGGTGGGGGTCCAGTCCCGGCCGGTGCGGCGGGTGTTCCAGCCGACGTGGTCGGTGTGCAGGTGGGTGGTGATGACCAGGTCGACGGACTCCGGCGGGAAGCCGGCCTCGGTCAGGCGCTCCGGGAAGTCGGTGTCCAGGCCGTTCCAGGCCGGGTTGGCACGCGGCTTGGCGTTCCCGATGCCGGTGTCCACGACGATCCGCAGCCCGCCCGCCCGTACCGCGAAGCTGTGGCTGGCCAGGCGGGGCACCTCGGCGTCGGCGAAGTCGGGGCGCAGCCAGGGGGCCTGGTCGAGGACCTCCTTGGTGGCGTCGGGCAGCAGCCAGGGGCCGGTCTGGCGCGGGAGTTCGATCTCGTCGACCCGGTGGACGGTGATGTCGCCGAGACTCCATGCCGTGCCGGTGGCGGGGGTGGTGGTACTCATCGACGGGTCCTTTCGACGGGGCGGTGCGGGAGGAGCTGTGCGGTCGGGTGACCGGGGGCCGGGTGTCGGGTGTCGGGTGGCCGGGGGTCAGGCGGTGTGCGGCCGGCGCGTGGCGCGGGCCAGGCCGGTCAGGGCCAGCAGGAGGACCGCCACGGCGTACAGCGCGAGGGTGGTCGACAGGCCGTACCGGGTGGTCAGCAGGCCGGCGAGGACGGCGGGGACGCTCATGGCCAGGTAGCTGAGGACGTGGTAGGCCGCCAGGGTGGCGGCGCGTTCGCGCGGGGCGGCCGGGGGCAGCAGCAGGCGCAGGGCGCTGTGGGTGACGGCACCGAAGCCCGCGCCGGCCAGGGCGGTGCCGGCGAACAGGGCGGGCAGGCCGGACAGGTGGGGGGCGCCGAGGGTCAGCAGGACGCCCGGCACCAGGAGCGCGGTGCCGGCCAGGTTCACGGTGCGGGCGGGCCGGGTCCGGGCGGTGTAGCCGGCCATGACACAGGACATGGAAGCACCTCGGAGCCTTAAGGCGAATGCTTTGCGTTAAGCACTCTAGGCATCCGGGGCACCGAATCGCAAATATTTAGCTTTTAGGTGTCGGGGAAGGCGCGGTACGGCCCAGCGCCGCCGCGACCAGGTGGTCCGTGTAGTCCCTGGACAGGTCCGAGGGGCGGAAGAGGATCCGGTACATCAGCGGGGAGACGACGACGTCCAGCAGGGTCTCCACGTCCGGCACCGCCTCCCCCCGCCCGGCCGCCCGCACGCCCACGGCCTTCAACTGCTCGGCGGCGTAGTCGGAGCAGCGCACCGCGTTGCCCTGCCCGGGATCGCCCAGCAGGGCGTCGCGGATATAGGTGCGCCCCGCCGTCGAGCCCATCTCCTCGGCGAACTGCTCCACCCACGCCTCCAGATCCGCCCGCAGGCTGCCGTGATCGGCCGGCGGGGCATCGGGACGCAGCCGCTCCACGGCCACATCGGACAGCAGCTCCCGCAGATCCCCCCAACGCCGGTACACGGTCGAAGGCGTCACCCCGGCACGCGCCGCGATCAACGGCACCGTCAACGCCTCCCGCCCCACCTCCGCCTCCAGATCACGCACCGCCTGGTGCACCGACTGCTGAACACGGGCACTGCGCCCGCCAGGACGTGTCGTCGCTCGGGAAGTCATACCCACAGCTTAATGCGAAGAAATTGCGTCCGCCCGGCCCCGAACCCGCCCCGCCCCAGCCGGGCGAGCCCGCGCACCCAGGGAGTGACGGCCACCAACCGCTTCGAGCCCCTCACGGCCACTGGCAGGAAACCGCCGCCAGGCCGGACCCGCGACGGTGGCAGGCGGCCTCGTCCTCGGTCGGCTGACGGCCCACCGCACCGTCCTCATCGGCACCGTGGGCGTGCTGCTGGGCACCGCCGTGATCGAGGCCGGAGTCGCCGCCGGGCTGCTCCCGCTGCTGTGGGTGGGTGCCATCATCGGCGGCGTGGGCTTCGGTGCCTCCTTCTCCGGCGCCCTCCGCGCCATCACCCCGCTTGCCCGTCCCCAACAGCGGGCCGGACTCTTCGCGGCCGTGTACGTCGCCGCCTACCTGAGCTTCGGAGTCCCGGCCATCATCGCGGGGCTACTGATCGCCCCCGTCGGCCTGCTTGGCACCGTCCTCGGCCACGGCGTCGCCGTGGCGGCCCTCGGACTGATTGTCCAATACCGCCTCGACGCCGATGCACGGCCCTGATGGGAAGGCCACGGTGGACTGCTCCGGTCGCGCCGTGGCCACCAGGTCAGTCACCCTGGTTTCCAGTCATGAACACGCCTTGGAGGACACTGTGCAACCGATTCTGGTGACGGGGGCCGCCGGCCGCGTGGGCGCGGTCGGACGGTCCGTGGTCGAGGACCTGCGGCAGCGAGGCCTCCCGGTCCGCGCCATGGTACGCAGCGACGACGAGCGCGCCGAGGCGCTACGGGCGACGGGCGCCGAGGTCGTCCTCGGGGACCTGACCCGCGTCGACGACGTTGCCGAGGCGCTGGCCGGCTGCCGGCGGGTGTACTTCGGCATGGGCGTCTCCGCCCAGTACCTGCAAGCCGCCCTCACGACGGCGGCCGTGGCACGGGCGGCGGGCCGGCTGGAGGTGTTCGTGAACATGTCGCAGCTGACCGTCTCCGAGCTGGGCCTGAGCGACACGGGCGAGTCGCACCAGCACCGGCAGCAGTGGCTGGTCGAGCAGGTCCTCGCCTGGTCGGGGCTGCCCGTGGTCGAGCTCAGGCCCACGGTGTTCCTGGAGAACCCACTCTTCCGCGTCGGTCTGTCCTCGATCCCGGTGGACGGCACCATCAGGCTGCCCCTCGGAGGGGCCCGGACCTCCCCCGTCGCCGCCGCGGACGTCGCCGCGGTCGTGGCGCAGGTGCTGGCCGAGCCGCAGCCGCACCTCGGCCGGGTGTACGAGCTGACCGGCCCGCGCTCACTGGACGGCCCGGGCCTCGCCGCCGAGGTCTCCGCGGCCCTCGGCCGGCCGGTCCGCTACACCGACGTACCGCTGGAGGAGTGGATCGACCACGACCTCAGGCCGCTGGAGCTGCCGGCTCACGTGTTCCAGCACATCTCCACCATGGCCCGCCTGCACGCGGAGAACCGCTACGACCGCCGGGCCGACGGTGTGGAGCAGGTCACCGGCCGCCCCGCCACCGGCGTCGGCGACTTCGTCCGGCGCAACGCCGACCGCTTCGCGATCTGACCGACGCCCCCGACGACGGCCCCGGCCTCCCGGCGCGGAGTCCCCTTCTCGGCAGCCCACTCGGGCCCTGCGTTCGAACCGTACGCGTTACGCCTTGACGGTCCTGAAAGTGCCCCGGTAGTCCGCGGGGGACGTGCCGACGTGGCGGTGGAAGGCCGCCCGGAAGGCGGCCGGGCTGCCCAGGCCGCTGAGCCGGGCGACCTGCTCGACGGGTGTCGTGGTCGTCTCCAGGAGTTCGCGGGCCCAGTCGATGCGGGCCGCGGTGAGCCAGGCCATCGGGGAGGTGCCCGTCTCCTGCCGGAAGCGGCGGATGAACGTCCGGCGGGACATGTGCGCGCGGAGGGCCAAGTCGTCCACTGTCTGTCGGCGGGCGAGGTTGTCGAGCATCCAGGTGCGGACCGGTCCGAGGCCGTCGCCACGTGCCACCGGCCGGAATCGGTCGATGAACTGCGCCTGTCCGCCCTGGCGTTGGGGTGGGGCGACGAGCACCCGGGCGCGGGCGTTGGCAGCCGCGGCGCCGAAGTCCCGTCGGATGATGTGCAGGCAGAGGTCGATGCCCGCGGTCACGCCCGCCGAGGTGAGGACGTCGCCGTCGTCGACGTAGAGCTGGTTGGGCCGCACGTCGATCCGGGGGTATCGGCGTTGCAGCGCGGCGGCGTCCCGCCAGTGGGTCGTCGCGGGGCGCCCGTCCAGCAGCCCGGCGGCCTGCTGTTCGCCGCGACCGTCCTGCACGACCTCGGCACCGGCACCCTGGCGAAGGGCCAGGCCCGCTTCGAGGTGGAGGGCGCGGACCTGGCAGCCGACCTGCTGCGCCGGCACCACGTCCCCGAGACGGACGTCGACCGCGTGTGGGAGGCGATCGCCCTGCACGCCTCCACCGGCATCGCCGAGCGCCGCGGCCTGCTGTCCTACCTCACCCACGAGGGCGTGGGCACCGACTTCGGCCGCAACGCGGACGTCGTCGCCCCGCACGCGCAGCGGATCCACGCCGCCTACCCCCGGCCGGCCATGGTCCGCTCGCTCGTCGACGCGATCGTGGAGCGGGCCGCCCACTCGGAGACCGCGGCACCCCGCTACTCGATCGGTGGTGAACTGCTCCGCGAACGCCGGGCCGACGGCATCACCGGCCTGGAGCTCGCCGCCGCCACGTCCCCCTGGGGGGAGTAGCAGCCGACCGCCGAGGCCGGTCGGACCCGCCACGACTGGAGGGCCCCGGTCGCACCGCGCAGACCGAACGACGAACGCGCGAGCGGCGTTCGGACTCGTGACGGAACGACGAGGGAGGTTTCCCCCCGATCCCGCCGTTTCCGCGGGCGAACCCGAGCGGTTCCAGGACAGCGGCGGTCCGGGTACGGGACGCTGAGGAACCGGCCAGGGCCGTGCGGCGAGACCGCCGCGACCGGCCGGAGCGACCCGAGACCGGGATGGTGGGATGACCGTTCAGGACACCTCGACCGCCGGTACCGCCCGGCACGGCGACTTCACCGAGCTGCACCGGCGCGTCTCGGCCGCCGGTCTGCTGCGCCGGCGCCCGCTGTACTACGCCTGCCGGAGCGCGGCGCTGTTCGCCGCGCTGGCGGCGCTCCTGACCTGGTTCACCGTGCTCGGCGCCAGCTGGTGGCAGCTGGCCCTCGCGCCCCTGTTCGCCCTGGTGCTCGGCCAGTTGGCACTGCTCGGCCACGACGTCGCGCACCGTGCGGTGTTCACCGGCCGGCGGGCGACCGACCTGGCGGGCATCCTGCTGGGCAATCTCGTGGTCGGGATGAGTTACGGGTGGTGGGTCGACGACCACAACCGGCACCACGCACACCCGAACCGCGAGGGCCACGACCCGGCCGCAGACTCCATCCTCTTCGCCCGGACCACCGAACAGGCCCTCCGGACCAGGGGGTTGCGGCGGTTCGCGGCCAGACACCAGGCCGCGCTGTTCTTCCCGCTGCTCTCCCTCCAGGCACTCGGCCTGCTCGTCGCCACCTGCCTGGCCCTCACCCGCGGGACGGTCCGTCACCCGACCCTCGAACGTGTCCTCGTCGCACTGCACTACGCCCTGGCCACGGCCCTGCTCGCGGTCGTCCTCTCCCCGCTCCAGGCGCTGGCCTTCACCGTGCTGTGCACAGCGGTGCTCGGCGTGTACCTGGGCTGCGTCTTCGCGCCCAACCACAAGGGCATGCCACTGACCGGCCCGGAGGCGGAGCGCGAGGACTTCCTCCGTCGACAGGTCCTGCCCTCCCGCAACCTGCGGGCCGGCCGGTTCGTCCACGGCGTCTTCGGAGGTCTGGGCCACCAGATCGAGCACCACCTGTTCCCGGGCATGCCCGTGGTGGCGCTGCGCCCCGCCTCGCGCATCGTCCGTGCGTACTGCGCCGAGATCGGCCTGCCGTACCGCGAGGCGAACCTCGCCGACTCCTTCCGGGAGATCCTGCGGGACCTGCGGGCCGTCGGCCGTTCCCTCGCGGCGGCGCAGGCCCCGGCGAAGTCGCGGGGCGCCCGGTGATCGGCGTCCCGGACGGCCCGACGCCGCCGTCGGCCGCCGGGTGGCCGGCCGGAAGCGAACGGCTCCGGGTCCTGATCGTCACGGAGTCCTTCGCCCCGCGGATCGACGGGGTCGCCCACAGCGTTCTCCGGACGGCCGAGCACCTCGCGGCCCGGGGCCACACCCCGGTCGTCGTCGCGCCGGCCGAGCGGGCCACCCGGCGGTACGCGGGCGGGCGCCGTGAGCGGGCGTACGGCTACGAGGTGGTCCGCGTCCCATCCCTGCCGCTGCCGGGCTACCCGGAGGTGCGGGTCGCCCTCCCGGGACGGCAGGTGGCCGACGCCGTCGGACGGTTCGGTCCGCACGTGGTCCACCTGGCCGGCCCGTTCGTGCTCGGGGCCGCCGGGGCTGCCGCGGCCGCCCGGGCCGGCCGCCCCTGCGTCGCGGTCTACCAGACCGATCTGGCCGCGTACGCCCGGACCTACCTGCCGGTGCTCGGCGCGGCCGGGCCCCGACTCGCCTGGCGGCGGCTGCGGCACATCCACGCCTCGGCCACGCGGACGCTCGCGCCCTCCCGGGCTTCGCTGCACGCCCTGGCCGCGCACGGCATCCCCAGGATCCACCTGTGGCCACGCGGCGTCGACTGCGCACGCTTCCACCCCCGGCATCGCGACGAGGCCCTGCGGCAGCGACTGGGCCGCCCCGGCGAGATCCTGATCGGGTACGTCGGGCGCCTGGCCCAGGAGAAGCAGCTCGACCGGCTCGCGGAGGTGTCCCGGATCCCCCGCGCGCGGCTGGTCGTGGTCGGCGACGGCCCCTGCCGCGCCCGGCTGCAGGCCGCACTGCCGGACGCCGTCTTCCTGGGCCGCCGCACCGGCCACGAACTCGCCCGGCTCTACGCCTCGTTCGACGTGTTCGCCCACACCGGACCGTTCGAGACCTTCGGCCAGACCCTCCAGGAGGCGATGGCGAGCGGCCTGCCCGTGGTCGCCCCGGCAGCCGGCGGCCCGTTGGACCTCGTCCGGCCCGGACGCACCGGCTTCCTCGTCCCGCCCGGTACGACCGGAGGGTTCCGGGATGCCGTCGAGCGGCTCGCCCGTGACCACGACCTGCGGCGTGCGTTCGGACAGGCCGGCCGCACCGTCGTCACGGACCGCAGCTGGGAGACGGTGGGCGACCGACTCGTCGAGCACTACCGGCTCGCCGTCGCGGAGACCGCCGGCTCCTTGCGGTGCTGAGCCGGCCGACGGGGCGCGACGACCGACCGCAACGAACGAACGGACCACCATGCACCAGCACCTCGCGGCCGAGTACCTGCGCAGCAGCGCCCCCGCCGCCGGCACCGCCGTCTTCCTGCACGGGCTCGGCGGGTGGACCCACAACTGGGCGGCGCTGATGGACCTCCTGCGGACCTCGGTGCACTGCCTGGCCCTCGACCTCCCGGGCTTCGGGCGGTCCGCTCCCCCGCCCGACGGCATCGTCACCGTCGGACGTCAGGCGGCGGCCGTCGCCCGTCACCTCGAGCGCACCGGGCACCGCCGCGTCCACCTGGTCGGCAACTCCCTCGGCGGCCTCACCGCCCTCCACCTCGCCGCCCGCCGGCCGGACCTGGTCGCGACGCTGACCCTCGTCTCCCCGGTCCTGCCCGCCTTCCCACCACCCCAGGCCCTCCGCGTGGCCCTGCTCGGTCTGCCCGGAGCCTCCCGACTGTACGCCCGACGCGTCTCCACGCAGAGCCCCGAACGGCAGCTGGACGACCTCTACCGGCTGATCTACGCGGACCCGGCCCGGGTCGGCCGCGAGCAGCGCGCGACCGAGGCTCGGGAACGACTGCGCCGGTCCGAACTGCCCCACACCCACGCCATGCTGGCCGAAGGAGTACGGGCCGTGGTCCGCTCACAGCTGCACCGAGGCCGGTCGTCGGCCTGGTCCCAGGCAGGCCGGGTCCAGGCGCCCACCCTGCTCGTCTACGGCCGGGAGGACCGCCTCGTCCCCTTCCGTACGGCACCCCGGACCCATGCGGCCTTCCGCGACGCACGCCTTCTCTCGCTGCCGGACGTCGGACACGTCGCGATGCAGGAGCGCCCCGCCCAGGTGGCCACCGCGCTCCGCGCCCTGATCGCCGATTCGGAGCGCGCCCCGGCACAGGTCGGCACCGGGCCCGCGACGGCCCCGGGCGCTCCGGCCGCCCGGCAGTGTGCCCGGTACCCGCCCGGCAGGAGTCAGCGGGTGCGTTCGTAGTGGCGGCGCGCCTTCTCGTGGTTGCCGCAGACCGCCATCGAGCACCAGCGGGCGCGGTTGGCACGGCTGCGGTCGCGCGGGAACAGCCGGCACCCGGCGTTGGCACAGGGACGCAGTCGGCCGGGCAGCCGCTCCTCGGTGGCGGCCCCGGTAGCCGCTGACCGGGTGGCACGGCAGGGGCCCGCCCTGCCGCGCCGTCCGGTGGTCGGTCAGCGGCCGGCGGCCCGCGCGATCAACTCCGCGACCGCGTCCGGACGGGAGGCGTAGACGGCGTGACTGCCCGACACCTCCTCGGCCCGGGCGCCGGCCCGCTCGGCCATCGCGCGCTGGGCGGGCGGCGGGATCATCCGGTCGTCGGCGGCGACCAGGTACCAGCTCGGCCGGGCCCGCCAAGCGGGCTCGGAGACCGCGCCGTTGAGCGCGTCGAGCCCCCAGGGGACCTGGGCGTCGGCCATGAAGGCGGCTGTGGCGGCGGGGATGTCGGCGGCGAAGGAGGCGGCGAACTGCTCCCGGTCGAGGAAGAGGAACCCGTCCCGTGGCGGCAGGATCGGCGGCACCGGCGCGCCCGGGGCCGGGTCGGCGATCAGGGTGCCCACCGACTCGCCCTTGTCCGGGGCGAAGGCGGCGACGTAGACCAGCGCGGCGACCTTCGGGTGGTTGCCCGCCTCGGTGATCGGCGATGGCGGCCCGCACCCGCATCCTGTCCGCCATCGCCACCTCCTGCGACCACCGGCCGGCCCCGCCCTCCCGGATGAGGCCGGCCGGCCGCCCGCGACCACGCCTGTGCCGGAGGCGCGGGGCTGGTGATCACTCGTCTGCGGCGACCCGTAGCCGGAGGGTGAGGATCTGGAACGGCCGCAGTGTCAGCTCCACCCGGCGGTCGCCCGCCCACACCGCAGGGGTGTGATCGGGTCCGGCAAGAGGACGTTCCAGCAGATCGGTAGCGACCGCGGTCTCCAGGGGGAAGCCGGTGGTCAGGGTGGCCTGTGCCCGTCCGCCGTGGGCCTCGTAGAGGCGCACCACGACGTCGCCGGATCGGTCGTCGGCGAGCTTGACGGCTTCGATGACGACGGCGTCGTCGTCCGCCCCGACCAGCGGCTTCACCGCCACCGAACCGAGGATTGCCTGATCCGGCAGGTTGAGGTGGTAGCCCTCGCGTACGGCGTCGGCGATGTCGGCGCCGATGACGAGGCCGCAGCGGAGCCGGTGGTGGCCCTGGTCGGCGTCCGGGTCGGGGAAACGCGGGGCGCGCAGCAGAGTGAGCCGGACGGTGGTGGTGGTGCCGCCGTCGGGACGGACGTCGCGGGTGACCTCATGGCCGTAGGTGGAGTCGTTGACCAGTGCGGCGCCCCAGTCGTTCTCGCCGACGTGCAGGTAGCGGTGGGCGCAGATCTCGAACTTGGCGGCGTCCCAGCTGGTGTTGGTGTGGGTGGGGCGTTTGACGTGGCCGAAGGGGATCTCTGCGCTGGAATGATCGGCGCGCAGGTCGAGCGGGAAGGCTGCCTTGAGCAACTTCTCCTTCTCGTGCCAGTCGATCTCGGTGTCGATGTCGAGCCGGCGGGAGCCCACGCGCAGTGAGAGCAGCTGCTCGATCCGCGAGTCTCCGAAGAGCCGGACGATCCTGACCCCGCCGGGCGCGGCGGTCACCGTCTCGGCCTCGGTGAGGTCGTGGACGGTGTTGCGGTAGAACTCGTCGATGTCCCAGGCGTCGTACTCGTTCGGGAAGTCCTGGTGCAACTGCAGCAGGTTCGCCGCCGCACCGGGGGCGACGGCTTCGCGGCCGGCCGCGAGATCGATCGCGGAAGTGACCAGGCCGCGGGCGTCGATCTCGATCCGCACCAGGCCGTTGTCGAGGACGAAACCGTCGCCGCACGCGACGGGAGCGACGGCCGGGTCGGCGAGGGCGGGGCGGACGGCCGCGCCGAAGGCGGGGATGCCGCTACGGTCGTACGGGGAGGCGTTGAAGACGACGGTCTTCTCACCGTCGCCGGCCAGCGCGCGCTGGGCCGTGTAGACGATCCCGTGAAGCTCATCGAGGACCTCGGCGTAGGTCTGCTCGGCCTCCCGGTGCACCCAGGCGATGGAGGAGCCGGGGAGGATGTCGTGGAACTGGTGCAGCAGCACCGTCTTCCACAGTCGGTCGAGCGCCTCGTACGGATAGGGGAAGCCTGCACGAACGGTCGCCGTGGCCGACCAGAGTTCGGCCTCGCGCAGCAGGTGTTCGCTGCGCCGGTTGCCCTGTTTGGTGCGCAGCTGGCTGGTGAGTGTGCCGCGGTGGAACTCCAGGTAGAGTTCGCCCGCCCAGACGGGTGCCTCGGGGTACTCGGCTTCGGCACGGGTGAAGAAGTCGGCGGGGGGCTCGATGACCACCCGGGGGGATCCCTCCAGGTCGGCGAGTCGGGCGGCGCGGGCGAGCATCTCGCGGGTGGGGCCGCCGCCGCCGTCGCCGTAGCCGAACGGGAGCAGGGAGCTGTTGGCCGCACCCTTGTCCTGGAAGTTGGCGACGGCGTGGGCGAGTTCGGCGCCGGTGATCTCGGCGTTGTAAGTGTCGACGGGCGGGAAGTGGCTGAAGATCCGGGTGCCGTCGATGCCCTCCCAGCGGAAGGTGTGGTGCGGGAACTTGTTGGTGGTGTTCCACGAGATCTTCTGGGTGAGGAACCACCGCACTCCGGCGAGCTTCATCAGCTGCGGCATGGCCGCGTTGTAGCCGAAGGTGTCGGGCAGCCACATCTCCTGGGTCTCGGTGCCGAACTCGTCGAGGTAGAAGCGTTTGCCGTGGATGAGCTGCCGGGCGAGGGCCTCGCCGCCGGTGATGTTGGTGTCCGGCTCCACCCAGAGGCTGCCGACCGGCAGGAATTGCCCGCTCTTCGCCTTCTCCTGGACGCGGGCGTACACCTCGGGGCGCTTGTCCTTCAGCCAGGCCAGCTGCTGAGCCTGGGACATGGCGAAGCGGAACTCCGGATGCTCGTCCATCAGTTGGGTGACATTGGAGACGGTCCGGGCGACTTTGCGGACGGTCTCGCGCAGTGGCCACAGCCAGGCGGTGTCGATGTGCGCGTGCCCGACAGCGGAGATCCGGTGGGCGCTGGGCGCCGCGGGAGCGGCCAGCGCGGGGCGCAGCACCTCGCGCGCGGCGGCGGCGCTCCCACTGACGTCCTGCAGGTCGACGGCGTCCAGGGCGCGCTCGATGGTCTGCAGGAGCTGCCAGCGGCGGGGCTCGGCCTCGGACAGCTGGTGCATCAACTCGCCCAGCACGTCCAGGTCCTGGGCGAGTTCCCAGACCTGGGTGTCGAACACGGCGAGGTCCAGGCGGAGCAGCTGGTAGAGCGTCTCGCCGGACTGCCCCGAGCCGGTCATCCAGGACGGCTTGCTCCCGAGCGTGGTCGGCGTGTGGCTGTCGCACAGGGCCGGGTTGGCGGCGGCCTCGATGTAGTAGGTGAACTCCTCGCCTCCGGCGGCCGGGCCGGCGATCGGCAGCCAGGCGTTGCGCGGGTTGATCGCCTTCACCACGTTGCCGTCGGCCCGGTACACCAGGCCCTCGCTGGAGAAGCCCGCGCCGGTGACGTTGAAGCCGAGGTCGAGGACGGCCTCGACCCGTTGCCCGGCCCACTCCTCCGGGACCTTGCCGGTGATCTCGAACCAACTGGTGGACCACGCCGGCCCCCAGCGGTGGCCGACCGACACCGGCCGGTACGGCGCGGCGAGGCCTTCGGCAACCGGCACCGGCTCCCCAGGGGCGTTCCAGACCCCCACCCGCAGCGGGACGGTACGGCCGTACACGGCGGGCCGGATCCGCTCGGTGAGCACCCGCTTCAGGCGCTGTTCGATGAGGCGTTGCTTGCTGTGCATGATCGGCCTCCGTGGCTTCGTCAGTCCTGGGTGGGGCCCAGGTCGGGCAGGTTCCGCAGTTCGACGGTGCGGGTGACGGCGGCGTGGAGTTCGAGGACGGTGATCTCGTTGCGGCTGGGACGCAGGACCGGCGCGGGCACGAAAAGGGTGGTCTGCGGGCCGCGGGACCAGTAGCGGCCGAGTGGGAAGCCGTTGATCCAGGCGTGCCCCTTGGTCCAGCCGGTGAGGGCGAGGTAGCCGTCGGCCGGCCGGCCGAGCACGAACGAGCCGCGGTGGAAGGCCGGCCCGACCGCGGGCCGGGCGGTGTCCGCGAGGGTGAAGGCGAGGTCGTCGAGGCGGGTCAGGGGCAGCGGGCGACTCTCCCAGTGGGCGAGCTCGGCGCCGTTGACCGTGACCTCGCCGAGGAGTCCCTTGCGGTCGTGGATGCCGGGCCCGTAGTTGACCCGGCCCTGGTTCTCCACCAGCACCGACAGCTGCGCACCGTGCCGCGGCGAGAGGAACGCGAGGGCGTGCTCGCGCGTCTCGCGCTCCAGGACGCCGACCGGCTGCCCGTCGACGAAGACCTGCGCCCGGTCGCGGACCTCGCCGACCCGCAGCACGGCCGGTCCCGCCATCGGGACGATCGTCTCGTAGAGCACGAACCCGAAGTCCTGGCCGAGCTGCTCCATGCTCAGCGGACGGCCCGACGGCACGGCCCGGCCGAGGGCGTGGACCTGGTCCAGCAGGCCGGCGCACTCGGTGAGCTCGACCGTCCCGGGGGCGAGCTTCGGAGCGGGGGCGGGCACCGGTTCGGCGGGGACGGGCGCGTGTCTGGCGATGACCTCGCGGAAGGCCTCGTACTTGGGGGTGGGGTCGCCGGCCTCGTCGAGGAGTGAGTCGTAGTCGTAGGAGGTGACGGTGGGCCGGTAGGTGCCCTTGTCGTTGGCACCGTTGGTGAAGCCGAAGTTGGTGCCGCCGTGGAACATGTAGATGTTGACGGACGCGCCGGCTGCGAGCAGCCGTTCCAGGTCGGCGGCCGCGTCGGCGGCGTCCCGGGTGGTGTGGACGCCACCCCAGCGGTCGAACCAGCCGATCCAGAACTCCGAGCACATCAATGGCCCGGTCGGTTGGTGCCGACGCAGTTCGGCGAGGCCGGCGTCGACGCGGCTGCCGAAGTTCACGGTGCGCAGCACGCCGTCGAGGCCGCCACGGGCGAGGTCGGCGGGCTGGTCGCAGGTGAACAGGGGCACGTCGACGCCGTGGGTGTGCAGCAGGTCGGCGAGCTCCGCGAGGTAGACGGTGTCGGAGCCGTACGCGCCGTACTCGTTCTCCAGCTGGACGGCGATGACCGGCCCGCCGCTGGTGGACAGGTATGGCTTGACGGCTGCCATCAGGTTGGCGAGGTAGTCGTCGACGGCTTCGAGGAAGCGGGGGTCGCGGCTGCGCAGTTCGATGCCGTCCTCGGCGAGCAGCCAGGAGGGCAGGCCGCCGCACTCCCACTCGGCGCAGATGTAGGGGCCGGGGCGGAGCAGCACGTGCAGGCCCTCGTCGGCGGCCGCGTCGAGAAAGCGGGGGAGGTCGAGACCTCCGTCCAGCCGGAATTCACCGGGCCGGGGGGCGTGGAGGTTCCAGGGGACGTAGGTCTCGACCGTGTTGAGTCCCAGCAGGCGCGCCTTGTGGAGCCGGTCGGCCCACTGCTCCGGGTGGACGCGGAAGTAGTGCAGTCCGCCGGAGATGATGCGGAACGGTCGGTTGTCGAGACGGAAGCCGTCTGCGGCGATCTCCAGCTGCGGCATGCCTTGGTACTCCTCGGGGGGGTGGGGCTGAGATCAGGGGTGGGTCAGCTCAGCGGGCGGCAGAGCAGGGCGTCGGGGACGTAGTGGTCCTGCCAGCCTCCATGAGCGATGCCGGCGACGTACTCGTTGTCGGCGCACTGGCCCTTGTAGTCACCGGAAGCCCAGTCTCCGTGTATCGAGCCGGCGTTGGAGGGGTTGTCGCCCCAGTCGAACCACACGGTGCCGCGGCCGGCGGTCGGCAGCGTGGTGGCTGCGGGTGCGCAGAGCAGGCCGGAGAGCGAGTTCCCGTCGACGCTGTAACCGACCGCGAAGTGGTTGTCCGGGCACTGCAGTTTGAGGTAACCGGAGGCCCAGTCGCCGTGGGTGACGAAGCGCTCGTCGGTGACGGTGACCCAGGGTCCGCTGGACTTCGCGGGCTGGGAGGCGTCGGTGCACAGGCCGCGGCTCTTGGAGCGGCTGACGCCGAGCAGTCGCTGGGAGTCGGGGCAGTTGCCCTTGTGGTTGCCGGGCCTCCAGTCTCCCTGGGCGAGCATCCTGGCGGAGAGGTTCTGGTCGCCGTGATCGAGGTTGATCATGTTCCAGTGATCGGCCTGCGGCACGGGGCCGGTCCTGGCGGGCGCGTTGACCAGCTTGTTCCAGTCGCCGGCCCGCCAGTCTCCGGGGTCGTTGACGCTGAGCTTCCTGCCGGTGGCGTCGTAGTTGATCAGCGCCCAGTTGTCGTTCGGCTTACCGGTGGCGTCCATCCAGCCGATCAGTGGCCACTGGGCGAAGTCGGTGTCGTTCTGTACCAGGATGTCGGTGAAGTTCTTGAACCAGACCCTCTCCTTGGCGTCGGCCTCCCTCTTGTCGGGGTTGTCGCCGTTGCCTCGGCCGCCGTCGCCGAACTCGCTGATCCACACCGGGGCGGTGAAGTGCTGCCCCTCCTGGGTGACGAACAGCGCCTCGTCGTTGACGGCCTGGACCAGTTGCTGCGGGGTGAGGTCCCGGTAGCGGGGGTCGTTGGTTTCGCCGTTCTGCCAGCCGCCGTCCGAACCGGTGTGGTTGGGTCCGGTGAAGCCGTAGAAGTGCGCGGAGTAGACCAGCTTGCCGGATCCGATCAGGGTGTTGGACAGGGTGCGCACCGGCGTGAGCATCGGTCGGCCGTGGCTGAACAGCCCGGAGGGGATGCCCTGCCAGTTGATGCCCTCCATGATGATCAGCATGTCGGGGTCGGCCTGGAGGATCTTGTTGCCGGCCTCTTCGAAGGCGGCGTATTCGTCATGGGAGTCGCCCCAGCCCCAGTTGGGGTCGTCCCAGGTGTCGCGGCGGACCTCATTGCGCAGGTCCGCGCCGACCACGCGTTTGTTCGCCTTGTACCGGTTGGCCAGGAACACCCAGTCGTCGACCCACTGCTCGGTGGACTGGCCGCTGTTCCACCGCTCGTTGCCGTCCAGGCCGCAGCAGAACCGGTAAGTGGTGGTGTGGTTGTTGGGGATGACGGCGAACCCGTCGGCGGTGAGGGCGGCGACCACCGCGTCGTACACCTGCAACGGGGTCTTGCCCTTGAGCTGCGGGTTGGCGGTGACGGCGGAGTCCGGGACGACGGTGCTGTCGTGGATCATCGCGTTGGCGAACGGCAGCCGGATGCTGTTGATCCCGAGGGCGTGGAAGTCGGCCGTGATCTGGCTGAGCGGCGTGCGGTCCAGGCCGAGCGGGATGTTGTTCGACATCTGCTTCGCCTGGTGGTTGACCACGTCGTTGACGTCGCCGCTGCCCTCGTACGTGCCCTGGGCGCCGGCCCAGTTGCCGGCCTTGAGCTTGAAGCGGTTGCCGCCCGCGTCGACGATGTACCGGCCCCGGGTGGAGAGCGGGCCGGTCCAGGAGGCGGCGAGCTGGGCGCCCGTCATCGCGACGGGATCGGCGGTGGTGGCGGCCGAGGTTGGGGTCGCGGCGGCACCGGGGGCGGCACCGACGAGCAGGGCGGCCGCGGCGAGGAGGGCGGGAAGGCTGCGGGTGGTGGGTCTCGCGCGGCCGTACGCGGTTCTGGCAGATCTCATGGCGAATCTCCAGGAGAGCGGGGCGGGAGGAAGGGGTGGTGCGGGCCCCCGGGCCCGAGATCAGGTCTCGTGTTCGGGTCCGGGGCATCAGGGGAGACGGCCCGGGCGGCTCAGCCCTTGAGACCGCTGGTGGCGATTCCTTCGACGATGTAGCGCTGGGCGATGAGGAACATCGCGACCAGCGGGGCGACGGTCACGACCGCACCGGCGAACAGGCCGGGCAGGTTGATGGTCTGTGAGGTGAGGAAGGTGGACAGGGCGATCTGTGCGGTCCAGGCGGACGGGTCCTGTCCGATGACCAGCGGCCACAGGAAGGCGTTCCAGCTGTCGATGAAGGCGAGCGCGCCGAGCGAGGCGAGCATCGCACCGGAGGAGGGCAGGGCGATCCGGCGGTAGAGGCCGAGCCAGCCGAGGCCGTCCAGGCGCCCGGCCTCCTCGATCTCGGCCGGGAACTGCAGGTAGAAGTTGCGGAACAGCAGGACGGCGAAGGGATTGAACAGCCCGGGCGCGATGACGCCCCACAGCGTGTTGACCCCGCCCATCGAGCCGACCACGACGAAGGACGGGACGAAGGTCACCGACCCGGGGATCATCAGGGTGGCCACCACCAGCGCCAGCAGGAAGCCGCGTCCCGGCACCGGGATCCGCGCGAAGGCGTAGCCGGCGGCCGAGGCGAGCAGGGTCGACAGTGGAGCGGTGATCCCGGCGATCAGCAGGGAGTTGCCGAGTGCCTGCCCCATGTGGAGGGTGGGGTCCTCGAAGAGCGCGGTGAAGTTCTCCCAGTGCATCTGCGAGGGCCACCAGGTCCACCGCGGCGAGGTCAGTCCCTGGGAGTCCATCAGCGCGTTGCGCAGCATCAGGTAGAACGGCGTCAGGAAGACCACCGTCAGCAGGCCCACCAACAGGCCGCGCGCGCCGGGGCGCACCCGCCTCAGCAGGGTCGACGTCATGGTCGGCTCACTCCTCGCCCTTGCCAAAGCCGGTGAACCGGCCCTGAATCAGAGTCACTCCCACGATCAGCGCGGTGAGTACGAAGGCCCCGGCCGATCCGAGGCCGTAGTTCTGGGCACCCATCGCGGTGTTGTACAGGTAGACCAGCGGGGTTTGCACCGGGGCCGTGCCCGTCCCGGAGAGGCCGCTGCTGAACAGGTTGTAGAACTCGTCGAAGGCCTGGAAGGCGGCGATGAACTGGAGCATCAGCACGGCGACCGAGGTGTTGCGCAGCATCGGGAGGGTGATGCGGCGCAGCGTCCGCCGTCCGGTGGCGCCGTCCAGGGCGGCGGCCTCGTACACGTCCCTGGGGATGGCCTGAAGACCGGCCAGGAAGAGCACCATGTAGAAGCCGACCTGGAGCCAGAGGCGGACGGTGACCAGGACGATCCAGTACAGCGGCGGGTCGGTGGTCTGCAGCCAGGGCACGGCGTCCATGCCGAACCAGCCGCCGACCATGTTGGCGATGCCGGCGGGCAGGCCGTTGAACAGGCACATCTTCCACAACAGCGAGGCCGCGACGTAGGAGACGGCGGTGGGGATCAGGAAGGCGGTCCGCACCAGCGCCCGGCCGCGTCTGACCCGGTGCACCAGCAGCGCGAGGCCGAGCGAGACCCCGAACGTGATCGGGACGATGACCGCGGTGAACAGCAGGATCTGGACCAACGAGGAGCGGAAGGCCGGGTCTCCCAGCAGCTGTCGGTAGTTGTCCAGACCGACCCAGTGGCCGAGCGCGATGGTGCCGTGGGCATCACTGAGACTGAGCAGCAGGCTCCAGCCGATCGCGACGTACTTGAAGACACCGAGACCGATCAGCATCGGGGCGGTGAGCAGGGCGAACGCTCCCCAGGCGCGCCGGTCGGCGCGCCGCCCGCGGGCCGGAGCCAAGCCCCTCGGCCGAGCCGAAGGGCGCCTGGCCCGCTCGGGGCGCACGGTGGTGTCCGGGCTGGCGGCCATCAGGATCGCTGCTTGTCCACGGCGGTCTGGGCCTGCTTGGCCGCGTCGGCCAGGAGTGCGGCGGGATCGCCCTGCCCACCGACGATCTTCGCGGCGGCCGCGGCGAGCGGGGTGGAGACCGCGGTGTCCCAGGTGTTGGGGTTGTGCCTGCCGTACTTGGCGGCGAGTTCGGCGGTCTCCTTGGCGGTGCCCTGGGCGAGCTTGTCGGCGGCGGCGGCCACGGAGGTGCGGGGCGGAATGTGGAAGCCGTAGCTCTCCGCGAAGTCCTTCTGGAGGTCGGTCTGTTCCACCCACAGCCACTGGACGAACTTCTTGGCCGCGTCCGTGTGCTTGCCCTTGGCGTTGACGCAGCTCGTCCAGCCACCGACGTGCAGGACCGGGGTGCCACCGGGTTTGAAGGCGGGCCAGGGCAGGACGCCGAAGTCGTCGCCGAGTGCGGTCCTGATCGCGGGCATCGCCCACAGGCCGCACCACTGCATCGGAACGACGCCCTGGGTGAAGGCGGACGGGTCCCACCAGTCGGTGGTGAAGCCGAGCAGTAGGGACTGGTCGTCGTGCAGGCGCTTGAGGCCGGCCACCGCTTCGACGGCCTGCGGGGACGCGTAGGCCACGGTGCCGTCGGTGACCAGGTCGCCGCCGTTGGAGAACACGGCCAGGGACGGGGTGTCGCCGATCCCGTCGTTGCCGACGAACAGGCCCTTGCCGTTCTTGGTGGTCAGCGCCTTGGCGGCGGCGGCGAGTTGGTCGAAGGTGGTGGGCGGGGTGATGCCAGCCTTGGCGAGGGCGCTCTTGCGGTAGTAGAGCATCATGACGTCGTCGACCATCTTGACGCCGTAGAGCTTGCCGTCGACCGTCACGTAGTCGATGTCGCCCGGGTTGAAGTCGGCCTCGGCAGCGCCGTACAGGTCGTCGAGGGCGGCGATCTGGCCCCGCCGGGCCATGCCCGCGCTGAGGTCGCCGATCTCGAAGACGTCCGGGGCGCCGTCGGTGAGCAGGGTGGCGTTGAGCTTGCTGGTGTAGTCGCCGGGCACCCAGGTGACCTTGACCGCGATGTCCGGGTGGGCCTTGGTGAAGCTCTCCGCGTAGCGGGTGGCGGCCTGCTGGGTGCCCGCCTCGCCGTAGGCGTGGAACCAGACGTTCAGCGTGGTCTCGGCGCCGGACGAGCCGCCGCCGAGGGGGCTGGTGCTGCAGCCGACCGCCGCGCCGGCGACGAAGAGGAGGGAGCCGCCGAGGAAACCGCGTCGGCTAAGCTGCGGCCTGTATGCGCTCATGTCGCATCCTTGAGGGTGGGGGTGTGGGTGTGTCCGTCCCGGTCGGTGTCCGACGTCAGTTGCTGCCAGGCATTGACGGACACCGACCGGGTGTGCGGTGTGATGCGGTTGTCGTGACGGTGGTGCGGCGGCTCCCGTACGTCCGGCGGAGCCGCGGTGGTGCCACGGGTTACGGGAAGAGCGCCTGGATGCCCAGGACGGCGGCTCCTCTGGCCCACTCCTCCCAGGGGAGCGGACGCAGGGTCAGTGGGCACTTCGCCGCAGCCTTGAAGCAGTGGGCGGCGTAGGCGTCCTTGATGTGCACTCCGAACAGGTCGTAGGTGTCGAGCCCCTCGCCGGTGACGACGACGCGCTCGGGGCCGAACAGGTTGACCAGGGTCGCGATGCCGGTGCCGATCGCGTGCCCGGCCCGGGCGAAGGCCTCGCGGGCGGCGGGGTCTCCGCCGCGGGCGAGCTCGACGGCGCCGTCGAAGTCGAGGTCCGGTCGGCCGGCGCCGCTGCGGATCGCGCCCAGGATGGCATCGCTGGAGGCGATCGCCTCCACGCAGCCCACCTGGCCGCAGTGGCACAGCGGTCCCGCCGGATCGATGCTGATGTGGCCCACCTCGCCGGCGACACCGTACGCGCCCGCGATCAGCCGGCCGTTGACGACCAGTCCGGACCCGATGCCCGCACCGATGGTGATCAACGCGAAGTACTCGGTGCCGATGCCCTCCCCGAACCAGTGCTCGGCGGCGGTGATGGCCTTGACGTCGTTCTCCACGGTGACGCTCAGGCCGGTCGCCTTCGCCACCGTCTCGGCGAGCGGGACGTCCCGCCATCCGGGGAGCACCGAGTAGCGGACGGTGCCGGCGGCACGATCCACGTCGCCGGAGACCGCGATCCCGAGGTGGCGGGTGCGGGTGCGGAACGCGGGGTCGGCGTCCAGGAGCTCGTCGACCAGCTGGGTCAGCAGTACGCTCACCGCCTCTGGGCTGCGGTCGCCGAGCCCGCAGCCCGCGGTCACCCAGGCCTTGGCCCTGAGGTCGCAGACCGCGCCGAACAGGCGATCGGCGCTGATCTTGACTCCGACGAAGAACTCCCGGTCCGGGGTGACCGCCAGCGGGTTCACCGGGCGGCCGGCCCCGGGCGCCGTGCGCTCCGGAGGGAGTTCGTGCAGATAGCCGTCCTCGATCAAGGGTCGCGCGGCCTTGGTGACCGCCGTCGACGACAGGCCCGTGCGGCGGGCCAGTTCGACCCGGCTGAGCGGGCCCTCGGCCAACAACATGCCGAGGACCGCGGTTTCGGCCGGCGCGGTGACCAAGGGCTGCGAATGGTTGGGAAACACGGCTGCAACCTACTCGTAAATAAATAACTTCGTCCAGTATTGATTCCAGCAAATTTTCAGCCTAATCTCAGCTCGCTTCCGTGCTGTCACGCACCAGGGCCCCGCCCGGACGGCTGCTCCATCGCCCGGCCCGGTCCCGCCGCCCTCCTGACCTCCGGGAACCATCCGTGCCTGCTGACACCCCTGCCGTCGCCTTCGATCCCGCCCTCGGCCTCGCAGTCCTGCACACCCCGAACAGCACGTACGCGGTTCGGATCGGCGCCGACGGCAGCCCGCGCCATCTGCACTGGGGGCCGGCCCTCGACGCCGCCTCGCTCACCGACCCCCGCTCCCCCGCCGACAGCAGCTTCGAGGACGAGGCCGCCGCCGACGAACTCGCCCCACAGACCGGTGCCCGCTTCGGCCCGGCCGGCCTCCGGGTGCGCTTCGCCGACGGCACCGTCGGCGCCCAGTGGCACTTCGACGGCCACCGCATCGACGACGGCGAGCTGCGCCTGCGCCTGGTCGACCGCCGCTACCCCCTGGCCGCCGACCTCTGCTACCGCGTGCGCCCCGGCAGCGACGTGATCGAGCGCTGGACCGAGCTGACCCACACCGGTGAGACCGGGCACATCGTCATCGACCGTCTGGACTCCGCTTCCTGGACGGCGCCGCCCCTCTCCGACTACCGGCTCAGCCACCTCGTGGGCGGCTGGTTCAGCGAGTTCCAACTCCAGCGCGACCGGCTGCCGGTCGCCGAGACCGTGCTCACCAGCCGCCGCGGCATCACCGGCCACCACGCCAGCCCCTGGCTGGCCCTGGACGACGGCACTGCCACCGAGGAGCACGGCGAGGTCTGGAGCACCGCCCTGGCCTGGAGCGGCAGCTGGCGGATCACCGTGCACCGCAACCCGGTCGGCCGCGCCACGTGGACCGGCGGCTTCGGCCACGAGGGGCTCAGCTGGAACCTGCGGCCGGGCGAGACGCTCCAGACTCCGGTCTTCGCGGGCCTCTACACCCCGGACGGCTTCGGCGGGGCCAGTCGCGCCTGGCACGCCCACGTCCGCTCCCAGGTCCTTCCGGAGCCCGACCGGGACCAGCCCGTGCTCTACAACTCCTGGGAGGCCACCGGCTTCGACGTCGACACGGCCGGCCAGCTCAGGCTCGCCGAGCTGGCCGCACGGCTGGGCGTGGAACTCTTCGTCCTGGACGACGGCTGGTTCGGAGCCCGCACCGACGACCGAGCCGGCCTCGGCGACTGGACGCCCCGACCGGCGGCCTTCCCGGAGGGCCTGCGGCCGCTCGCCGACGGGGTCCATCGCCTGGGCATGGCCTTCGGGCTCTGGGTGGAGCCTGAGATGGTCAACGCCGACAGCGACCTGTTCCGCGCCCACCCCGACTGGGCGGTCCACACCCCCACCCGGGACGCCACCGAGCTGCGCAACCAACTCGTCCTCAACCTGGCCAGGCCAGAAGTCGAGGCCTGGGTCCACCGGACACTGGACCGACTGGTCGCCGAGAACGACGTGGACTGGCTCAAGTGGGACGCCAACCGCCCCTTCACCGAGGCAGGTTGGCCAGGCCACCCGGACCCTGACCGGCTGTGGATCGATCACACCCGGGCCGTCCACCGGATCATGGACCGGCTCCGCACCGACCACCCCGGCCTGCGGATCGAGGCCTGCGCCGGCGGCGGCGGCCGCGTCGACCTCGCCATCCTCGCCCGCACCGACCAGGCCTGGACCTCCGACAACACCGACCCCGTCGACCGGATCTCCATCCAGCACGGCTTCAGCCAGCTCTTCCCGGCACAGGCCATGGCCGCCTGGGTCACCGACAGCCCGAACGGCATCACCGGCCGCACCACCCCGCTGCGCTTCCGCTTCCACGTCGCCATGGCCGGCGCGCTGGGCCTCGGCGGGGACCTCACCCACTGGACGCCGGAGGAGCTGACCGAGGCGGCCGAACTGGTCGCCCGGTACAAGGAGATCCGTCCCCTGGTCCAGCACGGCGAGCAGCACCGACTCACCGGCGCCGGCGGCACCACGGCCGTCCACTACGCGGCGGCGGACGGCACCGAGCACGCCCTACTCGCCTGGCGCCCGGCCACTCGCTTCGGCCACCAACCCGCGCCGCTGCGCCTGCCCGCCCTGGACGGCCAGGCCCGCTACCGGGACCTCGACACCGGGGAGGAGTACGGCGGCGCCCTCCTGCGGCACCGGGGAATCGAGCTGCGCCTGCCCGTCGGCGACCACGCCAGCCGCCTGATCCGCCTGCGCCGCCTGGGCTGAGCGGCGCCCACCGTTCCTGTGCAGCCCTCCGAACCGGCCGTCCCGGCCCTCCGCCACCGACCCCCGGAGCTCCTGACATGACCACACGACGCGTGCTGGCCGCCGCCTCTGCGGTGGCTGCCGGTGCGCGCTCGTACGCGGCCATCGGCCAGTGGTCGGCGAACGCTCCGCAGCACGCCCTGGCCCGGCTGGGCGCGCGGGTCGTGGGTGCACTGGGCGTGCGGGTCGCACCGAGTGCCGCCACGGTCCGGCGAGTGATCGGCCTGGTCTGCCCGGGCGGACTGGCCGATCTGACCGGTGCCGATCCTGCCGGCTCGGACTCGATCGCCGTCGATGGCAAGGCCGCCCGCGGCTCCCGGCACGGCACCTCACCCGCAGCCCACCTGCTCGCGGCGATGACCGGCGACGGTCGGACCGTCACTCAGCTGCGAGAGCCCGGCAAGACCAACGAGATCGCCTGCTTCGCCGCCCTGCTGGAGCCCTACGACCTGGCCGGGGTCACGGTCACGGCCGACGCCCTGCACACCCAGCGCAGTCACGCGCGCTTCCTCCTGGAGAAGAAGAAGGCCCACTACCTGCTGGTAGTCAAGGCCAACCAGCCCGAACTGCACCGCAGGCTACGGGCGTTGCCGTGGAAGGACGTCACCGCCCGCCGCTACGACCGCGAGATCGGCCACGGCCGCAGAGAGACCCGGGCGACAAGGGCACTCACCGTCACCGGCCTCGGACTTGACTTCCCCCACGCGGCCCAGGCCGTGCGCATCCTGCGCCACCGCACGGACCTCGCGACCGGCGCCGTCAGCCGCCAGACCGTTTACGCGATCACGGACCTGACCTCGCAACAGGCCTCGCCCCAGCGGCTCGGCCGACTCGCCAGGTCGCAGTGGACGATCGAGAACCGGCTCCACTTCGTCCGCGACGTTACCTTCGCCGAGGACGCCTCGAAGATCCGCACCGGCCACGGACCCGAGAACATGGCAACCCTGCGCAACCTGGCGATCAACGCTCTCCGTGCCGCCGGGCACCGCAACATGGCCGCCGGCCTCCGCCACACGTCTTACGAGCCCTTCACCCGCCCACTCGACCTTCAGGGCATCGCCTGATCAGCACATTCGAGCGATCACGAGACTTTGCAGCGCACCTGGGCCGGTACTGCGCGACAGTGCCTGCCGGGGGCCTTCGTGCGCACTGGGGTCACCAGCGGAGGTTGTCGCTGGTGGTAGCGAAATCGAGCCGCGACGTTCTATGGGAGAGGGACGACCGTCCGGGTGACCTACCCGGGCGAGAAATGTTCGGTCTCGATGACACCGAGCGTCCGTCGGCCCGAGCCAGTGGAGCAGTGGGCCTTCTGGCTCCAGTCCCGCACCACGGCCCGCGCGCCAGTGCGTACACGCTCGCCACGCGCGACCAGTCGTTCCCGGCCGACCTGATCGCCGCCATGGCAGAGGAGGCCGAGAAGGTCGTCGCCGCTGACGGGTAGCTCCACAGTGGCAGGTGGAACGCGGCCGTTAGCGACTCGGTCGACTGCTTCGCCGGACAGGTCGATTTCGCCGCCGTCGTCTCGCGGTCCACCTGCTTGGAAGTCGAGCAGCCCCACGCGGGCTTCTACATCGCTTAGGGCGTCCGCCAGTAGGTCATCGGATGCGTGGGTTCCGGGGCCGGGTGTTCCAACGGTAAAGGGGCCAGGCGCGGCGGATCAGGCAGCGGACGGTGATGATGGTGGCGGCCAGGGCGAGGAAGAACTCGATGGCCGCTCTGCGGCGTTCGGTGCAGCGTCGGAGCTTGCCGAAGTTGTTCATCCAGGAGTTCGTGCGCTCCACCACCCAACGGCCTCCGGTCTGGATCGGGGTCTTCGCGCCTCGTGAGGCGACGTGGGCGTCGATCCGGCGGGCGGCCGGGTCGTCGTGGACCACGCGGTAGTCGTATCCGGCGTCCAGGGCGAGGCGCGGGTGTTCCGGCAGTGGTCCGAGGGCCGGTTCCAAGGCGGTGAAGCGGTCGAGGATGGCGGGCAGCAGGGTGTGGTCGCGGGTGTTGGCCGGCGCGGGCTCGGTGATCAGCGGCATGCCTGTTCCGTCGGTCAACTGCGAGCGTCTCAAACCGAGTTTGGCCCGGTCGACCGGGTTCTTGCCGGCGCACTCGCCACCGGAGGGCGCCTTGGTGATACAGCCGTCGGCGCTCAGGCGGTCGAGTTCGAGGCCGATCATGCGGTCGTAGGCGGCGAGCGCGAGCAGTCGCAGATCCTCCATCACGCCGGCGGCGATCCACTCGTCGCGGCGCCGGCGCAAGGTGGTGGCCGAGCAGTTCGCGTCCGCGGCCCGTTCGTATCCGCAGCCGAAGACCAGGACCTGCACCAGGCGGTCGAAGACGACGGTGTCGCTGATCCGCGGGTTGTGGCAGCCCAGCGGATGCCGGTCCTCACGCACGGGCAGCAGCGCGAGGAATTGGTCGCGGATCGGGTCGAGAATGCATGATGGGACGGCAGGCACGGATCCCCCGGTGATCATGAAGCGTAGAGAACTCCATGATCGGGCGAGCCGTGCCCGCCCTGCCGCCACCACCTACTGGCGGACGCCCTAAGCCGACCCTTTACTAAGCCGACCCTTCGGCTTCCCCCTCACCCCGGGGGCCGGACAGGGACCACCGGAGTGACCCACGAGGGCCTGTGCCGCGCATCCGCGCGGGCACGGGCCCCCTCGTGCCGTTCCCCGGCCGCACACCCGTACGGCCGGCGGTGCGGCACCCCGGGACCGGCACGATCACCTGACCTGCCGGCCCTCCGATCTCACCCCGGGGTGCGTGTCACCGAGTGCGGCCCACGGGCCGGCCCCGGGCGGCTAGCGTCACCGGCCGCGGCTCGGTCGGCTGATCCTCGGCGAGACGCGGGCCTGGCCGGCGGTCGGCGACGGCCCGCTCCGCCCGGGTGGCGTGGCGGTCGCTCGCTTCACGCGAGGCTGGCCGACGCTTCACCCGGAAGTTCGGCCGGCAGGTAGTCGTAGCCGAATCGGCCTGGCATCGCCTGGGCGAGCGCCCGGACCAGCGCCGCCTCCGGTGTGGCCAGCTCGGCGGCCAGCCGCCGCAGCTCCGAGTGCTGATGGTCGATCACCTCGTCTGCCACGAGGTAGGCGCCGAGGTCGTCGGTCTCCGGTTGCAGAATCATGCCATCCACGGTGTCGCGCGCACTGTCCGCCGCGGGCGGAATTCCACCCCCTGGACAGGGGCCTTGGGCCGCTGTGGTTGCCCATGCTCACCGACAAGGAGCGCACGCCCTCCAGCAGGCCTTGCGCCGTGAGCGTCACCAACGGGAGATCGCCGACCGTGACCGCGAGGCCGCCTTCCAGGCCCACTCCTGGATCCACCGGTCGCGGCTGATCGCAGCCTGTGTGAGACTTGTCCGCATCTGGTCACTGAGAGTGACTGTCTTGTATCGCGCAGCGACATCCGGTGAAAAGAGTGGGACCTTGTCCGATATCCAGGCGTTCGACGTCATCATCGTCGGCTCCGGGGCTGCCGGCGGAATGGCGGCGCACGAGCTCTGTGCGGCGGGCGCCCGCGTCCTGATGCTGGAGGCGGGCCGGGACTACGATCCCGGGACCGAGACGCCGATGTTCAACACGCCGCAGGACGCGCCGCTGCGGGCGGCCTCGACGTCGGACAAGCCGCAGGGCTTCTACGACGCCACCGTCGACGGCGGCTCGCAGATCGCCGGTGAGCCCTACAGCCAGGCGGACCCCCCGAATCCGGACAAGTCGAATCAGTTCAGCTGGTGGCGGCCGCGGATGCTGGGCGGCCGCACCAACCACTGGGGTCGGGTGGCGCTGCGCTTCGGACCGTACGACTTCAAGCCGAAGACCCGTGACGGACTGGGCTTCGACTGGCCGATCGAGTACGCCGACCTGGCGCCGTGGTACGACAAGGCCGAACGCCTCGTCGGAGTCACCGGCCTTCCCCACGGGATCGAGAACGCCCCCGACTCCCCGCCAGGCGTCCAGCTCCCACCGCCGTCCCCGCGCGCCTTCGAGATCGTCCTCGGCCGGGCGTTCGAGCACCTGGGCATGAAGGTGGCGGCGATCCGGGCGGCCGTGCTCACCCGCCCGTTGAACGGCCGCGCGGCGTGCCTGTACTCGACCCAGTGCACCCGTGGCTGCGCCAGCCGCTCCAACTTCCAGAGCACGACCGTCCTCATTCCCCCCGCCCGCGCCACCGGCAACCTCACCGTCGTGTGCAACGCCATGGTGTCCCGGGTCGACGTCGACGCGACCGGGCGGGCCACCGGGGTCACCTACAACGACCGGGTGACCGGCTCCGAGTTCTCGGTCACGGGGCGAGTGGTGGTGCTGGCGGCGGGAACCTGCTCGTCGGTGCGCATCCTGCTCAACTCGCGAAGCGCCGCGTTCCCCAACGGGATCGGAAACGGCCACGGGCTGGTCGGCAAGTACCTGATGGACTCGGTCGAGTTCTCGCGCTCGTCGCGAATTCCGATGCTCGAAAAACTCCCCGTGCTGAACGAGGACGGCATCTTCACCCCGCACATCTACGTGCCGTGGTGGCTGCTGCCCGAGCAGGCCGCCGGGCAGCTCGGGTTCCCGCGCGGGTACCACATCGAGCCGCGCGGGGGCCGCAGGATGCCGACCACCGGCGTCAAGAACCTGATCGACGACGGCAGCGCGACCTACGGCGACGCCCTGCGGACGGAGGTCCGGCGGAAGTACGGCACGGACGTCACCCTCATCGGCGAAGGCGAGATGATCCCGAACGAGGACTCCTTCTGCGAGCTCGATCCGACGGGCAAGGACAAGTGGGGAGTTCCGGTCCTGCGGTTCCACTGGAAATGGGGAGATTCGGAAGTCCGGCAGGTCACGCACATGCACGACACCTTCAACAAGGTCTTCAGCCTGCTCGGCGGCGCACCGGACACCAGTCCCGTCGCGATGCCGCAGGGCGGCGGAGCGGTCCACGAGGTCGGCGGCGCGCGGATGGGGACCTCGCCGCAGAACTCCGTGCTCGACGCCTACAACCAGTGCTGGGACGTGAGGAACCTGTTCGTCGTCGACGGCGCCGCGTTCGCGTCGAGCCCGGACAAGAACCCCACGCTCACCATCCTCGCCCTGGCCGCGCGGAGTTCGGCCCGCATCCTCGAACTGCTGCGGAACGGCGGGATCTGACCGCACCAGGCGCCCAAAAGCCAAGCGAGGGCGACCGGATGACGGTACATCGGAAGCGAGAGGAAGAGATGGACCAGCACAGTGCCGCCGGGGTCGGTACCGCACCGCAGGGCTACGGCACCGACCCCAACCTCGTGACGCCGCACACACCTTGGCCGCGCACGCTCTCGGAGCGCGAGCGCGCACTCGCCGCGGCCCTCGCCGACATCGTTCTGCCGGGCACCGCCGAGTACCCGGCGCCGAGTGCGATGGGGATCGCCGACTTCCTCGACGACTGGGTAAGCGCTCCCTACCCGACGCAGCAGGGCCACAGGACCGTCATCACGACCGGCCTCGCCATGGTCGACGCGGAGGCGCGGCGCCAGTTCGGGACGGGGTTCGTCGAACTGGACGGCTCCCGGCAGCGCACGATCGTCGACCAGATCGCGTCGACCACCGCGACGGACCGGAGCTTCTTCATCAGGTTCCGGGCCCTGCTGCTCATCGGCTACTTCACCTCCGACGTCGGCTTCAAGGCGATCGGCTATCCCGGGAACGTGCCGTTGCTCGCCTTCCCGGGCGTCCCGCCGGAGGCGCAGCGCATCATCGACGACGAACTCAGGAAGTTGGGGCTGTAGCGTGAATCCGGCGACTGCGGGCACTCCGCGCATGAAGACCATCAGGGAGTACGTCGAGACGGGAGTTCTGCCGCTGGACGACCTCAAAGGCGCCTTGCACCTCGCGATGCGGCTGGAATTCGCCACCATCCCGCCGTACCTGTGTGCGCAGTGGTCGGTCAAGGTCGACCCGGACCGCACCGAGGGTGTGCTGCACAGAATCGTCAGCCAGGAGATGAACCACTTCGCGCTGGCCGGAAACCTGCTGGCCGCGATCGGCGGCCGGCCGTCGATCGCGCACCCGGACTTTCTGCCGACCTATCCGGCCGACGAGCTGCCCGGCTGCATTCCGCAGCGGCTTCCGGTCGATCTGAAGCCACTGGTCAAGGACCAGCTCGCGGTGTTCATGCAGATCGAGTACCCGGAGTTCCCCCCGATCGCCCTCCGCACCGGGCGGCCGCCGGCCACGATCGGCGCCTTCTACGACACGATCATCCAGACGTTCCAGAAGCTCGAGCCGGCGATCGACCCGAAGGCCCACGCGGTGGAGGTGCCTTTCGCGAAGCCGATCAGAACCGTCGCCGACGCGATCGACACGATCGACCGGATCAAGACCGAGGGGGAGGGGACGCAGGGCTCACCCGATCAGCCGCCGGGGGAGGGGGACAGCGGCCACGCGCACTACTACTTGTTCAAGGAGCTCTACGTCCAGAAGCGGCTGGTCAAGACCGGCGACAAGTGGAGCTTCAGCGGAGCTCCTGTCAACCTGCCGGAGGTGTACCACTTCGCGCCCTCCCAGGACCGGCCGAACCCCTCGACCGAGTTCAACCGCACCCTGTCGAAGCTGCTGGTCGACCTGGAGACGTGCTGGACGTCCGGCGCGCCGCCGAACGTGGCGGCCATGTTCCAGCTCCAGATCCTCGGGCGGGACCTGATCAAACGGGGGATCCGTCCGGAGTTCCGGTGGGATGACGCAGCGGCCTGAGCGCGCACTCCAACGGCGTGCTGACCATCGTCGTCCTCGCCCGAGAAGCCGGCGGCCCCCGCAGCACCCGCACTAAAAGGTCCTAACAGAAGCCCCGTGACGTGTGACCGTCCGTTGATCGGCGGATCGGGGGAAGTCGCAGCGGTGCGGGCGGTACGGAAGGCGAGGTGCCGGGGCGGTGACAGTCGACACTGCTGGTCGCCCTCGACCGCCGCGCCCCCTTCGAGGACGTCCGCGACTTCGCCCACGAGCTGGCGGAGCTGCTCGCCGACCGGCACCCGGAGCTGCTCACCACCGCGGCGCGCAAGCAGGCCCGCAAGAGACGGCTCTACCTCGACATCCAATGCAACGCCTACGGCCAGAGCGCCGTCACCCCGCACGCCGTCCGAGCCCTGCCCGGCGCCCCGGTCGCCACACCGCTGAGCTGGAGCGAACTGGACGACCCCGACCTCACCCCGCAGCGCTGGACTCCCACCACCATCGACGAGCGCCTGGCGAGCGACGATCCCTGGAAGCAGGAACTGCGCCGCGGCCGCTCCCTGAAGGCGGCCGACCGGAGGCTGGAGAAGCTCTGAGCCGGGGCACTCGTGCTTCGTGGCCTTGAGGATCCGCCTTGGCTGGGGTTGCCCTCATCGACTCGCCACGTGCGGATCTGAGCAGCCATCTCCTGCGTGATCGTCGCCGGATCCATGGTGTTGTGTGTCATTCCACCGGCCATGGGGACGTTACGGAGAAGGTGGCCACCGAATGACGTCCTGGCCTGCCCACTGGACAGACCCGATGGCTTCACCTTCAGGACTCGGCAGGTGCGCGCCGTCGGGAAACTCCCAGCCCCTTGGGGCTGGGAGTTCCGCGCGCTGATTCGACAAGATCCAAAAGAGAGGGCCCAGACCGCACGGCGGGCGGGCCCCGCCGGAGTCAGGGGTTGCAGGTGGCGGGGGTGGTCGAGGTGTTGGGCTTGGTGCACAGGGGGCCCAGGCCTGTGACGGCATCGGGGCGCGTGATGAAGGCGAGCGGCCCAGCGTTGTGCTCGCCGTTGAACGGCGTGGTGCCCGTGAAGCCACAGGCCGCCGCGTCACTGGGGCTGTTGAACCAGAATCCGACGTGGAAGGTGTTGGTGGGCGGCAGGGCGGCGTCCGGGTCGAAGCCGAAGATCTGGTCGAGCAGGATGGTCTGGATCCGCGCCCGACCCTCCCCGTTGTGGTCGGTGTGGAGGTCGGACTGGTACCAGGCCAGGCCGAAGCTGCCGGTGAACCTGGGGTCCGGTTTCCCGTTCGCCAGCTGGTTGCTGCGCTGGATCGTGAACAGGTCGAAGTCGAGGTCGGGCTTGAAGCCGTGCAGCTGGATGTCCATGGTGTCGTTCAGTTCACCGCGCTGGACCTCGGCGTCGACGCGCGGCGTGCTGCCGTTGGCGGACAGGCACGGAAGGAACTTGGTGTTGGGGAACAGGTGGAACTGGGTCGTGTCGTTCAGGCTGTTGTGCGGTGTGAGAGCGGTGGCGGTGCCCGTGCCGGAGATGGTGAGGGCGGCCAGTGCCAGCGCGATCCCGAAGGCGCGGCGCGGGCGAAGCCGATGCAGCGACATGAGTCTCCTTTCAGAGAAGATTGAAACCCTGAGTCACGGAAAGTTGCATATAGTGACTTTGACTTCAGTCTGTACCACCACATAGCCCGACAACCCGCCCGGCACGCTGCTCGCCCCTCACCTCACCTCTTCGCCCCCGCCCCGACCGGGCGCCAGGCAAGCACGCACCGAGCCGCGCCTTGCGTTTCGGGTAGTCACGGGCCTGCTGCTGCCGGATCTCCCACCACGGGTCGCGCCCGGCTCGGCCACCAGCGCGGGCGATCAGCCCGCGGTCCGCGGGCCACAGCAGGATCACCTCGAATTCACGCTGGTCACGACGTACGTCTCCCCGTTTCCCGCCTGCCCGCCCCTGGGTGTGGACAGCAGCTCGCGGCCCCGTTCCGGGGTCAGCAGGGGTCCGAGCAGGGGGTCGGCCACCCATCCCAGCGGCGCCAGGTGGTCGGGTCCCAGCGGTTGCCATACCGGCAGAGCGTCCATCAGCGTCCGCCATGCCCCGTCGGTGTTGCCCCACCGCGCCAGCTCCCGTGCCCGTTCGACCGCTTCGCCGAACGGTCCGGTCGCCGTGTACCGGTACGTGCCGTTGCGTACCTGCTCCAGCGTCGCGTAGGCCAGCGACACCACGTCGTCACCGGCTCCCCTCAAGTGGAACATCAGGGTGGCGTCGTCCCTGTACGAGTGTGCCGCGTGCTCGGCGACCAGTGCCGGCAGCAGCTCGGGCGCGTACTGCGGGTCGGTCACCACGTCCTCGAAGTACACCATGTAGGTCCGTCCGAGCAGGCGGCGTATCTGGTCACCCAGCCCGGCGGCCCGCGGTCTGCCGTACTCCTTCGCCTCGTCCAGCGTGTGCCCGGCCCGTTCCCAGTCGCCGCGCAGCGCGTCCAGCCGGGCCTGCTCCACCAGGGCGTCCAGCTCCCGCGTCGTGTCGTTGGCGAACTCCGGCTTCCCGTCGGCCGTGTGTGCCCGCAGGCTGTGGAACTCCCGGTACATGCCCCGCATGAACTCGACGAAGTTCGCGTACCGCTCAGGTGGCGCGGCCCGCCAGCCAGCCCACGTGTAGACGGCCCACTCGCCGTCCTCACCCACGTCCTCGGGATCCAAGAGGACGCAGGTGCTGTCGGACTCGACGTCGAGCTGGAGCCCACGCCGCCAGAGGTTCGCATCCCGCCACTCGGCGGGTCCGGCATCGTCGTCCAGGTACTCCTCGAACATGTCCGCCAGCCCGGACTCGTTGTTGTGCCAGCGCGCGTCCGTGGTCCCCGCCAGCAGCCGGATGAACCCGCCGGCGTGCTGCCAACCGTCGCTGGCCTTGAGGAATTCCCGGTACGACGGGGGTATCCGTCGGCCGAGGCGCTCCTCCATGGCGGCGATCCGTTCCTCCGACGCGGGAGGTAACCCCAACCACCGAACCCGCCGGGCGGCTTCGTCCTCCTGGCTCCGCGTCTCATCATCGGGCAGGGAATCCGACCAGTCCCCGCTCCATCTGAGCAGGAACGACCGCCAGTCGAACGGTGTCGTATTCGTCATGCGCCCGATGCTGTCATCCGCCGCTGACAGTGCTTGTTGACGCCTGGCGGCATCGGGCGGCCACCGACACTTCTCGTGACCGACCCGATGACGTTCTCGCGTCCGGCGACACAGGTCAGCCGGATCCGCAGGGCGGTTGTCGGCGATGCAGCAGAGTTCGCGTCAGTACGGCCCTGAGGGATGTGGGCGCCGACGGCCTGCTCACCCGGCGCGGCCGTGGCCTGTGGGCGCGGGTCTTGCGGCCCCGGAGGACGGCCGGCGGGTGCGGTGCAGCTGTGCATCCCGGCCTGGGGCGCGCCGGGCCTCGGGTCGCCGGCAGATCCCGGACGGCCTGGACGCCCAGGCCCGGCCCGTGTGCGTTCCTGCCGCCGGGCCGGGGGTTCAGCCGGAGGCGGCTCCGGGCGGCTCCGGCAGCTCCTGCTCGGCCCAGATCACCTTGCCGTTCGGGGTGTGGCGCGTGCCCCAGCGGTGGGTGAGCTGGGCGACCAGGAACAGCCCGCGCCCGCCCTCGTCGGTGCTGCGGGCGCGGCGCAGGCGCGGCGAGGTGTTGCTGGCGTCGGAGATCTCGCAGATCAGCGCGGACTGGCGGAGCAGGCGCAGCCGGATCGGTGCCTCGGCGTACCGGATGGCGTTGGTGACCAACTCGCTGACGATCAGTTCGGTGGTCATGGTCAGCTCGTCCAGCCCCCCCCTCCCGCAGCCGGCGGGAGGCCGCGGCGCGGACGCCCGCGACGGCGGACGGGTCGCACGGCACGTCCCAGGACACGACCTGGTCGTCGCCGAGCGCGCGGGTCCGGGCGAGCAGCAGGGCGACGTCGTCGGGCTTCGGCCCGGGCACCAGCTGCCGGACGGCGTCCGCGCACAGCTCGTCCAGCGGCGCGCCGCGCCGCGACAGCGCCTCGGCCAGCCGGGCCATGCCGATGTCGACGTCCCGGTCGACGCCCTCGATCAGCCCGTCCGTGTACAGGCCGATCAGGCTGCCCTCGGCCAGGGTGAGCTCGGTGGACTCGAACGGCAGGCCACCCAGGCCAAGCATCGGGCAGGCCGGCAGGTCGAGGTAGCGTGCCCGGCCGTCGGGGGATACGAGCACGGGCGGCGGATATCAGGCACATGCGCATCCCGCACGGCGGCGCCGGCGAGGTCCCCGTCCGCATCATGGCCCTGGCCCCGCTGCGCAACAGGCAGCTGCGGTTCATCGTCGCCTTCCACGGCGTCTGACCGCCGCCCCGTGCGGTGCCGTTCCGAGGCAGCAGCACCTCATGCGACGCCAACTCCCGCGGACGGCTCGACCTACGGCAGCCGGGCCGGCCACGCGCTGCCGTCCGTACACCACGCCGGGCGGCAGCGTCGAGGTCCCCGCGTAACCTCAGCCCCGCGGCGGTGGCACTTACCTGCGTCATTCGGGCAGGACCCATTCCATGAGCTCTCACGGCAGCGGGCTGTCACCGGCATGGGTCGCACGAAAGGTCGTCTCCTACGACGAACTCCAAGTCGTGGCCGGCTCGCTGTGGTGGCTGCAGTCCGATCCTGACCACGGTGGAGTCCGGCGCGTCATGAGTACGGACCGCACCGGCACGGTCTTCGCGGTGACCCCACCCGAATTCTCAGTGGGAAGCCAGCTCCACGCGTACGGCGGCGGCAGCTTCGCCGTGGTGACGGACGGAGTGTGGTTCGTCGGCGACGACGGTTCCCTCTTCCACCAACCGTTCGGCTGCGCGGCCGACAAGATCGTGCCCGTCCGTGGCTCTGCACAGTACGGGGACCTGGCGCCGGCCGACGACGGTGGTGTGCTCGCCGTTCGTGGCGACGGCGCTTCGGACGAGATCGTCGCAGTGTCCGTGTCCGGATCCGTTCGGGTGTTGGTCCGCTCCTCCGAGTTCCTCGCCTGCCCTCGGCTCGCAGGAGAGGAACTGGCGTATCTGGCGTGGAATCGAGACCAGATGCCGTGGGACAGTTGCAGTCTCCTGCTGACAGACATCCGAGCGAATGCTCTCGGGCCGAGCCGTGTCGTGGCCGGCGGACGCTCGGAGTCCGTGGTCCAGCCTTCTTGGGGTCCGGACGGATTGCTGTACTTCATCTCCGACCGAACGGGCTGGTGGAACCTGTACCGGCTTCGCGGTGACGAGGTGACGACGGTCCTGCCGATCGACGCGGATTGCGCGCCGGCGCCGTGGGAAGGGGGCTACCAGTCGTACGGATTCGCCCCTGACGGCGCCATCCTCCTGACCGTCATGGACGGCTTCTCCACCGAGCTCGTGGCCATCGATCCCGCTGGCAGCCGGCGTCGGCTCGCCCCGAACCTCACCTCCGTGAAGCCGTACATCGCGGTCGACGACGAACGGCTCGCCGTGATCGGCTCGACTCCGGCGTCCGCTCCGGGCCTGTGGTCACTCGACCTCACGGCACAAGCCGACGCCCCTGCTGTCCCGTTGGGCGTGGCCTCCGAGCCCGCTCCGCCCTGGACACCTGTCCCTCCGTCGATCGACGCCGCGCCAGGCGCGGGAGGTCGTGTGCGCTTCCTGCTGCACCGGCCTGCGGGGGCGGCGAGGCCGACACCGCTTCTCGTACGAGCGCACCCCGGTCCGACCGACGACGTACCTCTGCGGTTGGACCGGGTGACCCAGTACTTCGTCAGCCACGGCTTCGCCGTCGCCGACGTCCTCTACCGGGGCAGCACCGGCCAGGGCCGTGCGTTCCGCCAGGCCTTGCACGGCCACTGGGGCGACTACGACGTCGAGGACTGTGCCGCAGTGGCCGAACACCTTCGATCAACCGGCGTGGCACGACCCGAAGCCATCTTCATCAGCGGAGCGAGCGCCGGCGGGTACACAGCGCTTCAGGCAGCGAGTCGCCCCGGCCCCTTCGCCGGTGCGACAGCCACCTCGGCCATCATCGGCCCCACACGGTGGGAGCTTTCCGTACCTGCGTTCCAGCGCCCTCACGCGGCCGTGCTTCGGGGACCTGCCGGGGCAGCGGTGCCGGACCGGATCCTCTGCCCCGTGCTGGTGATCCATGGCGCTGCCGACACGATCACGTCCGCCGAGGAGGCGCTGCAGTTCGCCCAGGAGCTGGCCGACCTCGGCGGTGACCAGGCCAGCCTCCTTCTGGACAGCGGCGACCACTACCTCTCGGCGCCCGCAGCACGCGAGCAGGCTCTCCGCGCCGAACTCGACTTCTATCACCGCATCATGCGCCACTCAAAAGAGTGAGAGCCACGTCGTCGGCTTCCGGAAGCACGGCACGGGCGAACTCGCGCAGCTCCCGAACCGGCGCGTAGTCGGAATGGACCTGCACGTCAGCCAGGACTCCGGCGACCCGCTCGACGCATCGGCCCGACCCTGTCCTGGCCGCGTAGGCGACGGCCTCACGGCCTGCTGCGCACGCCCGGTCGAGGTCCCCGCTACGCAGCCAGGTGGCGGCGAGCAAAGCGGCGTCGATGGCGCGTCGGCGGACCCTGTCCTCCCCCACACCGCTGAGAGCCTCGGCAAGCTGGCTCCTCGCGGCCGGAGCGCGACCGAGGTCGTGAAGGCAGTGGGCCACCTCGTCCGCGAGGTAGGCGTGATTGAAGTAGCGGATCCAGGCGGGTTCGTCCTGACGGTCCGCGACGTCGAGCAGCTTCTCGGCCTGCACGATCAGCTGGGTCGCCTCGCTCTCCCTGCGCATCCTGGCGTTCGCGCGCGCCACGACCGCGGTGATGGCAGGCCGGATCGCCGGGCTCACAGCCGTCCCAGCCGCTGCTTGAGCCGAACCCGCCCAGCGCAGGGCGGTCTCCGGATCGCCGCAGTGCAGCGCCAGGTGCCCGAGGTTCACCGCCACGAGGTAGGCGCTGTACGCCTGGTCGTTGCTCACGGCCGTCAGGGTGAGGGCGCGCTGGTAGTACGCCTGGGCCTGGTCGGGGCTGCCCGTGTCGACCGCCTGATATCCGGCGAGCTCGCAGAATCCGGCCGTTAGTCGCGCGCGTCGACGCGCGACCTGCTCGTCCGAGGCCGGGCGACGGAGGAGTGCTTCGAGTTCGTTGTCGATGTAGGAGCTGACCTGCCGCCGGTACTGCCGGGTCCCGTGCGTGTGGTCGAGCTGACGGAACATCTCGAGCAGCGCCCGTAGCCTCGGCGACCGTGGAGTGGACGGCCTCCATGGGTACTGGGCGCGTTTCGCTTCCAGGAACCACCCATGCCGGCGAAGGCCGCCTGCACCGACTCACCCGGGATGCCGTGGCCACCATCACGGACCTCGACGGCGCTGACACCACCGAACTCGTCAAGCTCGGCAATCACATGGACCTGTGCGGCGTCCGCGTCCAGACCGTTCCATATGAGTTCGGCCAACGCGCCCACCGGGTCGGAGCGGCGTGCGACGTGCTCAACGAAGTCGGGCTTCACCTCGATCGGAATCCGCATTGCGGCAGCTTCCCACTTCGCAGTGTCAGTTGGTCAGCCCTCTGCAGGGACCAACTTCACTCATAGCCCAACGGCACCGTGCGCCCCGGCAGCACCCAGGGGTCACAGCATGACCGGCGGCCCAGGAGGTCCGCGAGGCAGCGGCCGAGCCGGAGCCACCCCATAAGTCTGGCCAGGCGTACCGCGGGAATCGGCGCAGTGACATGGTGCCGACGACGAAACCGTCCCGAGATCCCGGATCACCTGCTGGGCCGACGCCAGTTCATTCAGCGAAGCGGCGCCCGGGTGCGCTATGGGTCGCCGCAGGCGGCCGCCTCCTGGGCTGCAGGAAACCACCACCCCAGGAGGCTCCCATCCAAATCGCGTCGGCCGCCGCCGTGCCCCCGCCCCTGGACGGCGCGCCGACGCGGTGGAATCCAGGGGCACGAGGCGGGCGCGACTTCGGAAGCTGCCCGCGGCCCGAACGGGGGGGTGGGCCGGGACCGCCGAGGTTCAGGCCCGAGCGGGATGGGTGAGGGCATCCCAGGCGGCGTAGCCGCCGAGGAGGTCGGAGACGTCGGTGTGGCCGTGGTGGCGGAGCAGGCTGGCGGCGATGGAGGAGCGGTGGCCGCCGGCGCAGTGGACGACCAGGGGGCGGTCGGTGGGGATCTCGCCCAGGCGGGCGGGGAGTTCGGCCAGGGCGATGTGCAGGGATCCTTCGACGGCGCCGGCTTCGCGTTCGCCGCAGGTGCGCACGTCCAGGACGGTGGGGGGCTGCTCGCCGGCGAGTGCGGTCCGGAGCCTGTCGGCGGTGAGGCGGCTGGCGGGGGTGAGGTCGGCGGCGAGGGCGGGCAGGGCGTTGCCGGGGTTGCGCAGGTAGCCGGCGATGTGGTCGAAGCCGATGCGGGCGAGGCGGGTGACGACCTCGTCCTCGCGGTCCTGCGGGGCGATGATCGCGATGGTGCTGTCCGGGGTGAGGACGGTGCCGGCCTGTTCGGCGAAGCGGCCGTCGAGGGGGACGTTGACGGCGCCGCGGACGTGTCCCGCGCCGAAGTCCTCGGGGCTGCGGGCGTCGAGGACGACGGCGCCCGCGGCGCGGGCCTCCTTGAAGCCTTCGGGGCACAGCGGACGGTCGGCGTTCGCGCGGTCGAGCAGTGGGCGGTCCTGCCGGTTGAGGGCGGCGTCGTGGCCGAAGTAGGCGGGAGCGACGGACTGGCCGGCGGTGACGATGCGGACGAAGGTGTCCTGGTCCATGGACTGGCAGGCGTAGTTGGTCCGGCGCTGCGCGCCGATCGTGGAGCGCTTCTCGCTGGAGAGGTTCTTGCCGCAGGCGGAGCCGGCGCCGTGGGCGGGGAAGACCAGGGTCTCGTCGGGCAGGGCCATCAGCTTGCGGTGGACGCTGTCGTAGAGCATCGCGCCGAGTTCCTCGGCGGTGACGCCGGCGGAGGCGAGCAGGTCGGGGCGGCCGACGTCGCCGATGAACAGGGCGTCGCCGGTCAGCACGCCGTACGGGACGGTGTCGTCGGGCTGCTCGAAGACCAGGATGCTGATCGACTCGGGCGTGTGCCCGGGGGTCTCCATGATCTCCAGGGTCACGTCGCCGAGCTCGATCCGCTCACCGTCGGCGAGCTTGCGGATGGCGTACTCGGTCTCCGCCCGCTGCCCGTACCCGATCCAGGCGCCGGTGCGGTCGGCCAGTTCGAGGTGGCCGGCCAGGAAGTCGGCGTGGAAGTGGGTGTTGATGACACCGACGACGGTCAGGCCTCGCGCCCGGGCGTCGGCGAGGTACTCGTCGACGTCCCGGCGGGGGTCAACGATCACGGCCTGGCCGCTGGTCTCGTCGGCGATCAGGTAGGACGCCTGGGAGAGACAGTCGAGGTAGTACTGGCTGAAGATCACGGGGTGTCTCCTTCGTTGAGGTCTGAGCAGCCGACCACAGCGGCGTGGGGCGCCACAGCGCCGTCTTGATACCCCCAGCGGTATATCTCGGAGCATACGGCTTCGGGAGTCGATACGGGCGGGGGTATGCCGAACGATTTCGATAATACCCCCCGGGGTACTATCGTGGAGACATCGAGGGAGAACGGCCGCCGCCGCACCCGGGCATCGAGCCGGGTCAGGCGGGGCCGAGGACGCGCCGGTCACACCGCCGCACCGGGCCACCGGGCCCGTACGGACGCCCGCGCCACCCCTGATCCGCCGGACCACGCAGTCCGGTCTGCACCACTGGAGAACCACATGTCTTTGCTGCCGCACGCCCACAGGTCCGACACCCACGGACACAGCGCCCCCGGACACACCACCCCCGCCGAGGCCCACGACCTCGCCCGCACCGGCGCCGCCGTGCTGCTCGACGTCCGGGAGGCCGCCGAGTTCACCGCCGGGCACGCCCCCGGCTCGCTGCACCAGCCGCTGATCGGGCTGGTCGCCGGTGTTCCGCTGCCGTCCGAGGCGGCCGGTCGGACCGTGCTGGCGATCTGCCGCTCCGGCAACCGCTCCCAGCGGGCGGCGGAGCTGCTCGCGCAGCGCGGCGTCCAGGTGCTGAACGTGGCCGGCGGCATGAACGCCTGGGCGCTGGCCGGGCTGCCGGTCACCACGCCCGGTGGCGGCGCCGGGCACGTGATATGACCACGCTGCTCCTGGCGCTCGCCGCCGGTGCGGTCGTCGGGCTCGCACTGGGCGGGCTGGGCGGCGGCGGCAGCATGCTCGCCGTCCCCGCCCTGGTCTACCTGCTGGGCTTCAGCCCGGCGCCGGCCACCACGGCCAGCCTGGTGATCGTCGCCGCGACCTCGCTCACCGGGCTGCTCGCCCACGCCCGGGCGGGCCGGGTCCGCTGGCGCACCGGCGCGCTGTTCGCCGCCGCCGGACTACCCCTCGCCATGGCCGCCGGGGCGTTGTCCACCCATCTGCCGGGCGCGCTGCTGACCGGCGCCTTCGCGGTGCTGGCGGCGCTCGCGGCCTGGCGGATGCTGATGCCGCCCAAGGTCCAGGCGCAGGAACGTTCCGCCGCAGGAGTCGGCCGCTCCACGGCGGCGGGCGCCGGGCTCGGCGCCGTCACCGGACTGCTCGGCGTCGGCGGCGGCTTCCTCGCCGTACCGGCCCTGGTCTCGGTGCTCGCCTTCACCATGGCCGAGGCGGTCGGCACCAGCCTGCTGGTCATCAGCGCCAACTCGCTCGCCGCCCTGCTGCCCCGCCTCGGGGCGACCGGCGCCATCGACTGGGCCGTCGCCGCGCCCTTCACCGGCGCCGCGATCCTCGGCGCCTGGGACGGCAAGCGGCTGGCCGACAAGCTCAGCGGGCGCACCCTCCAGAGGGCCTTCGCCGTCGCCCTGCTCGGCGTCGCCGCACTGATGCTGATCACCACGCTGGCCTGATCACCGCGCCGACCTGATCACCACCCTGGCCTGAACACCGCGCCGAGCCGAACCACGGCGAGCCCGGCCACAGCGCCGGGCACCCCCGACCTCACCCCCACCCCCACCCCCACCGCTCTCCCCCCACCCGAGAGGACCCGCATCCCCATGACCACGCCGCTGACCGTCGAGCAGTTCCAGCCCCGCCTCGGGCAGCTCACCCTCATCGACGTCCGCTCCCCCGGCGAGTACGCCGCCGGCCACATCCCCGGCGCCCTGAACGTCCCGCTCGACCAGCTCGACCGCGCCCTGCCCGCACTGCACGAGGCCGCCGGACAGGGCGAGATCGCCGTGGTCTGCGCCGCCGGGCCGCGCGCCGACAACGCCTGCCGGCAGCTGGCCGACGCCGGCATCCCGACCCTCACCCTGACCGGCGGCACCAACGCCTGGGCGACCGCCGGCCGGCCGCTGGACCAGGTGGCGGGCGCCCGCCGGGTGTGGGCGCTGGACCGCCAGGTCCGCATGGTGGCCGGCTCGCTGGTGCTGGCCGGCGTGCTGGCCGACCTCGTCCTGCCGGGTGCCCGCTGGGTCTCCGCGGCCGTCGGCGGCGGGCTGGCGTTCTCCGCGCTGTCCAACACCTGCGCGATGGGCTCGATGCTCTCCAAGCTCCCGTTCAACCGGCCCCGCCCTGGCGCGCCGAGCCTGGACCAGACGCTCGCGAAGCTGAAGCGCTGATCCCCGCGCCCTCGTACATGAAGGCCCCTGCCCACCCCCGTCGGGCAGGGGCCTTCACCTCTTCTCCCGGTCACCTCCAGGAAGCCGTCACCCGCCTCCAGGAAGTTGTCACCGCACATCCCGTTGACGCGACCGGACCAAGGATGTGAAATGTCACCCATCACATGCGACGCATCATAGCCCGCATCCCTGCGGATTTGAACGTTCAAAGACCATCCGCCCACAGACCGACCGGAGGTAGCTCCGCCATGCCGCCCCGCCCCCGCGCCTTACCCACCGGTCTCGCCCTCCTGGCCGTCCTCACCGCCCAGGCCCTCGGCGCCGCCCCGGCCCCGGCGGCCACCGGCACGCCGCTCGTCGACGGCGGGAGCTACCTCCTCGGCTCCGCCCTGGACGGCTCCTGCCTCGGCCCGCAGTACGCCCTGGCCGCCCCCGGCACCCCGGTGGTCGGCGCGGCCTGTGGGCGACTGCTCAGCCAGCGCTGGCAGCTGCACCGCACCGGCGGCGACTACCTGCTGGTCAACGCCGCCGACGGCCGCTGCCTCACCCTCGGCGGCGCGGACCGCCGCCCCGCCACCGCCGACTGCGGAACCTCCCCCGAGGCCGAGCGCTTCACCGTCTCCCGCGCGCCGCAGGGCACCTACACCCTCACCGCCCGAGGCACCGGCGGCTGCCTGACCGCCGACCCGGCCCCGGTGGACCACCACTGCGACCACCGCCCCGCCCACCGCTGGACGCTCACCCGCACCGAGCCGCTGGTGCTCGCCGACCCCGGCTTCGAGCAGAACCGCCAGGGCGGCGCCGCCACCGCCGGCACCGCAACGGACGGCACCGCCGCCACCGGCGACTGGACCTTCACCGCCCACACCGGCACCGCCACCAACAACCCCCACGGCGGCAGCCGCCTCGCCTACCTCGACGCCGGCCCCGGCTACGCGGTGAGCCAGCAGGTGACCGCCGTCACCGCGGGCTCCTACGACCTGTCCGCCTGGATCGCGACGGGCGGCGCCGGCGGCAGCTTCTCGGTGAGCGTCAACGGCGCCGTGGTGCGCTCCCTCCCGCTGCCCGAGCAGTCCACCTACGCGAAGTACACCCTCCCCCGGGTGCCGGTCGCCCCCGGTGACCGGCTGACCCTCACCATCGGCTCCTCCCCCACCGGCTGGGTCAACGTGGACGACGCCGCCGTCGCGCCGTCCGCCCCCAACGACCCGGTGATCAGCTCCTCCGACCCCGAGGTCGTCGCCCTCTTCGACTGGGCCAAGACCAAGGCCAACAGCTGGGTGCAGCAGGCCGGCACCACCGGCGTCCGCGACCAGGACGAGAACCACCCCGGCGGCACCGGCACCACCACCTACGACGCCACCTACTGGGCCGGCTACCCGTTCCGGTCCGCCTTCTACAGCCGCGACTTCGCCCACCAGCTGACCGGCGCCCACCTGCTCGGCCTGGACGCCGAGAACAAGACCATGCTGCGCGGCTTCGCCGCCTCCGCCACCGAGACCAACCGGCTCTACCCGGTCTGGGCGCTCAACCTCGACGCCCGCAACTACGCCGCCATCGACTACCGCGGCCCGGACCGCTTCGTCCGCGAGCTGCCCGCGCCGTTCGAACTCGTCCAGCAGGCCGGCGAGGCCTACCGCTGGACCGGCGACCGCGACTACGCCGAGGACCCGGGCCTCGGCCGGTACGTCCGCAACACCCTCGGCCCGTTCGTCGCCGGCCACCCCGGCCCGGTCGACAACGGCGGGGTGCCGATCCCCCAGGCCACCAGCCGCTCCATCTTCGCCGGCACCGCCAGCTACGCCGAGAACGCCACCCGCACCTACGCCGAGGCGGGCGACGCGGTCGGCTCCCAGTACCAGGCCTACCTCGCCGCCGCCACGCTGGCCGACGCCCGGGGCGACGGCGCTGCCGCCACCGACTACCGGAAGGCCGCCGACCGGCTGCGCACCTACGTCAACTCCACCTGGAGCGTGGACAGTTCACAGCCCGGCGAGGTCGTGCACGGCTACGACACCACCGGCAAGCCGATCACCGGCTGGGGCTACGAGGCGAGCGTGCTGATGCCGGTCAAGCGGCTGCTCGACCCGGGCCCGCGCCGGGACGCCCAGCTGGCCGCCATCGACGCCGCCGACTCCGGCCCGGAGCGCTCCGCCAACCTGGAGGCCTACACCTACCTGCCGGACGCCTTCTTCGCGGGCCACGACGGCACCACCGCCTGGAAGTGGATGCGGCACGTCTACGAGAGCACCGGCGAGCCGCACACCAGCGGCGCGATGCTGAACGGCGACTACCCCGAGGTCCCGTTCACCCTGCTGTCCCAGACCGTCCAGGGACTGCTCGGCGTCACTCCCGACGCCGCCGGGCACGCGCTCGCCACCACCCCGCAGCTGCCCGCCTCGATGGGCTGGCTCCAGGTCGCGGGCATCCCGGTGGGCGGCGGCACGGTGACCGTCCGCCACGACGGCGCACAGCGCAGCACCGTCACCAACACCGGTACCGGGCAGCTCACTTGGGAGGCCCGCTTCCCCGGGCGGCACGCCCGGATCACCGTCGACGGCGAGCAGCGCGAGGCCCGCGCCACGACCGTCGACGGCGTGACCTACACCACCGCCACCGTGACCCTCGCCCCCGGCCGCTCCGCGACCGCGGCCGTCACCGACTGACCCCCACACCGCACCACCGCGGCCGGCCGGCCCCACCCGGCCGGCCGCGCTCTCCCCTGGACCATCCTGACGATCCGCCACGTCCCCCACATCCTCAGGAGTGCGCACATGAGCCGAACCCGCCGCCGAGTCGCGGCATCCCTGCTCTCCCTCGCCCTCGCCACCGCCGGCCTCGGAACCGTCGGCCTCGGCGCGGCCGCCCCGGCCGCCGCGCTCGGAGCCGTCGGCCTCGCCCCGGCCCCCGCGCTCGGCAACGGCAACGCCCTGACCCCGCCGATGGGCTGGAACTCCTGGAACTCCCTCGGCACCGAGGTCACCCAGGACCAGGTCGTCCAGACCATCGACTTCATGACCGCCAACGGCCTGGTGACGGCCGGCTACGACACCGTCACCATCGACGACGGCTGGTCGCTCTGGCACCGCGACGGCCAGAGCACCGACCTGGTCCGCAACGCCGACGGCGGCCTGCAGCTGTACGACGCCGCCGGGAAGCCGGTCAGCGGCACCGACGGGACCGGCAACGACCCCACCTCCGGCCACCTGGTCCCGCGCCCCGACCACTTCCCCGACCGGACCGTCGGCGGGCGCACCGTCAACGGCATCGCCTACCTCGCCCAGTACGCGCACAGCAAGGGCATGAAGTTCGGCCTCTACGCCACCGACACCTACCTCACCTGCCAGATGCACCCCGGCAGCCTCGGCCACGAGTCCACCGACGCCGCCGACTTCGTCTCCTGGGGCGTCGACTTCGTCAAGTACGACGACTGCCCGTACGGCCCGCCGATCACCGGCCCGGACGGGCACAACTACGGGACCCAGGGCGAGGGCAAGGAGCTGACCCGCTCGATCTACGCCCGGGTGCAGACCTTCCAGCGGGCCCTGGACGCCGCCTCGGCCGCCCAGGGCAGGCCCAAGGTCACCCTCAGCGTCTCCGCCCAGCCCGTCCACACCGGCCTGCCGTACCTGCTCCCCGCGGACGACCCGGCCCGCACCGACCCGGTGGTCCAGGCCGCCGGGACGGCCCCCTTCCACGCCCCCGGCTACGCGCCCACCGGCATCTGGTGCGGCCAGGTCGCCAACCTGTGCCGGATCGGCGGCGACCGGGACAGCGAGCTCGACGGGGTGCTCTGGAACGGGCAGTTGAGCACCGCGCTGCAGTACCCGGGCAACGTACGCCCGGGCAGCTGGAACGACCTCGACATGATGTTCACCGGCTGGCAGGACGTCTACGGCCTGTGGGGCACCACCGACACCTGCGTCTGCCACAAGCCGTTCACCGACGACGAGTCGCGGACGGAGACCTCCGTCCTCGCCATGCTCGCCGCACCCCTGATCTCCGGCGCCGACCTGCGCACCGCGGCGCAGTCCCAGCACAGCGACCGCGGCTACACCTGGTCCACCGGGATCAACGACGCGAGCCTGGCGATCCTGAAGAACCGCGAGGTGATCGCCGTCGACCAGGACGGCCTGGCCAAGCCCGCCACCCTGGTCGGCGCCCGGCCGGCCGACGGGCGCGCGCCGGTGGTCCTCAAGCGGCAGCTCGCCAACGGCGACACCGCCGTCCTGCTGGTCAACCAGGACCCGTCGGCCGGCCGCACCGTCGCCACCAGCCTCGCCGAACTCGGCCTCGGCGGCTCCGGCTACCAGGCCAAGGAGCTGTGGACGGGCGCTAGTTCGACCGTCACCGGACCGATCAGCGCGGCGCTCCCGGCGCACGGGTCGGCCCTCTACCGGCTCACCCCGAAGACGCCGGGCGGGCCGTCGGGCGTCGTCGACGACGGGAAGTTCCACGCACTGACCGGCAACGGCCTCGCGCTGTCGCTGCTCGGCTCCTGCACCGCGCCGATCGGCTCGGTCACCGACCTGGAGGCGCAGCGCACCGGTGACCCGGCGCAGCAGTGGACCTTCACCACCAACCCCGACGGCACCGTCCGGATCACCGACAACTGCGACACCGCCACCCACCGGCACACCGTGCTCTCCGCCGGAGCGTCCGCCGGCGACAGCGCCTACCTGCTCGACCTGGCGCCCGGCAACCCCTGGCAGGAGTGGAAACTGACCCAGGGCCCGACCGCCGGCACCGTCACCGTCACCAACGTGGCCACCGGCCTCGTCCTGGACGCGGGCGCCGGCACCGCCGGGTCCTACGTCACCACCCGCCCGGCCACCGGCCAGAGCTGGGGCCTGGGTTCCTGAGTCACTCCCGGGTGCCGGCCGTCCGCCGCACGGCGCGGGCGGCCGGCATCCGGACCAGCACCGCCACGCTCAGGCCGAAGATCACCACGCCCAGCGGGACGTGGAGCGACGGCACGTGCGCGATGCCGAGGACGACCTGCGCCGAGGCCAGCACGAGGAAGCCGGTGGCGTACAGGATCGGGCGGGGCGAGCCGCCGCCCGGCCGCCAGGCCAGCACGGCGGCGAGCACGTACAGCATCGAGGCGCCGTACATCACCCGGGCGCCGACGCCGTGCACCGTCTCGCCGTAGGAGGTGGAGAGCAGCAGGCCGGCCGAGACCGCCTGGAGGAGGACGGTCGCGGTCTGGAGCGCGACGGAGACCCGCAGGAAGGTCCGGGTGCGCTGTTCCACCGCCGTCCCTGACGTCGTCTCCACCGGAGCACCTGCCGTGGTGTGGACGGCCATGATGCGTTCCCCCTCTTCTGCCTCGCGGCGGTTGATCGGTACTGTCCCGGTCATCCGACGACGCAGGCCGGCGAAGTGTGAGGCGGGGTTCCCGTCCGGGCTCACGCTCCCGGCTCGGACTCGGACCCGGACGGACGAGACGAACCAGGGAGCGGCCCCGACCATGAGCACCGAACCGGACCTGAGCGTGATCGTCGGCGAGCGGCGGCAGCTGATCAACCTCGCCTACCGGCTGCTGGGTTCGCTGGCCGAGGCCGAGGACGCGGTGCAGGAGACGTACGCCCGCTGGTACGCGCTGTCCCGGCGGCAGCAGGAGGCCATCGTCTCGCCGGGCGCCTGGCTGACCACGGTGGCCACCCGGGTCTGCCTGGACCTGCTCGGGTCGGCGCGGGTGCGGCGGGAGCGCTACGTGGGCGAGTGGATACCCGAGCCGCTGCCCGACCGTACGGAATGGGCCGGCGGCGGCGGACCGGCCGATCCGGCGGACTGGGTCACCCTGGACGAGTCGGTGAGCATGGCCTTCCTGGTGGTGCTGGAGGCGATGACCCCGGCCGAGCGGGTGGCGTTCGTCCTGCACGACGTCTTCCGCTACCCCTTCCCCGAGGTCGCCGAGATCGTCGGCCGGACCCCGGCGGCCTGCCGGCAGCTGGCCGCCTCCGCCCGCCGCCGGATCAGGGCCGCGCAGGCCCCGGTGACGCCGACGGGCGCGCAGGCCGGTCTGGTGCGGCACTTCAAGGAGGCCTGGGAGGCCCGGGACATCGCGGCCCTGATCGCCCTGCTCGCCCCCGACGCCACGATGACCGCCGACGGCGGCGGCCTGGCCGGCGCCGCGCTCCAACCGGTGCGGGGCGGCGAGCGGATCGCCCAGTACCTGATCCACCTCGCCGACCGGGCGCCCGGGCTCACACTCCTGGAACGGACCGTCAACGGCCGCCCCGGGCTGGTCGCCCGGCACGGCGGGCTCACCGCGACCGTGGCCGCGTTCGAGCTGGCGGACGGCCGGATCACCCGCATCTGGGCGGTCCGCAACCCGGAGAAGCTGCGCCCGTGGACGGAGGGCGACACGCCCTGATTCCCCGTGCTACAGCTCCTCCACCACCTCCACGCCCGGGCACTCCCGCGCCAGGTCGGCGAAGAACCGCTCCCCGTCGACCACCGCCTCCGGCGGATGCACCCCGGCCGACCGCACCGTCCCGTCCAGCAGCTGCGCCAGCCCGAGCGCCGCCGGAACGCCGGTGGCCCGCGCCATGTCCGCCAGCAGCGCTTCCGCTCCGCGCAGGTGAGCGAGGGCGACGGCCGGGCGGCCGTCGCGCGTTCCGGTGGCGGCGGCGAAGAACGGCGGGAGGGTGCCCGGGCCGCGCAGGCGCGGGGCGCGGGCGGCGGCGCGCAGGGTGCGGCGCGCGGTGGGGTGGTCGAGGTCGGCGGCGGTCTCGTTGGTCAGCCGTCCGGCGTCGAGGTCGGCGCGCAGCACGTCCAGGTAGGCGGCGGTACCGGCCCTGACCACCATGAGGTTGGCCGCGTCGCCGTCGGGCCGCAGGCTGCGGTGCAGGGTGACGGGTCCGGGTGGCCGACGGTGTAGGCGGTGCCGTGGTGGCCGCCGGGCAGGTCGAGGGTGACCGGGCGCAGCGGGGGCCGTCGGACCAGCCGGCCGCCCTCCACCGTGGCGACGGTGCCGCTGATCTGCTGCATCCAGTGCACGGCGGCGGCCGAGACCGTTCCGTCGGGGTCGCGCAGCGAGGCGTCCGGCTCCGGGCCGACGTCGACCGGCCAGGCGGTGTACACGTCGGTCAGGGTGTCGAGGCGGGCGGCGGCGCGGGCGGCTAGCAGGTTGCTGACGCCGGGGCTGGCCCCCATCCCGAGCAGCGCGCGCACTCCGGCGGCGCGGGCCCGGTCGTCCAGGTCCAGCATGGCGAGGGTGGGTTCCCAGTCGTCGCAGATGTCCAGGTAGTGGGTGCCGGTGCGGATCGCGGCGCGCAGCACGTCGAGGCCGTAGCGGTAGTACGGGCCGACGGTGTTGAGCACGGCGTCGGCCTCCGCGAGGGCGGCGTGCAGTGCCCGTTGTTCGGTGACGTCAACCCGGGCGGCGCGGACGGGCACCGGTGCGTCGGCGGAGAGTGCGGCGGCGGCGCGGCGGGCGGCGTCGAGGTCGCGGTCGGCGACCACCAGTTCGTGGACGCCGGGCAGTGCGGCGGCGACCCGGGCGGCGGCCCGGCCCATCGCGCCGGCGCCGCCGAGGGCGAGCAGTCTCATCGCGGGTCAGCCCTTCGGGTGGTCGAGCGGGGTCGGGAAGCACGTGCCGAGCAGCTTCATATCGTTCACCCGTCAATCGATCGTTTCTAAAACGACCGTAGCAGATACGAACGCACTAGGATGATCGTCATGCAGGAGATCCCGACCCGGGTACTGGTGGACGCGATGGTCCGCGCCGACGGCACGGTCGACTGCGGCGACCTCTACGCCGTGGCCGGCCGACTCGGCATGAGCGACCAGCAGGTGCGGCTGACCATCAAGCGCCTCACCGCCGACGGCCGCTTCGTCCAGGAGGGCCGGGGCCGCCGGGCGCTGCTGCGCGCCACCGCCGCGACCCGGCGCGAGATCGAGCCGGACGTCGGGCACCTCGCCCTGATGTACGCCCAGGACCGCGGCGAGGCCCCCTGGGACGGCGTCTGGCACCTCGCCGGATTCGCCGTCCCCGAACGCGACCGCACCGCCCGCGACGGACTGCGCGAGACCCTGCTGCGGCTCGGCGGCGCGCCCGTGCAGAACGGGCTCTACGTCTCGCCGCACCCCTGGGAGCCGGAGGTCCGGGAGGCGGCCGGCGCCCTGGGCGTCCTCGCCAACCTCACCCTGCTGAGCACCCGCGACCCGCACACCGGCGACACCGGCGAACCCCGCGAACTCGCCCGCCGCTGGTGGCCGCTGGACGAGCTGGCCGAGGGCCACCGGCGCCTGACCGCCTTCGCCGCCGGGCAACTCGCCCGGCTCACCGCGGGCGGCCTATCGGAGACCGAACTGCTCACCATGGCCGTCGAGTTGGCCGCCGCCTTCACCGAGGCGAGCGAGCCCGACCCGCTACTGCCCCCGGAACTGCTGCCCCAGCCCTGGCCCGGCGCCGAGGCCCGGGCTCTGGTCGCCCGCTGCTGGGCCCTGCTGCTCGCCGACCCGCGACCGGGGTCGCCCCGGCTGTTCGACGCCTACGCGGAGGTCGTCGCGGCGGTCACCGGCTGACCGGTGCCGCCCCGGACCCCGCGGGCCCGAGGTGCCGCGGCACGCCTCCGGGCACACCCCGGGTGCGCGGAGGCCGAGTTGGACGCCTGTGGCCCGTGCGGTGTGGGAGGCTGGGGGCATGTGCGGTCGCTTCGTCTCCACCACCACGCCCCAGGACCTGGTCTCACTGCTCGGGGAACTCCGGTGGGACCCGGCCGAGACCTTCGCCCCGAGCTGGAACGTCGCCCCGACCGACCCGGTCCCAGCCGTCCTGGAGCGCGTCGACCGGGAGACCGGCGAGATACTGCGCCAACTGCGCCCGCTGCGCTGGGGCCTGGTCCCGTCCTGGTCCAAGGACCCGTCCGGCGGCGCCCGCATGATCAACGCCCGCTCGGAGACCGTCGACACCAAACCCGCCTTCCGCAAGGCGTTCACCGCCCGCCGCTGCGTGATCCCCGCCGACGGCTACTTCGAATGGCGCGAGGTCCCCGCGGGCGCCGGGACGAAGAAGTACAAGCAGCCGTACTTCCTCAGCACCGGTGGCGTGATGCTGATGGCCGGCCTCTACGAGTTCTGGCGCGACAACACCCGCCCCGAGGACGACCCGCTCGCCTGGCTGGCCACCGCCACCGTCATCACCACCGACGCCAGCGACTCCGCCGGCCGCGTCCACGACCGGATGCCCCTCACCATCGCCCCCGACGACCTCGCCACCTGGCTCTCCCCCGCCCACACCGACCGCACCGAACTCCACCACCTGCTGCGCCGCCCCGCCGACGGCGACCTGCGCGTGCGCGCCGTCCCCACCACCGTCAACAGCGTCCGCAACAACGGCCCCGAACTGCTGGCCACCGCCCCGGACCCGCTGGGCCTGGCGGACTGAGGCCGAACCCCGGAGCCCACATGAACGGCACCCCCGCGAGCCTCGTCGAGGCGGCGTTCCGCCACTACCGGTCGCAGGACCCCGGTCCACGCCCGCTCCGGGAAGCGGCGTCCCGGTCCTCGGCCTCGTGCGGGGCGATCCCGGTGCCCGGCGGCCAGCGGTGGCCGGCCTCGTGGAGGTGCTGCAGGGCGTCGAGGTCGTTGGCCACCATCACCTGGGCCAGCCTGGCCGCCGCGGCGACGACGGCGGGCCAGTCGGGCGAGTCCAGGTAGGCCTCGTCGGGGGCCCCGGCGCCGACCGCGGCCTGAACCGTTCCGTAGGCGGCGCCCAGCCGGGCCATCAGCTCGACCTCCTCCTCGGTGCGCAGGCTGTACCCGAGCGACCGCTGCGGGTCGTCCGCGTCGCAGAAGTCGTCGAAGAGCACATGCACGGTGTAGCCGAGGTCCTCGAACCGGTCCCGGTCGAGCCACACCTCGCGCTGCCAGGTCGGGCTGGCGAGCGCCACGACGGCGGGGACGACGTGGAGACGGAACGCGGGGAGGGCGATGCCGTGATCGGTCACGGGGGCGAGGGTACTCACTTCATGATCGCCGGGACAGCCCCGGCCCGGCAGGAGCGGGTACCGGGTCGGCTCGCCCGGGCGGAACCTCGGCCCCGCCCGGGATCGCTCAGGGCAGCGGCAGCTGCCCCGGCACCGGGCCGCCGCGGCGGGTGAGGCGGCGCAGGAAGGTGGTGACGCCGGGGGTGCCGACGGCCCAGGCGCGGGCTTCCGTGTCGGGGCGGCGGCCGGGCAGCAGCGGCCGGGTGGGCGGGCCGCCGGCCCGGGTGAGGATCAGCGCCGCCACGTCCTCGGCGGCCGCCCAGTGCCGGGCCTCGCCGGTGGCCACCGCGAGGTCCACGCAGAGGTCCCCGACGCCGGCGAGTCCGCAGCAGCGGAAGACCTGGGCGGTCCTCGGGGCGAGCGTCCGGCAGGTGTCGGCGGCGTCGGCGGCCAGGGCGAGCAGGGTGTCGTCGCCGTACTGGCGGCCGGCCTGGACCAGCAGGGTGCCGAGCCCGGCGAGCCCCCGGCACCAGGAGAGGTAGCGGCGGGTGGCCCCGGGCGCGCGGGCGGCGGCCAGGATGCCGGGGAGGTCGGCGGCGAGTCCGTCCACGATCTCCCGGCCGGCGCGGCGGGACGCCTCGTCGGGCATCGCCAGCAGGAAGTGGGCGACGCCGGCGCGGCCGTGCGCGAAGCCCTCGGCGAGGGCCGCGGTGCCGGGGTTGGGCTCCTCCCCGAGGTCGTCCAGCGGCCGGCCGACCAGTTGGGCGGCGCAGTGGGCGGCGGCCGCGCGGTGTGCCGCGGCCGCCGGGCCGAGGGCGGCGAGCAGCAGGTGTCCGGTGCCGATCCCGGCGGTGCCGGCGATCTGGTCCACGCCCGTTCCCTCGTACCGGCGGTGTGCCGGGGGCTCGGTGCCGAGCGCGGCGGCCGCCTCGGCGAGGAACAGGTCGACGCCGGTACGGCCCTGGTGGAGCGAGCCGTCCAGGTGGTCGAGGGCCGGGTGGGCGGCCGTCCAGCGGGCCAGTTCGGCGGCGGCGGCCCGGGCGTCCGGGCGGTCCGGGTGCCGGAGCAGTTCGAGGCCGAGGCCGGCCGCGCCGTCGTACAGCGAGAGCAGGGTGCGGGGCTGTTCCGTGCCGGGGCCGGCGGCGACCAGCTCGCGGGCCATCCGGACACAGGTGGTGACGGTGTGGTCGAGCGCCTCGGCCGCCCGGCCGCCGGCCCGTCCGCTGCCTCGTCCGCCGGGGGCGTCGCGCCGGACCGGCGCGGGCCCTTCCCGCAGCCGCGCCGCCGCGGCGGTGCGGTGCGCCGGGTCGAAGCTGAGCAGGCCCGCGATCAGTTCCGCCGCCGGGTGCCCCGGCTCGGGGAGGGCGGCGCGCAGGCAGGCGAGGGTGCGGTCGCGGTTGGTCGCCGGGTCCGGGTCGATCACCACCGGGTCGAGGCCGGTGAGGGCGTGGTGCAGGGTGGCGCCCAGCGCGTAGTGGTCCTCGGTGGGGTCCTCGCCGGTGGCACCCGGCAGGCCGTAGCCGGCGGTGGCGCCCGGCGGGCGGTCGCCGGCCAGGGCGCTCACCCCGAAGTCGACCAGCGTGGGCCGGCCGGCCCGGTCGAGGACCACGTTCGCGGGCTTGAGGTCGCAGACCACCACGCCGCGCGCGTGCACCGCGTCCAGCACCCGCAGCAGTCCGCGCCCGAGCGTCCACCAGTCCCGCCCGCCGGCGGCACCGGTGTCGGCACCGTACGGGCCCGAGGTGAGCACCTTGCGGCGCAGGTCGATCCGCCCACAGGCGGCGCTGACCAGGTACTCGTCGGTGCCGTGCCGGAAGTAGTCGACCAGGGCGGGCACGCCGGGCACCCCGGTGAGCGCGTCGAGCACCCGCTGCTCGTGCCGCAGCCGGCCGCGGGCGTCGGTGCCGGAGCCGTCCTCGGCGACGAAGGCCCGGGCCTGTTTGACCACCACCTCGCGCCCGGTGGCGAGTTCGACCGCGCGGTAGACGTGGCCGCTCGCGGCGCGGGTGATGCCGGCGGTGATCCGGTAGCGGCCGGCGCCGACCCGGGTGGTCGCCGGCCGGGCGGGGGCGTCGGGCGCCTCGAAGGGGTCGCCCGCCCAGGGCGGCCGGCGGTAGCGGGCCTCGGCCAGGCCGGGGAAGAGCGTGCCGTCCGGGCCGGCCATGCCGGCCCGCGCCTCGTCGTCGGTGACCCGGAACGGCCCGTAGCGGTAGTGCACCGGGGCGTCCGGCCGGACGGGGCGGTCGCTGACCACGGCGGGGCCCTCCCGGCCGGCCAGCGCCCGCGCCAACTCCAGTCCCAGGGAGCGGACTTCCTCCGGTCGGGGGTAGACCGTGACGGCCTTGCCCACGGCGGCGGCGCCGTGCCGGCCGCTGTTGAGCTCCCACAGCGCCGCCGTGCTCACCGCGAACTTCACGTCGCAGACCCGGCCGAGCAGGATCGGGAGCGCCGTGTCCAGCAGGGCGGCGAAGCCCTCGGGGCGGGCGGACAGGTGCAGCTTCCAGCCGTGGGCGAGTTCCGGCATCCGGGGGTCCCGGAGGTACCACCAGTGGCCGTCGGTGTGCAGCGGGCGGTGCGGCCCGGGCGCCTGGGCCGCCAACTCCTCGGCCCTGCACCGCAGTTCCTCGCCCGGTGGGTCCGACCGGCGGGCCTCGGCGGAGCCGGGGTCGGGCGGCGGTGTGCTCATGGTTCCGTCCTTCCCCGGTCCGTCGTGGTCCGCCGGCCGCTGTGATCCGGCTGGATCAGGAGTTGAACTCACAGGGGAAGCGGGTCGGGACGTAGGTCACCCACGGGTCGGCGAGGCAGGCGACCGGGGTGAGGTCGGCGTCGAACTCGTCCTCGAAGAGGATGGCGTCCTCGTCGATCTCCAGCGGGCCCGCGTCGCGGATGTCGGTCATCAGGGCACTCATGGGGTCCTCCCAATGATTGGGGTTGGTGGGTCCAGCGCGCTGAGCGGGGCTCATGCTAGCCAGGCGCCCGGACCCGGGACAGAGCGCTGACAGACCCGCCGGATCGACTACGACAAAGGGAGGTTCCGTTTGTGGACGCCGCCTCCGCCCGCCGTCACCGGCGCACCACAGAACCCGCCCGACGTGGTCAGCCCCGCAGGCGGCGGGCCCGGAGGAACTCGCGGGCCAGCAGGCGCAGCGCGGCGGGCTTGGCCGGGCTCGCCGAGCGGCGCAGCAGGGCGCCGAGGTCGGCGCGGGCTGCGGCGCTGGTGAGCTGCTCCACGCCGACGATGCAGCCGACCATCGGCCGGTGGGCGGGCGGCACCCGGTCGACGACGGCCCTGCCCTCGGCGAGGGTGCGGTCGGCCCGGTCGAGCAGGTCCGCGAGCAGGGCCCGGACGGCGGGCAGGTCGCGGGCCCGCTCCAGGTCGGCGCGGGTGACGCCGTGCTCCTCGAGGGTCCGCTCGGGGATGTTCAGCCGGCCGTCCGCGAGGTCCTCGGCGAGGTCGTTGACGAAGTCGAGCCGCTGGCTGCCGTCGATGAAGGTGCGGCAGGCGGCGCGGTAGTCGCGCTGGTCGCCGTCCGGGCCGATCAGGCCGGCGACCACCATGAAGCCGGGCAGCGAGTACCCGTCGACGTAGGCCTGGTAGTCCTCCTCGGTGGCGAAGCCGGTGAAGTCCAGGTCGGCGCCGGTCGCGGCGAGGAAGTCCAGCACCCGGTCCCGCAGGACGGGGTGGGCGTCGACGCTGTGCAGCAGCGGGCGCAGCTCGGGGTCGTCGGTGCGGCCGGCGGCGAGGCTGTCGGTGACCTGCTGCTGCCAGTGGGCGGACGCCGCCCGGCGTTCGGCGAGCGGGCCGCTGTCGAGCAGGGTGTCGGTGCGGTGCATGAAGGCGGCGGCGGCGATCACGTGCGGGACCATCCGGGTGGGCAGCAGCAGCTCGGTGGCGAGCGCGGCCTCCCGTCGGTACCGGGCCATCTGCTGCCGCTGCCGGCCGTAGTCGGCCCGCAGCCCGGCCTCCCGTACCCCGGCCGCGTCCAGCGCCCGCTCCCACCTGCCCATTCGGTCCACCCCATCGTGTGTTCGACGGGAACCGAGCGTAGCCGGTGGCAGCGGGTGGACCTATTCGGCCCCGGCTTCCACCCCACCGGTCAGCGCGGGCGGATCGCGGAGAAGCCGCAGGCCGGGGTGCAGAGGGTGACGATGCCGCTGTAGCGGTGGGTGGTGCGGCCCCGGGTGACGCTGTGCATGGTGTACTTCTCCCGCAGGTTGGGTTCACGGCAGCGCGGACAGGCGGCGCCGACCGGCTTGCCCCACGGGCGGTTGGGGTTGAGCTTGGCGATCGAGACCACCATCAGGACGGCGGCCAGGCCCGCACCACCGAAGCCGACCACCCGCCACATCCCGTTCGAGGACTCCCGGCGGTCGATCATCTCGTCGTAGGAGTAGGTGCCCCCGCCGCCGCGGCTGGACCAGATCCGGCACTCGCTGTGCCGGGTCATGGTCTTGCCGTCGCAGGTCGGCGGGGTGTTCGGGTCCGACGTGCCGACCACCAGGGCCAGGAAGAACCCGAGTGCGATCAGCAGGCCGAACACGACCACGGCGACGGTCCGGCTGCGGCCGGTGTGCAGCCGTTTGCGTTCGTTGTACGCCGTGTCGATCACAGCCTGGGCCATGGTGCCCCCGTCGACCGCCACTGCTCTTCCCCCTGTTGTCCGCGTCACCCGTCCGGCCCGTGCTCCGGGCCGGACGTCCCCCTCCTCCGGGGGCGAGAAGAACCCACCACGAACGATGGGCTCTTGTACGGGACTTGGGAAGAGCTTGACCTTCAGTCGTGCGCCGCGCCGTCCACGGCGACCGACTCCAGGTAGGCGGCCGCCTTCGCCGGGTCGAAGTACCACTCCTCCAGGTCCGCCGGGTCGCTGAAGGCGTTGGCGAACCGGTGGGCCACGGCGGGCCGCGAGACCCCGGCGTCGATGAGCCGCAGGACGTGCGGGGGCGGCGGGGCGAGCAGTTCGTTGCTCCAGACCGTGGAGGGGGCGGCGATCCGCCAGAACCCGTCGAAGGCCGCCTGCTGGAAGGCCCGGTCGAAGGGCTTCTCGCCGTGGGCGAGGATCGCCTCCAGGTAGCCGGCCGCGCACTTCGCGGCGTTGTTGGAGCCCTGGCCGGCGATCGGGTCGTTGAGCACGACCACATCCGCGACCCCCAACACGGATCCACCGCCCGGCAGTTCACCGATCGGACGGCGCACGGCCGGGGTGAGGCGTCCGGCCAGCGTCCCTCCGGCGTCGGTGACTTCGACGCCGGAGCGGGTGCGGTCGTACTCCCAGGGCGTGAAGGTCTTCATCAACTCCAGTGTCACCCGCAGGTGTTCGGCCGGATCACGGATCCCGTCGAAGGCGTCCGCCGGGCCCCCGGGCAGAGCCTCCCAGGACAGGATGTCGCAGGGCCCGGCCTCGGTCAGCGACGGCACCATGAAGAGCTCGCCGACGCCCGGCACCAGGTTGCAGCGCACCGCCGGGTAGTCGTGCTCGGGGCGCGGCGCGAGCCCGTGCACGTAGACGGCCGACAGCGCGCGCTGCGGCCGCTCGTACGGGGAGCGCTCGTGGTCGCGCTCGAACAGCGAGGCCAGCGCGCCCTTTCCGGAGGCGACCAGCACCAGGGCGTACGAGCCGACCAGGTTCTGCAGGTCGGCCGGGGTCACCTGGCGCAGTTCCACCCGGCCGCCGCGCTCGGCGAACAGCTCCAGCCAGGTGGACATCTTCAGCCGCTGGTCGACGGACTGCGCACTGCCGTCCAGCCGCCCGACCCAGTCGATCGTCCGCTCCGACTCCGACCCGGCGACCGACACCCCGAGGCCCTCGATCCGCGGCGCCCGGTCGGCCCACAGGTCCAGGCCGAGGGCCCGCTCGGTGCGCAGCGCGGAGTCGAACATGCACTGGCTGGACATCACCCGCCCGCCGCGCACCTCCTCCGGGCCGCGGTCGGTCAGCACCGTCACGTCGTAGCCGTGGGCCTGCAGCCCCAGGGCCAGTTGGAGTCCGGCCTGCCCGGCGCCGACGATCAGAATTCCGCGCATCGCCCCTGCCTTCCTGGTGGAGTGGATACGTCCCGGACGGAGACCCGCCCGGCCCGGTTCGGCCCGCACGGCTCGGCCGCCTCCGGCCTGCTTACCAGTCGTCGCCGTGCCCGTCCACGAGCCGTGCGCCCGCGCCGCACCGCACCGCCGGCCCTCACCCGGAGACCAGCTTGCGGCCGGTGATCTCCTCCGGGCGGATCCGCACCCAGCGCGGCCGGTCCCCGCCCGCCCAGGGGGCCGCGCCGGGCAGGCCGGCCAGCCGTTCCAGCTCGGCGGGGTCCTCCACGTAGTGGGCCGGGCCGAGGGCGAGCACGCTCCAGCCGCGTCCGAGGTACTCGTCGATGTGGTCGACCTGGAAGGAGACCGCGGCCCCCTCCTCCGGGGTGGCGGCGCCGTGCTCGCCGGTGCGGTAGGCGAAGGAGCCCTGGTCCACCACGTAGTTGACCGGCAGCACCACCGGCCCCGGCTCGACCGGCAGGGCGATCCGGCCGATGCCGTGGCCGCCGACCAGCTTCCAGCACTCCGGCTCGGTGAGGTCGAGCAGCCGGGGGCGCGGACCGGGGCTACCCTGGCCGGGCGGGGCCTCGGCGAGGCCGGACCGCAGCTCCTCGGGGGTGCTGTCGAGGGCGGCGGCGATCCGCACGAAGCCGCCCGGGTCGAAGCCGGGCCCGGCGTCCAGCAGGCACCTCAGGTAGCGGGGCGCCATCGCGGCCCGCTTGGCCAGGGCCTCCTCGCTGAGGTCCAGTTGCTCGCGCCGTTCGGCGATCCGACGGGCCACGACGGCGGGGTCGGGGGTGTCGTTCACAGTGGTGACTCCTCGGCTTGCCGGGGGCCGTCCGGCCGCGCCCGGGCGTTGACCAGGCCGGACCCATCCAAGCGCCCGGCCTGCGGCAAGTCGAGCAAGGACCGGCCCCGTGCGTGTCGGTACGACCGGCGGCCCCGGGACGCCGCCCCGCCCTCGCCGAGGAGTCGAGCGCCGTGGTCACCCGGTGACGCCACCGGCCCGGACCGCCGGTCGGCAGGGCTCACCCAACTCGCGGGAACGGTCGGGCCGTTGCCCCGTCACAATGCCCGCGCACGCCCCTGTCCACGGCCGGCGCCCGAGCGCATACTGGCCTGCGCGGCTCGCAGCGGGCGACGGGGCCACTCCGGTCCCCGGCCTGGTTGCGCCGTGACAGGGGGTCGGAATCGTGGCAGCTGTCGTGATCGTCGCCGTGCTGCTCCTGCTCTGGCTGGTGACCGGTGTACGGGTGGTGCAGCAGTACGAGCGCGGTGTGGTGTTCCGGCTCGGCCGGGTCAACGGGCGGGTCCGCGAGCCGGGGCTGAGCCTGCTGCTGCCGGTCGTGGACCGGATGCGCAAGGTCAACGTCCAGGTCGTCACCATGCCGGTGCCCGCGCAGGAGGGCATCACCAAGGACAACGTCTCGGTGAGCGTCGACGCGGTGCTGTACTTCCGGGTGGTGGACCCGGTCAGGGCCACCGTGGACGTCCAGAACTACTCCTTCGCCATGCTCCAGGTCGCCCAGACCTCGCTGCGCTCCATCATCGGCAAGAGCGAGCTGGACGACCTGCTCTCCGGCCGGGAGAACCTCCACCAGGGCCTGGAGGTGATGCTGGAGAGCCCGGCCACCGGCTGGGGCGTGCAGATCGACCGGGTGGAGATCAAGGACGTCAGCCTGCCGGACTCGATGAAGCGCTCGATGGCCCGCCAAGCCGAGGCGGACCGCGAGCGGCGGGCCCGGATCATCACCGCCGACGGCGAGTTCCAGGCCGCCACGAAGCTCGCCGAGGCGGCGGTCAGGATGAGCGAGACCCCGGCGGCGATGCAGCTGCGGCTGCTCCAGACCGTGGTCGAGGTCGCGGCGGAGAAGAACTCGACGCTGGTGCTGCCGTTCCCGGTGGAACTGCTGCGCTTCTTCGAGGCCTCGGCGGCCCGGGCCGCCGATCCGGAGGCATAGGCCGGGCCTATGGCCCCCATAGATCACCACCTCCTAGTTCCCAGGTCATCCGTAGGGTTTGCTACAAAGGTTCAGACCACCTTTGCGCCGCGCCCGACCGGAGGACCACTCGTCATGCCCCGCCCGATCCGAGTCGCGATCGTCGGAGCCGGCCCCGCCGGCATCTACGCCGCGGACGCCCTGCTGAAGTCCGACGCCGCCCAGGAGCCCGGTGTCTCGATCGACCTGTTCGAGCGGATGCCCGCCCCGTTCGGCCTGATCCGCTACGGGGTCGCGCCCGACCACCCGCGCATCAAGGGCATCGTCACGGCCCTGCACCAGGTGCTCGACAAGCCCCAGGTCCGGCTGTTCGGCAACGTCGACTACCCGAACGACCTCGGCCTGGACGACCTGCACCGCTTCTACGACGCCGTGGTGTTCTCCACCGGCGCGATGGCCGACCGCGCCCTGGACATACCCGGCATCCACCTCGACGGCTCCTACGGCGCGGCCGACTTCGTCTCCTGGTACGACGGCCACCCTGACGTGCCCCGGACCTGGCCGCTGGAGGCCGAGAAGGTCGCCGTCCTGGGCGTCGGCAACGTCGCCCTGGACGTCGCCCGGATCCTCGCCAAGACCGCCGACGAACTGCTGCCCACCGAGATCCCGCCGAACGTCCACGAGGGCCTCAAGCGCAACCGGGCCGTCGAGGTGCACGTCTTCGGCCGCCGCGGCCCGGCCCAGGCCAAGTTCAGCCCGATGGAGCTGCGCGAGCTGGACCACTCCCCCACCATCGAGGTGATCGTCGCCCCCGAGGACATCGAGTACGACGAGGGCTCGATCGCCGAGCGCCGCGCGGTCAAGCACGTCGACCTGGTCGCCTCGACGCTGGAGAACTGGGCGATCCGCGACGTCGGCGACCGCCCGCACCGGGTGTACCTGCACTTCTTCGAGTCCCCGGTGGAGGTGCTCGGCGAGGACGGCCGGGTCGTCGGTCTGCGCACCGAGCGCACCGAGCTGGACGGCACCGGCAACGTGCGCGGCACCGGCGGCTTCACCGACTGGGACGTGCAGTCGGTCTACCGCGCGGTCGGCTACTACTCCGACGAGCTGCCCAAGCTGCCCTTCGACCCGGTCTCGGGCACCGTCCCGCACCGGGCCGGGCGGGTCCTGGACGGCGACGGCTCGCACCGCACCGCCACGTACGTCACCGGCTGGATCAAGCGCGGCCCGGTCGGCCTGATCGGCCACACCAAGGGCGACGCCAACGAGACCGTCGCCTGCCTGCTGGACGACCACGCCGCGGACCGCCTGCCCGGCGCCGTCGAGCCGGACCCGGCGGCCGTCGAGGAGCACCTGCGCGCGCGGGGCGTCCGCTTCACCACCTGGGCGGGCTGGCAGCTGCTGGACGCCCACGAGCGCGCGCTCGGCGAGGCCGAGCAGCGCGAGCGGGTCAAGGTCGTCGAGCGTGAGGACATGCTCCGCCACAGCGGGGCCTGAGCCGCGACCCGAGCGCGGAACGCGGAAGCGCCGCCGCCGAGCCCCGCGGGAATTCCCTCCGGAACCCCGCGGGGTTCGCAACCGCACCTGTCAGGGGCGGACGATCGGCAGCAGCAACTCGTCCACGATCTCCGCCGGATCAAGCTGGACCGGGTCCCCGCCGCACATCTTGATCCGGTACAGCATCAGCGCCGGCACCAGGTCGGTGACCAGCGGGGTGACGGCCCCGGGGCGGACCTCGCCGCGCGCGGCGCCGCGGTCCAGCACCTCGGCGATCAGCGCCGTCGTCGGCTCCACCACCCGCTCCAGCACGATCTCCACGAAGGCGTGCGCCCGCTGGTGGTCGAGTTCGCTCATGATGGCCCGCACGGCGGCGCCCAGCTCGCTGACCATGGCGGCGCGCAGCCTGGTGACCACCTCCAGCAGGTCCTCGCGCAGGCTGCCGGTGTCGGGGGCCGGTCCGGACGCCGGCAGGCTGGCCCGCAGCGCGTCCATGACCAGTTCCTCCTTGGAGGACCAGCGGCGGTAGAGCGCGGCCTTGCCGGTCTGCGCGGCGGCGGCCACCCCCTCCATGGTCAGCCGGGCGTAGCCGTCGGTGGTGAGCTGTTGGAGGACCGCCTCGTAGATGGCGCTCTCCAGCGCCTCACCCCGCCGCCGCAGCGGGGCGCCCGTCACCGGTCCGTGCCCGGCAGCCGTGTCAGCGGTCATGGTTGCGCACCTTCTTCAGTCGCCTTTCGTCGCTTCGTCGCTCCACGCGTCCGCCCGCGGACCTCCGGGAGATCCCGGGCCGGGCGCGTCGCTGGTGAGGCGTTTCGCCCCCCGGGATTTCCCACTGTCCGGACATCACCGGGGGCTACTGTCGATGTTAGTGAACGAACCCGTTCCCGCCGCATTCCGGTCATCCCGGATCTCGAACATTGCACCCCTTGAACTGGGGTGTTGCAACGATCCCTAGAACCCAAGTCGGCGCCGGGGGCCCTTCGGTGCGCGGGAGGGCCAACCTCGCGCGCGCACGGCCCCGTCCTCATCCGCTCGCGGGCCGGCGCGGGAGCACCGCGTGCACCCGGGTGCCGTGCCGCAGGGCGTCCACGGTGCAGCTGCCGCCGATCTCCGCGGCCCGCTCGGACATCGACCGGAGCCCGACCCCCGGGTGCTCCGGGAGACCGTGGCCCGGTCCCTGCCCGTCGTCCTCGATGTCGAGTTCCAGCCGCCCGGCGTCCACCCGGACGAACACCGTGGCGCTGGTCGCCCGGGCATGGCGCAGCACGTTGTTGAGCGCCTCCGCGGTGATCCGGTAGACCGCGACCTCGACGGCAGCGGGCAGCGCGGGCAGCGGGTCGGGCTCCAGGCGGGTGGCGACGGCGAGGTCCGGGCCGCTGAAGGTCTCGGCGAGCCGGCTCAGTGCCAGGGAGAGGCCGTAGTCGCCCAGCGCGGTGGGGCCCAGGCGGTCGGTGATCCGCCGGACCTCCCGGACCGCCGAGGCGAGGTCGTCCGCGACGCGGTCCAGCACGGAGGAGAAGAGCGCCGGGTCGTCGACCGCCGCGGCCGCCTGGAGGCGCAGCCGCAACCCGGCCAGCATCGGGCCGAGGCCGTCGTGGATGTCCCGGCGCAGCTGGCGGCGCTCCTCCTCGCGGGCCGCGACGATCCGCTCGCGGCTGGCCCGCAGGTCCGCCATCAGCTGGAGCGAGGCGACGGCGGGGGCGGCCTGGTCGGCGAGCGAGCGCAGGATGTCGCGGTCGCTGCCGTCGAGGACCCGCTGGCCCTCGCGCGGGGCGACGGTGAGCCGTCCGATGCGGTCCCCGCGGTGCACCAGCGGGAAGCCCTCGCCGCTGCCGGAGAGTTCCCCGACGGCGGCCAGCGGCCGTTCGCCGCTCCGCGTGGAAACGGTCAACTCCACGCCGGGCAGCCGCAGTTCCTCGCTGACCGTACGGCACAGCACGGCCGGCACCTCCTGCGGGTCGACGGTCTGGCTGACCCTCCCGGCGAGGCTGCGCAGCACCTGGTACGGCTGCGCGCGCGAGCCGTAGTACCAGCGGTCGACGACGCCGGAGGCCCAGCGCACGCCCCGGGGCAGGCCGACCGCGAGCAGGAAGACCGCGGCGACCACCACCAGCGCCCCGGGGCCGCGGCCGGGCATCAGCATGGTGGAGAGCAGACAGGCCACCAGCACGAAGACCACGGCCAGCCCGGCGGCCACCAGCAGGCCGACCAGCACCCGCCGGGCGGCCCGGTCCAGGCGCCAGGAGCCGTCCCGGACCACGACGGCGGCCAGGGTGAGGGTCCACAGCGCCGAGGTGACGGCGAACGCGATGTACGAGAGCGTGCCCTGGTCGAAGTAGTAGGCGAGTTCGGCTCCGCCCCACAGCAGGTACGTCCCGAGGGCGATCAGGACGTTCTGCCGGCGGCGCCGGGACACGCCGCGGATGCGGGCGAGCGGGACGAGCACGACCAGGACGGTCAGCGCGACGTACACGGCGACCTGGGTGTCGATCATCCGGTCGTTGAAGGCCTGCAGCCAGGTCGCCAGGCCGCTGCCCGCGAACGGGTTGGGTTGGCCGAACACGGTGGGCTCGGCGACGTAGTAGCCGGCCGGGGGCAGCCGCCACAGGGCGAGGGCGCCGATCGCCCACCACCACCGGCTGCTCGGGAGGGTCCCGTACGGCAGCCACAGCGGCAGCGCGTGCCACAGGGTGCCGTTGACGGTGTCGCACAGCGAGGACAGGACCACCACCGCCCCGACCACGTGCGGGTCGCCCCCCTCGACCCAGACCGGGGCCTCGGCGGCGACCGGGATGATCGACGCCATTCCGTACACCAGCAGGACCCAGCCGAGTTGGTTCCCCGGCCGGTGGGCGTGCAGCAGCACCCCGCCGGCCACGGCGGCGAGGCCGTAGCCGAGGACCGCCAGATCGTGGGCGGGCACCGAGACCCCGGGGGTGCCGAGGTGGCTCACCACGTACCCGGCCCACAGGCCGCCGGCCACCAGGCAGACGAGCGCGCACAGCCCGGCCGCGGCGAGCTGTCGCTCGGCCGGGCCGGACCGTGGCCGCCATCGGGCTCTTCGCGTGCTCTCCGCAGCCATGTCCGCCCTTTCCCTCGCCGGGCACCTCCGGATCCCTGAAGTCTGCGCCACCTGTTGTCCCGGGCGCATGAGGCAGCGGCCCCGCCGGACTTCACGGCGGGCCCGGAGGGGAAGGGCGGGCCCGCCGGGGTGGTCAGACCGGTGGGTTGGGGCGGGTCAGCCCGCGGTCGTAGGCGAAGATCACGGCCTGGACGCGGTCCCGGGCGCCGATCTTCGACAGCACCCGGCTGACGTGCGTCTTGACCGTCGACTCCGCCAGGACCAGGCGCTGGGCGATCTCGCTGTTGGACCAGCCGTGGGCGATGGCGACCAGGATCTCCCGTTCGCGGTCGGTGAGGGCGTCCAGCCGCGGATCCGCGGCCGGTGCGGCGCCGGGCGGGCGGACCGGCAGGCGGTGGGCGTAGGCGTCGAGCAGTCGCCGGGTGACGGCCGGGGCGACCACGGCGTCGCCCTCGGAGACCGCGCGGATGCCGGACAGCAGTTCCTCCGGCCGGGCGTCCTTGAGCAGGAAGCCGCTGGCACCGGCGCGCAGCGCGGCGTGCGCGTACTCGTCGAGGTCGAAGGTGGTCAGTACCAGGATGCGGGAGCGCCCTCCGGTGGCGACGATGCGGCGGGTGGCCTCGATACCGTCCATGCCGGGCATCCGGATGTCCATCAGGACGACGTCGGGGCGCAGGTCGGCGGCCAGCCGGACGGCCTCGCCGCCGTGGGCCGCCTCGCCGACCACCTCGGTGTCGGGCTGGCTCTCCAGCAGCATGCGGAAGCCGTAGCGCTGCAAGGGCTGGTCGTCCACGATGAGGACGGTGGTCACGTCGGGCCGCCTGTCGGGTCGGGGGTGGGCTGAGGGCCGGCGGTGAGGTCCGGGCCGGCGCTTGGGTTCGGGCCGGCGGCGGGGTTCGGCGTGGGGGCGGCGTCCGGGCCGGCGGCGGTGGCGTCCGGCCCGGGGGTGAGGTCCAGGACCGCCTCCACGGCCCATCCCGCGCCGGGGGTGGGGCCGGCCGTGACGGTGCCGCCGTACAGGGCCGCGCGTTCGCGCATCCCGGCCAGGCCGTGGCCGTACCCGTGGGTGCGCCCGTGCCAGCGGGAGCCGCCGGGCGGGCCGGAGTCCTCGACGCGGACCCGCAGGCGCTCGGCGTCGACGGTGAGGGTCACATGGGCGCGGGTCTCGGGCCCCGCGTGCTTGAGGGTGTTGGTGAGCGCCTCCTGCACGATGCGGTACGCCATCAGCTGGACGCCGCGGTCCAGCCGGCCCAGGGCGCCGGCGGCCGTGTAGACCACCTGCGGGCCGGCGGCGCGGATGCGGGCGCAGAGCCCGTCGAGGTCGGCGATGCCGGGCTGCGGGGTGTACTCGGCGGTCTGGTCCCCCTGGTCGCGCAGCACGCCGAGCATCCGCCGCAGTTCGCCGAGCGCCTGCCGGCTGGTGTCCCCGATCAGCAGCAGGGCCTCCCGGCCGCGTTCGGGGGTGGCCTGCGCCGCGTACGCGCCGCCGTCGGCCAGGGTGACGATGACGGACAGGTTGTGGCCGATGATGTCGTGCATCTCCCGGGCCATCCGGGCGCGTTCGGTGGCGGCGGCCAGCCGGCTGCGCTGGTCGCGCTCTATCTCCAGCCGGGCGGCCCGTTCCCGCAGCCCGGCGAGCTGGGCGCGCCGCACCCGCACCGCGATGCCCAGGGCCACGGCCGCCGTCGCGGCGCTGAACAGGAAGAACAGGGCGTCGCCGACCGGCAGCCCGCCGCCGGAGACGGCCACCGCGACCAGCGAGACGGCCACCGCCATGGCGGCGCAGGACCACGCCAGGTGCCGCAGCCGGCCGTGCAGCGCCAGGCTGTAGAGGGCGACCAGCAGGGCGGCGTCGGCGCGCAGCCCGACGTCCAGCGACCACTGCAGGACGAAGACGGCCATGATCGCGGCGAAGGCCGCCGTGGGCCGGCGCCGGCGCCACAGCAGCGGCAGCACCAGGCCGGCCTGGAGGGCGAGGGTCTGCGGCAGCGGCAGCCGGGCGAGCACGATCCGGTGCTCGCGCGGGCCGCCCTCGGCGTGGCCGGGGAAGAGGTCGGGCAGGCAGAACAGCAGGAAGACGGCGGCCACCACCGCGGCGTCGAGCGCCCACGGGTGGTCGCGGTCCGCCTGCCGCAGCCGCTGGCCGATCCGGGCCAGGCGGGTGTACAGCGGGTGCCCGGACAGGAGGTCGGCGGCCGGGGTGTCGGCGGTCCGCGGGTCGGCGGACGAGGTGCCCGCGGCCGGGGTGCCCGCTGCCGCGAACGGGCTCGTCGTGGCGGTGGCGGGGTCGCTCACCGGTGGCACCTCCCTGGTCGGCCGGGCTGTCGTGGTCGTGTCCGCGGCGCCGGAGGCTCCCGGCGCCGCGGTGGATGGACTCCCTCCGAGTCTCTCAGGCGTCGGTGCGTACCAGCCGCACGGCCGCCGCCCCGAGGGCGAGGACCGTCCAGCCGAGGAAGACGGCCAGCCCCGCCGTCGGCGAGAGCGTGGTCGAGTCGTGGTGCAGGGCGAACATCGCCTCGCCCGCGTGGCTGGGCAGGTAGGGGCTGAGGTGGCTCTGCCAGGAGCTGGGCAGCAGCGAGGTGAGCCCCGGGATCAGCATCAGCGTGGCCACCAGCACCGCGATGCCGCCGGCCACCGAGCGCAGCAGCGCGCCGAGCGCGACGCCGATCACGCCGACCAGAGCGAGGTAGAGCCCGGCCCCCAGCAGGCCGCGGACCACCCCGGCGTCGGAGAAGGTCATCGCCACGCGGGTGCCGGAGAGCACTCCGCTGTCGGCGCCGAAGACCGCGAACACCCCGACGGTGCCGAGCACCAGCGCGATCAGCCCGTACACGGCGGCCTTGGACCAGAGCACCGGGAGGCGGCGCGGCACGGCGGCCAGCGTCGAGCGGATCATGCCGGTGGAGTACTCCCCGGCGGCGACCAGCACGCCGAGGATGCCGAGTGCCAGTTGGGCGAAGTTGGTGCCGAACAGGGACAGGCTCAGCGCGCTCGCCCCCGCGAAGTCCCGGTCCATCGGGCGGCCGGAGGTCATCCGCGACTTGAACTGGTAGGCGGCGATCAGGCCGAAGGCGACCAGGAAGAGCAGTGCCAGCCCAAGGGTGATCCAGGTGGAGCGCAGCGACCACAGCTTCGCCCACTCGGAACGCAGCACCCGCAGGGGCGTCACCCGGTACGCGGGACGGGCGGGCCGCACGCCGCCGGGGGCGGGGGTCGGGCTCGGTGCGATGGTGCTCATGCCGCACTCCTCGAAGTCTCGGCGGCGGCCGTGCCGTCGGCGGTGGTGATCGTGCCGTGGTACTCGACGGCGTCGCGGGTCAGGTCCATGAACGCCTCCTCCAGGGAGACCGCCCGGGGGGTGAGCTCGAACAGGGCGATGCCCTGCTCGGCGGCGGCCAGGCCGATCTCGCGGGCCGTACGGCCGGTGACCAGCAGCTCCTCCGAGCCCGCCCGGCCGGTGACCTCCACGCCGGCGCCGGCCAGTGCGGCGCGCAGCCGGGCCGGGTCGGCGCTGACGACCTTGACCACGTCGCCGCCGGCCTGGCGGACCAGGTCCTGCACCGTCGTGTCGGCCAGCAGCCGGCCCCGGCCGACGACGATCAGGTGGTCGGCGACCAGGGCCATCTCGCTCATCAGGTGCGAGGACACGAAGACGGTGCGGCCCTCGGCGGCGAGCGAGGTGAGCAGGTTGCGGATCCACAGCACGCCCTCGGGGTCGAGGCCGTTGACCGGTTCGTCCAGCATCACCGTGGCCGGATCCCCCAGCAGGGCCGAGGCGATCCCGAGCCGCTGGCCCATGCCGAGCGAGAACGCCCCGGCGCGCTTGCGGGCCACCGAGGAGAGGCCCGTCAGCTCGATGACCTCCTCGACCCGGCGGCGCGGGATGCCGTGGGTGTGGGCCTGGGCCATCAGGTGGTTGAAGGCGGAGCGGCCCGGGTGGATCGACTTGGCCTCCAGCAGCGCGCCGACCTCCTGGAGCGGTGCCGCGTGCTCGGCGTAATGGCGGCCGTTCACCCGGACCGAACCGCTGGTGGGCGCGTCCAGCCCGACGATCATCCGCATCGTGGTGGACTTGCCCGCGCCGTTCGGCCCGAGGAAGCCCGTCACCGTCCCCGGCCGGACCGTGAAGTCCAGCTGGTCCACGGCCGTCTTCTCCCCGTACCGCTTCGTCAGCCGGTGCGCCTCGATCATCGCTCACCCCTGTGCTCCGGGGCCTGCCCTTCCGGCTGCCCTCGCGCACCACGCTACGTGCGGAGTCGGCTTCGATCCGTGGTACCGGGGTCCGATCATCGGCGCGCCCGTAGTACCGCGGTACCACCCCGGCACCCCACCACGGCGAGTGGTCGGCGTCAGCACTGCTCCGCCAGCACGGCCCTGACCTCGGCCAGCAGCGTCCGGTGGTCCTCGCCGTACGTGACGACCGCCGCGGACACCGCGTCGATCGCGGCCCGCAGCGGCTCCGGCTCGGCCGCACCGAGGACGGCGGGCAGCGCCATGTGCGGCTGCGACACCGGCAGGTCGGGATCGAGCGGGCCGAGGACGAGGCGGGCGGTGCGGGTGGCGGCCGGCTCCGCCCCCACGACGGGCAGCCCCGGGGGCTCCGGCCGGTCCGTCACCGTCACGGTGGAGAACACCGGCTGGGGCACGGACACCGACACGAACACCGGCGACGGGGCGTCGGGGTCCACGTGCGGTGGGCGGAAGGGCTCGCGCTCGGGCGCGACGGCCCGGCGGACCGTCCGGGCGGGGACGCGCGGGTCGGCGGCCAGGGTCTGCCAGAGCGCGGCCGGGTCGTCGAAGGGCGCCGGCAGCGGGCGGCCCTCGTCCAGGGCCGTCAGTGCGGCGGCGACCCAGTCGAGCCCGGCGAGGCCGGCCGCCGCGCAGGCCCGGCGGGCGGCGAACCGCGCCACCGCGCGCTGGGCCCGGGGGCCGGCGTCGTCCAGGGCGTGCAGCAGGGGCGCGTCGAAGTCCAACAGGCCCCGGACGTTGCCGACCACGCCGCGCAGGGCCTCGCTCGGCCGGCGGCCACCCCACTCCCAGAGCTCGGCGGCGGCCCTGTTCTCCCGTGCCACGCGCTCCCGCGCGAGACGGGCCCGGAGTTCCTCCGCGGCGCGCTCCTCCGGCGTGGGGGGCGGCGGCAGCTTCCGGGCGTAGTCGTGCCAGTACGCCGCCTTCCGCGAGGTCTGCCGCAGGACGCGGTCCGGCTCGGGCGGGGCCGGCCAGAACTGGAGCAGGTAGCGCTCCGCCCCCGGTTCGTCGGGCGTCCGGGTGTCCAGCCGGTGCCCCTCGTCGAGGCCCAGGGCGCAGTAGCGCACCCGGTGGTCGCACTGCGCCAGTCCGAGCTCCCGGGCGTCGCCGCCGCCCCACTCCACCAGCAGGCTGGAGTCCGTGACCGGACGGAAGGAGACCTCGACCACGTCCTCCCAGTCCTCGTCCAGCGGCGGGGCCTGCTCGTGCACCTCGACCGTGAAGCCGACGGCACCGGTGTGCAGCCCGGTGGTCAGCCAGAGCGCCCCCGGGACGGCCGCGCCGCAGAGCCCCGCGCGCTGGCCGGCGAACGCCCTCGTCAGGTCGGGCCCCGGGTCGTCGGGATCGCTCTCCACGTAGATCTGTCCGTAGTGGACCCGGACCTCGCCGTCCACCGGCCTGCGCACCTTCACCACACCCTCCCGAAAGCAGTACGGCCCGAGCGTAGGCGGCAGCACCGACACCGCGCCGCGGTCCGCTCCGGGAGGCGGCGGGCCCGGTGCCCGTCGATACTGGGGCCGCCCGGACTCTTGTGGAGGAACCATGGACTACGGTCTCGGCGTACGGCTCGACCGGCCGTTCGCGCAGGCGGTGGAGGCGGTCACCGCCGCGCTCAGGGAGCAGGGCTTCGGCGTCCTGACCACCATCGACGTCCGGGCGACGCTGCGCGAGAAGATCGGCGCGGAGATCGAGGACTACCTGATCCTCGGCGCCTGCAACCCCGCCCTCGCCCACCGCGCGCTCGAGGCCGACCGTCGCATCGGGCTGCTGCTGCCCTGCAACGTGGTGGTCCGGGCGGACGGCGACGCCACCGTGGTGGAGGCCGTCGACCCGCAGACGATGGTCACCCTGGCCGGGCCGGGAGGCGGGCTGGGCGAGGTCGCGGACGAGGCGGCGCAGCGGCTGACGGCCGCCCTGGACGCGCTGCGCGGATGAGGAGCAGACCATGACCGCACCCGTCGTCGCCGGATTCGACGGCTCGCCCGAGAGCCTCGCCGCCACCGAGTGGGCCGCCCACGAGGCGCGGCGCCGCGCCTGCCCGCTCGACCTCCTGGAGGCCTGGCCGTGGCCGCACCGGGACGTGGTCGGCAGTGAGGAGACCTACCGGCACGCGCTGGACCGACTGGAGCTCCGGGCGGAGGAGTTGCGCCCGCTGGCCGGGGACGGGCCGGTCACCTCGGCGATCGTCCCGACCGACCCGGCCGAGGCGCTGGAGGCGGCCGGGAACTCGGCCTCGCTGCTCGTCCTGGGCTCGCGCGGGCTGGGTGCCGTGCGCGGTTTCCTGGTCGGCTCGGTGAGCCAGGAGGTGCTGCGGCGGGCGAGTTGCCCGGTGGCGCTGGTCCGGGCCGACGCGGTCGAGTCCGACGGCCCGGTGCTGGTGGGCCTCGACGTGGCGCATCCGATGGACGACGTGCTGGCCTTCGCCTTCGACGCGGCCGCCCGGCGCCGGGCGCCGCTGCGGGTGGTGCACGTCTGGTCGCCGCCGGTCGCCAGCGAGTACATGGCGCTGCAGGCCGTGGGCGGGCTGAAGGGCGAGCTCTCGTCCGTCGAGCGGACCCGCTTCGCCGAACAGCTGGACCCGTGGCGCGAGCGCCGTCCGGAGGTGTCGGTGACCGCGGACCTGATCCAGGGCAGCCGCTCCGTCGCCCTGGTGGACGCGGCGGCCGAGGCCCGGCTGCTCGTCATCGGCCGGCGCCTGCGCCGCACCCTGGTCGGCTCCCACCTTGGCCCGGTCGCGCACGCCGCGATCCACCACGTGCGGTGCCCGGTCGCGCTCGTCCCGCACAGCTGACCGGCCGGCGCTATTCGGGGCCAGCGGCGGGGACGTGCGCGGCGACCGCGAGGGCCGCGAGGGCCGCGACATCGAGGCCTGCGCCCGGGGCTTCCGGGCCGCCGGCGGCCGCGACCTCACCACCGCGGTGGTCACCGACGCCGGGCACTTCGCCCAGGAGGAGCAGCCCGCCGCGGTCCGGGCCGTCCCGCGCGACTTCGCCGCCGCGCCGTCGACGCCGTGAGGGACGCCGCCGGCGCGCGCGAGACGGCCCGGCCGGGGGCGGGCGGCCCGGGGCAGAGGCCCCGGAACCGCCGGCCACCCGACCGGGCCGGCCGCTCAGCGAGTTCAGCGGGTTGAGCAGGTACAGCGGGTTCAGCGGGCCTCGCGCCGACGGACGAAGCGGGTGAGCGCCGAGCCGGACACCAGCGCGACGGCACCGACGGCGCCGACCGCGGCGATGGCCTGGCCGCGCGAGCCGGTCGCCGCGAGCTCGGCCGCCACAGCCGCGCCACCACCGCCACCGCCACCGCCACTGCCACTGCCACTGCCACTGCCACTGCCACTGCCGCCACCGCTCCCACCGCCGTCACCGGCGACCCCCGCGGCCTCGCGGATCTGTCGGACGATCACGTCGGGGTGGGACATCATCGACACGTGCGAGGAGTCGATCTCGACGGTGTGCGAGTTGGCGCGCTTGGCCTCGAAGCGTTCGAGGTCGGGGGCGATGGCCCGGTCCTGCTTCGACACGACGAACCAGGACGGGATGTCGCGCCAGGCGGCGGCGGTGGCCTTCTCCCCGAACCCGGCCTCGGCGACGGGGCGCTGCTCGGCGGCCATCAGCCTGGTCCTGGACTCGGAGAGATCGGCGGCGAAGACGTCCCGGAACTTGTCGCCCCGGATGTAGAGGTCGGTCCCGCTGCCGCCACGCTCGGTGAAGGGGACGGGGTTGAGCGCGGTGGCGAGGTCGCTGCCGGCGAACTTCGCCGACAGCTCCGCCGGGGACTCGCCCACGTCGGGCGCGAACGCCGACACGTAGACCAGACCCTTGACGTTCGGGTTACCGGCCGCGGCCTGGCTGATGACGGCGCCGCCGTAGGAGTGGCCCGCGAGGACGATCGGGCCGCTGATGCTCTTGAGCAGACTCGCCACGTCGGCGGCGTCATTGGCCAGGCCGCGCAGCTCGTTGGGTGGGGCGACGACGTCGAACCCGTCATCCAGGAGGCGGGCGGCGACGTCGTTCCAGCCGGAGGCGTCCGCGAACGCGCCGTGCACCAGGACCACCGTCGGCATTCCCCCGCCGCCGCCCGGCCTGCCGCCGGCTTCGGCGGCCAGGGCGGGCGACACGGTGACGGCGACCGCGCAGGTCGCGAACGCCACCGTGACGGCGGAGGAGATCGAACGGCGGGACAGCGATATGCCCATGGTTCCTACCCTTTCGGAGGAGGTGGGGGGCTGGAACCACCCTGCCCACAGCGTCGCCCGGGCAGCACATCACGCTGCGCATACGGGTGAATCCGCACCGCTGTTCGGGTTTCCGCTCGGCCGCATTCGGTTTCAGAGCTCTCCGGACCTGAACCGGGCGGCCTCGTCCTCCAGGTCCGCCAGGTCGGGTGTGCGGTGGCGGATGGCGCTCACCCATTGCTGGACGAGCGCCCTGAGGTCGGCGAGCCGGCCGGCGACCGGGCCGCCGAGGAGGGCGAGGAGCCCGGTCGCCGCCGGGTCACCCTCGTCGCAGGCGGAGCAGAGGGCGGTCTCCTTGAAGCCGGTCACCTGCTTCCCTGCCTGGTTCGGCCAGGAGTGCGGGTAACGGGCGGTCAGAAGGGCCGGGATTCCGCAGCGCCGACAGGGCGGGAGGGCGGCGGTACGGACCTCGATGGCGTTCTTGGCCTTGATCCTTCCGAAGGTGTTCACCCGTACGGTCTACCCCTCTCGGCCCTGGTCGATGACGCGGCGGACCGCGCGAACAGACCGGCGGCCGGCGACGTCGGGGGCGGCGCCGGAACGGACGCAACCTTTCACCCGGGTCACCGCATCCAAGTGATGTCAGGACCGAGGGCGGGGATGGGGGCCCACACCCGAAGTAATTCCGACGTGTTCGGACCGTCGATTTCCCCATATCCATGCAGTTCGCATACGATTTGACCTGTCGCGATCGAACTCCACATCTGTTGCACAGCCGTGACGATCCGACAGGAAAATCCGTTCGACCAGCGGTTTCGGCGGGCTAGCATTCCGGAATGGAATCGAACCTCCCGCCCATATGGAATTCCTCCGATGACGCGGATGCCGCGGATGCCGCGGATCTCCGCCCGTCCCGCCCCACTCCGCTTCGGCTGGCCCGCCTCGGGGCGACCTTCATCGGCGTGAGCGTCGTGTCCGGTGTGCTGCTGGCGGGCATCGCCCTGCCCGCCGCCGGCGGCGTCGGACTGGCCGCCAAGGACACGGCGGAGGGATTCGACGAGGTTCCCGACGACTTCAAGACCCCGCCGCTGACCCAGGCGACCCAGATCTTCGACGCCAAGGGCGGCCTGATCGCCAAGGTCTACGAGCGCGACCGCACCGTCATCACCGCCGACCAGATGTCGCCGTTCATGCGGCACGCCCAGGTGGACATCGAGGACGCCCGCTTCTACGAGCACGGCGCCGTCGACCTCAAGGGCGTGCTCCGTGCGATCAGCAAGAACGCGGAGAGCGGCACCACCGCGCAGGGCGCCTCCACCCTGACCCAGCAGTACGTGAAGAACGTCAACGTGGAGCAGGCCGGCGACGACCGCGACGCGGTCCTGGAGGCCCAGCGCAAGACCCTGGGCCGCAAGATCCAGGAGCTCAAGGTCGCCATCAAGCTGGAGGAGGACCTGCCGAAGGACCAGATCCTCACCAACTACCTCAACATCACGTACTACGGGAACGGCGCCTACGGGGTGGAGGCCGCCTCCCGGCGCTACTTCGGCAAGAGCAACAAGGACCTGACCGTCGCCGAGGCGGCGATGCTCGCCGGGCTGGTGCAGAACCCGTCCCAGTACGACCCCAAGCTGCACCCGCAGGCCGCGCAGAACCGCCGCGACACCGTCATCGACAAGATGGTGGAGAACAAGCACATCACCGCCGACCAGGCGAAGGAGGCCAAGGCCGCCCCGCTGGGCCTCAACTACCAGGCCCCGCAGAACGGCTGCATCACCGCCCAGGCCGGGATGGGCTTCTTCTGCGACTACGTCCGCCACGTGGTCAAGCAGGACCCGGCCTTCGGCAAGAGCGCCGACGAGCGCAAGAAGGTGTGGAACACCGGCGGTCTGAACATCCACACCACGCTGGACCCGGACAAGCAGGCCGCCGCCCAGAACGCGGCGACCTCCAACGTGCGGGTCACCGACAGCGTCTCCGCCGCCGTCTCCATGGTCGAGCCGGGCACCGGCAAGATCCTCGCGATGGCCCAGACCCGCCCGTACGGCCTGGACTCCAACAAGAACCAGACCGTCGTCAACCTCAACGTCGACTCGGCCATGGGCGGCGGCAACGGCTTCCAGCCCGGCTCCACCTTCAAGCCGGTCGTCGCGGCCGCGGCACTGGAGGCGGGCCTGTCGGCGACCCAGGAGTACTCGTCCCCGAACAAGCTCGAGTACCCGACGATGAAGACCTGCGAGGGGACCTGGAAGAACGAGGCCCGGCCCAGGACGGTGGTGCCCAACGAGTCCGCGAACGAGAAGGGCCCCTACCAGCTGAAGGAGGCGATGGCCCTCTCGGTCAACACCTACTTCGTGCAGATGGAGCAGGAGATCGGCCTCTGCGCGGTCAAGCAGATGGCCAACAAGCTCGGCATCACCACCCGGGCCAGCGGCAAGCCCCTGGAGGAGGTCCCCGCGATGGCCCTGGGCGTCGAGGAGATGAGCCCGCTGACCATGGCCAACGTCTACGCGACCTTCGCCGCCCAGGGCACCCACTGCACCCCGATCGCCATCAACAAGATCACCACGGTGGACGGCAAGGACGTCCCCGTCCCGGCCGGCCACTGCGAGCAGGCGTTCTCCGAGTCGACGGCCCGGGCGCTGAACACCGTCCTGAACGGCGTCACCGAGAACAACGGCACCGGCGCGGCGCTCAACCTGGAGGACAACCGGCAGATCGCCGGAAAGACCGGCACCTCGGACCACAAGAAGGCCGCCTGGTTCAACGGCTACACCCCGCAGCTCGCCACCGCCGTCTGGCTCGGCGGCCCCGACGGCGGCGTCGAGATGCGCGACATCACCATCAACGGGAAGCACCGCACCGAGGTGTTCGGCGCCGACGGCCCCGGACCGATCTGGCGGGACGCCATGGACCAGGCGCTCAAGGGCACGCCCAAGCAGTCCCTGCCGATGGCCGACATCCCCGACCCGGCGCCCAGGCCCAACCCCACCGGCACCGGGGCCACCACGGCCCCGCCGGCCACCACCCCGCCCGCCCAGCAGCACTGACGGGGGCGAACCGGGCACGCCCTGGCCCGGGTCGGCGGCCTGCCGGTCGGCTCCGTGACGGTCACACCACTGCACAGAAGGTCACGGCGGGCATGAAAACATGCTTTGTCGGAATATCGCAGACAGCGGAGGCAGTGACCAATGAAGCGCATCGGCATCATCGGAGTGGGCGAGATCGCCCGGGCCATCGTGATGGGCCTGCAGGACGGGGACGAGCCCGGGCCGGAGGTCCTCCTGTCCCCACGGGGCGCCCGCACCGCCGCCGAGCTGGCCGAGCGGTACCAGGACGTCCGGGTCTGCGCCGACAACCAGGAGGTGGTGGACCGCTCCGACCTGGTGATCCTCGCCCTGCGCCGCCAGGACTGGCGCGCGGCCCTGACCGGGCTGACGGTGCCCGACGACCGGGTCGTGGTCAACGTGATGCCCGGCGTCGGCACCGCGGAACTGCGCCAGGTCCTGGCCACCGACGCGGAGGTGACCCACGCCATCCCGCTGCCCACCGTCCGCGAACGGCGCTGCATCACCGTGGTGTGCCCCTCGCACCCCGATGCGGACGCCCTGTTCGACCGGTTGGGCGGGGCGCTCCCGGTCGCGGACGAGGCCGCCCTCAACGTCTTCTCCGCGCTGACGTCGACCCAGACCACCTACTACGCCTTCCTCACCACGCTGGTCTCCTGGGCCGCCGGCCAGGGCATCCCCGCCGAGGACGCCGACCGTTTCGTCCGCAGCCTCTACCAGGACGCCGGGCGCACCCTGGGCGACGAGACCCGTTCCCTGCAGCAGCTCGGGTCCGAGCACGAGACCCCGGGCGGGAGCAACGAACGCGTCCGCACGACCTGGTTCGACCAGGCCAACACCGAGGCCCTGCGCACCACCCTCGACGGCCTCGTCGCCCACCTCCACGGCGGCGACGCGTAGCGCGAACACCCCCGAGCCGTCGGCACCGAGGGGGCCGGCGACTCGGGGCGCGGCCGGGTCGCGCCGTATCACGTCCGGCTGACGACCGTTAGCATGACGGGTATGGCGCCGGAGGTTGGCGCCGGTTCGCACAGATTCCACAGCGGTGTTGAGGAGTTGACGATGAGTCGCGCATTCCCTCTGGTCCGGAGGAACGATCCCGTCCCCGAGGAGGAGCGACGCACCATCCTCGCCGCACCGGGGTTCGGGAAGTTCTTCACCGACCACATGGCCTCGGCCACCTGGACGCCCGCCGACGGCTGGCACGACCGCGAGGTCTCCGCCCTGGTGCCGTACTCGCTGCACCCGAGCGCCGCCGTGCTGCACTACGCCCAGGAGATCTTCGAGGGGCTGAAGGCGTACCGCCACGCCGACGGCAGCGTCTGGCTGTTCCGCCCGGAGTTCAATGCCCGCCGCTTCGCCCGCTCCGCCGAGCGGCTCGCCCTGCCGGTGCTGTCGGAGGAGGACTTCCTCACCAGCGTCGAGGAGTTGGTCCGCGCCGACGAGGCGTGGGTGCCGGACTCCGCCGACGAGAAGAGCCTCTACCTGCGGCCGTTCATGTTCGCCTCCGAGGCCTTCCTCGGTGTCCGGCCCGCCGAGCAGATCGCCTACTCGGTCATCGCCAGCCCGGCCGGCCCGTACTTCGCCGGCGGTGTCACCGGCATCACGCTCTGGGTCAGCAGCAACTACACCCGCGCCGGGCGGGGCGGCACCGGCGCCGCCAAGTGCGGCGGCAACTACGCCTCCAGCCTGGCCGCCCAGTTGGAGTCCCGGAAGCACGGCTGCGACCAGGTGCTGTTCCTGGACGACACCGGCGGCGAGGGCGACCTGGAGGAGTCCGGCACGATGAACCTGTGCCTGGTCACCTCCGACGGCGAGCTGGTCACCCCCGCGCTCGGCAACATCCTCGACGGGGTGACCAGGGACTCGATCCTGTCCCTGGCGGGCGAGTTCGGGCTGACGCCGGTCGAGCGCTCGATCACCCTCTCCGAGCTGCGCTCCGGTGCCGCCGACGGCACGGTCACCGAGGTGTTCGCCGCCGGGACGGCCGCGGTGGTCACCCCGATCGTCGGATTCAAGGGCGAGGGCTACGAGTTCACCATCGGCAGCGGCTCGCCGGGCAAGCAGACCCTCGCGATCCGCGAGCACGTGCTGGACATCCAGTACGGGCGTGCCGAGGACGTCCACGGCTGGATGCGCCGGGTGGTGTGACCACCCCGGGCGGCCCGGCCGGGCCGCCCGACTCCCGAGCCCGCTCAGTTCCCGAGCCGGCCCGCCTCCCCCTCGGGCACGACGACCTCGCGCTTGAGGATCTTCCCGGTCGGCCCCTTGGGCAGGGCGTCCACCGTCCAGACCAGCCGCGGGTACTTGTACGGGGCCACCCGCTCCCGGACGAAGCCGCGGATCTCCTCCGGGGTCGCCGACGCGCCCTCGCGCAGGACCACGGCGGCGGCCACCTCCTGGCCGTGGGTGGGGTGGGGGACGCCGACCACCGTGGCCTCGGCGACCGCCGGGTGCTCGTACAGCACGTCCTCCACCTCCCTCGGGTAGACGTTGAAGCCGCCGCGGATGATGACGTCCTTGCGGCGGTCGACGATCCGGAAGTCGCCGCGCTCGTCGCGGGTGCCGAGGTCCCCGGTGTGCAGCCAGCCGTCCCGGACGGTCCGCGCGGTGGTGTCCGGCCGGCGCCAGTAGCCCTTCATCACGTTGTGGCCGCTGATCACCACCTCGCCGACCGTACCGTCCGGCACCTCCTCGCCGGACTCGTCGACGATCCGCATCCGCACCCCCTCGATCGGGATGCCGACGGTGCCCGCGATCCGCTCCCGGTCGCTGCGGTTGGCGCAGGCCAGCGGCGAGGACTCGGACAGCCCGTAGCCCTCCAGCACCACGCAGTCGAAGTCGGTCTCGAAGCCGCGCAGCACCTCCGGCGGCATCGACGCGCCGCCGCCCAGGCACACCCGCAGGGAGGAGACGTCGTACCCGGCGCGCTGCGGATGGGCCAGCATCAGGGTGTACATGGTCGGGACGCCGAGGAAGACGCTCACCCGGTCGCGCTGGATCACCGAGAGCGCGCCCAGCGGGTCGAAGCGCGGCACCAGGGTCAGGCAGGCGCCGACGGACACCGCGCAGTTGAGGCCGAGCACCTGGCCGAAGGAGTGGAACAGCGGCAGCCCGCCGAAGATCACGTCCCCCTCGACCAGGCCCAGGACCTGGACGCCCGCCCGGATGTTGCACACGATGTTGCGGTGGGTCAGCTCGGCGCCCTTGGGGGCGCCGGTGGTGCCGGAGGTGTAGAGGATGACCGCGGTGTCCTCTCCCCCGCGTCCCCCGTTCTCCGGCGGGCCGGCCGGCTGCCGCGCGAGCGCTGCGGCGAGGTCGGCCGGCTCGACGGGGACCAGCCGGGTGCGGGTGCGCCGCGCACCCTCGACCGCCTGTTCGGCGCCAGCGTGCCAGGCGAGCAGCAGTGCGGCCTCGGCGTCGGCGAGGCAGTGCTCGATCTCCCGGGCCTTCAGCAGCGGGTTCATCGGGACGACCACCGCTCCGGCGCGGAGGATGCCGTAGTACAGCACCGCGAACTCCGGGACGTTGGGCAGCAGTACGGCGACCCGGTCGCCGGGCGCGACGCCGAGCGCGGTCAGCCAGTGCGCGGCCCGGGCGCTGCGCGCGTCCAGCTCGGCGTAGCCCAGCACCTCCTCGCCGAGCCGCAGGACGGGGTGCTCCGGACAGCGGGCGGCGGTCGCGGTGAGCAGGTCGGGAATGCCGTGCGGCAGGTCGGGAGAGCCGTGCGGCTGGTCGGAGCTTCGGTCGGACGGGGCGGGGACGGCGGACATGCGGACGCTCCTCGGGGCGGCAGGGCTCGGTCTGATCCTCATACGGTCGGGCGGACGCCGCCGGGCGACGCGGCGGTGCCGTCGGCGCCCGCGGCGTCGTCGGCGCCGGCCATCTCACCCGCAGCCTCTCCGGCACCGGCGGCGGCGAGCATCCACGGGGCGATCCGCTCCACCAGCCCGCGGTTGTGCCGGATCCAGCGGAAGTGGTCCAGCGGGCGCCCGTCCGCCCGCTCGGAGGTGTAGCTCCAGCGCTCCACCCGGGCCGAGCCGAGCTTGGCGCACAGGTGGTCGACGGCCCGCGGCGGGGCGAGCTCGTCACCCTCGACGTCCACCGCCAGCACCGGCAGGTCGACCCGGGCCAGCGCCCGTTCGTAGTCGGTGACGGCGCCGCGCGCCCGGTAGCGGCCGGTGCGCATCTGCCGCGCCCAGTCCCGCATCAGCCGGGCCGACTCGCGGCCGCCGAAGCCGAAGCGCTCGCCCGGCCAGTGGCCGACCGCCGCCGAGGCGACGATCGAGAACTGGCTCAGCGCCAGCCGGCGCAGGCCCGCCCGTACGCCGAAGGTCCGGTACCAGGCCGATCCGCCGGCCACCAGCACCACGCCGGCCAGCCGGGGCCGGAAGACACCGCAGTGCACCAGGCCCAGCTGCCCGCCCAGGCTGTGCCCGAGCAGCAGGCGCGGCGCGCCGGGGAACGCGGCGGCCACCGCGTCGAGCACCGCCCCGAAGTCGTGCTCGACCAGCTCGCGGAAGCCGAAGGCGACCCCGCGCCGCGGCACCGGGCGGCTCTCGCCGTGGCCGCGCAGGTCGCAGGTGGCCACGCTCAGGCCGGCCGCGTGCAGCGCGCGGACCAGCGGGGCGTAGTGCCGGGCGGCCGTCCCCATCGCCGGCAGGACGGTCACCACCGGGGCGGCCGGCTCCGGCCGGGCCAGCGCCCGGACGGTGATCCTGGCCCCGTCGGGCGCGGTGATCTCGGCGATCACCGGGAACCGCGGCGTCCTCACGTCCGCACCTCCCGCTCGGCGCCGGCGCCCGGCCGCCAGCCGATCACCCCGGCGCCCCAGGTGATGCCCGCCCCGAACGCGGCGAGGCCGAGCAGCCGGGGGCCGTCCAGCAGGCCCTCCTCGCGGGCGTGGGTCAGGCCCAGCGGGATCGAGGCCGCCGAGGTGTTGGCGACCCGGTGGACGTTCAGGTACAGCCGCTCCGGGGGCAGCCCCACCTCCTTGCCGACCGCCCGCACGATCCGGGCGTTGGCCTGGTGGGCGACGAACAGGTCGAGGTCCTCGCAGGTCAGGCCGCGCCGGCCGAGCACCTCCCGGGTGGCGGCGGACATCTTCTCCACCGCGTGGTCGAACACCTCCCGGCCGTCCATCCGCAGCTTGCGGTCGTCCCGGTCGGCGTAGAGCAGCGGGATCTGCTCGCCGTCGCTGCCGAGCGAGAAGCACGGGTCGGGCGCGCCGGGCACGTCGGCGACCACGGCGGCGCCGGCGCCGTCGGCCAGCAGCACCGCGGTGCCGCGGTCCTCGTGGTCGGTGATCCGGGTCAGCGCGTCGGCGCCGCAGACCAGCACCGCCTCGGCCCGGCCGGTCTCGATCAGCGCGGCGGCGTGGTCCAGGCCGTAGACGAACCCGGCGCAGGCCGCGTGCAGGTCGAAGGCGGTGGCCCGTGGCATGCCGAGCCGGGCGGCGACCTCCACCGACACGCCGGGGGTGACTCGGTCCGGGGTGATGGTGGCGACCACCACGTGCCGGATGCCGGCGGCGCTGCGCCCGGCGTGCCGCAGTGCCCGCTCGGCGGCGGCCACCGCGAGGTCGGCGAGCCGGCCGTCCGGCGCGAGGAAGCGGCGCTCCTCGATGCCGGTCCGTTTGACGATCCACTCCGGGGAGGCGCCGATCCGCTCGAAGTACGCGTTGGGCACGACCCGTTCGGGCAGGGCGGCGCCCACGCCGACGATGGCGGGCGTCATGCCGCGCCTCCTTCGGCGAAGGCCGGGCCGGTGCCCATCCGGACGGCGTGCATCCCGCCGTCGGCGTGCAGGATCTCCCCGCTGACGGTGGCGGCGAGGTCGGAGAGCAGGAACAGCACGGGGCCGACCACCACGGCCGGGTCGGTGCGGTCCCAGCCGAGCGGGGCCTCGGCCTGCCAGCGGTCGGCGATCCGGTCGAAGGTGCTGATCGCCTGCCCTGCGACGGTCTCCACCGGGCCTGCGGCCACCAGGTTGACCCGGATGCCGGACGGGCCGAGGTACATCGCCAGGTAGCGGCAGACCGCGCCGAGGGCCGCCTTGCCCACGCCCATCCAGTCGTAGCCGGCCCAGGCGCCGCTGGCGTCGAAGTCCAGCCCGACGACGCTGCCGCGCCGCCCGTCCGCGCCGAGCAGCGGGGCCAGGGCGGTGGCCAGCGAGTGCAGGGAGACGGCCGCGGTGCGCAGCGCGAGGCCGGCTGCCTCCGGCGGGGTGGTGAGGAAGTTGCCGCTCAGCGCCGTCTGCTGGGCGGCGGCGACCGCGTGCAGCACGCCGTCGACCCCGCCCCAGCGCCGTTCCAGTTCCTCGGCCAGCCGGGCGAAGTCCTCGGGCCGGGTGACGTCCAGCTCCAGCACCTCGGTGGGGCGGGGCAGGACGCCCGCGGCCTTCTCGGTGATCCGCCGGGCCCGGCCGAAGCCGGTGAGCAGGACCTCGGCGCCGGCTTCCTGGAGCGCCCTGGCGGTGTGCCAGGCGATGGAGTCCTGGTTGAGGACGCCGGTGATCAGATAGCGGCGTCCGGGGAAGCCGAGCATCACTCCTGGCCTTTCGTCGTACCGGTCGTACCCGTTGCACCGGTTGCACCGGTTGCACTGGTCGCACCGGCCCTCCCGGCCGGGGCCGGTGCCTCGGCTGCCGCCAGCACCAGGGCCGCGTTGTGCCCGCCGAACCCGAAGGAGGTGGAGAGCCCGACCCGGCGGCCGCCGGGCAGGGTGGGGGCGGCGAGCGGGGTGGCGCGGCGGATCAGGTTCAGCGGGCCGAGCCGCTCGTCCGGCTCGCGCAGCCCGGCGGTGGGCGGGGCGGTGGCGTGGCGCAGCGCCTGCAGGGTGGCGATGGCCTCCACCGCGCCGGCCGCGCCGAAGAGGTGGCCGGTGCCGGCTTTGGTGGAGGACAGCGGGACCTCCTCCACCACCGGTCCGAGGGCCAGCCGCAGCGCCTCGCACTCCGCGCGGTCGTTGAGGACGGTCCCGGTGCCGTGCGCGTTGAGGTAGCCGAGCTGCCCGGGGGTGACGCCGGCCGCGTCGAGGGCCAGGGTGACGGCCCGGGCCGCGGGTTCGCCGGTCGGGTCCGGGGCGGTGAGGTGGTGGGCGTCGCAGGTGGCGCCGTAGCCGAGCACCTCGCCGAGCACGGTGGCGCCCCGCGCGGCGGCGCCGGCCGCGGTCTCCAGGACCAGGATTCCGGCGCCCTCGCCGATCAGCAGGCCGTCCCGGTCGCGGTCGAAGGGCACCGACCGGCCGCTCTCGGACAGCGCGCCGGCGGTCCGGAAGGCGGCCCGCACCAGTTCGGAGGTGGAGGCCTCGGCGCCGCCGACCACCACCGCGTCGGCGGCGCCCGCGGCGAGCAGCAGCAGGGCGGTGCCGATCGCCTGAGTCGCACTGCTGCAGGCGGAGGCCAGGCAGAGCGCCTCGCCGCGGAAGCCGTGCTGCCGGGCGATCTGCGAGGCCGCGGCGTTGGCCATCATGGCGGGCACCATGAGCGGGGAGACGAACTCCCCGCCCTGCTGCCGGTGCACCTCGGCCTGGCGCTCGAAGCTGGCCGTTCCGCCGAGCGCGCAGCCCACCACGCAGGCGATCCGCTCGGCGGGGTAGGGCGGCGGGCCGTCCGTCCAGCCCGCCTGGGCCAGGGCCTCGGCGGCGGCGACGAGCGCGAGCTGGGTGAAGCGGTCGGTGCGGCGGATCTCCTGGCGCGACAGGTGGTCGGCGGGCCGGAAGTCCCGGCAGAGCCCGAGCCCGTCGGCGAGTCCGCTCTCCCCGGCCACCGCCCGCCGGTGGAGTTCCTCGGCGCCCACGCCCAGCGGGGTCACCGCGCCCAGGCCCGTGACGACGGCCCGGGGCCTCACTCCAGCCCGGCCTTCCGGCAGCACAGGGCGAGCACCTCGCCGACGGTGTACAGCCGGTCGAAGTCCTTGGGCTTCACCGGGATGTCCAGCTGCTTGCGGATGGACTGGCTGAGTTCGACCAGGTCGAGCGAGTCGATCTCCAGCTCGTCCAGGGCGGCGTCGTCGACGATGCCCTCGCGGTCGACGCCGAGGTCGACCAGGGCGTCGACGACGAAGGTCTCGATGGCGGTGCGGTCCAGTGTGTCGGGCATGGCTCTCCTCGTCCGCGCGGGGCGGCGGTGGCGGTGCGGGGGACGTACGGGGCGGGTGGCTGTGGGGGCTCAGGCCTTGGTGGCGTGGTACGGGGCCCAGTGCCACTGCCGCCAGTAGCTCTCGGCGATGTCCAGCCACTGCTCCAGCCGGGCCGCGTCGTCCAGGAAGCGGTTGGCGCTGACCACCAGCCAGCTGTAGACGGCCTGGCTGTCCCGGCAGCCGCCGCAGTCGCCGGAGGTGCAGCAGAACTGGAGCGACTCGTAGTCGGCGCCCCAGACGTTGAAGCCGGGGATGACCGGGTTGCCGTTGGCGACGCGGTCCTCGTGCTCGGGGGCGTCGACGCTGAGGCTGGGGCACACGTCGTAGCCGAACCTGCCACCCCAGTGCGTCCGGCCGGTCACCAGGGTCCGGATGAAGTACGGGTGGCTCACCACCGCCTGCGGGTACAGCTCCTTGACCCGCAGGGCCTCGTCCAGCACCCGCCGCTCGTCGGCGATCCTCAGCGGGGTCTCGGTGCCGTGCTCGCTGTAGAAGTTGAAGGTGACGATGTTGCCGTTCTCGGCGATCTTCCGCACGGTGGGCTCGATGTGCTCGACCCCGGCCTCGGAGAGCGCGTAGATGAACAGCACCCGCTGGTCGTCGCGGTAGTGCGAGAGCGCGGTGTCGAAGAGGCCGGTGAACTTCGAGCCGTTGACCCGGATCGCGCGCAGGTCGTCGTCGAGCGGGCCGCCGCCGAAGATGCTGACCGCGATGGCGATCTTCTCGAAGCCCTGTCTGGGCATCGGGCGCAGGCCGTTGGTGGAGATGGTGACGTACGGCAGCTGTTCGACGAAGGCCTCGATCCGGCGCGGGACGAGGGTGGGTTCGCCGCCGATCAGGGTGGCCTGGTTGACGCCGTCGTCCGCGAGCTTCCGGGCGAAGGCCCGGATGCGGTCCAGGTCGGACAGTTCCCTGACGGCCGTGTCGAAGCCGCCCTCGAAGTACCAGCAGCCCTTGCAGCGGATGTTGCAGGTGTTGGTGAGGTGGACCTCGCAGGAGCGGACCTCGCGGCCCAGTCGGCGCAGCCGGTGCAGGCGCTCGGCCAGGTCGGGCCGGTCGGCGATGAGTTCGGCGGTGCGCGCCTTGGCCTCGCGTCGGCTCAGCGGGCGCTGTTCGATGGTGACGGGTGTTGCCATGGGCAGTGGGCTCCTCGGGAGTCGCGGGATCGGCGTGGGGGCGGTTCCTGCTACTCCGGGAGGCGCAGACCCAGGTTCTTGATCCGCGGGGTGACCTTCTCCCGCCACAGGTCGCAGGCCTCGCCGTTGGTGGTCTGGCGCAGGCCGAAGCGGACGGCCAACTTGGCCCGTTCGGAGCGCGGGCTGCCGAAGATCCGGACGAAGGTCGGCCACAGCCGGTCCAGGGCCTGCTGGAGCTGTTCGCGGCCGTCGTCGGTGGCGGCGAGGTTGCGGCACACCCGGGCGCCGTGGGCGATGTGCACCTTCTCGTCGAGGATGATGGTGCGCACCGCGTCCGCCCAGGGCCGGTAGCTGCTCTGCGCGAACTCGGAGATCATCACCATCGCCGTCTCCTCCCCGATGTAGGAGAAGATCCCGCGTTCGGCCCAGGTGGTGCAGTTGTGGAACTCCTGGGCGCGGAACAGGTTCCGCTCGGCCAGGGTCTGCGTCTCCATGTAGCTGGTGTCCACGCCGACCTCGGCGAGGACCCGCTTGCCGATCTTGTAGTGGTCGTACTCCTCGGCGGCGCGCTCGGCGCAGACCTGCCGCTCCTCCGCGTCGGGGGCCAGCGGCAGGAAGACCTGCACGTAGTCGTCGCCGCCGGAGAGCTCCCCTTCGGTGTTGACCACCATGCCGCGGATCGCGATCTCGCGGTACTCCTCCGGCATCGCCAGGAACTCGTCGGGCGTACGGACCACCACCGCCTCGTCGTCCGGAATGGAAATCCCCATGGCGCGACACCCCGTTTCTGAAGCAGGACACGGACGCAGGTGGGCAGCCGGGGGCCCGCTTCCGCCGAGGCCCTCGATGACGACCGCAAGGAAAGAGACGCCGCCCCCCAGCGGCCGGCGGAGCTCCACACCGGCTCCGCTGAACTTGCTCGGAGCGTAGGTGCTGCATTTTGGGCCGAACAAGGTCCCTCACGAATCATGCCGAGCGGATCCGGCCATCCGGGGCCTCCGGAGCGGCTGGTTCCGGCCATGACGACACCGGCATGACATGCGCAATTACCCTTCCCTTAACGGATCTTGGCGGATGACCACGGCGAACGAAGCTGGCCGGAAGCAGGCCTGGAGCGCCCCGGGCGCACCCCCGGACCGACGGTTACGCTGACCTCCATGACCACCGACGCGAACACGGCGGTCGCCACCGTCGACGTCCTTCTGGGCCCCGGCCGGCTCAATGCCCTGATCGCCGACCAGTTCCCCGACTACGCCGCCTGCCGGGTGACCGAGGTGGACGGCCACACCCTGACCATGGCGGTGGACGGCGACCGGCTGCGCGTCCGCCCGGGCGGCACCGTCTCGGGCCCGGAGCAGGCCGGGCTCTGCGACCTGGCCGCGTTCCTGCTGATCAACGCCCGGCTCGGGCCCACCCTGATGGCACTGACCAGCTCGCTGCAGATCAGCTTCCTCAACCGGCCGAGGCCCGGGGCGCTGCGCGTGCGCGCCAGGACGGCCAAGTTCGGGCGGCGGCTGTGCGTGGTGCTGGCCGAGCTGCTGGACGCCGACGACGTCCTGGTGGCCAGCGCCACGCTGACCTACGCGATCCCGCCGGCCCGGCCCGAGACGGCCTGACGGCACTCCCCCTTTTCGGCCCCGTCCGCACTGCCGTCGCCCCGACCCCGACGGCGGGACGAATCCGACATCGCGAATACGGGGTGGGGTATATTGGAGTGGTGGCCCCGCCCCTGGGGGCCGGGAGAACGGAGAACGACATGTGCCGACGAGTCGCCTGCCGCAGCTGCGGGAAGCCGACCTTCGCCGGGTGCGGGATGCACGTGGAGCAGGTCCTCGCCGGGGTGCCCAGGTCCGCCCGCTGCGACTGCGCCGAGCAGGGCCGCGCGGGCAAGGGCTGGCTGGGCAGGCTCTTCGGACGCCGCTGACCCGCACCCCCTTCCCGTCCGTACGCCAACAACCGGCCAGGATGGCGCGAAAGATGACAGTAAGTCGGCCGAGTCCACGATCTTTTGGACATGGAATGATCAAAGTATTGATCTAACGCCCGTTCACCTCTAAGTTGCGGTGCAATGTCACACTGAACCGCCATATATGGCGTGCCCGGGGGGACTACCGTGCCGGACACCGCAGTCGAAGCACCACACCAGCCCGCGAGCAAGTTGCCCCGGGTCTTCTACCGGCTGGCCGCAGGCGACGCCCTCTCCACGTACGGGAGCCAGCTCGACCTGGTCGCGCTGAGCCTGTTCGCCTACGAGGCCGCCGGGAACGCGCTCGGCACCGCCGGGTACCTGGTCCTACGGCTGGTCGGCGGCCTCGGCGGCGGACTGGTCGCCGGGCGGCTGGTCGCCCGGCTGGACCGGCGCCGGCTGATGACGGGCTGCGCCGCGGCCCAGGCGCTGGCCCTGGTCGTGGTCGCCCTCGCCCCGGCCTCGGCGCGCATTCCGGTGCTCTACCCGCTCGCCCTGATCCTCGGCGGCGCGGCCGCGGTCTGCGCCGTCTCGCTGCGCACCAGCATCCCCGAGATGGTCGGCGCCGACCGCCGCGCCCGCGCCAACAGCCTGATGGCGAGCTGCCGTTCGACCGCGATGGTGCTCGGCTTCGCCTCCGCCGGCGTGGTGGTGGCCTGGGCCGGGTTCCGCGCCGCGCTGCTCATCGACGCGGCCAGCTTCGTCCTGTTCGGCGCGCTGGTGCTGCGGCTGCCGCTGCCCACCCGCGCCGCACCGGCGGACGCGCCCGCGGCCGCAACGGAGCAGCCCGCGGCGGAGGCGGAGCGACCCGCGCCGACGGCCAAGGAGCGCCGGCGCCGCTGGCAGGCACTGATCGTCCTGCGGGCCACCCCGGTGGTGGGCGCCATGGCGGGCATCCGGCTGCTGGACGCCTTCGGCTCGGCCGCCCACAACATCAGCCTGCCGGTGTTCGCCAACCAGTCCTCCCCCGGCAACCCGGCCGCACTGCTCGGCACCTTCTGGGCCACCTGGGCGATCGGCAACCTCGCCGCCCAGCAGCTGGTCTCCCGGTTCATGCTGCGGCGCGGCATCGAGCCCGGCGAGCGCGGCTTCGCGCTGGGCACCTGCCTGATGTCCGCCTGCTTCATCCTCGTCTTCACCGACCTGCCGACCCCGCTGTTCCTGGTGGTCGCGATCGGCGCCGGCCTCGGCGACGGCTTCACCGAGATCTCCTACACCACCCGGATCCAGGCGCTCGCCGACGAGCGGCGCGGGGAGGCCTTCGGCATCCTCGCCTCCGCCGAGAACGTCGGCATGGGCACCGGGATGCTGCTGAGCGGCTCGCTGCTGGCGCTGCTCAGCCCGCTGACCGTGGTCGGCGTCTCCCACGCCGTCCCGATCGTGCTGGCGCTCGGCTTCCTGGTGCTGGTCTCCCGCACCCGCCGCCGCTGAGCGCACCTCCCCAGCACGCTTCCGCACCACTTCACCCCCGCACCGCCGCTGCTCCGCACCCCGGCGCCCCCGCGCCGTCCGCGCCACCCGTCTCCGCTCCCCTCCCTGCCCCGGGGCGGCCCACACCCGCGCCCCGGCACCGATCCGAAAGGTGCCGAACCTCATGAGCCCCACCGGTCCCGACCACGGCCGGCTGCGCATCCTCGAAGCCAGACTGCTGCTGCACCCCGAGATCGCCGACTGCGCGTTGCTGCCCGTCGAGCACGAGAGCGGCCGCCCTGGCCTGCTCGCCTACCTGGTACCCGCCGTCGACGGCGATCCCGAGGCCCTGCGCCGCCGGGCCGCCGCGGCGCTGCTGGACGCCGACCCGAGCGCCGACGTGCACGTCCTGGACGGCATCGTCCGCACCGCCGAGGGCGAACCCGACGCCGCCGCGCTGGCCGCGGCGCTCCGCCGGGAACCCGCCGCACCCGGCCCGGCGCTGCGCCACCTGCGCGAACTCACCGATCGCTGGCGCCCGTTCGGCGAGGCGACGGCCTCGCCCGTCGCGGGCGCCGCCCCGGCGGAGCCGACGGAGCCGGCGGCCGCAGTCGAGGACCCCGGCACGGAGGCCGTCGGCACCCCACTGCCCGTCCCCGCGCCGGACGCGCCCCGGACCCTGCCCGAGGCGCTGCTGCGCGCCGCCGAGCTGCACCCCGACCGCGGGCTGCACCTGGTCCGGGCGGGTGGCGAGGCGACCAGGCTCACCTACCGTCAACTCCTGGCCCGGGCCCGCGAGATCCTCGCCGCGCTGACCGCCGCCGGGCTGCGCACCGGGGACCGGGCGATCCTCCAGGTCCCGGAACCGGAGTTCTACTTCCCCGCCCTGTGGGCCTGCCTGCTCGGCGGGGTGCAGCCGGTGACGGTCGCCCGCCCGCCGGACTACCACGAGCGCAACCCCGTCCTGGAGAAGCTCTGGCACGCCTGGCAGACCCTGGAGGAGCCGCCGGTCCTCGCCTGCGGACCGGCGGTGGCCGGCCTGGAACGGTTCGGGGAGCTGTACCCGGCGCCGGGACTGCGGGTGATCGCCGTCGACCGGCCCGCCGACCAGCCCGCCGACGGCGACCCGCAGACCGCCCCCACCCACGCCCCCGACCCCGGCGACATCGCGTTCCTCCAGCTCTCCTCCGGCAGCACCGGGCGCTCCAAGGCCGTGCAGGTCACCCACCGCGGCATCCTGGAGTACGTGGCGGGGTCCGTCGCCACCGGCACCGACCCGGCCGACACCACGGTCAACTGGCTGCCCCTGGACCACGTCGCCGGGTTGCTGATGTTCCACCTGCGCGACGTCGTGCTGGCCACCGACCAGGTGCAGATCCCCACCGAACTCGTGCTCGCCGACCCGCTGGTCTGGCTGGACGCGCTGGAGCGCTACCGGGCCGCGCACTCCTGGTCGCCCAACTTCGGCTACCGGCTGGTCGCCGAGGCCGTCCGGGCCGCCGGTCCTGACCGCCACTGGGACCTGTCCGCGGTCAAGTCGCTGATCAACGCCGGGGAGCAGTGCACCGAGGCGGTGCTGAACGAGTTCCTGGCCGCCACCGCCCCGTTCGGCATCCGCCCGGAGCACCTGCTGCTGGCCTGGGGCATGGCCGAGACCTGTACGGCGATCACCTACAAGCGCTACCACGAGGACGGCGCCCGCCGACTGGTGCGCACCGACTCGCTGACCGGCCGGCTGGAGCTCGCCGACCCGGACTCGACGGAGCGCGGCACCGCCTTCCTCAGCATGGGACGGCCCGCGACCGGCGCCCGGATCCGGGTGGCCGACGACGCCGGACGGGCGTTGCCAGAGCTGCGGGTCGGACGGCTCCAGGTGCACTCCGGCCGGGTGACGCCGGGCTATCTGAACAACCCGTCCGCCAACCGGGAGGCCTTCGTCGGCGACGGCTGGTTCGACACCGGGGACCTGGCCTTCCTGGTCGACGGCGAGGTGGTGCTCACCGGCCGTCGCAAGGAGATCATCATCGTCAACGGCGTGCACTACTTCTGCCACGAGCTGGAGGACGTGGTGGCCTCCGTGGCGGGGGTACGCTCCGGGCACGTCGCGGCCTTCGGGGTGCCGGACGAGCGCACCGGCACCGAGCAGCTGGTGATCGCCTACGTCCCGAGCGACCCGGACGCCGCCGCGCCGCCCGTCGCCGCCGAGGTGCGGCAGGTGCTGGCGGCCCGCCGGCAACCGGCGCCCGCCCTGGTGCTCCCCGTCCCGGCGGGCGAGTTCCCGCGCACCACCAGCGGCAAGATCCAGCGCACCGCGCTGCGCGGCCGCCTGCTGGACGGCGAACTCGACGACCACATCGTGGCGTTGGACCTGGCCGAGGCCAACTCCCGGACACTGCCGGACTGTGTACGGCAACTCGGCTGGGAGGCCCGCCCGGCGGCGGAGGCCTCGGTCGAACCGGTGGCCGAGGAAGCAACGGCCGAGGAAACGATCCTGCTGCTCGGCCCGTCCGGTCCCGGCACCCTCACCGAGGCCCTGGCTGCCGCCCTGCCGAACGCCCGGGTGGTGGACCACCCGCCGACCGCCGACCCCGAGGAGTGGCTGCGGGCCCTCGGCGACGGGACGGCCGACCGGCTGGTCTACCTGTGGAGCGCGACCGGCGACGACGGCCCGGCCCGCCCGGACGAGGCACTGCTCGCCCTGCTGCGGGCGCTCCCGGGCCGGGCTCCGGTCCGCGAGCTGGTCTCCGTCAGCGCCGGACTGCACGCCGTCCTCCCCGACGAACTCCCCAGCCCGCGGGCCGCGTTGACGGCCGCGCTGACCGCCGGGGCACGGGCCGAGCAGCTGGTGCCCGCCGCCCGGCACCTCGACCTGCCCGGCGACGCGCCGGCCACGGACCAGGCCGCCGCGCTGCTCGCCCTGCTGGCCGACCCCCGGCAGGAGCCCGAGGCCGCCTGGCGCGCGGGCCGCCCGTGGGTCCCCCGGCTGGGACCGGTCGAGGCCGCCGCCCCCGGCGAGGCGGGCTGCTCGCTGCTCACCCCCGGCGCCCACTACCTGGTCACCGGCGGCCTCGGCGGGATCGCCGCCGAGCTGCTGCCCGGGCTGCTGCGCGAGTACGGCTCCCGGCTGCTGATCGTCGGCCGGAGCGACCTGGACGCCCCGACCGCCGAGGCGGCCGAACGCCGGGCCGCGCTGCGCCGACTGGCCGCCCAGGGCGGTCAGGTGACCTACCGTCAGGCCGATGTGACGGATCGTCGGCAGCTGGCGGAGGTGATCGCCGAGGCCGAGCGCGCGTGGCAGGCGCCGCTGGACGGTGTGCTCCACCTGGCCGGCGGCTACCGCCTCGCGCTGCTCGCCGACACCGGCACCGAGGGCTGGCGGGAGGCCCTGCGGACCAAGACCGAGGGCACCGACCACCTCGTCGAGCTGGTCCGGCAGCGGCCCGGGGCGCAGTTCGTCGCCTTCTCCTCGATGATCGGCCTCCAGGAGGCGGTCGGCTCCACCGGGTACGCCGCGGCCAACCGCTACCTGGAGAGCGCCGTCGAGCGGCTGCGCCGGGAGACCGGCACCCCGGCCTGGACGATCTCCTGGGGCCTGTGGAGCGGGATCGGCATGAACCGCGACACGGAGAACGAGCAGGCCGCCGCCGGACGGGGCATCGCCGTGCTCAGCGCCGCGCACGGCCGCCGGCTCGCCGCGCTGCTGCTGGCCGGCGCCCCGGGCCACCGGTACGCCGGCCCGGACCCGAGCTCCCCCGCCGCCCGGCGCCGGCTGCTCGCCACCGCGCCCCGCCCGGTCACCGCCGGCGTGCCGGCCACGCCCACCGCACCCGCGCCGCCCACCGCACCCGCGCCGTCCGCCGCAGCCCCGGGAACCCCGGCCGCCGTACGGCCCGTCCCCGAGCGGGCCGCGCCGTCGGGGCTGCGCCGACTGGTCCTGGACGCCTTCGAGTCGGTCCTCGACACCCCGCTGGACCCGGGCCGCCCGCTCGCCGAACTCGGCATCGGCTCCCTGCAGTTGATGCGGGTGCACGGCACGCTCAGCGCCGCGCTGCCCACGCCCCCGGCGCCCACCGAGCTGTTCCGCCACCCCACCGTGGACGCACTGATCGCCCACCTGGCCGCCGAGCCGGCCGCGCCCACCGCCCCGCTCCCCTCCCCCGGCACCGACCCCGCCGCCGGCCCCGGCGACGACCGCCGGGTGGCGATCGTCGGCCTGGCCCTGCGCCTGCCGGGCGCCGACACCCCCGAGCAGTACTGGCGGAACATCGTCGAGGGCATCCGGAGCACCACCCGCTTCACCGAGGAGGAACTGGCGGCCGCCGGACTGCGCCCGGAGGAGTACCGCCACCCCGACTTCGTCCCGGTCACCGGCGCGCTCACCGACATCGACCGGTTCGACGCCGAGGCCTTCGGCATCAGCGGCGCCGAGGCCGCGTTGATGGACCCCCAGCAGCGCCTGCTGCTGGAGATCTGCCGGCAGGCCCTGGAGGACGGCGGCTACGACGCGCCGGACCCGGAGCGCCGGGTCGGGGTCTTCGCCGGCACCGGGATGACCCTGTACGCGCTGCGCACCTACTACCAGCACGCCCTGGCCACCACCGCCGACCCGGCCGAGCCGGTCGCCGCCCTGCAGACCGCGATCGGCAACCAGGCGGACTTCGCCGCCACCCGGGTCGCCTACCGGCTGGGCCTGACCGGTCCGGCGATCGGCGTGCAGACGGCCTGCTCCACCTCACTGGTCGCGGTCCACCTGGCGGTGCAGTCGCTGCTGGCGGGCGACTGCGAGCTGGCGCTGGCCGGGGCCGCCGCCCTGCACATCCCGCAGGCCGCCGGCTACCGCTACGAGGAGGGGTCGATCCTCTCCCCCGACGGCGCCTGCCGGGCCTTCGACGCCGAGGCGGGCGGCACGGTCGGCGGCAACGGCGTCGCCGCCGTCCTGCTCAAGCGCCTCGACCGGGCGCTGGCCGACGGCGACACCATCCACGGGGTGATCCTCGGCTCGGCCGTCAACAACGACGGCGGCCGGAAGGTCGGCTACACCGCGCCCAGCGTGGACGGGCAGGCCGCGGTGGTCGGCCGGGCACTGGACCTCGCGGGCGTACCGGCCGACAGCATCGGCTACATCGAGGCCCACGGCACCGGCACCCCGCTCGGCGACCCGATCGAGTTCCGGGCGCTGGCCCAGGCGTTCCGCGCCCGGACGGAGGCCGCCGACTTCTGCTCGCTCGGCTCGGTCAAGCCCAACATCGGCCACCTGGACACCTGCGCCGGCCTGGCGGGCCTGATCAAGGCCCTGCTGGTGCTGCGGCACGGCACCATCCCGCCGCTGGTGAACTTCACCAGCCCCAACCCCGCGCTGGAACTGGCCGGCAGCCCGTTCCGGCTCGCCGCCGAGCGCCGGGACTGGCCGGACGGCCCCACCCCGCGCCGGGCCGGGGTCAGCGCGCTGGGCGTCGGCGGCACCAACGCCCACCTGGTGCTGGAGCAGGCCCCGGCCGCCGCGACGGTGCCCGCACCGCGGTCGGTCCCGACCGTGCTGCCGCTGTCGGCCCGCACCGCCCAGGGCCTGGCCGAGCTGGCCGGGCTGCTCCGCGAGCGGCTGGACGCCGAACCCGCCCTCGCCCCCGGCGACCTGCCGCTCACCCTCGGCGCCGGCCGCCGCGCGCTGCGCCACCGGCTGGCCGTCACCGGGCCCGACCCGGCGGCCCTGCGCAAGGCCCTGGACGCCTTCCTGGCGGGCCGGCCCACCGCCGGCGCGGCCCACCGCGAGACCGGCCGCGGCGAGATCCGGCCGGTGCTGCTCTTCACCGGCCAGGGTGCCCAGTACCGGGGCATGGCCGCCGAGCTGTACCACGCCTTCCCGGTCTTCCGCGCCGTCCTGGACGAGTGCGACCGGCTGCACCGCGCGAGCTGGGACGAGCCGCTGCTGCCGCTGCTGCTCGACCCCGCACCTCAGGATGCCGAGGACAGCTGGACCACCGAGGCGGCGCAGCCCGCGCTGTTCGCCCTCCAGGCGGCCTACCTGCGGCTCTGGCAGGAGCTCGGGGTCCGTCCGGCGGCGGTCGCCGGGCACAGCGCCGGGGAGTACGCGGCCTTCCACGCGGCCGGCGCGCTCGACCTGGCCGACGGGATGTTCCTGACCGCGCTGCGCGGCCGGCTGATGCACCGGCTGAGCGAGCCGGGCGCCATGACGGTGGTCTCGGCGGGCCTGGACCGGCTGTCCGGGCTCGACGACTGGCTGCCGGGCGTGGACCTGGCCGTGGTCAACGGCAGCGGCCAGTGCGTGCTGGCCGGCCCGCCGCGCGAGATCGCCGCCGCCGAGGCCGTGCTGGCCGCCGACGGGGTGACCACCGAGCGGCTCGCCACCGACCGGGCGTTCCACTCCCGCCTGCTCGACCCGGTGCTCGACCCGTTCCGCGACCAGCTGGCCCGGCTGCGCCTGCGGCCGCTGGCCGTACCGCTGGTCAGCAACCTCGGCGGCGAGGTGCTGGAGCCCGGAACCGTCCCGACGCCCGGGTACTTCCTGCGGCAGACCCGGGAGACCGCCCGGTTCGACCAGGTGCTCGCCGCCCTGGACGGGCAGGGCCACGAGCTGTACCTGGAGATCGGCCCGCACCCGACGCTGACCGGCATGGGCCGCCGGGAGCTTCCGCAGCGCCACTTCGTCGCCGGCGGCCGGCGCGGCGCCTCGCCGGAGCAGCAGTTCGACGTCGCCGCGGCCGCGCTCTGGTCGCACGGTGTCCCGCTCGACTGGGCCCGCTTCGCCGCCGCCCGGGACTGGCCGGACGGACCGGCCCGCCGCGTCCCGCTGCCCACCACCGTCTACCAACGCCGCCGCCACTGGTTCACCGCCCCTGCCCGGCCGACCACCGAGGACCCCGCCATGCGCCAGGACCCACCCCAGCAGACCGCGCCGGCCGAAGAACCGGCCGCCGCACCGGCCTCGGCAGCGACGCCGAGCCCCGAGGAGCTCGCCGAGCAGGCCGTGCTGCGGCAGGTCGTCGAGCAGACGGCCCGCCAGCTCGGCTACGACGAGGCCTCGGTCGGCGCGGACGAGCCCTTCTTCGACCTCGGCGCCGACTCGCTCTCGATGATCAACATGATCCGGGACCTGGAACGCGCGTTCCGGGTGCGGGTGTCGATGCGCGAGCTGTTCGAGGCGGCCGACACCCCGGCCCGGCTGGCCGGGCTGATCGCCTCCCGGCTGGAGCCGGCGGTGCTGGCCACGCTGCTGCCGGCCGCCGAACCGGAGCCCGTGGCGGCCCCCGAGGCCGCGCCCGCGCCTGTCACGCCTGTCGCGACTCCGGCTGCCGTGCCGACGGCTCCGGTTGTCCAGGCCACCCCGGCCGCCCCGGTTGTCCAAACCGTCCCGGCGCCCGTCCAGGCCCCGGCGCCCCAGCCCGTCCTCGCCGCGCCCGCCGCACCCGCCGCCGCGCCCGCCGCACCCGCCGCCGCACCCGCCGTCGCCGCGCCGGCCGCCGCCGCGCTGCCCCCGGTGACCGACGGCACCGGCCTGATCGAGCGCCAGCTCGCGCTGCTCGGCCAGTTCTCCGACCTGATGCGCGACCAGCTCGGCCTGCTGGCCGGCGGCACCGCCGCACCGGCAGTCCTCCCCCCGGCACCCACGCCCGCCGCCCTGCCCCCGGCCGCCGCACCCGCGGTCGCCCCCGCCCCCGTCACCGAAGCCCCCGCCGCCGAGGCGCCCGCCGCCCCGCAGGTGCACGGCCCCCGGGTGACGGTCTCCCGCGAGTCCGGCATGGCCTCCGGCGGCCTGACCGACCAGCAGCGCGCCCACGTGGACGAGCTGGTCGCCCGCTTCACCGCCCGCACCACCGCCTCCAAGGCGATCACCCGCCGCCACCGCCGCACCCTGGCGGACAGCCGCGCCGTGGTCGGCTTCCGCTCCGGCACCAAGGAGATGCTCTACCCGCTCGCCGCCCGCAGCGCCCGGGGCTCCCGGCTGGAGGACGTCGACGGCAATCCGTACGTCGACATCACCATGGGCTTCGGCGTCCTGCTCTTCGGCCACGACCCGGAGTTCGTCTCCGAGGCCGTCCGTGAGCACCTGGCCTCCGGTCTGCGGCTGGGCCCGCGCGGTCCGGAGACCGGCGAGGCCGCCGAGCTGCTGGCCGAGCTGACCGGCACCGAGCGGGTCGCCTTCGCCAACTCCGGTACGGAGGCGAACGCCGGGGCGATCCGGCTGGCCCGCGCGCACACCGGCCGGGACAAGATCGTCATGTTCGAGGGTTCGTACCACGGCCACTTCGACCACACCCTGGGCCGGACGCTGGGCCACGGCGCCGACCGGGAGACCGTCCCGGTGTCCATCGGCATCCCGGGCAGCGCGGTCGCCGACCTGCTGGTGCTGCGGTACGGCGACCCGGAGAGCCTCAAGGTCATCGAGGAGCACGGCGACCGGATCGCCGCCGTCCTGGTCGAGCCGGTGCAGAGCCGCCACCCCGGACGCCAGCCCGTCGACTTCGTCCGCTCGCTGCGTGAACTGACCACCCGGCTCGGCATCGTGCTGGTCTTCGACCAGATGCTCACCGGTTTCCGGCCCCACCTGCGCGGCGCCGAGGGCTTCTGGGGCGTCACCCCGGACGTCTCCACCTACGGCAAGGTGCTGGGCGGCGGCTACCCGATCGGCGCGATCGCCGGGCGGGCCGACATCCTGGACGGGATCGACGGCGGGCACTGGGACTACGGCGACGACAGCTACCCGCCCAAGGACACCACCTTCTTCGGCGGCACCTACATCCAGCACCCGCTGGCGATGACCGCCGCGGGCGCGGTGCTGCGCCACCTCAAGGCGGCCGGCCCCGGCCTCCAGGAGCGGCTGAACGCCCGCACCGACGAACTGGCCGCCACGCTGAACGGCTTCTTCGAGGAGGAGGAGTTCCCGCTGCGGCTGGCCCACTTCGGCTCGCTCTTCCGCTTCGAGCCCCGGGCCGACATGGAGCTGCTCTTCCCGCAGCTGCTGACCCGCGGGGTCTACGTGTGGGAGTGGCGCAACTTCTTCCTCTCCACCGCCCACACCGACGGCGACGTGGAGTTCGTGATCGACGCGGTCCGCGAGTCGCTGCGCGACCTGCGGCGCGGCGGCTTCTTCCCGGCCTCGCCCGGCGTCCGCCTGCCCGCCCCGCGGCCGGCCGCCGAACTCCCCGCCCCCACCGGGACCGTGCGCACCCAGGCCGAGCCGATCCCGTACCAGCCGGTCAGCGACCCGCAGCGGCCGGTGGACTTCAGCCTCTACTTCTTCGGCGACTACCCGCTGGACTCCCCCGAGGACGAGAAGTACCGCATCGTCCTGGAGAGCGCCCGCTTCGCCGACCGCAACGACTTCCACTCCGTCTGGCTGCCGGAGCGCCACTTCCACTCCTTCGGCGGCATCTTCCCCAACCCCTCGGTGCTGGCCGCCGCCCTGGCCCGGGAGACCAGCCGGATCCGGCTGAACGCGGGCTGCGCCGTGCTGCCGCTGCACCACCCGGTGCGGGTCGCCGAGGAGTGGTCGGTGGTCGACAACCTGTCCGGCGGCCGGGTCGGCCTGGGCTGCGCCAGCGGCTGGCACCCCAACGACTTCCTGTTCTTCCCGGAGAACTACGGCAGCCACAAGGAGCTGATGCACCGGCAGATCGACACCGTCCGGGCGCTGTGGCGCGGTGAGCCGTACCGGGGCCGCAACGGCAACGGCGAGCCGATCGAGGTGACCCTCCACCCGCGCCCGCTGCAGGACCTGCCGCCGATGTTCACCGCGATCGTCGGCAACCCGGACAGCTTCCGCGAGGCGGCCCGGCACGACCTCGGCGTCATCACCAACCTGATGACCCAGGACGTCGCCCAGCTGGCCGAGAACATCGCGATCTACCGGCGCACCCGGGCCGAGCACGGCCTCGACCCGGAGGCCGGCCGGGTGGTCGTGCTGGTCCACACCTACCTGGGCACCGACCTGGCCACCGCGCGCGAGCAGGCCTACCGGCCGTTCTGCAACTACCTGCGTTCCTCGCTGTCGCTGTTCGGGCAGATGGCCAACAGCCTGGGCCTGACGCTGGACTTCAAGAACGCCCGCGAGGACGACCTGGAGTTCGTGCTGGAGCGCGCGTACGAGCGGTACTGCGCCTCCCGCGCGCTGATCGGCACCCCGGAGAGCGTCCAGGGGGTGCTCTCCGAGCTGCGGGCGGCCGGCGCGGACGAGATCGCCGCCTTCGTGGACTTCGGGCTCTCCCCCGAGCTGGTCGCGGCCGGACTGCCGCAGCTCGACGTCCTGCGCCGGGACACCCAGCGCGGCGCACCGCTGTCCTACGCCCAGCAGCGGATGTGGTTCCTGCACCGGATGCTGCCCGACGGCGGACAGTACAACGAGGTCAAGGCGATCGAGCTGGACGGCCCGCTCGACCCGCAGGCGCTGGACACCGCGCTGCGCGGGCTGGTCGAGCGCCACGTCGCGCTGCGCACCGTCTTCCGGGAGCAGGACGGCGAACCGTTCCAGGAGGTGCTGGCGCCGCCCACCGGCCCGGTGCTGCAGCGGGTCACGGCCGACGCGGCCTCACCGGACGCCGTCGCCGACCTGGTCACCGCCGAGGGCGCGCACCGCTTCGACCTGGCCGAGGGCCCGCTGTTCCGGGCCCTGCTGCTGGAGCGGGACGCCGACCGGCACGTCCTGGTGCTGTCGATGCACCACATCGTGATCGACACCCTGTCCACCGTGGTGATCACCCGCGAGCTGGGCGAGCTCTACCTGGCCGCCCGGGAGGACCGGGCCGCCCGCCTGCCGGTGCTCGCCACCGGCCCGGCCGCCGAGGCCGCCCGGGAGCGGGCCCGGGTGGCCGCCGGCGAGTACGACGAGAGCCTCGCCTACTGGCGCAAGGTGTTCGGCGGCGGCGACCTGCCGGTACTGGCCCTGCCCACCGACCGGCCGCGCCCCGCGGTGCCGGACGGCCGCGGCCGCTCCTTCGTCCACCACCTGCCCGCCGAACTCTCCGACAGCCTGCGGGAGTTGGCCCGATCCAGGCGATCCACCCTGTTCATGGTGCTGCTGACCGGCTTCGCCGCCGTGCTGCAGCGCTACGCCGGCCAGGACGAGATCGTGCTGGGCACCCCGGTGGCCAACCGGACCGACGGCACCGAGGACCTGGTCGGGTTCTTCGTCAACACCCTGGCGCTGCGCCTGGACCTGTCCGGCGAGCCGGCCTTCGCCGAGGCGCTCGGCCGGGTCCGCTCCACCGCGCTGGACGCCTACGAGCACCAGCAGCTGCCCTTCGAGGTGCTGGTGCAGGACCTGAACCCGGAGCGCGACACCAGCCGCAACCCGCTGTTCCAGGTCATGGTCGAGTTCGAGAACCACATGGTCTTCGAGCTGGACCTGCCCGGGGTCACGGCCCGCCCGCTCGACCACGTGGCGGACCGCGCCGCCTTCGACCTGACGCTCTTCCTGACCAGCCTGCCCGACGGCATCCGCTGCCACGTCGAGTACGCCGAGACCCTCTTCGACCGGGCCACCGTCGACCGGCTGCTCGGCGCCTTCGAGCGGCTGCTGACCGCCGCCGTCGCCGACCCCGAGCGCCCGCTCGTCGAACTCACCGCCGTGCCCGCGGCCGAGGCCGACGCCGCCCTGGAGTGCGGCCCCGCGGCCGCCCAGGACCCCGAGCACCCGCTGGCCACCGTCGCCGCGACCGCGGCCGGCCGGCCCGAGCAGACCGCCGTGGTCGCCCCCGACGGCACCGGGACGGACTACCGGACGCTGCTGGCCCGGGCGGACGACCTGGCCGGCCGGCTGCTGGCGGCCGGCGTCCGCGAGGGCAGCCGGGTGGGCGTCCTGCTCCCCCGCTCGGTGGACCTGGTGGCCGGGCTGCTGGCCATCCTGCGCCTGGGCGCCGTCCACGTCCCCGTCGACGTGCTGCAGGGCCCCGAGCGCTGCCGGCTGATCGTCGAGGACAGCGCGCCCGCCGTGCTGCTCACCACCTCGGACGCCGCCGCGGCGGAGCTCGGCCTGACCGTGCGGACGGTGCTCACGGGCGCCGCCCCGGCCGAGGCCGCCGTCGAGCTGCCCCCGCTGCCCGCCCCCTCGGCGCAGGCGCCCGCGTACCTGCTGTACACCTCCGGGTCCACCGGCCGCCCCAAGGGCGTGCTGATGCACTCCCTCGCCCTGGCCCACTTCGTGGCCTGGAACGTCGCCGACCACCCGGCGGCCCGCACCCTCCAGTACGCCTCCTGCGGGTTCGACGTCAGCGTCCAGGAGATCCTGACCACGCTGGCCGGCGGCGGCACCCTGCTGCTGATCGAGGAGGAGACCCGCTACGACGTGACGGCGCTGGCCGCCGTCGTCCGGGCCACCCGGGCCGAGCGGATCCACCTGCCGTACACGCCGCTGGCCGCCCTGACCGACGCGCTCGGCGAGGAGCCGGTGCCGCACCTGCGGGAGCTGATCTCGGGCGGCGAGCAGGTGCTGCTCACCCCCGCGCTGCGGGCCTTCCTGCGCCGCAACCCCGACTGCCGGCTGATCAACCACTACGGCCCGACCGAGACCCACGCGCTGACGGCCGGTGAGATCGACCGGGACGGCGGGGAGTACGCGCCGATCGGCCGCCCCACCCCGGGCAGCCGGATCGTGCTGCGGGACGCCGCCGGACGCCGGGTGCCGCCCGGTGCGGTCGGCGAGATCCACGCCCTCGGCGTCCAGGTCGGCATCGGCTACGTCGGCCGCGACGAGGAGAGCGCCGCCGTCTTCACCGACACCCCCGACGGCCGCGGCTACCGCACCGGCGACCTCGGCCGGTGGCGGCCGGACGGCCGGCTGGAGTTCCTCGGCCGGGCCGACCGCCAGGTCAAGGTGCGCGGCTATCGGGTCGAGCCGGGTGAGATCGAGACCGTGCTGCTCGGCCTGCCCGGCGTGCACGCCGCCGCCGTGACGGCGCGTCGCACCGCGGCGGGCACCGTCCTGGCCGGCTACGTCGGCTGCCCGGACGCCGAACTTCCCCGGGTCGCCGACCAGTTGGCCGACCTGCTGCCCGACTACATGGTGCCCGGGCTCTGGGCCACCGTCGACTCCCTGCCGTTCAACACCAACGGCAAGCTGGACACCGCCGCCCTGCCGGAGCCGCGCCCGCTCGGCGCTGACGAGCCGGAGGCCGCGCCGGTCACCGACCTGGAGCGCACCGTGCAACGGCTCTGGGAGGAGGAACTCGGCCGCCCCGCCGGGGTGGAGACCTCCTTCTTCGACCTGGGCGGGCACTCACTGGCCGCCACCCGGCTGCTGAACCGCGTCCGCGAGGCGACCGGACTGCGGATCGGCGTGCTGGACTTCTTCCGCCGCCCGACCGTCCGCGCGATGGCCGCCCACCAGCCGGCCGCCGAGCAGCACCAGGCCCCGGCCTACGAGGAGGGCACGCTGTGAGCGCGGCAGAGGCAGCGGCAGAGGCCGTGGCAGAGACTGCTGTGGAGGACGACTGGGCGCGGCTGCTGCGCCTGCTCGACGAACGCGAGGTGGTGCTGCGCACCACCGGCGACCGGATCGGCTACCTGGCCCCCGCCGGGGCGATGGACGAGGAGCTCACCGGCCTCGTCCGGGCCCACCGCGAGCGGCTGCTCGCCGTCCTGACCGGCGACGGGACGGCCCTGGCGGCCGCACCGACCGCGGTGGGGCAGTGGCGGATGCACAAGGCCCACGCCGGGTCCGCCGATCCGGCGGTGTGGAACATCACCCAGCGGATCACCGTGCACGGCCCGCTGGAGCCCGAGCGGCTGGCCGCCGCGCTGACGGCGGTCACCGAGCGGCACGAGAGCCTGCGCACGCGCTTCCCGGACACCGAACTCGGGGTGCTCCAGCAGGTGCTGCCGAACACCCCGCTGGACCTCCCCGTCGAGGACCTGCGCGGGCTCGCCCCCGCCGAACGGGACGCGGCGCTCGCCGAGGCCCTGGACGCCGAGATCGCCCGCCCGTACGACCTGACCGCGCCGCCGCTGCTGCGCGCCCGGCTGCTGCGTCCGGCGGAGCAGGAGTGGGTGCTGCTGCTGTCCCTCCACCACATGGCGATCGACGGCTGGTCGCTGGCCACCGTGCTGGCCGACCTGGGCGCGCTCTACCGTACGGGCGGCCCGCTGCCGGACGCCCCCGGCCGAATGACCGACTACGCCTGCTGGCAGCGGACGGTGGTCACCCGGGCCGCCGTCGCGGCGGCCACCGACCACTGGGCCGAGGTCCTGGGCGGCGCGCCGCTCTCGGTGGACCTGCCCACCGACCGGCCGCGCCCCGAGAAGCGCTCCGGGCACGGCGAGACCGCCGAGTTCCGGATCCCGGCGGCCGTGGCCGAGGCGGTCGGACGCTACGCGGCGGCGCGCTCCGCCACCGCCTCCGCCGTCCTGCTGGCCGCGCTCGGCCGGCTGGTCGGCTCGCTCAGCGGCACCTCGGCGCCGCTGGTCCTGCTCTCCAACGCCAACCGCACCCGGCCGGCCGACGAGAAGGTGGTCGGGCTGCTGACCAACAGCGTGCCGATCCTGGTGCCGACCGGGGGCGCCGGCGGGTTCGGGGAGCAGGTGGACCGCGCCGCCGAGGCGATCGCCTCCGCCCTGGACCATTCGGTGACGGCCTTCGGCCTGCTGGTCGAGCCCCTGCGGGAGCGCGGCATCGTGCTGCCCCCGGTGTTCCCGCAGATCCTGCTCGCGGTCCAGAGCACCCCGCCCATCACCCTCGACCTCCCCGGCCTGACCACCGAGATCGAGGACATCGCCGGCCCCTCCGCCCGCGCCGACTGCTCGTTCGGCCTCACTCCGGACGCCGACGGCTACGCCGGCCAGGTCGAGTACGACGCCGACCTGTTCGACCCGGGCACCATCCGGGGCTGGCTGGACGCCCTGGTGGCCGACCTGGCGCAGCAGTTGGAGGTCCCGCTCGGGTGACCCGGCCGACGGGCCCCGGTGGACGGCGTGCCGTCCACCGGGGCCCGTCGCGTTCCAGCGCGGAAACCCGATGGCCGCGGCGGGGCCACCCATGCTAAAACATGTGACATGTTACAAGGCACCCACATCACCCTTCGCGCCCGCCACGACGCCGACCTGCCGGTGCTCCTGGCCGAGCTGTACGACGACGTCGCGACCCGCGCACGGGCCGACTCCCGGCCCTGGCGGCCCCTCCCGCCGGGCTCGCCGCACTCCCCGTACGTCGTCCCCGAGCCGTCCGACGAGGCCGCCTGCTTCTCCGTGGTCGAGACGGCCACCGGCGAACTCGCCGGCGAGGCGCTGCTGTGGGGCATCGACGCCCACAACCGCGGCGCCCACGTCGGCCTCGCCCTGCTGCCGGGCCACCGGGGCCGCGGCTTCGCACCGGACGTCCTGCGGGTGCTCTGCCACTACGCCTTCCCGGTGCTCGGCCTGCGCCGCCTGCAGCTGGAGACCCTGGCCGACAACACCCCGATGCTCCGGGCCGCCGCCCACGCCGGCTTCACCGAGGAGGGGCGGCTGCGCCAGGCCGCCTGGGCGTACGGGGAGTTCGTGGACCAGGTCGTGCTCGGACTGCTGGCCGAGGAGTGGCAGGGGTGAGCGAAGGCCCGTCCGGGCTGCGGCCTCTCCCGCACGGGTACACCAACCGCACCGCCGGTGACGGCACGGTCGTCGTGAAGCGCTACGAGGGGCCGGACGCCGAGGAGCGCGGTCGGCGCGAGCACCGGCTGCTGACCTGGCTTCGCGGGCTGCTGCCGGTCCCTCCGGTGCTCGACACCGCGCCGGGCGCGATCACCCTCGGCCACCTGCCCGGGGTGCCCGCGCAGGAACTGCTGGACGCCGGACACGGCCCGGAGGTCCTGGCCGCCTGCGGGCGGGTGCTGCGCCGGCTCCGGTCCGTCGACCCCGGGGCGGCCGCAGAGGGCCCGGCGCCCGAGGGATCCGCACTGGTGCACGGGGACTTCGGTCCCCACAACCTGCTGCTGGACCCGGCCGACTTCACCGTCACCGGCCTGCTGGACTGGGAGTTCGCCCACCCGGGCGAACCGGTGGAGGACCTGGCCTGGTGCGAGTGGATCGTCCGCACGCACCACCCGGCCCAGGCGGGCGCCCTGCGCCACCTCTTCGACGCGTACGGACAGCCGGCGCCGCCGTGGCCGCGGCGCCGGGCCGCGATGCTCGCCCAGTGCGCCCGGCTGGAGGAGTTCTGCCGCCGACGCGACCCGGACGGGCCGGGGGTCCGTCAGTGGCAGGAGCGCGGACGTCTGACGGCGGGCTGGCCGGAGCTCCCCTGACGCCGGGGGAACGTCGACCCGATCCGACCGGGCCCGGCATCCGGCGAGGCGGTCGCGGCGGAGCTCGAGGCCTGCGCAGCACGGCTTGTGACGATCCGTGGACGGATGTGGCGCGTGCCTTCACCGGTCCGCTACGGTCTGGACCAATCAGCGGCCGATCTTCGTCCGGCACCGCTCGGCCGCGCTCCGAAAGCCCCCCGGGAGTCGTCATCAGCGCCCAGCCCGCCCCCGTCCCGCTCACGCTCCCCGCGCTCCTGGACCACCGGGCGGCGCTCCATCCCGACCGCACCGCCCTGCTCGTGCCCGGCGGCGGGAGCCTGACCTACGGGCGGTGGCGCGAGCGGGCGGTGCGGGCCGCGCACGGGCTGGCCCGGGAGGGTGTGCGGCCGGGGGACACGGTGGCGCTGCTGTTCACCAACCGGGAGTGGGACGAGTACGCCGTGGCGTTCCTGGCCGCCCACTACGCGGGCGCGGCCGGGCTGGTGATCCGTGAGGACCTCGCCCCGGCCGACGTGGAGCGGCTCGTCGAGGCCGCCGGGGCACGCCGGGCGGTCGCCGGGAGCGGCCCGCGCACCGCGCTGCCCACCTTCACGCTCGACCACCTCGACCTCGACGCCCCGGACGGGACCGAGCCGCCGCACCGGGCCGCCCCCGGGGACCTCGCCCAGATCATCGGGACCTCCGGCACCACCGGCACCCCGAAGGGCGTCCGGGCCGCGCACGCGAGCCTGACCGCAGGACTGGTCCCCGACCCCCGCCCCCGCCCGTACGCCCACTCGCGGCACGCCGTGCACGCCTTCCCGATCGGCACCAACGCGGCCCAGGCGGTCCTGGTGAACGCGCTGACCGCACAGCCCACGACGATCTGCCTGCCGCGCTTCGACGCGGAGGAGTTCGGGCGGGTGGTCGAGGAGTTCGGCGCGGGCACCGTCTTCCTGGTGCCGTCGACGGCGGTGGAACTGCTGAACTCCGGGGTCGCCGGCCGCCGGGACCTCGGCAGCGTGCTGCTGGTCGGCTCCACCGCCGCCGCCCTCCCGCCGGCCGTCGCCGCCGGCCTGTCCGCCGCCCTGCCGAAGGCGACGGTCGTCAACACCTACACCTCGGCCGAGGCCTCCCCCGCCCAGATATCCGCGGTCGTGGACCCCGGCCGCCCGGGCTCGTTGGGCCGCCCCACCGACCCGGCCGACCTGCGGATCCTGGACGAGGCCGGCGAACCGGTGCCGCCCGGCGCGACCGGCGAGATCTGGCTGCGCCAGCCCGGCCCGCCGCGCGGGTACGCCGGAGCGGACTCGGACACCGTCTTCCGCGACGGCTGGGTGCGGATGGGCGACCTCGGCCGACTGGACCAGGACGGCTTCCTCCACCTCGTCGACCGGGAGAGCGACATCGTCAAGTCCGGTGCGCTGAAGGTCTCGACGCTGCGGATCGAAGCGGTGCTGCACGAGCACCCGCAGGTCGCCGACGCCGCCGCGCTCGGCCTGCCGCACCCGGTGATGGGCCAGGTGCCGGTCGCCGCGGTGGTCCCGCTGCCGGGCGGAATCGACCCCGACGGCCTGCGGCTCTTCCTGAGCGAGCGCCTCGCCCGGCCCGAACTTCCCGTCCGCATCCTGGTGTTGGACTCCCTGCCGCGCAACCCGAGCGGCAAGGTGGTCAAGCACGAACTGCGGACCGCCTTCCAGGAGGCCGCCCCGGCGGCCGGGCGGGCACCGGAGACGGAGCGCGAGCTGGCCCTGGCCGCCCTGTGGCGGACCGTGCTGGGGCGGCCGGTCCGGGCCGTGGAGGACGAGTTCTTCGCCCTCGGCGGGGACTCGTTCCGCGCCGTCCAGCTGGCCGCCGCGATCTCCGCCGAGTTCGGCGTGGCGGCGCGCACGGCCCTCGTCTTCGAACGCCCCTCGCTGCGCGCCCAGACGGCCTGGCTGGAGCGGGCCGAGGCCGCCCAGGCCGCGCCGGCGGCGGCGTCCGGAACCGAGATGTCGGACTTCCTGCGCTCGCTGCGCGCCCAGCCGCACGACCTGCCGCTCACCTCCCAGCAGGAGAACTTCCTGCGCTGGATGGCCGAGGTCCCGGGCCGCAACGTCGGCTCGGTGGCCGTGATGTTCCGGGTGACGGAGGCCCTGCGGACGGACGTCCTGGCCGACGCCCTGCACGAGGCGATCCGCCGCCACCCCGCGCTGCGGACCGGGTTCGTCCCGGTGCCCGGGGCCGAACCGGGGGTGCTGCGGGCCGTCCTGGACGACGAACCGCGCGCGGACGTGGTGCTGGTGGACGCCCCCGGCGCGAGCGACGACGAGGTGTCGGCGCGGCTGGTCGCCGTCCGCGACCGCTTGACGGACGTCGCGTCCGGGCCGATGACCAGGCTGGCCGTGGTGAGCCGGGGCCGGGAGGACCACGTCGTCCTGCTGGCGGTCCACCACCTCGTCAGCGACGGCTGGTCGCTGGGCCCGCTGCTGCGCGACCTGGGCGTGTGCTACTCGGCGCTGCGCCACGGCCGCCGGGCGCCCGCCGCCCGGCCCGGCCCGGAGTACCGCGAGCTGGTGGAGTGGTCGAACGCCCACTGGCCGGCGTCCCGGACGCACTTCGCGGCGGCGCTCGCGGACGCGCCCGCGGCGATCGACCCCTTCCCCGGGCGCCGCCACACCGAGGTGGTGCTGAGCGCCGCCCACGCGTTCACGGTGCCCCCAGAGACGGCGGACGCGCTGCGGGCCAGGGCGGCGGAGCTGGGGGCCACGCCGTTCCTCGCGGTGGCGGCCGTCTGGAGCGGCCTGCTGGCCGCCCGCAGCGGACAGTCCGACTTCGTCCTGATGACGCCGGTGCCCGGCCGGACCCGACCGGAGGCGGAGCGGGCGGTCGGCTGCTTCGTGCAGTCGCTGCTGGTGCGGGTGGACGTCTCGGGCACGCCCGGGTTCGCCGAACTGCTCGACCGGGTCCGGTCCGCCGCCACCGCGGCGCTCGACCACCAGCTGTACCCGTTCGCGGAGTTCAGCCCGCTGGCGCCGTTCGCCGCCTGGCTGCGGTACGAGAGCTGGAGCGCGCCGGCCCAGCTGCCGGGGGTGGCCTGCGCCGCCTGGGAACTGCCGCGCAACGCCACCGTGCCCTACCCGCTGCCCGGCGGTGACCGGCACGTCCCGGAACTCGCGGTCACCGAGCAGCCGGACGGCGGGCTGCGCTGCTGGCTGCGGTACAACGAGCACGCCTTCGAGGCCGGGGCGGTGACGGCGCTGGCCGAGGACCTCGCCGCCGCGCTGGCGGGGGCGGCCGGGATCTGACACGCCCCGAGGGCCCGGCTCCGCGTGCTGCGGAGCCGGGCCCCACCGCTCAGCCGGTTAGGCGCCCGGCCGCCTCCTCCTCGGTGAGCGCGTCGATCTCGGCGATCAGCAGCGCCTCGATCCGCGCCGCGAGGGCGGCCGGCGTGCTGCTCTCGAACACGTCCCGGATGGGGATGTCGAGGCCGAGGCCGGCCCGGATCCGCGCGGCGACCCGGGTGACCAGCAGGGAGTCCCCGCCCAGCGCGAGGAAGTCGTCGAACACCCCGACTCGCGGCACTCCGAGCACCTCCTGCCACAGCTCGGTGACCAGCTGCTCGGCATCGGTGCGCGGCGCGACGTAGCCCGCCGGGGCGGCCGGCCCGGGATCGGGCAGGGCCGCGAGGTCGGGCTTGCCGTTCGGGGTCAGCGGCAGCCGGGCCAGGGTGAGCACGGTGTCCGGGACCATGTAGGCGGGCAGCCGCAGGGCGAGGTGCTCGCGCAGCTCGGCCGGCCCTGGCTCGGCGCCGGGGCACGGGACGGCGTACGCCAGGAGCCTGCGCCCGTCGCGGACCAGCACGGCGGCCTGCGCCACGGCCGGGTGCGCCGTCAGCGCCGACTCGATCTCCGCGGGTTCGATCCGGTAGCCGCGCAGCTTCAGCTGGGCGTCGCCGCGCCCCAGGAACTCCAGCCGGCCGTCCGCCCGCCACCGCGCCCGGTCACCGGTGCGGTACATCACCCCGCCGAGGTACGGGTCGGGCACGAAGGCGGCCGCGGTCAGGTCGGGCCGGCGCAGGTAGCCGCGGGCCAGGCCGCGGCCGCCGATGTACAGCTCGCCCTCGGCTCCCCGGGGCAGCAGCCCTCCGCGCTCGTCCAGCACGTGGAGCCCCACCCCGGGCAGCGGGCGGCCCAGCGAGGGCCGGCGCTCGGCGTCCGCGGCCGTCAGCTCGGCCGCGGTGACGATCACGGTGGCCTCGGTGGGGCCGTAGGTGTTGACCAGCCGGACGGCGTCCCCGTGCCGTCGGCGCCAGCGGGCGACGGTGTCGGCCCGGGCCTCGGAACCGCCGATGACCACCAGGCGCAGCGCCCGCGGCCAGCGGGTCTGGTCGCCGAGGCCGACGAGTTCCTCCCAGTAGGCCGTCGGCAGGTCGAGCACGGTGACGGCCCGTCCGGCCGGTCCGTCCAGCAGGTCGGGCAGGGTCCGGCCGCCGCCGGGCAGCAGCACGACGCACGCCCCGGCCGTCAGCGCCGGCCAGAGCTCCTCGACGTGGGTGTCGAAGCCGAGGGAGGCGAACTGGACGATCCGGTCGGCGGGGCCCAGCGCGTAGCCGTCCGGGCCCGCCATCCAGTCGACCCGGGCGGACACCGCCGCGTGGTCCACCGCGACGGCCTTCGGCGTCCCGGTGGACCCGGAGGTGTAGAGGACGTAGGCCAGGCCCTCCGGGTCCACCGGGGCGGGCTCACCGGCCGCCGGTCCCGGCACGTCCGCGTGGGTGAGGGCGTCGGTGAGGGTGAGGACGGCGTCGGCCTCGCGGAGCATCAGGGCGCGGCGGTCCTCGGGGTGGGCCGGATCGAGCGGGAGGTAGGCGGCGCCGGCCTTCCAGATCGCCGTCAGGGCGACGACCAGGTCGAAGGAGGGCGCCATCGACACCGCGACCACCCGGCCGGCCACCGGGCCGAGCCGGCGCGCCAGTTCGGTGGAGCGCCGGTCGAGTTCGGCGTAGGACAGCGTCCGGCCGTCGCACTCCAGCGCCGGTGCGTCCGGTCGCGCGGCGGCCTGCTCCGCGAACCGTTCCAGCACCGTGCGCACGCCGGCGGGAGCGTCCGGCCCCGCCCCCAGCGCGAGCAGCGCCGCGCGTTCCCGCGCCCCGACGAACCAGTCGCCGTGCAGGGGGAGTTCCGGGTCCTCGACGATCCGCGCGTACAGCTCGCGGCAGCGGCCGGCGAGCGCCTCGACGGTCTCCCGGTCGAAGAGCTCGCGGTCGTAGCAGAAGGAGAGCGTGACGCCGCCGTCGGCGGTGCGCCAACTGTCGAGCAGCAGGTCGGTCTTGGCCTGTTCGAAGCCGGAGTCCATGCTCGCCGTGCGGACGCCCGCGGGCAGCGCGGGCCCGCCGGAGCCGTCCGCGAGCTCGTTCTGGCTCTGGTGGACGAAGACGGCCTGGTAGAGCGGCCCGGCTCCGGTGTCCGCGGGCAGGCCCAGGTGGGTGGCGAGCCGCTCGGCCGGGGCGTCGGGGTGGCTGAGGGCGGCGAGCACGGCGGACCTGGTCCGCTTCAGCACGTCGCGGAAGCCGGGGTCGCCGGTGAGGTCCGACCTGATCACCGCGGTGCGGTTGAAGTAGCCGAGCAGCGCCTCGTGCGCCTTCTCGGTGCGGCCCGCGAGCGGGGTGCCAACCACGAAGTCCCGGCAGCCGGTCCAGCGCGCGAGCACGCACTGGTAGCCGGTGAGCAGCACCATGAACGGGGTGCACCGCTCCTGCCGGGCCAGCCGGTCGAGGGCGGCGGTCAGCTCGGGGCCGAGGTCGACGGTGACGAACCCGGCGGGCCTGGTGGGGTTCGACGGTCTCGGCCGGTCGAGGGGCAGGCGCAGCGCGCCGGTGCCGGCGAGCCGCTCCGCCCAGTAACGGAACGCCTCCTCGCCCGCCTCCCCGCCGGTCCTGGCCTGTTCGGCGCGGGCGAAGTCGCCGTACTGCAGCGGGAGTTCCGGCAGGTCGGCGGGCTCCTCACCGATCGCCTCGCGGTAGAGGGCCAGCAGTTCGCGCCACATCGTGCGGAAGGACCAGCCGTCGGCGACGATGTGGTGGACGACGACGCTGACCGCGTGTTCCCGGTCCCCCGCGCTGATCAGGGTCGCGCGCAGGGGCGGCGCGGCGGCGAGGTCGAACGGCGCGTTGACGTACGGGCGGCAGGCGTCGGTGAAGTCCGCCTCGGTGGCGCCCTCGGGCAGTCGGAGGGTGACCAGCTCGATCTCGGCCGGGGGCTGGACCAGTTGGACGGGCTCCGCCGCCTCGGGGCCGTCGACCACGAAGCGGGTGCGCAGGATCTCGTGCCGGGCGGTCAGCCGGGCGAGGGCGGTGCGCAGGGCCCGCGGGTCGATCGGCCCGGTCCAGCGCCGGTTGAGGTACATGTTGAAACCGGCGTCGTCCGGGTGGAGTTGCTGGAGGAACCAGAGCCGGCGCTGTTCGGCGGTCAGGGGGTGGGTGGCGGTGGTCACCGGACGGTCACCTCGGTCTCGGAGCGGTACGGGGGAAGGGGTTCGGCGGCGGTGACCGCGGTGGCGGCGGCCCGGTCCTGGAGGGCCTTCAGCCCGACCAGGTCGTCGGGCTCGGCGTCGGGCACGTCCCGGTCGAAGTGGCGCAGCACCGGGACGGCCAGGCAGACCAGCGCGAGGGCGGCCATGGCGAGGCCGAACAGCAGGTAGAGCAGTCCGATGCCGCGGCCGTCGCCGGTGCCGACGATCCGGCCGACGGTGGAGGCGAGGGCGCCGCCGTGGTCCATCAGCGGCTGGAGGAGTCCGGGGCCGAACGGGGCGACCACCGCGAAGCCGACCGGCAGGGTCGACCAGGCGACCATGGTGTTGACCGCGATCACCCGGCCGTGGAAGCGCAGCGGCACCTTGGTCTGCACGATGGTCGCGTAGGAGCCGTTGAGCAGGGCGAGCGCGAACGTCATGCCGAACGCGCCGAGGGCGACGGTCCAGGTCGACGGGCGCAGCCCGGTGAGCAGGCAGGCCGCGGCGACGGCGAGGGTGGCGAGCAGCACCCCGCGCAGCTTGCGTCGGCGCGGTCCGCCCCAGGCCACCAGGGTGATCCCGCCGAGCACGGCGCCCAGGCCGGCCGCCGTGGACACCCAGCCGGCCGCCGAGAGCGGGGCGAAGGAGAGCACGAGCGGGGTGGTGAGCAGGAACAGCGGGGAGAGGAACACGTTCAGGACGGCGAAGTACAGCAGCATCGCCCGGAAGTGGCGGCTGCCAAGGGCCCGTCGGAAGCCTTCGCGGATCTCGGCGGGGATGCTCTCCCGCCGGGTGGCGCCCAGCACGTCCGGGAACCGCACGGCCAGGGTGACGGCGATGGCGACGGCGTACCCGGCCACGTCGAGGGCGAGGATGCCGCCGAGCCCGAGCGCGGCGAGCAGGCCCACGGCGAACAGCGGGACGAGGAACTGGGCGAGGCCGAAGGCCATCTGGACCACGCCGTTGGCGCGGCCGAGGTAGCGCTTGGGGACGAGCTGGGGCACGGCCGCGTTCCAGGCGAGCCGTTGGAAGGAGAGCGCGGCGGACAGCACGGCGACGAGCGCGTAGGCGTGCCAGACCGCCAGGCCGCCGGTGGCGTACAGCAGGAGCAGGACGGCCTGGGTGAGGCCGGCGGCGAGGTCGCCGAGGAGCATGGTCCGGCGCCGGTCGCCCCGGTCGACGATCGCGCCGGCGATCGGGGCGGCGAGGATGCCGGGCACCAGGCCGCAGGCGGCGAGCAGCCCGAACTGGGCGAGGGAGCCGGTGCGCAGGTAGATCCAGACCGGGAGGGCGAACTCGGTGAGCGCCGATCCGATCATCGACACCTGCTGCCCGGAGGCGACGGTGAGGAAGCGGCGCATGGTCGGGCGGACGGGCGCTCGCCCGTCGTGCGCCGCCTGCCGTTCGGCGTCCCGGGAGAGCCCGGCCAGCCACCAGGTCGCGCCGTCCGTCCGGCGGTCGCGGTCCTCCTCGCCCTCGGCGATCGACCGGTGGACGCCGCAGACGATGGCGGCGAGTTCGGCGGCCCGGTACTTGAGGTAGAAGTGGCCGGCCTCGTCGAGGACCACCACGGCGGTGGTGTCGGCGATCCGGTGCCACTCGCGGAAGCGCTCCTGGTAGAACTCGGTGGCCGGGTCGCGGTCGCCGCAGACCGCGATCACGGGGGCCTTGATCCGTCCGCCCTCGGTCCCGAACATCCGGGTGAAGTACCGCTCAACGTCCTTGGTGCCGGTGCGGCGGTTGCGGACGATCAGCCGCAGCTGTTCCGGCTCCAGGTCGTCGGTGTCCATCCCGGCGGCGGCCAGCCCGTTGATCATGTCCTGGTCGCTGCGCATCCGGTCAAGGAACTGCGCCCAGCGTTCCCCGACCGCCGCGCCGCGCCCCCTGGGGCGGGCGAAGGGGAAGATGCCGCCGAGGTGGACGGCGTCGATCTCCCGGCCGGCGGCCTCGACCCGGCGGGCGATCTCGACGGCGAGGCGCACGCCGACCCCGCAGTGCCCGTACAGCACGATCCGGCCCTCGACGTTCTCGAGGATCTCGCGCGCGCAGCGGTCGGCGACCTCGTCGACGTCCATCGGTTCCTCGCCGAGTTCGTGTCCGGGGACGGCGATGGAGTGCAGCGCCCAGTCCTCGGGCAGGGCGTCGGCGAGCGGCTTGTAGATCAGTGCGCTGCCGCCGCCGTAGGGCGCGCAGACCACGCTGGCGGTGGTGCGGCGGCGTTCGGGGGTGAGCCGGTGCAGCAGTCCCCGCGGCCCCCGGTCGGCGCCCGGGTCGGCGACCAGCCCGGCGAGCTGCCGGACGGTCGGGAAGCGGAAGAGGTCCATCACGCCGACCGGGGTCGGCAGGTCGGGGAAGGCGCGGCGCAGCCGGGCGACGACCTGGGTGGCGAGCAGCGAGTGCCCGCCGATCTCGAAGAAGTCGTCCAGGGCGCCGACCTTCGCGAGGTCGAGCACCTCGGCCCAGATCGCGGCGATCCGGGTCTCGGTGTCGCCCTCGGGTTCGACGTGTCCGGCGGCCGGGGCGGTGTCCTCGGGTTCGGGCAGCGCCTTGCGGTCGATCTTGCCGTGGGCCAGCAGCGGGAGGCGGTCCAGGACGACGAAGCGGGCGGGGACCATGTAGTCCGGCAGGACCTCGCCGAGTGCCGTCCGCAGGTCGGCCGGGGCGGGGGCGGGGGCGCCGCCGGCGCGTTCGAGGTAGGCGACGAGGTTCTGTCGGATGCCCTCGCCCCGGACGGTCACGAAGGCCTGGGTGACGCCGGGCAGCGCGGTGAGCGCGGCCTCGATCTCGCCGGGCTCGACCCGGTAGCCGCGGACCTTGATCTGGTCGTCGGCGCGGCCCAGGTACTCCAGTACGCCTCCCCCGGCCTCCGGCCGGGGGGACCCCCATCGCCGCCAACGGGCGAGGTCGCCGGTGCGGTACATCCGGCCGCCGTTGAACGGGTCCTCGACGAAGCGTTCCGCCGTCAGGTCGGGGCGGCCCAGGTAGCCGCGGGCCAGCCGCTCCCCTCCGAGGTAGAGCTCGCCGGTCACGCCGGGCGGCACCGGCCGGCCGGCACCGTCCAGGACGTAGCAGCGCGCGCCGGCCAGCGGGGTGCCGATCGGGGTGCTCCCCGGGCCGTGCTCCCCCGGGAGGACCTCGTGGACGGTGACGCCGACGGTCGCCTCGGTCGGGCCGTAGTGGTTGAACACCGCGCAGCCGCCGCGGGCGGCCAGGTCGGCGGCCCAGGCCCAGGACGAGGCCTCCCCGCCGAGCACCAGGGCCCGGCGGGGCAGCAGGCGCTCGACCGGGGCGTCGGCGCAGAGCGCGGCCAGGTGGGAGGGCGTCATCTTGAGGTAGTCGAGGGCGCAGGCCTCGATGTGTTCGGCGAGTTCGGCGCCGGAGACGCGGCGCGGCAGCAGGTGCACCCGGCCGCCGGTGGTGAGCGCCAGGTACAGCATCGTGATGCTGAAGTCGAAGGCCAGGGACTGCAGCAGGCCGTAGCGGGCGCCGGGCTCGATCCGCAGTCTCTCCCGGACGCCGGCCAGGTAGTTGAGGATCTCCCGGTGCTGGACCGCGACGCCCTTGGGCCGGCCGGTGGAGCCGGAGGTGTAGATGACGTAGGCGAGGTCGTCCGGTCCGGACGTCTCGGCGAGCGGCTCTTCGTCCCTCGCTTCGCCCGTCGCTTCGTCCGTCGCTTCGTCCGAGAGGTCGACGCGGTCCACGAGCAGTTCGGCGCCCCGGTACCCGGGGAGCCGGTCCCGCAGGTGCGAGTCCGTCACCAGCACGCGCGCGTCCGCGTCGGCCACCAGGTGGGACAGCCGCGCGGGCGGCTGCTCCGGGTCCAGCGGCAGGTAGCAGCCGCCGGCCTTCAGCACGGCGACCAGGGCGACGGCGAGGTCCGGGGACTGCTCCAGGCAGACCGCCACCCGGTCGTCCCGGCCGACGCCCAGGGCGCGCAGCCGCCGGGCCAGGGCGGTCGCCCGCGCGTCGAGTTCGCGGTGGGTGACGGTGGCGTCCTCGAAGACCAGCGCGGGGCGGTCGCCCGCCTGCCGGGCGGCCTGCGCGAGCAGCGCGGTCAGCGTCGCCGGTCCGTCCTCGGGGAGCGCCGGGCCGGCGGCCCATCGTTCGACCAGGTCGCGGCGCTCGGCTTCGGTCGACAGCGGCAGGTCGTCGACGGCCCGGTCCGGGTCGGCCGTGGCCGCCGTCATCAGGACCTCGAAGCGCTCGACGAGCCGTCGTACGGTGTCGGCGTCGAAGAGGTCGGTCCGGTAGGTGATCAGGCCGAAGAGTCCGCCGTCCTTCTTCTCCCGCAGGTAGAACGCGAGGTCGGAGTGGCTCGTGGTGGCCGCGTGCCCGAATCCCTCGGCGGGGGCGGCGGGGGCGGTGGAGGCCGCGCGCTCGCCGTAGTTCTGGTAGGCAAAGGTCGTCTGGAACACCGCCGATCGGCTGACGTCGCGCTCGATGTCCAGGTCCGCGACCATCTGCTCGAAGGGCACCTCCTGGTGGGTGTAGGCGTTGAGCGTCGTCTCGCGTACCCGGCCGACCAGTTGTCCGAAGGTGAGCCCCTCCGCCAGCCGGGCCCGGATCGGCAGCATGTTGACGAAGGCCCCGACCACCCCTTCCAGTTCCCTGTGGAGGCGGCCGGCCACGGCCGAGCCGATCGCGAAGTCCCGCTGGCCGGCGTGCCGCCCGAGCAGCACCTGGAGCCCGGCCATCAGCACCATGTACGGGGACGCCCCGTGGGCGCGGGCGAACTCGGCGAGGGCTCGGACGAGTTCCGGGCTCCAGTGCAGTTCGACGGCCGCGCCGTCGAAGGTGAGCAGCGGTGGCCGGGGGCGGTCGGCGGGCAGGTCCAGGGCGGGGACGTCGGCGAGTTCGGTGCGCCAGTAATCGCGGGAGGCGGCCAGGGCGCCGCTGTCCAGCCGGTCGCGCTGCCAGCGCGCGTAGTCCCCGAACTGGACTGGCAGGGGCGGGAGTTCGTTCTCGGCGTGGTGGGCGTACCGGGCGTAGAGCAGGTCCAGTTCCCGGTTGATGATGTCGATGGACCAGCCGTCGCCGACGATGTGGTGCAGGACCAGGGCGAGGACGTGGTCCTCGTCGGCGAGCCGGACCAGCAGGGCCCGTAGCAGCGGCCCGGCCGCGAGGTCGAAGGGTCTGGCGACCAGTGCCCCGATCTCCTCGGCGGCTCTTCGCCCGGGGTCGGGGTCGTCCGAGGCGTCCAGGTAGGCGGCGGCGAAGGGGCCCGGTTCGACGACCAGGACCTCGGCCCGGCCGTCCCCGGTGACCGGGAAGGCCATCCGCAGGCCCTCGTGCCGCGCCAGCAGGGCGGTCAGGGCGGCGTCCAGGGCCGGGCGGTCCAGCGGCCCGCGCAGCCGGCGGGCCGGGGCGAGCGTGTACGCCGTCCCGCCGGGCGAGAACTGGTCCATGAACCAGAGCCGTTCCTGTCCGCTGGACAGGGGCGGCGCGCTGCCCTCCGGGCGGGGCTCGACCACCCGCACCGGGGCCGCCGCGGCGGCGCCGCGCAGGCGCTGGGCGAGGAGGGATCGTTTGGTGGCGGACCAGTCCGCGGGCAGGTCCTGGGTGTCGGTCATCGGCAGTCCGTTCGGGGGTGGAGCGGGAGGGGCGGCGCGGCGGGGCGGTCGACGGCTGGGCGGTCGACGGCGGTCAACGCCGCTCGCGCACGACGTCGGCCAGCTCGGCCGGGGTGGAGGCGTCGAAGAACAGGTCGAAGGCGAGGTCGACCCCGAAGGAGGCGCGGATCCGGGCGGTGATCTGGATGATCGTCAGCGAGTGTCCGCCGAGGTCGAAGAGGTCGTCGTCGGGGCCGATGCCGGGGGCGCCCAGGACCTCCTCCCAGATCGCCAGGATGCTCGCGGTGAGGTCGTCGGCCTCCGCCGGGCCCACGGCGGCCGGGCGCGGCGGGGCGGGCAGCGCGCGCCGGTCGAGCTTGCCGCTGGTGGTGAGCGGCAGGCGATCGAGGGCCACGAACTGCCGGGGCACCATGACGGCGGGGAGGGTGCGCAGCAGGTGGTCCCGCAGGTCGGCGTCGGCCGCCGGCGCGCCGCCGGGTGCGGGCACCTGGTAGCCGACCAGCGCGGGCTCCCCCTCGACCTGCTCGCAGACGGCGACGGCCGCCGCCGCGACGGCCGGGTGGGCGAGCAGCGCGGCCTCGATCTCGCCGAGTTCGATCCGGTGGCCGCGGATCTTCACCTGGTCGTCGATCCGGCCGTGGTACTCCAGTTCGCCGTCCTGCGTCCAGGCCGCGAGGTCGCCGGTGCGGTACATCCGGCCACCGGCGAAGGGGTCCTCGACGAAACGTTCCGCCGTCAGTTCGGGCCGCCCGCGGTAGCCGTCCGCGAGGCCGTCGCCGCCCAGGTGGAGTTCGCCGGGGATGCCGACCGGCAGTGGCCGGCCGTGGGCGTCCAGGACGTACGCCCTGGTGTTGGTGATCGGCCGGCCGACCACCACGGCGTCCGCTCCGGCGGGGACGTCGGCGCAGGTGGCGTAGATCGTCGCCTCGGTCGGGCCGTAGCCGTTGGTCAGCCGGGCGAGGGAGCCCCGCAGTTCGCGGGCCAGCGGGAGCGGCAGCGCCTCCCCGCCGACGATCCCGGTCAGCCCCGCCGGCAGCGGGCCGGCGCTGAGCAGCACCCGCCAGCCGGAGGGGGTCGCCTGCAGATGGGTCACGCCCTCGCGCCGGATCAGCCCGAGCGTGCCCGGCGCGTCCAGGGCGGCGCCGTCCGGCGCGAGGACCAGTCGGCCGCCGGTGGTCAGTGGCAGCAGGATCTCCAGCCCGGAGATGTCGAAGGAGAGCGAGGTCAGGCCGAGCCAGACGTCCTGCGGGCCCGAGCCCAGCCGCTGGGCGAACGAGGTCAGGAGGTTCACCAGGGCCCGGTGCCCGATCTCCACGCCCTTGGGCCGACCGGTCGAGCCGGAGGTGTACAGCACGTAGGCGAGCCCGTCGGGCGGGATCGGCTCCGTCCTGGCGGGCACCGGCTCCGGACGGGCTTCCGTACGGGCTTCCGTGCCTGCTTCCCCGAGCCGGAGTACGGCCGGTGCCGCCGCCGCGACGTCGGGCGCGGGGTCCCGGTCGGCGACCAGCAGGGCCGCGCCCGAGTCGGCGAGCAGGAAGGCGAGCCGCTCGACGGGGTGGCCGGGGTCGAGCGGCAGGTAGCCGGCCCCGGCGGCGTGCACCGCGAGCAGGACGGCGGGCAGGTCGGCGGAGCGCTCCAGGTGCAGGGCGACGACGTCACCGCGGCGGACCCCGGCCCGGCCCAGCACGGCGGCCAGTTCGTCGGTCCGCTCCACGAGCGCCCGGTAGGTCAGCCGCTCGGTGCCGGCGCTGACGGCGAGGGCGTCCGGCGTCTCGGCGGCCCGCTCCCGCACCAGGTCCAGGGCGGTGCGCTCGTGGGGGTAGGGGCGGGCGGTGTCGTTCCACTCGTCGAGCACCAGCTGCCGCTCGGCCTCGCCCAGGAACGGCAGGGCGCCCAGCGGGGCCTCGGGGGTGGCCGTCGCGGCTTCCAGCAGGGCCCGGTAGTGCCCGGCGACGCGCTCCGCGGCCTCCGGCGACAGGACCGCCGGGGCGTACTGGAGCGAGAAGGCGAGCCCCTCGGTGGTGTCGACCGCCTGGAGGTGGAGGGTGTTGCGGGCGGCGCCGTTGAACACCGCGCGGTCCACCCGGACGGCGCTTCCCGGGAACACCGGGTCGGCGGCCCGGCCGCGCCGGTAGCCGAACGACACGGGGGCCAGCCCGGCGCGCGGTGTGAGGCCGCCGACCGCCGCGCCGAAGGGCACCGAGCGGAACGGGTACCCGCCGCGGGCCTCGGCGCGCACGGCCCGGGCGTACTCGGCGAAGGGCGTCCCGGTGCTCGCCCCGGCCGGCGCGTGCACCGGCAGCTCGTTGACGAACAGGCCGATGTCCCCGGCCTGTTCGGCCGTCCGGACGGAGAGCGGCACGGAGACGGCGGCCGCCTCGGCGCCGTAGCGCAGCAGCAGTCCGTGCAGTGCGGCGAGCAGGAACTCGAAGACGGTGACGCCGCAGCGCTCGGCGGCGGCGGCCAGCACCGCCCGGCCCGGCGCGTCCGTCCGCCACCCGACGGACACCCCGGACGCCGGGGCGGTGACGGCCTGCGGCAGCCCCGGCAGGACGGGCTCCGCGGCCGCGGCCCAGCGCGGGCCGTACCAGTCCGCCGCGCGGCGGACCAGCTCGGGGTCGGGCGGGGTCGGCGGCGCGGTGGGCGTGCGGTCGGCCGCCGGAGCGGCCACGCCGAGGGCCTGCGCGTAGGCGGCGGCGAGTTCCGCCACCAGGACGTCCTTCGACTCCCCGTCGAACACCGCGTGGTGCACGACCGCGAGCAGCACCGCCTCGTCACCGCGGCCCCGGTGGAGGGTGAACCGCGCCAGGGGCCCGGCCGCCAGGTCGAACGGCCGTGCCACGTCCTCGGCCAGCCGCTTCTCCCGGCCCTGCGCGCAGTCCCCGGAGGCGTCGACCACCTCCAGGACGGGAGCGGGGCCGGGCTCCGCCAGGAGGATCCCATCGCGTTCCACGAACACCTGGGACAGGGCGGGATGACGTGCCGTCACGGTCTCGACGGCCCGGGCGAGGGCCTCGGCGTCGACCCGGTCGAAGGAGATCAGGACGGGCATGTGGAACACCCCGTGCGCCTGGCCGAGGCGCTCGGTGAACCAGATGCCCCGTTGGAAGGGCGAGGCGTGCGGGGGGAGGGAGTGTGGCATGTGGGGCTCGATTCGGCAGTCGGTGAATGGTGCGTTCCCCGTGGCCGGGCGCCGACGTGGCCGGCACCGCGGTTTCTCTGGTGACGCGGCCGACGGGCCGCTGCGGCCTCGACCCTCCCGACCCGCAGATCCCCCCTGCGCACAGCCGGTTCTGAGCCGGTCCTCTCCCCCGACGAAGAGGCCGATCTTGGTCCAGACCTGCCGAGAGGTTGGCAGAGAAGCCCAGCGCCGTCAAGGGTCGTCCCGTCCCCCGGAAGAGGCGTCATGCACGCGTCCAACCTGCGGGAACGTCGCGACGGGGGCGGTCTTCTGATCGTTCGTCATCGTCTCACCGGCCGGCCGGGCGGCGGGCTCCACCGGAGCACGGCCGACTGCAGCCCCGGTCCGCCGCCGCACCTGCCGGGCAGGTGCGGCGGCGGACCAGGGCCCGGCTCAGGCGAGCGGGCGGCAGAGCAGCGCGGCCGGGGCGCCGTACTGGAGGCGCTGCCAGGTGGAGGCGACGCCGGCCAGGTACTCGCCGTCCGCGCACTGGCCCTTGTAGCGGCCCGGCGCCCAGTCACTCGCCACCGAGCCGCCCGTGGCGGGCCGGTTGTCGCCCCGGTCGAACCAGAGGGTGCGGCCGGTCAGCGGCAGCGGGGCCGCCGCGGGGGCGCAGAGCAGGGCGGCCATGCCGTTGTTGCGCACGCTGTAGCCGACGGCGAAGGTGCGGTCGGGGCACTGGAGCTGGTCGTAGCCGGACGCCCAGTCGCCCCCGGTGACGTAGCGCTCGTCGGTGACGGTGATCCAGTCGCCGCTGCCGCCGGCCGGTTCGCCCGCGTCCGTGCACAGGGCCCGGCTGTCGCCGCGGGCGAGGGCGGTCAGGCGCTGGCCGTCCGGGCAGTCGCCCTTGCGGTTGCCGGGGCTCCAGTCCGCGCGCGCGAGCATCCGCCGGGAGAGGTCCTGGTCGGCGTGGTCGAGGCTGAGCATGTTCCAGTGGCTCACCGCGGGCACCGGGCCGCTCGCCGCCGGGGCGCCGACCAGCTTCGTCCAGTCGGTGGCGCGCCAGTCGCCGGGGTCGGTGAGGCCGGTCCTGGTGCCGTCGGGGCCGTAGGAGAGCAGCGCCCAGGTGTCCAGCGGGCGGCCGGCGGTGTCGGCCCAGCCGACCAGCGGCCAGATGGCGAAGTCGGTGTCGTTGGCGGCCAGGATGTCGGTGAAGGCGTGCAGCCAGGCCTGTTCCTTGGCGTCGGTCGAGCCCCGGCCGGCGGCGCCGAACTCGCTGATCCACACCGGGGCGGTGAAGTGCTGGCCGGAGCGGGTGACGAACAGCGCCTCGTCGTCGACCACCTGGGCGAGCTGCTCGGGGGTGAAGTCCTGGTAGCGCGGGTCGCCGGTGGATCCGGGGCCGCTGCCCGCGCCGGTGTTGGCCGGGCCGGTGTAGCCGTAGAAGTGCGCGGCGTAGACCAGCTTGCCGGAGTCGATCAGGGTGTTGGAGAGGTTGCGCACGGGGGTGAGCATCGGGCGGCCGTGGCTGAACCCGGCGGCGGGGATGCCGTACCAGTTGATGCCCTCCATGACGACCAGCATGTCCGGGTCGGCCTGGAGGATGCGGTTGCCGGCCTCCTCGAAGGCGGCGTACTCGTCGTGGGAGTCGCCCGTCCCCCAGTTGGGGTCGTCCCAGACGTCCCGGCGGACCTCGTTGCGCAGGTCGGCGCCGACCACCCGCTTGTCGGCCTTGTAGCGGTTCACCATGAACAGCCAGTCGTCCTCCCACTGCGCGGTCGACTGGCCGCTGTTCCAGCGCTCGTTGCCGTCCAGGCCGCAGCAGAACCGGTAGCTGGTGGTGTGGTTGTTGAGGATCACCGCGAAGCCGTCGGCGGTCAGCGCGGCCACCACGGCGTCGAACACCTGGAGCGGGGTGCGTCCGCGCAGCTCGGGGTTGGCGGCGACGGCGGCGTCCGGGACGGGGACGGTGTCATGGACCATCGCGTTGGCGAACGGCAGCCGGATGCTGTTGAGGCCGAGCCCGTGGAAGTCGGCCAGCAGCCGCTGGATCGGCACCCGGTCCAGGCCCAGCGGGATGTTGTGCGACACCTGCCCGGCCTGGTTGTTCGCCGGGTCGTCGGTGCTCCCGCTGCCCTGCCAAGTACCCTGGGCACCCGCCCAGTTGGCCGCCTTCAGCTTGAAGCGCGTGCCGTCGGCGTCCACGATGTAGCGCCCGCGGGTGCTCAGCGGGCCGGTCCAGGACGCGGCCAGGGAGCCGGCAGCCGTGGCCCGGTGCTCCTCGCCGGGCGCCGCGACGCCGGGGCTCGCCACCAGGACGGCGAGCACCGGCAGGGCCGCGGCCAGGGCGAGCAGACGCCCCGCAAGACTCTTCATGGTCATCCCCGCTGTGGTGAGGTGGCTCGGGCCGCGTCCGGGCACACCGGAGCCGTCGGCGAGGACAGACGATATGACGGAACCTCAGGCCCGGGAAGGGTGCGTGCTGTCCTCCAGGGGAAGTCCGGGTGAAGATCAGCGGCCGCGCCGCAGCACCCGGCGCACCCGGGGCCACCGCGACGCGGTGGCCAGGAACCCGGCCGCGGTCAGCAGCCAGGCACCCGCGGCGACCCACAGCAGCACCCGGCCGAGCGGGCTCAGCCAGTCCACCCCGGTCGCCGTCGCGGCGACCAGGGCGGCGACGGCGGTCATGCCGAGCGGGAAGACGGTGGCCCAGCGGCGCAGGTCGTAGGCCGGGCGCGGACTGCGCAGCTCCGCCGCCAGGAGGACGGCGTACCCGGCGAGCGCCAGGCCGAGCAGCACCCAGGTGACGGCGCGCAGGGCGGAGTGGAGGCCGGGCGTCCAGTCCGGCAGGGCGGTGAGCTTGCCGGCGGCGAGGGCCGAGATGGACAGCGCCCCGGCGATCACCCACTGGTCGCCGGCCCCGGTGAGGATCTGCCGGAGGTCGAAGCGGACCAGGGCCCCGAGGTAGAGCAGGAGGCCGAGGCAGAAGGCGGCGAGCGCGGCGGGCGCCAGCCGGTCGGGGCCGCCGGCCGCGGCGATGGTGGCGGCGAGGACGGCGAGCGCCTGGGTGGAGACACAGACCAGGAAGACGGCCCCGGGCATGCCGCGCCGCCAGTGCCGCACCACGGAGGCCAGCAGGAACGGCCAGACCAGGGCGGCGAGGGCCAGCAGCGCCAGGGCGACGCCCTGGTGGCCGAGCAGCGAGATCCGGGTGCCGAGGACGCCGGTGGAGGCGACGGCGGTGAGGGCGGGCGGGGTCGCGGCCTTGAGCGTCCAGTCGCCGCGGGCGTTCAGGAAGGTCAGGGCGAAGGCCACGGCGAGCAGCACCCAGAGCCCGGCGGCGAGGGCCAGCAGGACGGACGAGAGCACCTCCCTCCCGACCAGGTGGAGGCCGACGGAGACGATTCCGGTGGCCATCACCGCCGAGCCGGCCGCGGGCGGGACGGTGCTCCACCACCCGTTCGGGGCATGCGGCCGCGCGGGCCGGGGGCTGGTCGCAGAGTTCATGTGCCCATTAGCGGAACTCCCGGCGGTGCGGCCGCTGCCGCCACGCCGGTGCCGCCGTTGTGACGGTTCGTCCGCTTCGTCCGCATAACTTGGTCCCCGGTCGATCCGTGGTCAGTGGTCAGGTCAGTGGTCAGGAGTCCGTCATGGCTGAGTCGGCGTCGCACCCCACGGAACCGGGAGAGCTCCTGCTGCGGGCCGGGCGGTTCTTCCGCCCGGGGAGGGCCTCCGCCGACCTGCACCGGGTGGAGGTGGAGGGCGGCCGCGAGGGCGACGCCTTCTACCGCGACCGGTGGAGCCACGACAAGGTCGTCAACTCCACCCACGGGGTGAACTGCACCGGGTCCTGCCGCTGGAAGGTGTACGTCAAGGACGGCATCATCACCTGGGAGAGCCAGGCGACGGACTACCCGTCGGTGGGGCCGGACCGCCCGGAGTACGAGCCGCGCGGCTGTCCGCGCGGGGCGGCGTTCTCCTGGTACACCTACTCGCCGACCCGGGTGCGCTACCCGTACGTCCGCGGCGTGCTGCTGGAGCTGTACCGCGAGGCGAAGGCCCGGCTCGGGGACCCGGTGCTCGCCTGGGCGGACCTCCAGGCCGATCCGCAGCGCCGCCGCCACTACCAGCAAGCCCGCGGCAAGGGCGGCCTGGTACGGGCGAGTTGGGAGGAGGCGGTGGAGATCGTGGCCGCCGCGCAGGTGCACACGATCAAGGCGTACGGGCCGGACCGGATCGCCGGCTTCTCCCCGATCCCGGCGATGTCGATGGTCTCGCACGCGGCGGGCGCCCGCTACCACGCGCTGATCGGCGCGCCGATGCTGTCGTTCTACGACTGGTACGCGGACCTGCCGGTGGCCTCCCCGCAGGTGTTCGGCGACCAGACCGACGTGCCCGAGTCCGGGGACTGGTGGGACGCGGCGTACCTGCTGATGTGGGGCTCGAACGTGCCGGTCACCCGCACCCCGGACGCGCACTGGATGGCCGAGGCCCGCTACCGGGGCCAGAAGGTCGTGGTGGTGGCGCCCGACTACGCCGACAACGCGAAGTTCGCCGACGAGTGGCTGCACCCCCACCCGGGCACCGACGCGGCGCTGGCGATCGGCATGGGGCACGTGCTGCTCCAGGAGTTCTTCGTCGACCGTGAGGTGCCGTTCTTCGCCGACTACGTCCGGCGGTTCACCGATCTGCCGTTCCTGGTCACGCTGACCGAGCGGGCGGGCGCGTACGTGCCGCACAAGTTCCTCCGCTCGGCGGACCTCGGCGACGCGGGCGAGGGCGCGGACTGGAAGACGGTGGTGCTGGACGAGGCCACCGACGAGCCGGCCGTCCCGGACGGTTCGCTCGGCTTCCGCTGGACGGAGTCCGGCGAGGGCCGCTGGAACCTCGACCTGGCCGGCCTGCGGCCCGCGCTGTCGCTGCACGGACGCGGGGGCGAGCCCGTCGAGGTGCTGCTGCCGCGCTTCGACACCGAGGGCGGCGAGCACGGCCAGGGGCGCGGCGAGGTGCTGCGCCGGGGCGTGCCGGCCCGCCGGCTGGGCGGTGCGGACGGGCCGCTGGTGACCACGGTCTTCGACCTGCTGCTCGCCCAGTACGGGGTCGCCCGCCCGGGCCTGCCCGGCGACTGGCCGACCGGCTACGGGGACGCCGAGGCGCCCGGCACCCCCGCCTGGCAGCAGCGGCACACCTCGGTGCCCGCCTCGGCCTGCGCCCGGATCGCCCGCGAGTTCGCGACCACGGCGGAGAGGTCGCGGGGCCGCTGCATGATCGTGATGGGCGCGGGCACCAACCACTGGTTCCACTCCGAGACGATCTACCGCTCCTTCCTGGCGCTGCTCCAGCTGACCGGCTGCCAGGGCCGCAACGGCGGCGGCTGGGCGCACTACGTCGGGCAGGAGAAGTGCCGCCCGTCCACCGGCTGGGCGACGCTGGCCGGGGCCGCCGACTGGGCCCGCCCGGCCCGGCAGGAGATCGGCACCGGATGGTTCTTCCTCCACACCGACCAGTGGCGCTACGACCACTTCCGGGCCGAGGTGCTGGCCTCGCCGCTCGGATCGGGGGCCTTCCGGGGGATGACCGCCGCCGACTGCCTGGCCCGGGCCGCCCGCACCGGCTGGATGCCCTCGTACCCGACCTTCGACCGCAACCCGCTGGACCTCGGGGACGCCGAGGACCCGGCCGCCGCCGCGGTGGCGGAACTCCGCGCCGGGACGCTGCGCTTCGCCGCCGAGGACCCGGACGCCCCGGAGAACTGGCCGCGGGTGCTCACCCTGTGGCGCTCCAACCTGTTCGGCTCCTCGGCGAAGGGCGCCGAGTACTTCTCCCGGCACCTGCTCGGCACCCACTCCGGCCTGCGCGCCGCCGAGGCCCCCGAGTCGGTGCGCCCGCGCGACGTGCGCTGGCGCGCCGAGGCCCCGGAGGGCAAGCTCGACCTGCTGCTCTCGCTGGACTTCCGGATGACCTCCTCCACCCTGCTGTCGGACGTCGTCCTCCCGGCCGCCACCTGGTACGAGAAGCACGACCTGTCCAGTACCGACATGCACCCCTTCGTCCACGCCTTCGCACCCGCCATCGACCCGCCCTGGCAGGCCCGCAGCGACTTCGACGCCTTCCACGCCATCGCCCGGCGGTTCAGCGAGCTCGCCGCCACCCACCTGGGCACCCGCCGCGACCTGGTCGCCACCGCGCTGCAGCACGACACCCCCGGCGAGACCGCCCAGCCCGGCGGCACCGCCCCGGACTGGCGGGCCGGCGACTGCGAGCCCGTCCCGGGGCGCACCCTGCCCGGACTCACCGTGGTCGAGCGCGACTACACCGCGGTCGCCGCGAAGCTGGCCGCCCTCGGCCCGCTCGCCGAACGGCTCGGCCTGCCCGCCAAGGGCATCGCGCTGCACCCGGACGAGGAGGTCGCGGCCCTGGCGGCGGCCAACGGCACCGCCCGGGGCGGGGCGGCGGACGGCCGCCCGCTGCTGGACACCGCCGTGAAGGCCGCCGACGCGATCCTCGCGCTGTCCGGCACCACCAACGGCCGCCTCGCCGTCCAGGGCTTCCACACCCTGGAGCGGCGCACCGGACAGCCGATGGCCCGGCTCGCCGCCGAGCACGAGGGCCGGCGGGTGACGTACGCGGACACCCGGGCCGCGCCCGTCCCGGTGATCACCTCACCGGAGTGGTCGGGCAGCGAGGCGGGCGGGCGGCGCTACACCGCGTTCACCCTCAACACCGAGCACCTCAAGCCCTGGCACACCCTCACCGGCCGCCAGCACTTCTTCCTCGACCACGACTGGATCCACGAGCTGGGCGAGGCCCTGCCCGTCTACCGCCCGCCGCTGGACATGCACCGGCTGTTCGGCGAACCCCGGATCGGCCCCGACGGTCAGCGGGAGGTGACGGTGCGCTACCTGACCCCGCACAACAAGTGGTCCATCCACTCCGAGTACCAGGACAACTGGTTCATGCTCTCGCTCTCCCGCGGCGGCCAGCTGATCTGGCTGAGCGACCGCGACGCCGCCGCCATCGGCGTCGCCGACAACGACTGGATCGAGGCGGTCAACCGCAACGGCGTGGTCGTCGCCCGGGCCGTGGTCTCGCACCGGATGCCGCCCGGCACCGTGTACATGCACCACGCCCAGGACCGCACCGTCAACGTCCCCCGGACGGAGCGGGAGGGCCGCCGCGGCGGCATCCACAACTCGCCCACCCGGGTCCTCCTCAAACCCAGCCACCTGATCGGCGGCTACGCCCAACTGACCTGGGGCTTCAACTACCTGGGCCCCACCGGCAGCCAGCGCGACGAGGTCACGACGATCCGCCGCCGCTCCCAGGAGGTGCAGTACTGATGCGCGTGATGGCACAGGTCGCGATGGTGATGAACCTCGACAAGTGCATCGGCTGCCACACCTGCTCGGTCACCTGCAAGCAGACCTGGACCACCCGAGCCGGCGTCGAGTACGTCTGGTTCAACAACGTGGAGACCAGGCCCGGCCAGGGCTACCCGCGCCGCTGGCAGGACCAGGAACGGTGGCGGGGCGGCTGGAAGCTCAACCGGCGCGGCCGGCTCACCCTGACCTCCGGCGGCCGGGTCGAGCGGCTGGCGAGGATCTTCGCCAACCCGGTGCTGCCCACGATCAAGGACTACTACGAGCCCTGGACGTACGACTACAACAAGCTCACCGACGCCCCGCTCGGCGACGACTACCCGGTGGCCACGCCGCGCTCGATGCTCACCGCCAAGCCGATGAAGATCGAGTGGAGCGCCAACTGGGACGACAACCTCGGCGGCCTGCCCGAGCACGCCGACGCCGATCCGATGGTCGCCCGGGTGCGCCGGCAGGCCGAGGAGAAGGTGCGGTTCGCCTTCGAGGAGAGCTTCATGTTCTACCTCCCCCGGATCTGCGAGCACTGCCTCAACCCCTCCTGCGTCGCCTCCTGCCCGTCCGGGGCGATGTACAAGCGCGCGGAGGACGGCATCGTGCTGGTCGACCAGGACCGGTGCCGGGGCTGGCGGCAGTGCGTCACCGCCTGCCCGTACAAGAAGGTCTACTTCAACCACCGCACCGGCAAGGCCGAGAAGTGCACCTTCTGCTACCCGCGGATCGAGGTCGGCCTGCCCACCGTCTGCTCGGAGACCTGCGTGGGCCGGCTGCGCCACCTCGGGGTGCTGCTCTACGACGCCGACAAGGTCACCGCCGCCGCCTCCGTCCAGGACGAACAGGACCTCTACGAGGCCCAGTTGGGCGTCTTCCTGAACCCGGAGGACCCGGTGGTACGGGCCGCCGCCGAGCGCGACGGCATCGCCCACGAGTGGATCGAGGCCGCCCGGCGCTCCCCCGTGCACGCCCTGGTCGTCCGCCACCGGGTGGCACTGCCGCTGCACCCGGAGTTCCGCACCCTGCCGATGGTCTGGTACGTCCCGCCGCTGTCGCCCGTCGTCGAGGCGCTCACCGAGACCGGCTTCGACGGCGAGGACGCCGGCAACCTCTTCGGCGCCATCGACGCCCTGCGCATCCCGGTCGAGTACCTGGCCGGCCTGTTCACCGCCGGCGACCCGCGGCCCGTGCGGACGGCCCTCGGCCGGCTCGCCGCGATGCGCACCCACCTGCGCGCCCGCAACCTCGGTGAGGAGCCCGACCCGGCCGTGCCCGCCGCCGTCGGGCTGACGGCTCAGGACGTCGAGGAGCTGTACCGGCTGCTGGCCATCGCCAAGTACGAGGAGCGGTACGTCGTCCCGACCGCCGCCCTGGGCGAGGCCCGGGCGCTGGAGGAGTCGGCCGTGCCCGCCGAGTGCGCCGTCGAACCCCGGGACGGACCGGGCGGCAGCGGCCCGTTCGGGGAGAACTCCGGCCGCCGGGCGCTGCCGATGGTCTCCCTCGACTCCTTCCACGCGCTGCGCCGCCGGCAGCGCGCCGACCGCGAGGAGGACGCCCGATGACCCTCCGAGGACACCTGCCGGCCGGCCGTGCCCGGCGCCGCGCCGTGGTCCGCCAGGCCGCCGCGCTCTGCCTGGTCCACCCGGACGCCGAGCTGTACCGGCGGCTGCCGCTGCTGCGCGAGGCCCTCACGGCAGGCCGGCCCGGGGTCCTGCCCGGGGCCCTCCCCGGCGCTCTCCCCGGCGCCGACGGCCTGCTGCGCTTCGTCGACCACGCCGAACGGGTCGGCCGGGCCGCGCTGGCCGCGCACTACGTCGAGGTCTTCGACTTCACCGACCGGCACAGCCTCCACCTCAGCTGGTGGACCGACGGCGACACCCGGCGGCGCGGCACCGCGCTGCTCCGCTTCCGCGACACCTACCGGCGCCACGGCCTGGACCAACTCGGCGGCGAACTGCCGGACTTCCTACCGGTCGTGCTGGAGTTCGCCGCCGCCACCCGCACCGACGGCCTGCTCCGCGACCACCGGCCCGGGCTGGAACTGCTGCGCCTGGCCCTGCTGGAGGCCGGCACCCCGTACGCCGGCCCGCTCGAAGCCGTCTGCGCCACCCTGCCCGGACCGAGCCCCACCGACCGCGCCCAGGCCCTCGCGCTCGCCCGCTCCGGCCCGCCCCACGAGGAGGTCGGCGCCGGGGCCGAGCTGCCGCCGTACGGGCAACCGCCGCCCTACGGGGACCGTCCCTACGGGCACCTGAACCAGCTCCCCGTGATCGCCGGAGACCGCTGATGGACACCTTCCTGTGGGGCGTCCTGCCCTACCTCGCCTTCGTCTCCCTCGCCGTCGGGCTGCTCTGGCGCTACCGCTACGACCGGTTCGGCTGGACCACCCGCTCCAGCGAGGTGTTCGAGTCCCGGCTGCTCAACTGGGCCTCCCCCGCCTTCCACTACGGCATCCTCTTCGTCCTCGCCGGACACCTGATCGGCCTGTTCGTCCCCGCGAGCTGGACGGACGCCCTCGGCATCGGCGAGCACGCCTACCACCTGCTCTCGCTGGTCGGCGGCACCGCCGCCGGCGTCCTGGCGGTGGCCGGCCTCGCCACCCTGCTCTACCGGCGGCGCACCAACACCCCCGTCTTCCGCGGCACCACCCGCAACGACAAGGCGATGTACCTGCTGCTCTTCGGCGAGATCTGCCTCGGCCTGTACGCCAAACTCACCAACTCCGGCCTCAGCGAGGGCTACGACTACCGCGCCACCATCGCCCCCTGGGCCCGCGGCCTGTTCACCCTGCGGCCCGACACCGGCCTGTGGGCCGGCGTCCCCACCACCTACCGGGCCCACGCCGTACTCGGCATGCTGCTGATCGCCGCCGTCCCGTACACCCGGCTGGTGCACATGTTCAGCGCGCCGTGGTTCTACCTGTTCCGCCCGTACCTGGTCTACCGCAGCCGACCCGCCGGGCAGCGGGCCGAACGCCCGCCGCGCCGCGGCTGGGAGGGCATCGACACCTGAGGGCGCCTTCGGGAGCGGTGGAACGTCACTGCCCGGCCCGGCGCCCGTTCAGCCCTTCGTGCTCGTGGCCGCCCGGAGGCCGAGTCGTTCGAGCATCCCGTCGTCCATCGGAGTCTTCGCTGCCGGGGGGACGTAGAGCGTGGAGATCCCCGTCAGCGGCGCGTCGGGAAGCTTGGCCAACGGGACGCGCTTCATGACAGGCTCGCAGATCGGGAACTGGGCCGCCTCGTAGACGACCACCTCGTGATCGGGCGAGTACTCCTCCAGCAGGGCGTCGACCAGGACCTCGACGCCCGCCCTGCTGAAGGCCTGGTCGGTCCGGTATCCGATCTCACCGATCACCGCGATCTGCCAGAGGATCAGCGGGACATTGGGGTCGAACCGGCGGTGGTGGATGAGGAAGTCGGTGGACTCGTAGCTCTGGCAGCCGAGCTTCCCGGGATCGAGGCCGAGATCAGCGAACAGGCAGTCCTCGGCCGAGATGCCCGGCAACATCCGCGCGTCGTACCCCTCCTCGCGCGCGATCCGTACCGCCTCGTGCGCGGGATGGACGAACACGCCGGGGTGCCCGTAGAACGCGACGCAGACCCGGCCGCCCTCCCGGACGCACGAGAGGATCCGCTCGATCATCTCGGTGTACGTGACGAGGCGGTCCTTGCCCTCGCCGTAGAAGGACTGCAGCGACTCGGCCGTGCTGTTCAGCTTCTTGAGCCAGTAGCCGGTGGCCACGTCGGCCACCAGGAACAGCAGTTTGTCCGCCTGCTCCATGTGGGCGCGAGCCTCGATGGTCACCTGACCGGCGATGCCGATCCCGGTGCCCACCACGGTCAGAGATCCGCGGGTCTTCGGCGTTGTCAAGACTTCTCCTCTTTCCAGGTTCGTGGTCGATGTTCCGGGCCGCCACGGGGGACCCGGGGGTTCGGCTGGTCCTCCGCCTAATGGGGGTGGTGAATGACCCAGACGAGCGTCATGACGAGCGTCGTGCTGGCCAGTACCGGCCCTTCGCCCGTTTCAGCGGCGATGAGGCTCCTGACGCGCAGCGGGTCATTGCTCGTCAGCACGTCCTTCTCCTCCTGTGAGAGTCCGGCCTCCGCCATCATCTCGGCCGGGTACTTCTCGAATCGACGAACGGCCGCGGGATCCTCCGCGAGTTTGAGGACGAATTCCGTCAGGCGCTGAGCCATGTCGATCCCTCCTTCGGCTCTGCAGAACAGGGCGGCTTCTCTCGCCCCGGCTGCCCTACTACTCGGTGTCCGGCTCGACCCCTTCGACGGCCGCGACCGCCACGGTCACCGCCACGACGACATAGACCGGCCAGAATCCGTGCGACGCCGCCTCGAACTGCGCCTTGGCTCCCACGTCTGCCGCGAGCGCGTTCCGGATCAGCGTCGCGTCCGCACTCGCCAGCACGACCTGCTCGGCGGGAGTCAGCCCCGCGGCGGACATCGTGGCCAGTGAGTCCTCTCGGAAACGAGCCAGCGTCCCAGGATCCTCCGCGAGCCTCAGCACGAACTCGGTGAACTTCTCTGCCATCTTCTCCACCACCCTTCTCGGAAGCCTTCTCGGAACCCTTCTCGGAATCACGAGCGGTCAGACGGGGGATCAGCCGCGTTCCACCTGCTCGCCGGGTGTGCGGCCGCGGACCGGCGACGCGACGAACCCCAGGGCATGCCGACCGGACCGGGCCCTCCCGGACTCCTCGACAGCGGCCGACCGCAGCGCGCGCCCGGCCTCCGGCGGGCGTGACGCCCACGTCCCCTTGTTCCACTGTGAGCCCAGGAGACGCCAGTGGCCACTCCGGCAGCAGCCGCTCCCGGGCGCTCGTCCGACGGCCGTCACCCGGGTGCCGGGCCGTGGTGGCGGCGCCGCCCTGCGGCCAGCACCGTGGTCAGGGGGCGGCGATCCGCAGCACGGCGATCCACAGGACGGTGCAGATGAACGCGAACGACTCCGCGCCCCGCGTCGTGGTCGGCGTCGACGGCTCTCCGCCGTCGTACGCCGCGCTGCGCTGGGCGGCCCGGTACGCCACGGTGACCGGCGGGGTGGTCGACGCGGTCGGCGCCTGGGAGCCACCGAGCCACTTCGGTTGGTCGGCGCCGGTGGTCGACAGCACCTTCGACCGGGAGCTCGCCGAGCGGCGGTTCGCCGAGGAACTGCACACGGTGCTCGGCGACGACTGCCGGGTGGAGGTCCGCCAGACGATGGTCATGGGCGACCCCTCCGAGGTCCTCCTGGAGGCGGCCCGGCGCGCCGACCTGCTGGTGGTCGGCAGCCACGGCCACGGCGGCTTCGCCCGCAGCCTGCTCGGCTCGGTGAGCACCCGCTGTGCGCAGCACGCCGCCTGTCCGGTCGTCATCGTCCGGGCCCCCGTCACGGAAGGGAAGTGAGACGCCCATGGCGTACATCACCGTCGGCCAGGAGAACTCCACCCCGATCGACCTCTACTACGAGGACCACGGCTCCGGCCGACCGGTCGTCCTGATCCACGGGTTCCCGCTCGACGGGCACTCCTGGGAGCGGCAGAGCGCCGCGCTCCTCGACGCCGGGTACCGGGTGATCACCTACGACCGCCGCGGTTTCGGCCGGTCCTCACAGCCGACCACCGGCTACGACTACGACACCTTCGCCGCCGACCTCCACACCCTGGTGGAGACACTCGACCTGCGGGACGCCGTGCTGGTCGGCTTCTCCATGGGCACCGGCGAGGTCGCCCGCTACGTGTCCAGATACGGTTCCGGCCGCCTCTTCAAGGTGGCCTTCCTGGGCTCCCTGGAGCCGTACCTGCTGAAGACCGACGACAACCCGGAGGGGGCGGGTCCGAAGGACTTCTTCGACGGCATCGTCGCCGCCGTGAAGGCCGACCGGTACGCCTACTACACCGCCTTCTACCGGGACTTCTACAACCTGGACGAGAACCTCGGGAGCAGGATCAGCCCGGAGGCCGTCCGCAACAGCTGGAACGCCGCCACCTCGGGCGGCGCCTTCGCCGCTGCGGCGGCACCGTCCACCTGGTACACGGACTTCCGCGCCGACATCCCGCGCATCGACGTGCCGGCGCTGATCGTGCACGGCACCGCCGACCGCATCCTGCCGATCGACAGCACCGGACGCCCGTTCCACCGGGCGCTGCCCTCCGCCGAGTACGTGGAGATCGAGGGCGCTCCGCACGGCCTGCTCTGGACCCACGCCGAGGAGATCAACGCGGCGCTGCTCGCCTTCATCGGGGGGTAGCCCGGACGGCGGTTTCCTCCGGGACGGCCGACACCCCGGGGCGCGGGGCGCGGCCGTCACGGGATGCGACGGTCACGGGATGCGGAAGCCGCGGAAGGTCACCGGCTTGCGGGTCTCGAAGCCGAGGCGCTCGTAGAGTGCGACGGCGCCGGTGTTCGCCTCGGCGACGTGCAGGAAGGGGCGTTCGTCCCGCGCCAGGATGCGCGCGACGAGCGCTCCGACCAGGCGGGCGGCGTGGCCCTGCCCGCGCGCCTCGGGTGCGGTGCAGACGGCGCTGATCTCCGTCCATCCCGGGGGCCGGAGCCGTTCGCCCGCCATCGCCACCAGGGTGCCGTTGTCGCGGATGCCGAGGTAGGTGCCCAGCTCGTGGGTGCGCGGCCGGAACGGACCCGGTCGGGTCCGCTCGACGAGGTCGAGCATCTCGGGCACGTCCTGCGCTCCCAGTTCGACCACGCCGGTGTCGGGCCCGGCACCGCGGTGGTCGGGGCGGCCGCTGCCGGTCCGGATCATCTGGCGGCCTTCGAGGGAGAAGACCGGCTCCCAGTCGGACGGCGGGGTCGCCGGGCAGCTGAACATGTCGGCGAGCTCGCCGGGACCGAGCAGCCGGACGAGCTCGGCCCACTCCCGGGGGCCCGCCTCGGCCGGGACCGCCGCGAAGGTCGAGACCTCCGGCAGGTAGGTGGCGGCTGCTCCGATCCGGCGGGCGAGGTGCGCGTGCCGGCCGCGCAGTGATTCGCCCACCGGGTCGTCGAGTGCGACGGCGTCGCGGTTCACCATCGTGCTGGTCCTCTCGGGTCGTGCGGTGCGGTCGTGTGCTGTGGTCGTGTGCTGTGGTGCGGTCGGCGCCCGGCCGACAGTGTGCCACTCGGCTCCGGGACGTCGCCGACCGGCTCCGGCACCCGTCCGAAAGCTCCGCCCGTACCCGTAATGAACGATTGTGTTCCCTATCTGCCGGGGATACCGTCGGTAGTGGTGAACCAATCCGTCTCCCCTGCCCGCCCTTGACCCCTCACCCATAGGGGGACCTGCCATGGCCACCTCGCGCGCCCTGGCCGAGGCTTCGCCCGCGACCGCACGTCGGGGACAGCACCCGGGGGTAGCGCTCACCGTCATCGCGGCGACGCAACTCATGGTCGTTCTCGACATCACGATCGTGAACATCGCGCTGCCGCACATCCAGCAGGCGCTGCGGTTCACCACCACCGACCTGTCCTGGGTCATCAACGCCTACACCCTCACCTTCGGTGGGCTGCTGCTGCTCGGCGGGCGGGCGGGCGACATCCTCGGGCGGCGTCGGGTGTTCATCGTCGGCGTCCTCGTGTTCGCCCTGGCCTCGCTGCTCGGCGGCGTCGCGCAGTCCGCCGGCTGGCTGCTGGCCGCCCGGGCGTTCCAGGGCATGGGCGGGGCCATCGCCTCGCCGACGGCGCTGGCGCTGATCGCCACCAACTTCAGGGAGGGCCAGGAGCGCAACCGGGCCTTCGGCGTCTACTCCGCCGTCGCCGGAGCCGGCGGCGCGATCGGACTGCTGCTCGGCGGCATGCTGACCTCCTGGCTGTCCTGGCGCTGGGTGCTGTTCGTCAATGTGCCGATCGGCATCGCGATCGCCCTGCTGGCGCCGCTCTACATCAACGAGTCCGAGCGCCACCCCGGCCGCTTCGACCTGCTCGGCGCCTTCACCGCCACCGCCGGCATGGTCTCGCTGGTGTACGGCTTCATCCGCGCCTCCGACCACGGCTGGACGGACCCCGTGACGCTGACCTCGTTCGCCCTCGCGGTGGTCCTGGCCCTGGTGTTCGTGGCGAACGAGCGGCGCGCCCGGCAGCCGATCACCCCGTTGCACCTGTTCCGCAACCGCAACCGCTCGGGCGCGTTCGGGCTGATGCTCTGCGTGGCCGCGACGATGTTCGGCATCTTCTTCTTCATCACCCTGTTCGTGCAGGAGATCCTCGGATTCAGTCCGCTGAGGGCCGGTTTCGCGTTCCTGCCGATCAGCGTCGCGATCGTCGCGGCCGCCCAGTTCGCCGCCCGCACCCAGCTGCGCTTCGGGCCGAAACCCTTCCTGGTGAGCGGCTCGCTGCTGGTCCTGGGCGGGGTGGCCTGGGCGACGCAGATCGACGTCGACAGCAGCTACGTCGGCGGCGTCCTCGGGCCGACCATGCTGTTCGGCCTCGGCATGGGCTCGATCTTCGTCCCTGCCACCCTCACCGTCGTCTCCAAGGTCTCCCCGCACGAGACCGGCGCCGCCACCGGCATGCTCAACACCAGCCAGCAGGTGGGCGGCTCGCTCGGGCTGTCGATCCTGGTCACGGTGTTCGGCACGGCCAGCCGCAACGAGGCCCGGCAGCAGGTCGGGGCGTTCCTCCGGCAGGCCACCCCGCAGCAGGCCGCCCAGTTCCGGGCCACCGGGCGCCTCCCGGCGCCGTACTCCTCGCAGATCCTGGTGCACGGCATCGCCGGCGCGTTCCAGATGGGCCTGGTGTTCGCGGCGCTGGCGGTGACGATCGCGGTGTTCGTCATCAAGGTCGGCCGCCTGCCGGTGCCGTCCGCCGTCAGCCCTTCGGGGGGCGGCGCTTGACAGGGCGTCAGGGTGACCGGGAGAGTCTTTCTTGCAATGGTTTTCATCTTCGATAGCCGTTGCGGGTGAGTGACGCCCGTGCGCGGGTCGGTGCCACCCGCCTCCCCGAAAGAGGACACCCATGTCGCTCGACGTCTCCCCCGCCCTCCTCGCCCAGGCCCAGCAGGGCCGCGTCGACGAGGCCGACTTCCTCGACACCGTCCGCGCCTCGCTCCCGTACGCCTACCGGGTCGTCGCCGGGCTCAGCACCGAACTCGCCGCCGGTGAGCAGGAGTTCACCACCGACAACACCACGCCGAGCGACGAGGAGCGGGCCCAACTGCTGCGCGCGCTCGCCAGCAACGCGATCCGGGGCAGCCTGGAGAGCCACTTCGGGGTGAAGCTCGCCTTCGTCAACTGCCACCGGGTCGGCGCCTTCCGCCCCGGCACCGAGGACGGTGCGGCGTACCGCGAGTTCACCTCGCTGCACAACCAGATCCGCAACCAGAGCCCGGAGCTGCGCAGCTGCTGACCGCGGCCGGGCGCGGTCCGGACGACTGGTTCGACTTCGCCTCGGATGCTGTTCGGCTGCGGCTCGGATTGCTGTTCGGAGGTGATCCGGGCGCGCCGGCTCCCGCCCTGCTCGACGGGGCGGGAGCCGCCGCACATGACGCCCGCGTTGCACCCGCGTTGCGCCCCGTGGCGGCCGGTGTCCGGATCGCGCGTCGATCTTGTCCGGCGGCGCGGCGGCTGCGTACGTTCGGAACGCACCACCCGACCGGCCCGCCCCTCACCACGTGGAGCCCACGATGTCGCCGACCCCTCACCCGCTGCGGAAACTCGGCTTCCTGACCATCGGGCTCTTCGACGAGAAGGACCCCCGCCGGGGCCACGAGTCCACCCTCGACCTCATCACCCTCGGCGAGCGGCTCGGCTTCGACAGCGCCTGGCTGCGCCACCGCCACCTCCAGTACGGCATCTCCTCGCCGATCGCCGTGCTCGCCGCCGCCACCCAGCGCACCAGCCGCATCCAGCTCGGCACCGCCGTCACCCCGCTCGGCTGGGAGAACCCGCTGCGGCTCGCCGAGGACCTGGCCACCGTGGACGTGCTCTCCGGCGGCCGGCTCAACCCCGGCTTCAGCGTCGGCCCGCCCACCCACTACGAGCACGTGCGCGGCGCGCTCTACCCCGACACCGGCGAGCAGGAGGACTTCAGCCCCCGGCGCGCCGAACGGCTGCTCGCCCTGGTCCGCGGCGAGGACGCCTCCGGCTTCGCCGGCACCGAGGGCATCGAGGAGTACTCGCGCCGGATCCAGCCGCACTCCCCCGGCCTGGCCTCCCGGCTCTGGTACGGCGCCGGCAGCCTGCGCTCGGCCCGCTGGGCGGGCGAGCAGGGCATCAACCTGCTCACCAGCAGCGTGGTGAAGCCGGAGGAGCAGGAGGGGCCACTCGACTTCGCCGCCATCCAGGCCGCCCAGATCCGCGCCTTCCGCGAGCGCCACCCCGACGGCGAACGCGCCCGGATCTCCCAGGGCCTGGTCGTCATCCCCACCGACAGCGCCACCCCCGAACAGCGCGCCAAGTACCGGGCCTACGCCCTCGCCCGCACCCCGCGCACCCTCGCCCCGCAGGGCCCGGCCCGGCTGCTGTTCGCCCCCGACCTGGTCGGGACGACCGAGGAACTCGTCCAGCGGCTGCACGCCCACGCCGGCTACCGCGAGGTCGACGAGGTGGCCTTCGCGCTGCCGTTCTCCTTCGAGCACGAGGACTACGTGCAGATCCTCACCGACCTGGCGACCCGCCTCGGGCCCGCGCTCGGCTGGCGTCCGGCTTCGGCTCCGGTTTCGGCTCCGGTTTCGGCTTCCGCTTCCGCTCCGGCAGTGGGTCCTGGGGAGCGCTGACCGGGCGGCCTCGCGGTTTCCCCAACGGGCCTACCGGGCAAGGGAATCCGCAGCAACCACGGCGTCCGGCACGGCCTCCCGTACCGATTCGTCCTCCCGGGCCCGGTACGGCCTCACAGGCCGGTACGGACGGACGGCCGCCCGGCCGGACGCCGACACGGGGGGAGACCGTGATGGGCCCGTACCAAGCCGCACCCGTACCGCCACCGACCCTGCAGCCCTGTCCGAGGTGCCGGCTCACCGACCAGGTCCGCAGCGTCCCCGCCGTCTACCACGCCGGGCGGACGAGGGTGATCGTCCGACCCTCGCAGCAGGGAGCCGGCAGCCACCGGACCCGCGAGGTCGTCTCCGACCTCGCCCGGGCCCTGGCACCCGCACCGATCCGCGAACAGCCACCCGGCCGCGTGGCGACGGGCCTGGGCGTGACCGCCCTCGCGATCGCCTTCTTCACCTTCTTCGCCGGGGCCTTCGCCCGGCAGTTCAACGACGACACGCCCGCCTTCGCCACCCCGGTCCGGGACCACCAGGCCTTCGAGATCCCCGTGGCGATCCCGGTGACCGCCGTCATCGCCGCCGTCGCCCTCCTGGTGACCGCCGCCGCGCTCCGCGCCGCCGCGGACCGCGAACTCTCCGGCCGTGCCCGGGCCGAACAGCTCTGGGCCCAGGCCTGGTACTGCGCCCGCTGCGGCACCGTCCACTTCCCGCCCGCCCCCGGCCGGGCCCCCACCGCCCTCAGCCTCCCGGAGTTCCGCCGCATCGTCTGGACGACCGGCGGCTACGGCCACCTCGCGGACCGGTACTGACTCAGAACCCGCCGGTGTCGAGGTCGGGTCTGAACGGCGCGGGCAGCCACACCCGGACGGCCGACCGAGGCGCGGTCACCTGCCGCGTGCGGCAGGTGACCGGGCCGCCGGCTCAGAGCAGGCGCTTGATCTCCCCGCGCGCGCGGTAGAAGCCGCCCGAGGCGGACTCCCGCACCTCGGCGACCAGGTAGCGTGCCCCGGCTATCCGGATGTCCTTGGGGAACTGCACCCGCCACGACGAGTCGTAGCCCTGCGAGACCACCCGCATCCGCAGCCGGGCGCCGTCCTGGACGCACTCGACCTCCACCTCGCCGCCGGTCCGGGCGGTGGCCACCGTGACCGTCTCCAGCCCGGCGCCGGCCAGCACCGGCTCCCAGCCCGCGCCCTTGACCTCGGCGGTCTTCGGCAGCGTACCGTTCTCGGCCGCCCGGACCGCCTGCTCGCTGGCGTCCAGGCAGGCCAGCGAGCCGTCCGTGGTCACCAGGTAGAGCCGGCCGTCCCGGTACTGCATGCTGTACGCCGAGCCGCAGCCGGTGGCGAGCTTCCACAGCCGGGTGCCGTCGGCGGCGAAGCAGTACACCGAGGAGTGGTTGTCCCCGGCGAAGACGTACTCGCCGTCCGGGGAGGCCGCGCAGGAGAAGACGGCGGCGTCGCAGCGGTAGGCGGCCACCTCGGCGCCGTCCGACTTCCGCAGCCGGTGCACCCAGCCGCGCGCGGTCCCGGCGAACACCTCGTCGGCCTCCTGCCAGCCGAACAGCACCTCGCCCTGGGTCGGGGTGTGCCAGCGCTGGTCGCCGCTGCGGTTGTCGTAGCGGGCGACGCCGCGCGAGTGGCCGTGGTAGACACCGTCGGCGTCGCAGCGCACCATCCAGCCGGCCCGGCCGTCGGCCTGGCGGCGCCACTGGAACTCGTCCTCGTGGTCGACCGTGGTCAGCCCGCCGCGCTCGTCGGCGACGCCCAGCACGCCGTCGTGGATGTCGAGCCAGAAGATGTCCACGTCCTGGGCTATCTCGTACGCGACGCGCGGGATCTTGCCGCCCAGGTCGTACACCTTGCCGTCGTCGCAGCCGGCGTAGATCCACCAGTCGTCGGCGACGATGCACTTGACACCGTCCGGCAGGCCGTAGCGGCCCGTCACCTCGCCGTCGTGGGTGAGGGTGTAGACGTCGCCGCGCTCGTTGCCGACCCAGGCGTGCTCCTCGCCGACGAAGATCCCGAAGGCGGGCGAGCCGGAGCGGAAGCGCCACAGCAGCGGCGCCTGGTTGGCGGTCGAGCGGGTGCTGACGATCTCCCGCCTGGTCACCGCCCGGCGCTGGCGCACGCCCTGGACGGCCGGGGCGTAGCCCTTGCGGACCTTCTCGCCGATCTTCTTGGCCGCCGACGCGGCCGCCTTCTCCGGGCTCGGGTACGTCGTCGACTTGCTCTGCCCGGGCTCGCCGATCCGCCCGTACCGCACCGTCACCACCTGGCCGGCGAGCCGCACCTCGTAGAACTTGTGCGCGCTCCCCTCGTCCTCGGACAGTTCGAGGTACGTGACCTGCTCTTCCACGGCGACGGACACGGTGCGGCCCCTTTCGGGCATCGGAGATGGGGGCGGCGGGGGCGGCCCGCCGACACCTCCAAAACTACGGCCCGTCACTGACAATCGGCTCCGCGGGGGGGCGGGACCGCCGAGGTCAGTACAGCTCGGCCAGGAGGGCGCGCAGCCGCTCGTCCTCGCGGATGATGTCGTACGCGAGGCCGGAGGTGACGATCCGGCGGTCGCCCTCGACGAGGTCGCCGAGGTACGGGAGCAGGGAGGTGTCCCGGGCGGCGGCGGCGAGTGCGTGCAGGGCCTCGCAGCCGCCCCTGACGTCGGCGCCCGTCTCGGCCGAGTGGAGCGCGGCCCCGGCGAGCCGGCCGAGGTCGACGGTGTCGGGATCAGCGATGTCGAGCAGCGCGCGGGCGGCGTCGGCGGCCTTCTCGGGATCGTCGAGCAGCGCTTCCAGTCGGGGGGTCAGGCCCTGGCCGGCCGCCCCGAGGGAGGCGGCGGCGCGCAGCGCGGGGACCACCGTCCAGCCGTACCGCGACCCGCTCCCGGCCGTGCGGTCGAGGACGGAAGCCAGGATCCGGACGGCCTCCTCGGCGTCGCCGTCGATCTGCCAGACGGCACGGGCTATAGCGACGTCGGCGTCCAGCCGCGGGACGGTCGGTTCCGGGCCGTCGCTCACCGCCGCGAGCAGGGCCGGGAGCAGTCCGGTGGCGGCCGGGCCCAGGTCGGCGGCCGCCTGGGCCGCCTCGGCGAGCTCGCGGGAGGCCGTCAGCCGTTCGGTGACGGCGTCGAGCAGGAGGCCCGGGTCGCCGGTGACCTCGTGGTGGGCGCGGGCCACCTGGAGCGGACCGGCCTGTGCCCGCAGCGCCTCGGCGGCGCGCTCGCGTGCCTCGGGCGGGCCGCCCGCGACGACGGCCGCGACGGCGGAGGCGGCGTACGGGAAGCGGGGCAGCACGGCGCACAGTTCGGGCAGGCCGGCGGCGGCCGGCGGGCCCCACTGGCGCAGCAGGTCGACCAGGTGGGCGGTCTCGTTGTCGCCGAGCCCGTCGACGGCCAGCCGGACGCGGGCGGCGGCGAGCAAGGCCCGGTCGAAGGGGAAGGCCTGGCCCTGGGAGCCGCCGGCGGCACGGCGGGCGTGCGGGCGCCGCGCCAGGTCGCGGGCGAGCAGCGGGGCGGCCTGCCGGGGCGCGATCCGGACCAGTGCGGCGAGGGCCTGGTCGGCCGCCTCGTCGTCCGGCCGGCCGGCGAGTTCGACGAGTACGGGCGCGGCTTCGGCGGCGAGCGGGCCGAGCTTGGCCAGCAGGCTCGCCGCCGGGGCCTGGGCGGCGAGCGGGGCGATGGCCGGGATCAGCCGCGGCGGGGCGCTGCGTGAGAGGTGGCAGGCGTGGTCGGCCGCCCACAGGGCCTCGGCCTGCACCTCGGGGCGCGGGTCGCGCAGGGCGGCCTCCAGCAGGGCGAGGGCCGCCTCGCGGTCGGCGTCGGTGTCGCGTTCCAGCAGGGCGTCGACGACCGTGTACAGCAGTTCCTCGTGGTGGATGCTGTAGCGGTCGACGGTGAGTTCGCGGGCGGGCAGCAGGCCGAGCACGGCCGCGTGGTGGTCGGCGTCCCACCGCTCCTCGTTGTCCAGGCAGACCAGGACCGCGGCCAGCCGCAGCGGCGCCTCGGTCTGCCCGGCGAGCAGGAGCCGGGCCTCGGCGGCGGCCGTGCCGAGGTCCGACCGGCCGAGGGCGACGAGCAGTTCGGCGGCCACGTGCGGATCGTCCTCGGCGGCCCAGCGCTCCCGTAGGGCGGCCAGCGCCGCGCCGGCCTCGCGGGTGTGGCCAACGGCCCAGGCGGCGGTCAGCCGGACGTCCTCGTCCTGGTGGGCCAACAGGGGCAGCAGCAGAGGGAGTTGATCGGCCACGGCGGCCCGCACGGCACCCTCCGGCACCTCCCACTCGTCCTCGCTCTCGGCCAACCCGCCCAGCAGGCAGAGGACTTCGACCGTCCGGGTCCCGGCGGCGGCGATCCCGGCCAGGTACGGCACCGCGTCCACGCTGGCCGAGTAGACCGTGCCCTGGTGGAGGATGCAGCCGTACAGTTCGGAGACCGCCTCCTCGGCCGCCTCGTCGTCGCCCTCGGCGAGCGCGCGCAGCAGGGCGGGCAGGTCGTCGGCGGGGCCGCACGCGTGCGAGACGGTGGCCCAGGGGTGGGCGTCGAGCCCGGCGAGAGCGGCGGTGAGGTCCATGGGCGCGATCCTCGCAGGCGGGACCGACAACTCCCCTGTCACCGTGGCGTGGACGCACCGCCGAGGCACCCGCTGATCGCGGGCGGTCCGGGGCGGTGCGGGGGCACCGCGGCCCCGTACGGGTGGTGCTGGCAAGCTGGGGAGATCGGCGCCGACCGGCGCCGCACGGCGAGGGGGTACCGGTGATGGGTGGATCGGCGGTCGGGGGCGTGCCTCCGCTGGACCCGGAGGTTCGGGCGGCACTGGCGTCCGCCGGCGACCGGGCGCGGCAGGTACTCACCCCGGAGGGCCTGACGGCCTGGCAGGAACGCGACCTCGCCGCCCGGCCCCGCCCGACCCCGGACCAGTTGCGCGATGGTGACCGGTTCGAGGTGACGGAGCTGCGCGTGCCGCGGGCCGACGGCGGGGGCGAGGTCACGCTCGTCAGCGCGCGGCCCGCCGGGATCCGCGAGGAGCTGCCGTTGCTGTACTACCTGCACGGCGGCGGGATGGTGACCGGCAACGCCTGGTCCGTCCTGCCCCGGCTGCTGCGCGGCTGGGCGCTGCCGCTGCGGCTGGCGGTCGTCTCCGTCGAGTACCGGCTGGCCCCGCACACCCGCTTCCCCGGCGCCGTCGAGGACTGCTACGCCGGACTCGCCTGGGCGACCGAGCACGCGGGCGCGCTGGGCGTGGACGCGCGACGCGTGGTCATCGGCGGCAAGAGCGCCGGTGGCGGGCTCGCCGCGGCGCTGGCCCTGCTGGTCCGCGATCGGGGCGGTCCGGCGCCGCTCGGCCAGCTGCTGCTGAGCCCGATGCTCGACGACCGCGGCGACACCTTCTCCAGCCACCAGCTGGCCGGCCACGACACCTGGGACCGCACGTCCAACGCCACCGCCTGGCAGGCGGTGCTCGGCCACCGGTACGGTGCTGCCGACCTCTCGCCGTACGCCGCCCCGGCCCGCGCGACCGACCTGTCCCGACTGCCCGCGGCGTACGTCGAGGTGGGGTCCGCCGAGACGTTCCGGGACGAGGCCGTCGCCTACGCCGACGCGATCTGGCGAGCGGGCGGCGAGGCCGAACTGCACGTGTGGCCCGGCGCCTGCCACGGCTTCGACAGCCTCGCCCCGCACGCGGCCGTCAGCCGGGACGCCCACGACGCCCGCACCCGCTGGCTGCGCCGCGTCCTCCAGCAGTGAGGCCGGCCCGGCTCCGAGTGACCGGCGGTCGGCCGGCCGTTGCTCAGAGCCAGCCGCGCTCGTCGGCGACCCGCAGCGCCTCGGTGCGGTTGCGGGTACTGGTCTTGGCGATGGCCGACGAGAAGTAGTTACGGACCGTCCCCTCGGACAGGTACAGCTTGCCGGCGATCTCGGCCACCCCGGCGCCCGGGCGGGAGGCGTTCAGCACGTCACGCTCGCGGGCGGTGAGCGGGGAGGCGCCCGCGGCCAGGGTGGCGGCGGCCAGTTCCGGGTCCACCACCCGCTCCCCCGCCGCGACCCGGCGGATCGCGTCCGCGAGCACCTCGGCCGGTGCGTCCTTGACCACGAAGCCGACCGCACCCGCCTCCATGGCCCGGCGCAGGTACCCCGCGCGACCGAAGGTGGTGAGGATGACCACCCGGCACCACGGCGCCTGCTGGGCCAGCACGGCGGCTGCCGCCAGGCCGTCCAGTCCGGGCATCTCGATGTCGAGCAGGGCAACGTCCGGCCGGTGCTCCAGGGCCGCCCCCACGACCTGGTCGCCGCGGCCGACGGCGGCGACCACGGCGAAGTCATCCTCCAGGTCGAGCAGGGTGCCCAGCGCGGTGCGGACCAGTTCCTGGTCCTCGGCGAGCAGCAGGCGGATCGGGTTGTCCGGGTTGACCGGGCGGATCGTCATGTCGTCCCTTCGTGGCCGGAGTCGGACCCGCCGAGGTCGGACCTACCGGGGCCGGGCCCGCCCGGCGGAACGGTGACCAGCAGCCGCCACCCGCGCGGGTCGAGCGGGCTGGCCTCGACGGTACCGCCCGCCGCGGCGACCCGTTCGCGCAGTCCGGCCAGGCCCCTGCTGCCCCTGCCGTCGCCCGTACGGCCCGACCGGGGGCCGGCGCCGCTGCGGACACCGGTCCCGTCGTCGCGGATCTCCACCGAGGCGGCGGTCAACAGCACCGAGCAGCGCTCGGCCCTGGCGTGCCGGACCACGTTGGTGATCCCCTCGCGCAGTACCCAGCCGAACAGCTCGCGCTCCCCCGGCGCGACGACGTCCGCCGCCGTGGGCAGGTCGGCCACTACCCCTGCGGCGCGCAGTAGTTCGCGTCCACGGGCGAGTTCGCCGGACAGGGTCACCTCGCGGTAGCCGCTGACGGCGGCGCGCACGTCGGACAGCGTCTGGCGGGACAGCGTCTCCACCGCGGCCATCTCCGCCACCGCCTGGTCCGGGGCCTTGCCCGCGAGCCGTTGGGCCAGGCGGGACTTGACGGTGATCGCGGTGAGCGAGTGCCCCAGCAGGTCGTGCAGGTCCCGGGCGATCCGGTTGCGCTCGGCCTCCGAGGCGAGTTGCGCCACCTCGGCGCGGGCGGCGACCAGGGCCTTGTTGGTGGCGGCGATCTCGGCGAAGGCACCGCAGGTGAGCGAGGTGAACAGCAGGGCGAGGGCCTGGAAGCCGCCGGGCCCGGTGTGCCAGGGGCGCACCGCCCAGGGCACCACCAGTGCGGCCAGCGCCCCGGCCGCCACCGCCTTGGCGGCGTGCTCGCGCCACTGGATCGCCACCGCGGAGACGACCACGGTGGCGAGGAAGAAGGCGTTTTCGTGGGCGAACGGCAGCACGGCCAGGAACAGCACCGTCATCACCGCCAGCAGCGGTGCCATCCAGTGCCGCCGGCCCAGCCCGAGGGCGAGGGCCAGCAGGACGTAGCAGCCGCAGAAGGCGAGGACCACGGCGTACCCGGCGACCGCGGCCGCCCCGGAGACGGTGCCGCCCACGGCGACGGCGGTGAGCGCGGGGAAGACCATCATCCCGCTGCCCAGCAGGAGGCGCCGCCAGCCCCGGCTCCAGCGCTGGACGGGGCTCGGTGCGGCACCGTCCTCGCCGGCGCGGTCGTGGGTACCGTCCCCGCGGGCGCGACCTCCGCCGTCGCGGTCATGAGCTCCGCCGTCGAAGCCGGTCACCTTGCTCCCCCTCCTCAAAGCCTGGCGAACACGCTACGCAGGTGCCGTCCGTTGACCACCGCGGCCACACCCAGCAGGACGAGCCCGCAGACGCCCTGCTCGACCTTCATCCAGACCGGAAACGTACCCGGCAGGGCGATGATCGTGCCGACGGCGACGATCATGACGGCCGAGAGGATCCGCAGCCGCCGGAAGGCGCCGCGGGATCCGTTGGCGGCCCGGGCGGTCAGCAGGAGGGTGAGGGCGGCGCTGGCCACGACGATGGTGCCGCGGACCAGCACCGGCGCGTTGACCATCGTGTGGTGGTCACGGAGGGCGATGGCGGCCGCCAGCGTGACGACGCTGAGGCCGAGGTAGGCGAGCACCAGCCGCCGCACGGTGCGGAAGGCCCGACGGGTGTAGGGGTGCTGCAGGTCGGTGGAGTTCATGGCGTCCATGCTGGTCGCGGAACTGCCACGCGGGGCAGTGTGTTCGCACACCGGTGCACCGTGACAATTGTCAGCGGGCCGTTGCCGGCCGGCCGTCGTCAGTCCCCGGCCTCCGCCGGCCGCTCCCCGTCCAGCAGGCACACCAGGTGCAGCTTCGCGACCGCCCGCCCCTCCACCAGGACCGCCCTCGGCTCCCGCCCCCACACCTCGAAGCCGCAGGCGGTGTAGAGCCGCAGGGCCGGGTCGTTGCCCTCCGAGACGGTCAGCAGCACCTGCCGCAGCCGCCCGTCGTCCGCCGCCGTGCGCAGCACCTCCCGTACCAGGGCGCGGCCGATGCCCCGGCCGCCCGCGCCGCGGGCCACCGCCATGCCGTACAGCGTGCCCTTGTGCCGTTCCTGGCTGCGCCGCGGCACCTTCAGCCCGGCGGTGCCGATCAGTGCGCCGCTGCCGTCGAAGGCGCCGATCAGGGCACCCGGACCGTACTCGGCCCCGGCCAGCCGGCGCAGCGTCGCGGACAGCGGCTTGCCGGCCTCCTCGGCGTGGCTTGAGGTGAAGGCGCTCGGCGTCTCGCGCAGCGCCGCGAGCCGGAAGGCCCGGTACGGTTCGGCGTCCGCGACGCCCAGGCGGCGCAGCAGCACGGAGCGCACCACGGAGTGCGCCGCGGGCCGCCGGTCGTGCTCAGCCGAGACGGACACGGGTGCACCTCGTCACGTACGGCAGGGCGATCTCGTCGCGGCCCGCCAGGTCGGGGTGGGTGGCCAGCAGCTGCTCGACGTCGGCCAGCAGGCGGACCCGCTCGTCCTCCGGCAGCGCGATCACGTAGCTGCGCGAGGCGACCATGTCGACGATCCCGGCCCGGGTGGTGAGGTGCTCCCAGCCGATCTCCAGCCGCTCGGGCGCGCCGAACGGCGCCGCGAGGACGGGCCTGGTGTCGATCCGCTGCCGCGCCGAACGGTGCATCAGCAACCCGAGTGCGGCGGCCCAGGGCTCGGTCTCGTCCCGGACGTTCCACACCAGCGAGAGCGTCCCGCCGGGGGCGAGCACCCGGGCGATCTCCGGCAGCGCGGCCGCCGGGTCGAACCAGTGCCAGGCCTGCGCCACCACCACGGCGTCCACGCTGCCGTCCGGCAGCGGGATGCGCTCGGCCGAGCCCGCCCGGACGGCCGCCTTCGGCACCGCCGCGGCCAGCCGCGCCCGCATCCCCTCGTCGGGCTCGACCGCCACCACGTCCAGGCCCGCCTCGACCAGCATCCCGGTCAACTTGCCCGTCCCGGCGCCCAGATCGAGCACCCGGCGGGCCTCCCGGGGCACCGCCGAACCGATCAGCGCCCGCGGATAGCCCGGCCGACCGTGCTGGTACGCGTCCGCCGCCACCCCGAACGACCGCGCCCGCAGCCGCCCGGCCCACCGCCTGGTCGCCCCCTGCCGCGTCATCCCGCAGGCCCGCCCGATCTCCTCCCAGGTCGCCTCCCGCCCGCGCCGCAGCTCCTCCACCAGCTCCGTCCGCCGCTCCTCCAGCGCCTCGATCACCCCCGACAGCCGCCGCAGCCCCTCCACCCCGCCACCACCGGCCACATCCTCCGCCACCCGCCGACCAAGATCACCCGTCTCCATGGCCCGGCACTGTACGGACCGCCGGCGGCGAACGTCAACACTCATTGCCCCACTGCGCAACATCTGTTGCCTCAGCCATGCCACCGGCCCCGGCCGTGATGCGGCCGGGGCCCGTCAACGACCCGCCGTCACAATGGCCGGAGGGTGAGCACGAACTGCGGAAGCGCCAGCAGGAGCAGCACGGTCCCGGCCTCGATCCAGCGGTACTTCACCCGGATGATCGCACTGGTACCGGCCAGCGCCGACAGCAACGGCCCCGCCGGATCGCGCCCCACCCGCTCGAACGCCCGGCGCAGCCCGTCCGAGCCCGTCCCCGGGACGATGTGCTCGAAGTACCCCGGCCCGGCTGCCCCGCTGCTCCGCCCCTTGCGGTGGCGCGGCACCAGCGCGGAAGCGAAGCACCCGGCTGCCAGCAGGGCGCTGACCACGGCGCTCCAGCGCAGAAGCGGAGCCAGCCAGGCCGGGGAGCCCGAACCGGCGCCGCCGTCCAGGGGCATGAAGGTGGCCAGCACCGCCCCGGTGAAGGCCAGGAACACGGCGGCCTTGGTGTCGGCCCGGACGAGCTCCGCGCTGTTGGCCGCCATCAGGCGCTCCATCGCCGACACGGAGGACGGACCGGACACCTCCATCGGCGCAACGGACCGGCGGGGCCGCCGAAGGGCCGGCCTCCGAGGGCTTCTGCCCACGGACCGCCTGCGGGTCCCGCACGGCGGCGGCTCGCGGCGTACGGCTGACCGGGTCATCGCGGCGCCCCGTTCGGGACACCGCCGGCCCAGCCGTTGACGTGGGTGTGGAGCTTGGTGAAGCCCGGCGCCTGCCCCGGGGAATGCGGAGCAGGCCCGGGGACCTGCCGCCCGAGGGCGACCAGGCGGTCCCGCAGGATCCTGGACAGCTCCTCCTGCTCCTGCTCCGTCACCTTGCCCAGCATGAGCGCCATCTGGTCCTGCCAGGTGGTCTCGCCTCGGAGCAGATCGGCGTGGTTGACCACCCAGTCCAGGACGTCGCGCACCTCGTCGGGCTTCCTGGCGAGCCACAACCCCGCGAGCGCGAGCGGGCCGTCCTGGACCGCTCGCCGGCAGAAGTCGTACTCCTCCTCGCTCTTGACGGTCCAGTCGAACGGCACGTCCGTCGCGTCAGGCTCCCCGAGCCGCAGTTCGTTGCCGCGCTCGCGTGCGGAGACGTCCGTGACGCGGTAGCCGAGGCCGCAGTGGGGCAACACGTACGGAGCCGCGAGGTACTGCAGCAGCTCTTCGGGGCCCAGCCTGGCCCCCGCAGTGGCGAACTGCTCCTTCAGGTGGTGCAGCCGCCCATCGATGTCCTTGCGGACCGGCAGCCCGCCCTGGCTGGTCCTGGTCTGCACGACCCGCGCGGCGTCGTGGACCCACCACAGGAAGTGGACCTCCAGCGACTCCGTGCCGTACGAGGTACGGAGGCGGACCGCCCGCACGCCCGGCCGCTCCGCGAGGTCCACCAGGAACGCCTGGTCGAAGCCGCACAGTCCCAGCCGGGCGCCGACCCCGCGCTTCTCCCCCACGGCCGCCAGTCTCGGACGGCCCTTCCCCAGCTGCTGGTAGAGCCCGTGGCGGTCCCCCACGACCAGCGCGCGGTCGCGCCGCCCGGACCACCGGTGCCAGAGGACCTCCCGCCAGGGGGCACGGGTGGCCTGGGTGTAGACGGGCGGGTCACTGTCGAGGGTCATCGGGTCCTCCGAAGGCGGGGGTGGGCTGGTAGGGCTGGGGCTCGCCCCGCCGCCAGGCCTCCAGGGCACGGCGGGCGATGTCGCGGCCGACCAGGTCGGGATCGTCGCTGCGGTCGATCGCGGTCAGCAGCCCCAGCTCGCCGGGGCGCATCTCCTGGGCGAGCGCAATGAGCAGCGTCTCCACAGGTACGCGGAGCGGTTCGTCCCAAACCGCTTGCCGGCACCAGTCGAGCAGCCTGCCGCTGACACCGGTGAACATTCGCTGGTGGTTCAGGGACCGTCGGACGAACGCGACCACACCACCGCCGAACTCGCCGTCGGGGCCCAACTGTTGCAGGAACCAGAACGGGTCATGGAGCAGATTGAGGAAGGCGAAGAGGGCGAGTTCGGTGTCCGGCCCCGGCCGGTCCACCCAGTCCATAAGCTTCCGGAACACGGCCGCTTGGTTTCCGCCGTCGAAGAGACGCTGAAGTGACCAGAGCACCGTCGCGGCCACCTCGGCTTCCTTCCCTTCCTCCCCACGGAAGCAACGCCGGAGCAGAGAGAGCGCGAACTCAGGCCGGGCTGCGCCGAAGTCTCCACCGCAGGCACCGGCCGCCGTCCACCGGAGTTGCCAGCCGCCGTTGACGCTCCAGCTGTTGAGCCGGTGCTTTACCTCGCCGACGAGAATCGGGTCCTGGGCTGCGATCCCCAGCGCGTACACGGCGATGCTCCGGCTCCGCACCTGATCTGCCTTGGCCAGAATGCCGATGTGGGTCAGGGCCCGACGGGCACCGCTCCAGCCCGCAGCCATACCCACCACACGTCCCATCGGGATGGCCAGGTCGGACTCGGTGGCGGGAACCTTGTTGATCCACTCGGTCAGCAGTCCCGACACCTGCCCGTACTGGCGCCATACGTGCCGTAGCACCGTCTCCGCCTGCCGATGGCGTTTGAACCGGATCGGTTCCACCGTGTAGGCGTAGTTCGACGTCCTCCCCGTCCCACCCGGAGCGCATTCGGCCCGCACAGTCGCCAACAGGTCGTCCAGCGACCGCCGGAACACGAATCGGGGATTCGGCTGCAGGGTCTCGCCCCGCGTGAGCCGACTCTGCTCGCTCTGCCCTTCCGCGCCCGCCCTCAGCACAGCGTTCAGGCGGCCGTCGGCCAGTGCCAGCAAGCGGTCGGTCTCATCCCGGATGATCCGGTGGTCGACACCCTCCAGGACGCTCGTCACCAGCAGGAACGCCAGCGCGTCCGGGTCCTCGCGAAGCGCCTTCAGGAGCTCCGGGACCTCCTCTTCCGCGAGGAAGCTGAGCCTCTGGCCGAGGTCGACCGGGTCGGGTCCTTCATCACCGGCCCGGCTCACCTCGTCGACGAGTTCGGCGACCTGGGCCGGCACCAGCTCGGGGGCCAGCAGGTCGTCCAGATCCGCTTCCAGCCGGTCCAGCAGCGCCTGGCGTCGCTTCGCATCGGGCACCACCGCCTCCAGACGGGCGTCGAAGACCGCACGCGGCGACGGGGGTGTGTAGCGCACCGGGCTGACGTCCAGTTCGCGGACGACGCCGCGGAGACGGTCCGCGTCATGCGGCAGCAGGACCACCATGACGGCCTTGGCCTCCTCCAATCGCTGGCGCAGCTTGGCGACCGCCGCCGGTCCCAACCGCACCCTGAGCGACAGGCCGTGCACCAGGTACCCGCGCGCCTCGCTGTCGGTGGGCCGCCAGGACGTCAGGTCCGAGTCGCTGTCCAGTGCACGCAGGGCCAGGCTCTTTCCGCTGCCCTCGAACAGCAGGTTGAGGGCCGTGGTGCGACGCCCGGTGCCGGTCTCACCGGTGAGGAAGAGCAGGCGGGTGCCGAGCGTCCTCAGTGCCTCGGGGAAGCAGTCCGGCTTCGCGTACCCGGTCTGGGCGGCCAGGATCTCCATCGCGGAGATGGGGCCGTCCTGCGCCTCGACCCGCTCGCCGCTGCCCGGCGCCGCCCCGGTGGCGCCGTTCTCGACGCGCTGGTCCCCGTGCACCGCGCCGGTGTTGATGTTGCCGTTCGGCGCGAAGATGAACTGGCCGCCCGGTCCCCAGGCGGCGAACCGGCCCGCGAACTCGTCGCCGAAGTCATCGAAGTCGGGGTCGGGGCCGGAGCCCGGCGCGCCAAGCGGTCCTTCGATGGCCGGGCGCTCGTCGGGGCTCACCGGTGGTGCTCGTTCTTGTCGCCGTGGACGGTGTCCTTGTTGCCCCGAACGTAGTCGCCGCCGAAGCCACTGATGGAGTCACCACGCACGTTGGTGATGTTCTGCCCACCGTGCACCGTGCCGCTGTTCAGGTTTCCTCCGTCGGCCCGCTGGTTCACGACCGTCCTCGGCACCCGACGCCCCTCCGCCGGCCGGTCCGCCTTCTGGCCGCCGGCCCGTCCCTCCTGTTCCTCGACGACGGCGTCGCCGAGGATCCGGCGGTCGTAGAGGTTCCCGGACGGCGCGGGCACGTAGAGCCACGCCTGCTGGTCGAAGCGCTTGCCCTCGACGGTCGCCGGCACCTCGATGAAGTGGTCGGGGTGGCGCCCGGTGTAGCCGCTGACCACCGCGTCCTGGTAGCAGCGGTCGGACAGGATGGCCGCGACGTGGGTGATGCTCTCGTTGGACGCGGCCAGCATGGCCTTCACCGGCCGGGAGTCGAGCAGCCGGTGGGTGTCGTTGCGCGGGGTGCCGTTGCCGTCGAACTCGCCACCGGCGTCCGGGAGCGGGCCGATGTTGAGGCTGACCCGCAGTCGGATGCGTACCGTTCCGACCGAGTGCACGTTGAACTCCGTCAGCACCTCCTGGAGGGTGTTCAGCCAGGGGTGGATCAGGAAGGGCATCCAGCCCGGGTCGAAGCCGAACACGTATCCGTCGCCGGTCGAGTCGGGGAACCGCCGGTCCTTCCAGACCTCCCCCAGTCCGGCCCGCTCGAAGGACCACTTGAGCACCTGCGGCACGGACCTGCTGATCACGCCGTGCTCGATCGCGGGGTACCCGGTGAAGTCCTTGGCGTCCACGGCGACGATGCCCCGGTACGGCGGGAGGTGTCGGCTGCGGCTGTACGGCAGGGCGCTGGCCTCGGGCATCGGCTGGTCGAACTCCGTCATCTCTGCTCCTCGCGGTTTCCCGTGCTGACCTTGCGTCACCCAGCTTCGCGACACAGCGTGGTCCGGTGTGCTCGCTCAGTGCAGAAAACATGTGACGGAGGACACCTCGAGGAGTTGGCCCTTCAGTCCGCAGGCGCCGCCGCTCGACGGAGGGCGGGGAGGTCGGCGAGGGTGATGGACTTCCGGCCGGTCTCGACGTGGTGGGCGGCCAGGGCGGCGAGGGCCGTGGTGACGGTGTTGCGGGAGACGCCGAGGTGCTGGGCGAGTTCGTCGCGGGTCAGGGCGAGTTCGATCCGGCGGCCGGCCGTCGGGGCGGGGTCGACGGAGAGGTCGGCGAGGGCCACCAGGGCGGCTGCCAGCCGGGGGACGACGTCACCGCCGGTGCGGGCCAGGTCGGACTCGCGCAGCCGACCCATGGCGTAGCGGACCATCACGGGGAACAGCTCACGATCGGCGACGAAACGCAGGAAGGCGGCCTTGGCGAGGACCGCGACCGTGCAGTCCGAGATCGCCTGGACGCTGGCCGAGCGGACGCCGTCGTCCAGGACGGCCACTTCGCCGAGCAGTTCGCCCGGGCCGCGGAAGGCCAGCAGCCGGACGCTCCCGTCGCGCTCCCGGCGGCTGACCTTGGCCACTCCGGCCAGCAGGGCGAGGACGTGGGTGCCCGGTTCGCCCTGGCGCAGGAGGGTGGTGCCGATCGGGTGCCTGCGCTCGAACGCGCCGTCCAGCATGCCCGTCCAGGCCGCGTCGCCCATGAGGTGGCGCAGGGTCCGGCCCAGTGGGCCGGGTGTGCGGCTGTCGTGATCGTCCATGCGACGACCCTAGGAGGAACCGCGGGCCGCACGCATCCGAATCCGGGCCTCGTGGTGCGCACCACCGGCCCGGACGCGGTGCGCGTGTCCCACGTGCGGGTGATTGCCGGGGCCATGGTTGACCGGGGTTTGCCGCCGTAGCACGAACTCGTGGGCGGGTGGCCGGACTTGGCACGGAAACCCTCCGCATGAGCGAATCCGGGGCGGGTCGGCGGCGCGCGGGCGGCGGGGCGAGAAGCCTGGTGGGGCGGCGGTGGCCGGTCCGGGTTGCGACTGGTGTGCGGGATGTCGGTGTTGTCCGACAGGTTGCGACAAGTCGGTTGCGGGACGGTATTTTTGACTTTCGGTCAGGATGTCCTGAACTTGGCTATGCTGCACCACCACGCCTCCGGATCCGGTCCCCCGTTTGTCCCCGTACTGTTCCGATTGTCTGAGGATGCTGAATGCTTCGAGCTGGATCGTCGCCCACCAGACGGCGCCGAGCGCCCCTGCTCGGCTGGCTGTTGCCGACGGCCGTGATGGCGGCGGCCGTGGCGGTCGCCGCGGCGGTGGCCGCCGGGGCCCGGGCCGAGGTGCTGTGGTGCGGGGCGACGGGCACCGTGCTGGTGGCCGTGGTGGCCGCCGAGTCGGCCCGCCGCGGGCGGGCGCTGAGTGAGTCGCGCGACCGGCACGCCCGGCAGGTCGAGGACCTCCAACGCCGGCTGGCCGGGCAGGAGGACGAGCTGGACCGGCTCGCCCGGGGCGAGATGCGCAGGATCGTCGCCGGGGCCCGGTACGGCTACTCCTTCGACATCCTGACCCGCCCGTTGGAGGAGGGCGACGCACCCGTCTCGCCGAGGTTCCGCCGCTCCCTGGTGGCCGTCGCCGAGGGCGTCGCCAAGGCCGTCGACGACGAGGTCAGCCGGCGCGACTCGGCCGAGCGGGCCTTCGTCAACATCTCCCGCCGGGTGCAGGCCATCATCCACCGGCAGGCCAAGGACCTGCGGGAGATGGAGGACCGGCACGGCAACGACCCGGCGGTCTTCGACGACCTGCTGCGCCTGGACCACGGCAACGCGCTGACCGGCCGCCTCGCCGACAGCATCGCCGTCCTGTCCGGCGCCCGCCCCGGCCGCCAGTGGACCCGTCCAATCGCGCTCTACAGCGTGCTGCGCGGCGGCATGTCCCGGATCCTGGAGTACCAGCGGGTGGACCTGCACCCGGTGGCCCAGATCTCCGTCACCGGACCGGCCGTCGAACCGCTGATCCACGCCGTCTCCGAACTGCTCGACAACGCCACCCGCTACTCCCCGCCGCACACCCACGTGCACCTGAGCGCCTCCGAGGTGCAGAGCGGGATGGCGATCGAGATCGAGGACGGCGGCCTCGGCCTCACCGACGAGGCCCGGTTCCGCGCCGAGCGCTCGATCCGCGAGGCGATGGTCTCCAAGGACTTCGACGACCTCACCGAGTCCCCCCGGCTGGGCTTCGCCATCGTCGGCCGGCTCTGCCAGGCGTACGGCTTCCAGATCTCGCTGCGCCGCTCCGCGTACGGCGGCGTGCGGGCGGTGCTGGTCGTGCCGCAGGAGCTGCTCACCACCGCGCCGCCGACCGGGCGGGCGCACGGGATCGGCGCGTTCTCCGGCCCCCGCCCGCTCCCCCCGAACCCGCCCCGGCACGCGGCCCCCGGCCGCCCCTGGGGCACCCGGACGACCTCCGCCGGCGTCGGGCCGTCCTACGGCTCGACCAACCCGTGGGGCCCCTCCGGCCCGGGCGCCGGGGATGACGAGGTGATCGTGACCGAGTGGACGCCCAACGGCCTGCCGCAGCGCCGGCGCAGCCGCCCGATGGTGCCCCGGGGCGGCTACGGCGGGGCCGCGCGCGCCGCCGCCCAGCCCGCCGGGCCGATGGCCCAGCCGTCCGGGACGATGCCCGGGTCGATGCCCGGTCCGACGGCGGGGCCGATGGCGGGACCGCCGGCCCAGGCGTCGCGCCCCGCGAGGGAGCCGAAGCAACCCGGCCTGTGGCTGGAGGACTTCATGAACGGCATCAAGGGCACCGGTCCGAGCCCGTCCGGGCCGGGCGGCACCGGACGCGGCACGGGATCCGGACACACCGGCGCCGCAGACACCAGTGAAGACACGGCAGGGAAGGGCGAGCAGTGATTCCGCACCGCAGCAACATGGACTGGATCCTCAACGACCTCGCGCACAGCGTCCCGTGCGTGCGCCACGTCATCGTGCTGTCCGCCGACGGCCTGCGGATCGCCCAGTACGGCACCGACCCGGACACCGCCGACCGCCTCGCCGCCGCCTGCGCCGGGCTGCAGAGCCTGGCCGGCGCGATCGGCCACGAGTTCCCGCACGGCGACGGCTCGATGCGGCTGGTGGTGATCGAGGTGGACGGCGGCTACTTCTACCTGATGGCGGCCGGCGACCGCGCCTACCTCGCGGTGCTCGCCGAAGAGGGTGTGGACGCCGGGCTGGTGAGCCACCAGATGCGCGACCTGGTCGCCCGGATCGGCGAGCACCTCTCCACGCCGCCGCGCAACCCCGAGGCGGTCGCGTGAACGGGCCCCCGGCCCGTCCCGCCGCGACGGGTTCCGGCGGCGGGACGGGCACATGAACGAGCACAGTGAGGCGGTGGCATGACGGCCGAGCAGGGTGGCTGGGACGGCCCTGAGCCGGACCGGCTGTACGTGATCACCCGGGGCCGCAGCGGCCCCGCCGGACCGGGGGTCTTCGACCTGGTCACCCTGATCGTCTCCCGCGCGGAGCCGACCCCCGCCCACCAGCCGGAGCAGGCCGCCATCCTGCGGCTGTGCCGCTCCCCGCTCTCGGTCGCGGAGGTCTCCGCGTACCTGGAACTGCCCGTCAGCGTGGTCATCGTGCTGCTGGCGGACCTGCTCGACGACGGGCTGATCGAGGCCCGCAGTGCCGCCGTGCCCGCGGCGGAACTCCCCGACCGTGCCCTGTTGGAGGCGGTGATCCATGGACTTCAACGGCTCTGACGCGGTGGTCGGGCCGGCCGGTGCGGACGTGCTGCCGGACACCGTCACCACGGCGGTCAAGGTGGTGGTCGTCGGCGGCTTCGGCGTCGGCAAGACGACGCTGGTCGGCTCGGTCAGCGAGATCCGCCCGCTGACCACCGAGGAGACCATGACCCAGGCCGGGGTCGGGGTGGACGACCCGACCGGGGTGGAGCAGAAGACCTCCACCACCGTGGCCATGGACTTCGGCCGGATCAGCATCAGCGACCGGCTCGTGCTGTACGTCTTCGGCACCCCCGGCCAGGAGCGGTTCTGGTTCCTCTGGAACGGCCTGTTCGAGGGCGCCCTGGGCGCGGTGGTGCTGGTGGACACCCGCCGGCTGGAGGTCAGCTTCGAGGTGATCGGGCGGCTGGAGGAGCGCGGCGTGCCCTTCGTGGTGGCCGTCAACGGCTTCGCGGAGGCGCCGGCCGTTCCGGTCGACGAGCTGCGGGGCGCGCTGGACCTGCCGCCCGAAGTGCCGATCGTCACGTGCGACGCGCGCAGCCGGGAGTCCGGCCGGGACACCCTGATGACCCTGATGCACTACCTGTACGAGCTGGCCGCCCCGTCGGCCGCGGCCCCGTCAGTCCCGGCGCCGTCGGCCCCGGCCCCGTAGCCCGTACGACCGGGCGAGCGTACGACCGCCCGTCACCGAACCCCATCCGCGACCGGAGACCCCCTTGACCACCCCGTTCCCCGAACCCGCCGGCCCCGCCCACGCGTCGGCCGCCGTCCCGCCGCCCGGCTGCCCGGCCCACGCGGGCGGCGGCGCCGTCTCCCCGACCGGCCCCGGCGGCCTGCGCCGGCTGTACGGCCCGGAGGCCGAGACCGACCCTGCGGGCCTGTACGAGAAGCTGCGCGCCGAGCACGGCGAGGTGGCCCCGGTGCTGCTGCACGGCGACCACCGGGCCTGGCTGGTGCTCGGCCACGGCGCCAACATCACCGTGATGCGCACCCCCTCGCTGTTCTCCCGGGACTCGCGCCTGTGGAGCGCCTTCCGCAACAACGAGGTCCCGGCGGACTCCCCCCTGCTGCCCGTGGTCGCCTGGCAGCCGATCTGCGTGTTCGCGGACGGCGACGAGCACCGCCGGCTGCGCGGCGCGCTGCTGGACGGTCTGAACGGCTTCGACCGGCGCGGCATCCGCCGCCACGTCCGCCGCTTCACCACCGACCTGGTCCAGGTGGTCGGGCCGACCGGGCGGGCCGAGCTGATCTCCCAGTTCGCCGAGCACCTGCCGATGCTGGTGATGACCAAACTGCTCGGCATGCCGGACGAGTACGGGCCGCAGCTGGTGACCGCCGCCCGGGACCTGCTGAAGGGCACCGAGACGGCGATCGCCAGCAACGAGTACGTGGTCGCCGGTCTGCGCCGGACCATCGCCATCAAGCGGGAGAGCCCGGGCGACGACCTGACCAGCCGTCTGCTGGCGCACCCGGCCGGGCTGACCGAGGACGAGGTGATGGAGCACCTGCGGGTGGTGCTGCTGGCCGCGAACGAGACCACCGTCAACCTGATCGCCGACTCACTGAAGATGGTGCTCACCGACCCGCGCTTCCGCGCCCACCTGTCCGGCGGCCAGATGACCCTGGGCGAGGCGCTGGACCAGGTGCTCTGGGACTCACCGCCGATGTCCCTGGTGGCCGGCCGCTGGGCGACCGCCGACACCGAGCTGGGCGGGCAGCGGATCGGCGCCGGGGACCTGCTGCTGCTCGGGCTCGCGGCCGGCAACGTCGACCCGGTGGTCCGGCCCGACCTGACGGCACCGCTGTACGGCAACCGCTCCCACGTGTCCTTCGGCGCCGGGCCGCACGAGTGCCCCGGCCAGGACATCGGGCGGCACGTCGCCGAGGCCGGGATCGACATCCTGCTCACCCTGCTGCCGGACGTCCGGCTCGCGGTGCCCGAGGAGGAGCTGACCTGGAGCTCGGCCTGGATCTCCCGTCATCTGACGGCGCTGCCGGTGGAGTTCACGGCCCGCGACATCGAACCGGACCCGGTCTCGGTGGCGGAGGCCGAGCAGGCGGAGGCGGACCAGGCCAGGGCGGGGCAGGCGGACGCTGCGCCGCGCCGGGCGGCACCGGGCCGGGCGGCACCGGGCCGGGCGGACGCGGACCGGCCGGACGCGGCGGCGGAACCGGCCGTCCCGGCGGCCCGGGGTGCCGAGCGCGCCGGGCCGTCGGGGCAGGCGGCCCCGACGGTCCCGGCGCAGCGCCGCAGTTGGTGGGACGCGCTCACCGGCCTGTTCCGGCGCTGAGCGGCCCGGTCGTACGGGTCGGCAGGGACGGGCCCGGTCAGCCGTCCGTGCGGCGCCGGTACAGGGTGAAGGTGTCCACCGGGCTGAGGTCGCCGTGCGGCCCGTCGAAGGTGTAGTAGGTGACCTTCATGGTGGTGGTGCCGCCGCGCCGGTCGCCCGGGTCGACCTCGAAGGCCGCGAAGCCGTGGGCGTGCTCGCGGTCCTGGACGGCGGCCCAGGGCGCGTCCTCGGTGAGCCAGATCGACTCCCGGTACGGCGCACCCGGCTTCGGGTCCTCCAGTCCCATCACCACCCGGCCCTTGGGCTGTTGGAAGAGGTCGTCCTGGGTGGTGGCGGTGTTGCCGCCGGCGCCGATGATCATGTGGACGGTGCCGCGCCCGGTGTCGATCAGGTCGGTGCGGGTACCGGTCGGCACCGGGGTGCGGGTGTCGTTGGGCAGGGTGCCGCGCACGGGGTGGGAGCGCTCGTAGTAGTGCTCGTGGCCGCAGACCACCAGGTCGACCCCGTAGGCGTCGAACAGCGGGCCCCAGGCCTCCCGGAGGCCGAGGTCGCTGCCGGAGCCGTGCATCGAGCTGGAGATCATCGGGTGGTGCATGCAGACGACGATCCAGTCGATCCCCCGGTTGTTCCGGGCCGACCGCAACTCCCGTTCCAGCCAGCGCCGTTGGGCGCCACCAGAGTAGCCGCGCAGGTAGACGTCGCCGGAGTTCTGGATCGCCTCGTCGTCGTTGGCGAGGCTGATGAACCGCACCGAGCCGACGGTGAAGGCGTACCACATGCCCCTGGTCTCCTCGTCGGAGGAGGCCGAGGACTCGGGGAGGTCGAAGTAGGCCTGGTAGCCGAGCGCGCCGATCGGGCCGTTGCCGCCCTCGTTCTCGTGGTTGCCGACGCAGGGCATCCAGGGCCGCAGCCGGGTGGACCGGCTGTTGCCGATGAACCAGTCGGCCCAGGTCGCGGTGCGGCTCTGGCCGTGGCGGCCGGCGTAGGAGGAGTAGCAGAGGTCGCCGTTGACGAGGTTGAACAGCGGCCCGACGCGCTCGACGGCGGCGACGATGTCGGCGGAGGCCGAGGTGCCGACCTGGCTGCTCATGTACACCGGGTACTTGCCGAGCGGGGAGGGCATGCCGTCGGGGAAGGTGATCCGGCGGCGGAGGTTGGGCGCGCCCTGGTCGCCGAAGCTGGTGAAGGTGAAGGGGGCACGGCCGCGCGGGGCGGTGGTGAAGGTGCCGGTCTCGGCGGTGGCGCCGTTGTGGCCGGCGCTGTAGAGGTAGGTGGTGCCCGGGCGCAGGCCGGTGAGCCGCGCGTGGTGGACGTACACCTCGACCTTGTCGATCGAGTCCCGGTAGGTGCGGGTCTCGGCCTGGACGACCCGGCCGAGGCCGCCGTCCGGCGAGCCGTACCGCACCTGGGGGCGGCGCACGGACTGCGGGGTGAGCCAGGAGACGGTCATCTCCGTGCCGGCGTCGGTGCCGAACTGGAGGTGCAGTCCGGCCACTCCGGCCGTTCCTGCGCGGTGCGGGGTGGTCAGCAACAGCGGGCTGGTGGGGGCGTCATCGGCCGGCTGGGCGGCCGCGGGTTGCGCGGCCGCCGTCGTGCCCGTCGCCACCAGGGCGGCTCCGGCCGCCGAGGTGCCCTTGAGGATGGACCTGCGTGCAATGGTCATGAAAACTCCGCCTGTCGAGTGGGGGGGTTCGACGGGCAGTCACTTTAATGACATGTGCACGTAAAGACGATCGTTTTGACGGATCGATTTGACGGAACGTCAGAAATGGTGGGCTTCGGCTACGCCTTGCGACCGACTCCTCCGTACACCCCGACCTCGTCCCCGCCCCGGGCCCCGGCGGGTTCCGGGTGCCAGCGGTTGACCGGGACGACGCCCGGGTCGTCCAGCTCCAGCCCGGTGAAGAAGCGCTCGACGCGCTCCCGCGAGCGGAAGTGGAGCGTGATCCCGGCCTCCGCGTAGCGGCGGGAGGCGATCTCGGCACGCTCCGGCGCGAGGTCGGCCGTCGCGGCGGAGAGGGCGAGGAAGCTGCCGTCGGGCAGGGCGTCCATGAGCTTGCGGACGGGCGGGTGCACGGCCTCGTCGGAGAGGAAGTGGACGATGTTGATCAGGGTCAGGGCGACCGGCTGGCGCAGGTCCAGAGTGGCGGCCACCGCCGGGTCGGCGAGGAACCGTTCCGGTTCGCGCAGGTCGCCCTGGGCGTAGGCGGTACGGCCCTCGGGGGTGCTGGTGAGCAGCGCGCGCGAGTGGGCGAGCACGATCGGGTCGTTGTCGACGTAGACCACCCGGCAGGCCGGGTCGACGGCCTGCACGACCTCGTGCAGGTTGGGCGCGGTGGGGATGCCGGTGCCGACGTCCAGGAACTGGCGGACGCCGTGCACCGCGGCGAGCCGGCGGACCATCCGGTGCATCACGGCGCGGGCGGCGGTGGCGTCCGCGCGCACGCCCGGCAGCTCGGCGAGGACGCGGTCGCCGACCTCGCGGTCCGCCGGGAAGTTGGTCTTGCCGCCGAGCAGGTAGTCGTAGACCCGGGCGGAGTGCGCCCGGTCGGTGTGCAGGTCCACCTGCGGCCGCTCCTCGTACCCGGGCTCGGTCAGCCAGCTCTCCGACAGGCCGGCGCCCGGCGCGCAGTCGTCCGACAGGTCGAAGTCCGGTATGTCGTCACCCGGTATGTCGAAACCCGGTGTGGTGGTACCCGATGTGGTGGTACCCGATGTGTCGGTACCCGATGCGTCCGTGTCCACGCTCGCCCTCCCCGCTCAGCGATGGTCCGGACCACTCAACCACAGCGGATGACTGTCCGTCAGGCGGTTTCCGCTGTCCGCTGGACCGCCCTTTCCGCCCCTCGGACGGCCGCGGCGAAGGACGGCACCCTCATCGCCGTCAGCAGCGCGACGGCCGGCCCCGCCGTGCAGACGGTGACGTACACCGGGATGACGCCCAGCAGGTGCCGGGAGCCCAGCCACTCGGCGAACAGCGGGAAGGTGCCGCCGAACGCGGCGATGGTGGCCGCGTTGACCACGCCGAGGCCGACCGCCCGCACCTCCGTCGGGAAGAGCAGTCCGGTGAAGACGTTGAGCGTGCCGAGCACCGTCGCCACCAGCATCCCCAGCACCACGGCGACGACCTGGAACGGCAGCCAGCCCTGGCGCAGCCCCGCGAGCAGCACCCCGACCAGCGGGATCGGCAGGCCGAATCCGAGCCGGGCGACCGGCAGCAGGCCGAAGCGGTCGGCGGCGGCGCCGGTGAGCAGCATGGTGACCAGCACGACGCAGAGCACCACGGTCATGAAGGAGGCCGCCTCCTCCTTGCCGATCACGTGGTAGGCGGCGGCGTACTGCGGCAGGTACGCCAGCGCGAAGTAGTAACCGACCGTCCCGCCCAGGGTGTTGAGGAAGACGGTGAGCGCCGCCCAGCGGTGCTCGCGCAGGGTCCGCAGGATCGACGGCCGGGCGGAGCGGCGCGCGTGCTCCCGGGCGCGGCGGAACTCCGCGCTCTCCGGCGCCCACCGCCGCACCCAGACGGCGGCCAGCCCGAGCAGCGCGGCGACCACGAAGCCCCAGCGCCAACCGCCGTTCTCCAGGCCGGACTTGCCGATGGTGTGGAGCAGCAGGGTGAGCAGTGCGAAGGAGAGCAGCGAGCCGATGATGATCCCGCCGTAGGAGACCGAGCTGAAGGCGAAGCGGTGCCGCGGCGGGGCGGTCTCGGTCACGTACGCGGCGACGCTGGGCGCCTCCCCGCCGAAGGCGAGGCCCTGGACGATCCGCGCGAGCACGGCCAGCAGCGCCGCCCAGATCCCGATGGTGCCGTGGCCCGGGATCAGGGCGATGCCCAGGCTGGCGACGGCGATCACCGCCATGCCGAGGCTGAGCGCGAAGCGCCGCCCCCGGGTGTCACTGATCCGCCCGATCAGGTAGGAGCCGACCGGCCGGGCGACGAAACCCACCGCGAAGGTGACGTACGCGCCGAGCACGCCGCTGACGCCGTGCTTGCCGTGCCCGAAGAGGTCCGCCGCGAAGTAGGGCGCGAGGACGGCGTAGATGCTCCAGTCGAAGGACTCGACCACCGAGCCGACCGTCGCCGCGGCCAACTCCCGTCGCCGCCCGTCGGCTTGCGCCTGCTGACGAAGCGGGGCCACCGCACTGCTTTCTGTCATGACCTCAGCATGGCACCGTTCGGACCCCCGGGGGAATCACTCGTCACACCCGGGCGCACGGCGTCGCGCGGAGCCCTTGCGCGGCACTCTGAGAATCCCATGTGACTGACGTGACGGGCAGGTGATATTTGTGTGCGGTGCATTCCATGATCACCCGTACCCCGCGGCGCGCCCTGCCCGCCGCCGTCGCAGCCGTCGCCACCGCCGCCCTGCTGGCCGGTTGCACCAGCGGGGGCGGCACCGCCGCCGCACCCGCGACCACCTCGGCCGCCGCAACGACACCGAGCGCCGCCACGGCCCCGACGCCGACGGTCAAGCCCACCGGCGCCGCCGACCCGGCGCTCAAGGCCTTCTACGGCCAGCAGCTCGCCTGGGGTCCGTGCGCGAAGGACGCGCGGAACGAGGCGGACACCGCGGCGCTGCAGTGCGCGGCCCTCAAGGTCCCGCTCGACTACACCGCCCCGGCCACCGGCACCCTGGACGTCGCCGTGGTCCGCAACCCGGCCACCAAGCCCGACCAGAGGATCGGCTCGCTGCTGATCAACCCCGGCGGCCCGGGCGGCTCCGGCGTCCAGATGGTCACCTTCGACCCCAAGGGCTTCGACGGCCCGGTGCACGACCGCTACGACATCGTCGGCTTCGACCCGCGCGGCACCGCCGGCACCAGCCCGCTCAACTGCCTGGACGACCAGACCCGGGACGGCTGGCTGGACACCGACCAGGCCACCGCCGACCACGGCAAGCAGCTGGCCGACGCCTGCCAGGCCAAGTACACCCAGGTCCTGCCGTTCGTCAGCACCCGCAACAGCGCCCGGGACATGGACGTGCTGCGCGCCGCCCTCGGCGACCAGAAGCTCAGCTACCTCGGCCTGTCCTACGGCACCTACCTCGGCTCGCTCTACGCCGAGGAGTTCCCGGACAAGGTCGGCCGGGTCGTCCTGGACGGCGCCACCTCGGCCTCCACCTCGCTGATCCAGCACAACATCGAGCAGCAGGCCGGCTTCGAGCGGGCCCTGAAGGCCTTCGCCGCGGACTGCGTCACCAAGGACGCCTGTTCGCTCGGCAAGGACCCCGACCAGGCGGCGGAGAAGCTCGCCGCGTTCCTCGACGGGCTGAAGGACAAGCCGCTCAAGACGGAGAAGGGCCGCACCCTGACCTCCAGCATCGCCTGGACCGGTGTGCTCAGCCGGCTCTACGGCGGTGAGAAGGCCTGGACCGGCCTGCGCAACTCCATCGGCTGGGCGATGGTCCGCGGCAAGGGCGACTACCTGCTCGACCTCGCCGACGGCTACAACGGCCGTGACAAGGACGGCCACTACAGCCCCTCGGCGGACGCCTACACCGCCATCCACTGCGCCGACGGCGCCACCGACGCCCCGGCCGGAGAGGCCCTGCAGGCCGCGCTGACCGACCTCGCCGCCAAGGCCCCGCTGGTCAGCAGGCACGACCCGACGGCCGCGCTGTTCGACCCGGACTGCCGGATCTGGCCGTTCCGCGCCACCGAGAAGCCGCACACGATCAAGTCGGCCGCCGCCACCCCGATCGTGGTCGTCGGCACCACCGGCGACCCGGCCACGCCGTACGCCTGGGCCGAGAAGCTCACCGCCGAGCTCGGCAACGCCGTCCTGCTCAGCCGCGACGGCGAGGGCCACACCGGGTACGGAGCCAGCAAGTGCATCCGCGCCTCGGTGGACGCCTTCCTGCTGGACGGCACCGTCCCGGCCGCCGGCATCCACTGCCCGACGGACTGACCGCTCGAGCCACCCAGCGGCGGGGGGGGGGGGGGGGGGCGCGGGCGCCCCCCCCCCCCCGGGCCGCCCCCCGCCCGCGCGCCCCCGCCCCCCGCCCGCACCCCCCCGCCCGGGCGGCCCCACCCCTGCCTCGCCCCCCCCAGTCGCCCCCCGCCCCCGGGGGCGCGGGCGCCGCGGGGCCCCCCCCCCCCCCCCCCGCCGCCGCTTTCGCAGTCACGAAGGGCTCAGAGCCAGCCGCGTCGGGCCGCCTTCAGCCCGGCCTCGAACCGGCTGGTCGCCTCCAGGCGCTCCATCAGCCCGGCCATCTGCCGCCGCACCGTCCGCATCGAGACCCCGAGGCGCTTGCCCGCGGCCTCGTCCGTCATCCCGGACGCCAGCAGCCGCAGCAGTTCCTTGTCCCCCGGGGCGATGCCGTCCTCCGGCGCCCGCTCGCGCGCGGCACCCAGGGGAACGGCCGTGTCCCAGGTCTGGTCGAAGAGCGCGACCAGGGTGGCCACCATTCCCGGCGAACTGGTGCAGAGCGCGCCCAGCCGGGAGTTGTCCGGATCGATCGGGACGAGGGCCGTGACCCGGTCGAAGATCAGCACCCTGGCGGGCAGGATCGGGCTGGTCCTGACCTCGCCGCCGCGCTCGGTGGTCCACTGGGCGTAGGCGAGCGTGGCCGGGTCGTTGCGGACGCTGTCCTGGTAGACGGCGCACATCCGCACGTTCCGCCTCAGGGCCTGCTCGTCGAGCACCCGCGAGGCCGCCAGGCTCTCCTCGGACTGGGCGCCGCCCGGGATGATCGACAGGCACTCCGTGTGGAGCCGGCGGGTGAGGATCTCGAGCCGGCCCTGGATGGCGTCGAGGCCGACGAGGCGTTCGTTGCCGTCCCGGTCGGTGTCGGGGCGCAGCGCCGAGTACTCGGCGACCGCCCTGGCCGCGGCCGCCTTACCGGCCGCCAGGGTGTGGTGCCGCCGGGCCAGTTCCTCCTCCTGACGGTGGAGCAGGTGGGCGAGGCCCGCCTCGGGGCTGACGGCCCGGAGCCCTCCGACCGCCTCCCTGGACGGCGCCAACAGGCCGAGTTCGACCAGTCGGTCGAGCGCGTCCCGGAGCTGTGACTCGGTGACGCCGACCTGTTCCGCGAGATCGGTGAGACGACTGGAGGCCCCTTCCAGCATCTCCCGGTAGACCTTCTCCGTGCAGGTGTCCAGCCCGAACGCTTCCAGCACTTCGCATCCCCCAGCTCCACAGTCGGCGTCGGCGATCCCCACCGGTGACGATCATAATCGCCGTTCCCCGTTCCTTCACCTGGCACCAACCGATTCCACCCATGGGCACGCCCCGCCCGGCCCCGCCCGGTCCCTGCCGGTCCTGTCACGGCCTGCCACGGCCTGCCACGGGTGAACGCCGACCGGGCCCCCACCGCCGCACGGTGGGGGCCCGGTTCCGGGGATCAGGCTCTCGGTTCTGTTCCTCGGTTCCGCGTCGGGTCGTGCGCCTGCGCTCAGAGCAGGTCGCTGACCTGCGAGAAACCGTTGTCCGGCCACATGCTGTACCCGCTCGCGGTGTTCAGCGTCCCGTTGCCGTTGCCGGTCCACAGCAGCAGGTTGCCGTCCGACAGCTTGCCCGCGATGTCGGCCTTGCCGTCACCGTTGAAGTCACCCGCCACCAGGTCGGACACGGCCTTGAAGCCGTTGTCCGGCCACATGCTGTACCCGGTCGTCGGGTCCAGCGTCCCGTTCCCGTTGCCGGTCCACAGCAACAGGGTGCCGTCCGACAGCTTGCCCGCGATGTCCGTCTTGCCGTCACCGTTGAAGTCCGCCGCCACCATCTCGCCGACCTGGCCGAAGCCGTTGTTCGGCCACATGCTGTACCCGCTCGCGGTGTTCAGCGTCCCGTTCCCGTTGCCGGTCCACAGCAGCAGATTGCCGTCCGACAGCTTGCCCGCGATGTCGGCCTTGCCGTCACCGTTGAAGTCGCCCGCGAGCAGGCTTTGCACGTCCTTGAAGCCGTTGTCGGGCCACATGCTGTAGCCGGTCGTGGGGTCCAGCGTCCCGTTGCCGGTGCCCGACCACAGCAGCAGGTTCCCGTCGGACAGCTTCCCGGCGACGTCCGTCTTGCCGTCACCGTTGAAGTCCGCCGCCACCATCTCGCTCACCTGGCCGAACCCGTTGTTCGGCCACATGCTGTACCCGCTCGCGGTGTTCAGCGTCCCGTTCCCGTTGCCGGTCCACAGCAGCAGATTGCCGTCCGACAGCTTGCCCGCGATGTCGCGCTTGCCGTCACCGTTGAAGTCGACCCGGGCCGGGTCGGCCGTGGGCTGCGGGTTCGGGGCGGAACCGGAGACGGCCACGTCGAGGTAGTCCCGGTCGATGTTCAGGGTGTAGCCGCCCCAGCTCTCCGTCACGTCCCCGCTGTACTGGTGGACGCGGGAGTGATTGACCCACAGGTCGCCCGGGACGTACGGGTCGGCGGTGTCGGCCTTCCCGTTCCAGTTCGCGTAGTAGAGCACGTCCGGGATGGCGTAGCCCTTGTCCCGGTTCCGGACGATGTCGGCGATGCCGCTGGAGGAGGAGCTGTAGACCGAGGACTTGTAGCCGCGCTCGTGGAGCCGGCTGGTCCAGGCCGAGACGAAGGCCAGGACCGACGAGCTGTACTGGGGGGCGTAGTTCTCCATGTCGTAGTGGAGCAGGCTGCCCTGGCCGAAGCCGAGCGCCTGGGCCTTGGCGACGGCGTCGTCGGCGGCGGCCGCGCCCTGACTCGCGGAGTTGGTGATCCGCGGGGCCTGGACGCCCGCGTAGATCGGCAGGAACCGCCAGCCGTCGCCGGCCTGTTGGCGGACCCAGTCCGCGGTGAGGTTGTCCTGGGTGCAGGTCCGCTCGGCGCCGCCGATGTAGATGCCCACGGCTCCGTACGGCGAGGCGGACTTCCAGGCCCGCATCAGCGCGGACGAAGGGGCGGTGCAGGCGTCGAAGCCCTTGCCGGTGAAGTCGGTGCTGCCGGCCGGGAGGGCAACCGTGGTGGTGAGGGCCTGCACCCCGGCGGCCGGGGCCTCGGCGGAGGAGGCGTCGGCGGACGGGGCCTCGGCGGAGGGCTTCTTCCCGGCTGCGGCGGGCGCCGCCGCCGTGGACGGCAGTCCCGCCTCGGCGACGACGGAGCGGACCAGTGCCTCGTCGTCCCCGTACGTGGCGGTGACCCGGAGGCCGCCCGCGGTGGCGGTGAACTCGCGGCTCATCGGGTCGGCGGTGACGCCGGGCGCGGAGCCGGCGTCGGCCGGCCGGACGCGCAGCGTCTCCGTGCGGCCGATCAGGCCTGACGGGCAGTTCATGCCCTCGCCGGGGGTGCCGAGGTAGATCGCGTGCCGGTCGAGGCGGACGCAGGCGGTGGGGTCTGCGGCGAGGTCGACCACCTGCCAGTCGGCGGGAACGGTGAACCGGTGGCCCAGGTAGGTCACCGACTGGGTGTCGGACGGGACGGTCGGGGTCGGGGCGGCGACGGCCGCTCCGACGGTGACGGCGGAGAGCACGAGGGAGCTTGCGGCGGCGAGCAGGGCGCGGCGGGCACGCATGGGGATCACCTTGTCGTGTGTGGAAGGGAGTTCGGTCACGGGTTCGCGGCGCCGCGTCAGCCGATGAGGGGGTCGACGGCCTTGAAGCCGTTGTCCGGCCACATGCTGTAGCCGCTCGCGGTGTTCAGGGTGCCGTTGCCGTTGCCCGTCCACAGCAGCAGGTTGCCGTCCGACAGCTTGCCCGCGATGTCGGCCTTGCCGTCGCCGTTGAAGTCGTCGGCGACGAGGTTGTCGACGGCCTTGAAGCCGTTGTCAGGCCACATGCTGTAGCCGCTCTTGGTGTCCAGCGTGCCGTTGCCGTTGCCCAGCCACAGCAGCAGATTGCCGTCCGACAACTTCCCGGCGATGTCCGTCTTGCCGTCACCGTTGAAGTCCGCCGCCACCATCTCGCCGACCTGGCCGAAGCCGTTGTCGGGCCACATGCTGTAGCCGCTCTTGGTGTCCAGCGTGCCGTTGCCGTTGCCCAGCCACAGCAGCAGATTGCCGTCCGACAGCTTCCCGGCGATGTCGGCCTTGCCGTCACCGTTGAAGTCGCCCGCGACCAGGCTGCTGACGTCCTTGAAGCCGTTGTCCGGCCACATGCTGTAGCCGCTCGCGGTGTTCAGCGTCCCGTCGCCGTTACCGGTCCACAGCAACAGGTTCCCGTCCGACAGCTTCCCGGCGATGTCCGTCTTGCCGTCACCGTTGAAGTCCGCCGCCACCATCTCGCTCACCTGGCCGAAGCCGGTGCCCGGCCACATGCTGTAGCCGCTCGCGGTGTTCAGCGTCCCGTTCCCGTTGCCCGTCCACAGCAGCAGGTTGCCGTCCGACAGCTTTCCGGCGACGTCGGCCTTGCCGTCACCGTTGAAGTCGAGGCGGAGCTTGGGCGGCTCCGGCACCGCGTCGTCGACGATGTTCTTGTAGCGCAGGCCGACGTAGTAGCTGGTGGGCCAGCCCTCGACGCTGCTGCTGTTGATGTTGGCGCGGGTCGGGCCGTGGGTGGGGTCGTTGCGGTTGCTCTCCGCGTAGTACGTGAAGTCGCCGTTGGCCTTGTTGGTCCAGCCGGCGAACAGGAAGGTGTGCTCGGCGGTGTAGTCGAGCGCGTCACCCGGCTTCAGGTCGGAGAACGGGACCTTCGTGGACACGTTGGGCAGGGTCTGGGTGACCAGGCTGCTGGTCAGGTGCCAGGCCATCGAGATGTACCCGGAGCAGTCCTCTCGGTAGGTCCCGTTGCTGTCGGTCCACCAGCCGCCCTGGTTGTACGGGACGTGCTGGTCCACCCAGCTCTGGGCGCGGGCCAGGACCTCGCTGCGGGTGATGGTGCCGCCGGCGCTGGACGCCGCCTGGACCGGCGCCGCGGCCGTGAACACGGTGGCGCAGGCGGAGGCCGCGACGAGGGCCGCCAGCGAACGGGTTGCGGCGCGGGAGGTGCGGGAGGAACGGGACATGAGGGTTCTCCTTCTCGGTGTCGGCGTCGCGATGACGCCCGGTGACGGTGCTGTCAGTGCTGCTGCGGAGCGGCCGGCGCGGTGCTCAGCCGGTCGGCCAGGCCGGTCAGGGCGCTGCGGTCCTCGGCTTCGGTCGGCGCGCCCGCGCCGCTGGTACCGGGGGTGCCGTCGGGGACGGCGAACTGGATGACGGCCAGGACGTTGTCCCGGCGGACCAGGTAGACGTGGCCGGTCTGCGGGCCCGGGGCGGACTGCCCGGCGACCGCCGTCCACTGCCGCGCGTAGGCCGTGCCGTCGTCGGTGGTCGCCGTGGTGGTGACCTCGGCGTCCTGCGGCAGCTTCGCCTCGCACTGCAGGGCGCGGGAGGTGTCCCGGCAGGCGTCCATCGCGGCGCGGAGGTCCGCGTACGCCTGCTGGGCCGCCGCCGCGTCGCGGTAACTGAAGGTGTCCTGGATGGCGGGGGTCCTGAAGGCGCTGACGTAGCCCTGCTGCTGCCAGGTCGTGGCGCCCTTGACGGTGGCGCACTCGTTGAGGCGGACGTCGTGGGTGACGGCCTGGGTGTTGGGCGGCGCGATCGGCTTCCACGAGGCGGCGGCGTTGGCGGGCAGTTGGGCGGGCGGCAGTGGAGCGGGCAGGGCCGCCGGCGCCCGCTCCCCGCCCTTGGGGGCGGGCGCGGCCGTGCCCGGTGCGGGGCCGGCCGGCGCGTCCGGGGCCGCCTCCGCGGAGGGCGGGGCCTGCGCGGCCTGGCCGGCCGGTTCTGACGGTGCCTCGGGCGCCGCCTCGGTGGGAGCCCCGGCCTCGGCGGCCGAGGCGGGCGGCGAGGGCGTCAGCGACGGAGCCGCGGCGCCGGCCTCGGCCCGGGCGGGCGGCACCGCCGAGGCTTCGGCGCCGGTGTCGAGACCGGCCCAGACGAGGCCGCCCGCGGTGACGGCGCACAGCGCGACGGCGGCGCGGACGAGGTTCGACTTCGTGGTGGCCATGGCGGGCTCCTCCTGGGACAGGGCAGATTGTGACGTGTGCACGTCACGACATGGATGGTGACGGTCCGCCGGGTACGGGCCGATCCGGTCGCCGGAGCGGGGATCAGTGGCGGATCAGGGCGAGGCCGTGCCGGGAGAGCGGTTCGCGCACTCGTTCCAGCAGCGTCCGCACCGTGGCGAACGCGGCCTCCTCGGAGTGGGAGCGGACGAAGAAGTAGAGCTCCATGCCGTCGGCGGTGAGCCGGACGGTGAGGTGTTCGAGCCCCTCACAGGGTCTGGTGTGAGCCCAGATCAGGTCCTCGACGACCGGGCCGGCGGGTTCGGGCGATCCGGCCGGAGGGCCGGCCCCCGAGGCCTCCAGCAGGGCGAACACGATCCGCACGGGGTTCAGTCCCAGCCGATCACGCTCTGCGGACCGTCCCACCCGATGACGTTCGGGGGCGCGTCCCAGCCGATCACGTTCGTCGGCCCGTCCCACCCGATCACGTTCGTCGGCCCGTCCCAGCCGATGACCTCCGAGGACGCGCCGCCGTCGGCCGTGCCCGCGGCCGCGGCCGTGACTGCGGTCCCGGCCGCGGCGGGAGTACCGTCCGCGACGGCGGCCGGGGCGCAGACGAGCGGCAGCAGGACGGCGGCGGCACCGGCGGACAGCTTCAGGGCGGCGCGGAACATGGAGGTCTCCCAGGACAGGAACGATGGGGCGGGCCGATGCGGCCCCCGAGGTCTGCGGGGTGCGGGAGTTGGCCTCCCGTCCGTTCTCCCCGCTGACCACAATCCTGCTGGTCCGGCCGTCCCCCGGGAACGGGTACGGGCTGTCACCTATGGGTCGGGCCGCTTGGTGCCACCGATCACGGCAGCGATTATGATCGTCACGGCCCGGGGGCATCGAACCCCGATTCGGCGGCCGTCGACCGGGAGACACAGGAGGGGACTCCCGGTGGCGCCGCCGGGGGCCCGACTCCTGACCGGGCGTCGGGCCCCGTCGGCCCGGGGTTCTCAGTCGTCGCCGAGGTTCCGGTAGGCAGCGGCGACGGTGAGCATCCAGGCGATCTCCTCGCGCGGGGTGCGGCCGCCGGTGGCGGCACCGGTGAGGGCGGCGGGAGGCGCCGGAGCGGGCAGGTCGCGGGTCCGGTGCAGGACGGCCGTGCGCAGCCAGCGGGCCTCGACCCGGGCCAGGTCCTCGCTCGCGTCGAGCAGCACCGCTCCTCCACCGGTCGGCGTGTCCTCCCGCAGCACCAGGACGGCGTCCCGGATGGCGAACGCCCGGTGGGCGAGGTCGACCGAGCGGTCCCCCGGGGTCAGCAGGTCCCGGAGCCGGCTGTTCGGGGTGCCGAGCACCACCTGCGGGACGGCCCTGACGACGTCCGCCCAGAGCGGGTACAGCCGCCACAGGGCGTACTGGTCGCGCACGTAGCCGACCAGGGCGCCCAGGGGCGGGACGGTCACGCCGAGCACGAACAGGACGATCATCAGGGCGGGCAGCAGCTCGCAGACCGTGTCGGTGAGCGGCACCGGCTTCCCGTCCGCGTCCAGCTCGGTCGCGTCCCCGCTGCTCAGCACGAAGTACACCCGGTAGAGCGTGTAGGACAGGCCGGTGGCGCTCGCCGCCGCCAGGAGGGTGACCCCGAGCCGCACCGCCCCGCGTGGGACGCTCGCGCGGTTGGCCCAGAAGAGCGCCGCGCCCCGCGCGGTGGCCACCGCGAAGGCGAGGTTGTACACCCCCAGGTACGCCGCCACCCCCGGGTCCCCGTAGTGGGCGTCGATGCCGAAGGCGCCGTCGTAGTCGTGCGGGAGGACGAGGAAGAACAGCAGGGTGAGGGCGAGGGCGGCGGCGCAGGTGAACAGCAGCCGCCCCCGGGCGGCGCCCCGTCCTTCCGGACGCCGGCGGACGGCCTGGACGTACTCCAGCAGGAAGTAGGCGGCCCCGACCCCGGCGAGGTGCTTGAGCAGCAGCGTCACGTCCCGGACCTGGGTCAGCTGCGCCAGCCCGGTCTCCACGACCTGCGGCCTGACGCTGACGCCCAGCGCGATCGAGACGAAGCCGCCCCAGAGCGCCCGGTTGGCCCGGGTGGCGAAGGCCGTGGGCGTCCGCCAGAGCACGACCGCCCAGGCCAGTGCGGGCATCAGCCAGGTGAACAGGGGGCGCATCAGGCCTTCCTCCAACGGGGCGGGCGTACGGGGTGCAGCAGGCTCGCGGCCAGCCGGCCGGAGACCGCGCTCGGGCCGTCGTCCGTGCCGACCAGGTCGGCCAGCAGCAGGGCGATCATCTCCGCCTCCTGCTCCTCGGCGGTGTGGTAGCCGGTCCGGCCCGCGCCGAGCAGCCCGGCGATCAGCTCGGGCGTCAGATCGGGCAGCAGGGCGGACAGCCGGGAGAGTTCGAACGTGCCGGTGTGGCCGCACAGGACGTGGCCGAGCTCGTGCAGCTTGATCAGGTCCCGGTGGGCCGGGCTGGTGCGCGGCTCGTAGTAGACGACGTCCACGCTGGGCAGCGCGATCCACAGCCCGCAGGGCAGGTCGGGGCCGAGCGCGGGCAGCGGTTCCAGGACGATGGGCCGCCCCCGCTCCTGTTCCAGCAGCGCGCGGAAGCCCTCGACGGTGAACGGGTCGGGCAGGCTCAGCGCGGAGAGCCGCTGCTCGCAGCGACGGCGCAGGCCGCGGGGAAACGCCATGGGGCAGGGTGTTCCTAGTCGTGGAGGAGACGGACCGGACGGAGGGACCGGACGGATGGACGTGTGGTCCTGCTCAGTCCCCGGCGTTCGGGTCCGGCTCCGCTCCCGCGGCGCGCTCCTCGACCTGCCGGAGGTTGTCGGCCAGGGCGAGCAGCACCCGCAGGCTGCCGTCCGAGAGCGCGGAGGCGCGTTGGACCAGGCTGACCACGCCGTCGTTGCCGAGGGCCCGCCGCAGTTCGCCGATCCGCTCCAGCTGGTCGAGTTGCTCGTCGACCACGGAGGCCTTGGCGTCGTCCAGGAAGTAGCCGGCGCCCGCGCTGATGCCGAAGCCCCGGCCCAGCCAGTCCAGCGTGTCCACGGTGGGGTTGGAGGCCTGGCCCTTCTGGTTCAGGCCGAGGTGCAGGTTGCGGACGGTGTCGCGCGAGATGACGTCCCGGCCCGCCATGCGGTTGATCCGGTCGGCGATCTCCCGGTACGCCGGGGGGCGCCCGCCCGATCTGGCCGCCTCCCGGGCCATCAACCGCTCCAGTCGGCTGGCGATCGCCGAGGCGCGGTCGACCGGGTCCTCCGGCCCGCCCGTTGCTGCAGCCCTCACCATCTGTCCCTCTCCTCGAACCGGCCACGATACCGTCGGCACCCGTCGGGTGGTAGCGGGCTCGGTCCTGGAGCTCTCGGATCCCGGGGCCCTCAGCTCCCGGGGTGGTGGAGGAACCGGTAGGTGTCCCGGTCGAGTTCGGTGACCTGGACGCCGATGGCGGCGGGCCGGTCGATCCGGGCGCGCAGGACGGCGAGCACCCGGGCGGTCAGTTCGGCGCGCTGTTCGGTGCTGCGGCCGGCCAGGATCTTCACCTCGACCAGCACCGCGGCCTCGCCGCTCGTGCCGTCGCCGACGTGGTGCCCGCCGGCGGGGCGGAAGAGGGTCTTGCAGTCCGCCACCGTGGTGTCGATCACCTCGGTGATCGCCTGGTGGACCTCGGCGGCCAGCGCCGCCCGGTCGAAGTCGAGTTCGGCCGAGTGGTCGACCAGGATCTGCGGCACGGAACCTCCAGGAGTCGTCGCCGGACACCTCGCCCGACGCCGACGACGCTATCGGACGCGCCCCGGGCCCCGGCGCGGGGTGCCGCGCCGGGGCCCAGGAGGGGTGTGACAGGTGGAACAGTGGCCGGGTCAGCAGCCGAAGTTCACCTTGCGGAAGGTCACGTAGTGGTCGGCGGTGTAGTAGTCCTCGTGGTACTGCTTGCCGGTGACGATGCGGCGGGCGCCGCGGGTCGGGGAGCCCGGGGTGACCACGGTGTACTCGTGGTAGTAGCCGGACGTCTGCGCGGGCAGCACGCGCTCCCGGTTCTGGAAGACGACGCCGTCCTGGCTGTACGGGAAGGGACCGCCGGAGGCGATCAGGTCGAGGGTGGTGTGGGCCTGCGAGGGCAGCGCGGAGAGGCACACCGAGCCGCTCACCGCGGCGTGCGCCTCGGTGGCGACGGCGATCGGCGCGAGGGTGACCAGGGCGACGGCGGCGGTGGCGGCGACGCGGGTCTTCCACGCGCGTAGAGTTCGGGTCATGACAATCAGGATGGCGGCCGTCCCGGGCCATCGGAAGCCCCGTTCCGATTCTTCATCTCCGGTCAACTCGGCGTACCCTCCGGTGTCCTGACCCGGTCAGCCGCCGAGCCCCGGCCCGGCCGCCGCGCCGGCCTCAGCCGCGCGACAGCACCAGGGACTGCACCGAGGGGAGCCGGCGCCAGTCGCTGGAGACGATGCTCGCGTGCGCCTTCGCCAGCTGCTCGGTGCGGGCCCGCGCCTGGTCGGCGGTCGGGTCGGTGGCACTGATCTCCGGGGCGACCAGGTGGGAGTCCGTCATCACCAGCAGGTAGTGGGCGTTGTCGTACCAGGCCGTGTCGATGGTCCTGACGTAGGTCGAGGCGTCACCGTCGAAGACCACGAACCAGGGCCGGATCGACGCGTCGCCACCGGTGTACTGGCCGCGCGGGTCGCCGGTGGCGGCGCCGAGCACGGACGGGAACACCTGGGCCTGGCCGATCCGGCCGGCCGCCGCGAGGTCCCGCAGGTGCCGGCCCTGCTCGACGTCGGTGTGCAGGGTGTCGAAGGGGTTGCCCAGCTCGACCGTGCCCGGGATCGCGTACAGCAGCACCTTCCCGGCCAGCGCCGAGCGGCTCGGCCAGTTGCCGGCCCGCACCGCCTCGTCGACGTTCGGGTACGAGCCGCCACCGGGCTTGGCCAGCAGATCGGCCGGGCGCAGCACGGCGGAACCGAGGTGCTGGGCGATCAACGCGTCCAGCTGGTCCGGGCCCATCCCGAGGTTGGCCGAGTAGCCGGGCTTCAGCTCCAGCTTGATCACCAGCGGCCCGGCGCCCGGGTGCGCGGCGAGCCAGACCCGGACGTCGTCCAGGCAGCTCTCCAGGTTCTGGTCGGTGCCGCCCGTGTAGAGCTGCCCGGGGGTGCCGGCGGCGGTGCAGTTGTTGGAGTTGCCGAACGGGTTGGAGTGGCTGACCTGCCACTGCTTGGTGATGATGTTCGGCCACAGGTCCAGCTCGATCATCCCGGTGCCGGTGTCCAGGCCCTGGGCCAGGTACGGGAAGGCGGCCGGGTCGTAGGTGTTGTGGATGCCGACGGTGGTCGCGGAGCCGAACGGCAGGTCGCCCGACCCGGCCGTGGTGGCGTCCGCCGGGGCGGTCGGGATCAGCGCCGCCGCGGCGGCGAGCAGGCCGGCGGCCAGGAATCCGGTCAGGGTGCGGCGTACGGTCATCGGAACGGTCCCCCCAAGTCGTGGGATGCCGGCCGCCCTTCTCCCGGGCAGCCTGACGAAGCATCGCCCGCCGGGGCGTGCTCCGAATGAAGAAGGCACGACAATAACGTGACGGCTGCACAGCTTCTCCCCCGCACCCCTCCCCTTCCTCCACGCGCTCCCCACCCGTCGCACCCGCCACGCCCACGGGACGGTGACGGACCGTCATCAGTCCGCGACACCTGGTTAGCGTGTCCCGCGAGCGGGGTGCGGGCGGCCGGTCCGAACCCCCGGCACCAGCTGCGGAGGAAGCGATGTCCTTGGTCCGGGTCCACAACTTCTCGATCTCCCTGGACGGTTACGGCACGGGTGAGGGGCAGAGCCTCGACGCGCCGTTCGGCCACGCCGCCGACCGGCTGCACACCTGGTTCTTCCAAACCCGGGCGTTCCGGCGGATGCAGGGCAAGGAGGGCGGCGACACCGGCGTGGACGACGCGCTGGCCCGCACCTGGGGCGACGGCATCGGCGCGGAGATCATGGGACGCAACAAGTTCGGCCCGCAGCGCGGCCCCTGGCAGGACGAGGACTGGCGGGGCTGGTGGGGGCCGAACCCGCCGTTCCACACCCCGGTCTTCGTGCTCACCCACCACCCGCGCCCCTCGCTGGAGATGGAGGGCGGGACGGTCTTCCACTTCGTCGACGCCTCACCCGAGGAGGCGCTGCGCCGGGCCCGGGAGGCGGCCGGCGGCCTGGACGTGCGGATCGGCGGCGGCCCGAGCACCGTCCGGGCCTTCCTGGAGGCCGATCTGGTCGACCACCTGCACGTGGTCGTGGTGCCGGTGCTGCTCGGCCGGGGCGAGCCGCTGTGGACCGAACTCGAGGGGCTGGAGCGGCGCTTCCACAGCGAGGCGGTGGCGAGTCCGAGCGGCGTCACCCACCTGACCTTCACCCGGCCATAGGGCCCGGACACGAAACGACGGCGGCGGCCTCCCCGCGGGTACGGGGAGGCCGCCGCCGTCGTGGTGCGTCGCTACCGGATCACAGCCTCCGGATCACAGCCTCCGGATCACGGCGTCCGCAGCGGCGCTACCGGGTCAGACCCGGTCGGCCGCGATCAGCACGTACTGGAAGGAGCCGTCCTTGTAGGACTCGATGAACGCCTCCTCGATGCCGGTCACCAGCGAGGTGGTGTTCCGCAGCTCCCAGTAGGGCAGGGTGTCCGGGGTCAGGTCGATGACGGCCTGCGGCACCAGGCGGTTGTCGGCCATCGCCCGCAGGTACTCGCGGCGGGAGTGGATGTTGCACTCGAAGTGGGCGTTGATCTGCGAGACCCACTTCGACGGCTGGCCGTAACGCGGGTTCCAGCAGCCGGTGATGGTGACGTACCGGCCGCCGACGCTCAGCACCCGGGAGTGCTCGGCGAACAGGTCGTGCAGGTCGACGTACATGCTGGACTCGTTGTTCCAGGAGCCCGCGACCGAGCCGGTCTCGATCGGCATGTTCAGCATGTTGGCGACCCGGGAGCGGACGAACCCGCCGATGCCCAGCTCGGCGGCGCGCTTGTTGCCGAAGTCGGCCTGCTGGGCGGAGAGGGTCAGGCCCTCGACCCGGCAGCCGAAGCGCTGGTGCGCCATCACCATCGAACCGCCACGGCCGCAACCGGCGTCGACCAGGGTGTGGTCGGCGCGGATGTCGCCCAGGTGGCTCAGCAGCACGTCGGCCTGGGCGGACTCCAGGCGGTGCAGCTCGGCGATCACCTTCTTCTCGCGCTCGCTGTCGGCCGGGTCGCCGATCGCGGCCTGGTCGATCGCACCGATGCCGTAGTGGTGGTGGTAGAGGCCGTCGACGTCACCCAGGCGGAGGTTGACCGGACGGGCCTCGTGGTCCCAGTAGCGTGCGATGTCGCCCTGGTACGGAGTCGCCGGGCCGGGGATGGCGTTGCCGGGGGTGGTGATGTCGTCGGTCACGGACATGGGTCAGCTCCTAGCGGATGGTCAGGGGATCGGTCGTCAAGGGATCGGTCGTCAAGGCAGTCGCGCCGCCGGTGGGGGTAGGGCCCACCGGAAGGGGTGGTGTCACCAGAAGTCCGGCAGCGTGTAGCGGTAGGTGTTGGTCTGGTGCCAGTAGTGGTTGCCGTCGAGCCACGCGGCCACGCCGCGCAGGAACCGTACGAGCGTGGGCACGGGGCAGGACACGGCCAGGGCCGCCGCCTCGGCCTCGAAGGCCAGCATCAGCTCGTTGTGGACCTCGACCGCCTTCAGGTAGCCCTCCTTGCGGGAGACGCCCTCACGCTCGGAGATCACCACCGGCAGGTTGAGGTGCAGTCCGGGGCTGGCGAGCTCCTTCGTGTACGAGTACAGGTCGTTGACGATGGTGGTGGCGTTGCCCGCCAGTGCGATCACCCGCTGCATCGCGGGCAGCGCGTGCAGCTCGACCGGCAGCTCGTAGCCGCCGACGGTGTCGGTGATCGTCGGGCAGGGGCGGAAGTTGTTGAACTGCCGCATGGCCAGGTACTCCCACACCTCCGGGACGTGGTCCGCCTGGTCCCAGGAGGCCTCGGCCAGGTACCCGAGGTGCAGCCGCGCCATGTCGTGCCGGAACCGGTCCGACTGGGAGGGCGTGGCGGCCCGGGTGAAGTACTCCATCGCGGAGTGGTAGGCGCGCCGGGGCGCGTCCGAGGAGAGCGAGGCCTCCCAGTCCGGGTGGTACTCCGTCGTGGTGTGCAGCGGGTCCAGGGCGGTGTGCGCGAGCAGCAGGCGGCTGCCCAGGCCGATCGGCGAACCGCCGAGGTCCTCGCAGTAGCAGTCGTCCACCGCGTTCTCGGCCACCATCAGGCGGGCCGCGAGCATCAGGTGGTCGACGCTCGGCGCGTCCGGGTGGCAGGCCACCATGTAGCGCCCGGTGGAGAAGCCGTCGAAGTCCTTGTCCCACTCCGGCGGGTAGAGCTCGACCTCCTCCATCGCCCAGACCTTGATCTCCGCGCTGAGCGCCTCCACCCGCACCGGGTCGGGCTCGGCGATCGGGTGGTGGTACAGGCCGGGGATCGGGTCGCCGCTCTTCGGCTTGCCACTCGTGGCCGCGGCGGCCGGGCCGTGGACGGTCGGACCCGCCGCGGCCGGACGCGGCGTCGCGGTCAGCGCGGACGGGACGGGCAGGACATGGCCGGACGGCACCTGGAACCCGGGGGTCTCGGGCAGCGAGACCTCGGGCACCGCGATGTCGGGCGTCGCGGCGGCGGGCTCCGCCGCGGTGCCGGGAGCCGAGGTCTCCGCAGCCGAGACCTCGGACTCGGGAACCCCGGCGGCCGGAGGTTCGACCACCGGGGCCTCGGGGGCCGGGACCTGCGACCCGAACCGCAGCCCGGAGGTGCCCAGTCCGCTGGGCCCGCCCAGGATCCGTTCGATCGCCGGCGAGCTCATGGGCCCACCGCCGGAACGGTGACGGGCCCGGATGCTGTGTCCGTTCTGGCACGCAGGGGCATGGAGCCTCCTCTGGAAGGGGTCGCACAATATGACGGGACGTCAGCTCGCCCGTCGCGACGGGGAAACCGGTTTCCGGCCCCCGTCTCGCTCGGTTCCCCACCGTAGGCGCGAAGGCGCGTTCCGCATCGCAACGGACGATCTTCCTCACCCGATAGGGTGAACGTTCATGCTGACGGCGTTTGAATGTGCCGCAGCCGTGCATCGTCCCGCCCCACGCCTTGGCACCCCTTCCCCGACCCGGCCGCCCGACCCCGCCGCCGCCCGCGTCAACCCGGTGGAACCCGGCCGTGTCCCGCTCCGGCCTTCGGCGTTGTGCCCGTCATGGCGGGGGCTGTTCGAATGCGAGATCTAATGACCGGCGGCGCCTGCCACGTGCTGGCCGCGTATCCGCAGCGCCTGACACCGGCGCCCTGGGAGCCCCGTGCGCCGTGACACCGCGGGCCGAGGCGCCGCCCGGCCCCGGCCCGCAGCACGGACCGGTCGGTCATCTCCGGGCCCGGTGCACGACCGCTCCGGTGCGGGGGACCAGAATGGGCTCGGCGCCGTGAGCACGGGGCCAGGAAGGAAGACCAGCGCATGGAGAGCCAGGCCCGCAGTCGCACCGCACTCGTCGAGGCGCTCATGGAGCGCTATCCCGACGTGCCCCGGGAGGCGGTGATCAAGGAGGACCTGCTGCGCGGCGGCATGGCCTTCGACGAGTCCGCGCTCAGTGGCAGCGCGGGCGCCGACGGGGGCGGCGAGGTCAAGCCGAAGTCGTACTTCATCTTCTCCTTCGACCACCGCACCCTGCCCGAGCTGGGCGCCGCCGCGCTCAACCGGCCGCCGGAGGAGGTCGTGCTGACCGGCGGGCCGTACGGGCTGCGCCGCACGGTGGTCTCGGTGCGGGTGAACCCGGACTCGCCGTACCGGGTCGGCGCCGGGGACGACGGCACGCTCGGCCTGTACCTGGACGGCGCCCGGATCGCCGACGTCGGCCTGCCGCCGATGCCGGACTACTACCGGCACACCCTGGCCAACGGGAAGTCGGTGATGGAGGTCGCCCCGACCATCCAGTGGGGCTACCTGATCTACCTCACGGTGTTCCGGGTCTGCCAGTACTTCGGCGCCAAGGAGGAGTGCCAGTACTGCGACATCAACCACAACTGGCGCCAGCACAAGGCCGCCGGCCGCCCGTACACCGGGGTCAAGCCGGTCGAGGAGGTGCTGGAGGCGCTGGCGCTGATCGACCAGCACGACACCGCCCGCGCCTCCCAGGCGTACACCCTCACCGGCGGGGCGATCACCTCGCACGTCGGCGGCCGGGACGAGGCCGACTTCTACGGGCAGTACGCCAAGGCCATCGAGGAACGCTTCCCCGGCCGCTGGATCGGCAAGGTGGTGGCCCAGGCGCTGCCGCGCGAGGACGTCCAGCGCTTCCACGACTACGGCGTGCGGATCTACCACCCCAACTTCGAGGTGTGGGACAAGCGGCTGTTCGAGCTCTACTGCCCGGGCAAGGAGCGCTACGTCGGCCGGGACGAGTGGCACCGCAGGATCCTCGACTCCACCGAGGTGTTCGGCCCGGAGAACGTGATCCCCAACTTCGTCGCGGGCGTGGAGATGGCCGAGCCGTTCGGCTTCACCACGGTGGACGAGGCGATCGCCTCCACCGAGGAGGGCCTGCGCTACTTCATGTCCCACGGCGTGGTGCCGCGCTTCACCACCTGGTGCCCCGAGCCCACCACCCCGCTCGGCAAGGCCAACCCGCAGGGCGCGCCGCTGGAGTACCACATCCGGCTGCTGCAGACCTATCGGGCGACCCTGGAGGAGTTCGGCCTCTCCTCCCCGCCCGGCTACGGCCCGGCCGGCCCGGGCAAGGCGGTGTTCTCGGTGAGCTCCTTCATGGACTCGCTGACCGGCTGAGGTACGACCCGGTGGCGGGGGGGCCGGGGGGGGGGCGGCCCCCCGGGGGGGGGGGGCCCGGCCGCGCCCGCCGGGGGGGGGGCGGGGGGGGGGGGGGGGGGTGGGGGCCCCGGCCCCGCCCCCGCCCCCCCC
>NZ_JBICZE010000008.1:291001-371599 GCF_043201735.1 Kitasatospora sp. NPDC048286
GGGCGCGCCCGCCGGGCCGTGCCGGGGGGTTGTGGGGTCGCTCGACAACCGGCGCGGGGGGGGGGGCGGGCCCCCGGCCGGGGGGGGCCGGGGGGGGGGCCCCCCCCGCCACCGGGATACGTTCGGCCCGGTTCCGTTCAGCCGGCGGAGGGCATCGGGCGGACGGTGAGGATCTGCTCGGCCCGGCCCAGCGGCCCGCGGACGTCGTGCAGCACGGTGCTGGTGACACCGTGCCCGGACGGGCCGAAGCTGACGCTGGTGTCCAGGCCGGTCCAGCGGCCCTCGGGGCGGCGGTGGAAGTGGATCGTCAGGTCGGTGTTGGGGAACATCCACTCCGTCGGGTCCTGCCGCGTGGCGATGCCGTTCGCGGTGTCCACCATCATGACGAAGGAGGCGTGCGGGCCGCTGGGCTCCCCCGCGACCAGCTCTGCCGCGCTGGAGATCCAGGCGGCGGCGCGGCCGGGGGCGGTCTCCCGGCGGCGGACGTCGATCGAGGCGATGTAGCCGCCGCCCCACAGCCCGGCCATCGCCCAGGGCTCGAACTCCTCGGGCCCGGGCAGCGGCTGGTCGTGGGTGCCGGCGACGGCGGAGGTGTCCAGCTCGGCGAGGAACCAGGCGCGGGCCCGGACGACGGCCCGCCCGCCGATCACCACGGTGGCCTCGACCAGCTCGATGGTGCGACCGGGGCGGACGGTCTCCACCGTGATCTCGAACTCCTCCAGGGCGATCAGGCCGAGTATGTCGTAGCTGATCCGGGCCAGTGCCAGGCCGTCGGCGGGGCGGCCGGCCCGCCCCTGGTCGGCCCGCTCCCGACCGGCCCGGTGGCGGTCGATGGCGTGCACGATCAGGCCGCCGAGCGGGCTGAAGTGCTGCTCGTCCGCGTGCCAGGCGCCCTGCGCCTGCAGGGTGGGCTTGTAGCTGTGCTCGCCGGTGCGCTGGTAGTAGCTGTCGGGCGCGGCGGTGGGGGTGGTCACGTGCGCTTCTCCTCTGGCCGGATCGCTGGCTGCCGGTTCGGCCGCCGCCGTGGTACGACGGCGGCCGAACTCGGCGTTCAGGATCGTAGGGGGCCGAACCGCCCACGTGGCGTCACGGGTGACGCATCCCACACCCCCGGGGGATCCGGACCGTCAGTGCGCGGCGAGCGGGTAGTGGTCGGAGAGGTCGGTGTAGGTGTAGCTCTTGCCCCAGCTGCTGACCGTCCAGGGCGCGCTGTGCACCCGGACCACCTCGTTGGTGTACTGCTGCGGGCGGGCGTGGTCGGCCCGGTAGAGGACGTAGTCGAGGTCCTCCTTGGGCTCGCCCGGGTAGCGGTAGGCGGCGACGGAGTTGTCGGCGGTGTCGAAGGAGTACGGCCAGCCGGTGCGGGCGGAGGCCGGGGCGAGGTTGCCGTTGGCCAGCAGCGCCTGGTACTCGGCGCCGTGCGAGTCGATGTTGAGGTCGCCCGCGACCAGGACCGGCTCGTCGGCCGGGATCCGCTTGGCGTCCAGGAAGGAGCGCATCGCGGCGAGCTGCCTGGCCCGGATGTCCGCCGCCTGGCCGCTCGCGCAGCCCGAGTCGGTGGACTGGAGGTGGGTACCGACCACGTGGGTGCGGCGGCCGTTGACGTCCAGCACCGCGTAGACGAAGCCCTTGTTGGAGAACCAGTCCGAGCCGCAGGCGTCCTTGTAGACGTACTGCTCCTTGCGCAGGATCGGCCACTTGCTGAGCAGGGTGACGCCGCCGTCCTCGGGGGTGGCGGAGCTGTAGCTGCCGGAGGTGGCGTCCCAGCCGCCGGTGGAGCGGCCGACCACCGGCGTGTGGTAAGGGTAGGCGGCCGAGGCCTTGGCGGTCAGCGCGTCGGAGGCCGCGTTGTCGAAGGCCTCCTCCAGCACGACCACGTCGTGGCCCTGGAAGAAGTCCGCCGAGGCGATGGCCTGCGCCCGGTACTGCTGGCCCCAGTTGGGGTAGAGCGAGGTGCTCATCAGGAACGTGTTGTAGGTCAGCACGTCGAGCGGGGGCGCGGTCGTCGGGGCGGTCTCGGCCGAGGCCGGGACGGCGCCGAGCACGGCGAGGACGGTGGCGGCGGCGCCGGCGGCGAGGGCGCGGCGGACGGACGACAGGGGCATGGGGCCTCCGTGAGGGAGCGTTGTCGTGGACCCGTCGGGTCAAGGGATGTTGTGTATCCAACTTGGCTGCCGACACGGCCCGCAAGACATCCGGCGAGCATTTGGTGAACTCGCCGGTAACACCGTCGGCGGGAGGCTGACGGACGGTCACCGCGCTTCCGGGCGTCCGGAGCTGCCGTCACTCTGTCGAGCGCGCCGCACCGCACCACGCCGCACCGCGCCGCACCGCGCCGTCGAACGCGGAGACCGCGGTCGTGGTCATCGCGGCCCACAGTGCCGCCGCCCGCCGCACCCTGCGGCGGGCGGTCGGACGGGCTGTCAGAAGGGCAGCGGGTGGCGCACCAGGACGTCGGCGCGGGTGCCCTCCAGGGCGCCGTACAGCAGAGTGGTGCCGAGCGCGTCCACGGCGGGCGCGGCGGACGGGCCGACGGCCTCGGCGACCCGCTCCACCCGGCCGGTCCACAGGTCCCGCCGGAAGACGTCCGTGGCGCCGTTGGTGTCGCCGGGCACCAACCCGGCGTCGTCCGAGGCGAAGTGGACCCAGCGGTCGTCCGCCGTCATGACGGCGGGCTGGGTGCCGGTGGGGGCCACCTCCGTCACCGTGCCCGTCCGCAGGTCGCGGGCGTAGAGCGCGACCCGGGAGGCGCCGCCCTGGTCCGGCTGGAACACCCGGAACAGCGCGAACCTGCCGTCGGGGCTCAGCCGCCCCTGGCGGGCGGCGTCGCGCAGGGTGCCGCTCGGGTCGACGCTCGCGCCCTCGATCCGGCCGGTGGCGGCGTCGTAGACGTAGAGCGGGAAGAGCTGGCGGGTGGGCGGCGGCTTCGGCGCGGTCGGGGCGGGGGCCGTCGCGGGAGCCGTTCCGGCGGGGGCCGTCGCGGCGGGGGCCAGGAGGTTGGCCGCCTTCGAGCGGAAGGCGACGGCCCGGCCGTCGGCGCTGAGCGAGGGCTCCACCGAGCCGCCGTCGGCGGGGGCGCCGCCCTGCCCGGCGGTGACCAGCCGAGTGGTGCCGGTCCGGCGGTCGGTCAGGTAGATGTTGGCGATGCCCGCCTGGGCCCCGGGGGCGAGGTCGGCGCGGTCCGAGGAGTAGGCGACGAAGCGACCGTCGGCGCTGATCGCGGGGCTGACCGAGTTCCCGACGCCGGTGCCGGCGGTGAGCAGCTCGGTGCGGCCGGTGCCGCGGTCGCGGACGTAGACGTCGGTGCGCCCGCTGCCGTGCCCGGGGACGGCGTTGGCGGCGTCGCTGCTGAAGGCGACGTACCGGCCGTCGGCGCTGATCGCCGCCTGGCTGCTGGAGCCGTCCAGCTGGGCGCCGTCGTCGGCGAGGCTGACCCGCTCGGTCCGGCGCGTCCACAGGTCGCGGACGAAGACGTCGTAGAGGCGGTTGGTGTCACCGGGCACCAGGTTCGAGGCCAGCGAGGTGAACAGGGCGTACCGGCCGTCGGCGCTCAGTCCGAGCGGCTCGGACCAGTCGTCGGCGGGCGCGCCGTCAGGGCTCACGTTCACCCGCACCGTGTCGCCGCCGGTAGCCGCGAGCGCGGGCGTGGACGCGGGCGTGGACCCGGATGCGGGCGCGGGCGCGGACCGGGCGTGCGCCGCAGGCACCCCGGTGCCCGCCAGCAGCGCGGCCGCCAGTGCGCAGGCCAGCCGTACCGTCCTCTTCATGGGTTCCCCTCCCCTTCGTCCCCCGTCCGCTCCCCGTCACTGCGGCCGAGCCAACCGTCCTGTCGTGGCAGCGGTCAACCCGATCGCCCCGACATGGGCACGATTTCGCCAACTCCTGCACACAGCAGGCGCCCAGAGCCAGCACAGGTCGGCCGGGGAACGGCACCGCCGGGTTGGTCACGTCGGTACGGGACGCCCAACCCCGTACGGTCACGGACAACTCGAACCGATGACTTCCCTGCTAAACCCGGAGCAACAGGGGCATCTCACCCATGGCTGCTTCGCACCGAGGCAGCGCCTGTGCCGTCGAGTGAGAGGCAGAAGCGATGAGCACGATCCAGACCGGCAAGCTGCAGTTGAGCTCCAGCAGCGCCACGGAGCTGACCGCCGGAGCCACGTCGACCTTCACCCAGGTCACCTTCCCCTCGCCCTTCCCCGACAACGCGACGGTGATCGTCGTGCCGTTCGTCCAGACGTTCAACGGCCCCGACACCCCGGGGCTGCGGATCGCCGATGTCACCACCACGGGCTTCAAGATCCGCATCAACGAACTCGTCGGCAGCGGCAGGGCGCTGGCCGACGGGTTGCACACCTCGGAGACCGTCGGCTGGATCGCGAGCACCGTGTAGCCCGGAAGCCCCCGCGGCGGCGCGCCGACCCTCGCCGGCGCGGCAAAATCCGTGGACACGATCGGCCGCCGCTGCGAGGGTCCGGGAATGACCGTCGGCGAACTTCCCGTCCTGCCCGTCCCGTTGCCCGGCGGCCTGGTCCTGCGCGAGTCCGGGCCGGCCGACCTGGAGCAGATCGGTGCGCTGCTCGCCGAGCGCGGCGCCCCGCAGGACGCGCTCGACCACCGCCTGGTGGTCGAGGACCCGGACGCGGGCTGGTCGGCCTGCGCGGTGGTGGTCGACGGCGACCGGGTGGTCTCCACGGCCACCCTGCTCGACGAGGAGCTGCGCCTCGGCGGCGTCCGACTGCCCGCCGGTCAGGTCGAACTCGTGGCCACCGACACGGAGTTCGAGGGCCGTGGCCTGGTCCGGGCGCTGATGCAGTGGGCGCACGCCCGCTCCGCGGCCCGCGGGCACGTGGTCCAGGTGATGATCGGAATCCCCTACTTCTACCGGCTGTTCGGCTACGAGTACGCGATCGACATCCCGGTCTCGCGGCCGGTGCGCGGCACCCCGCCCACCGAGGGCGCGCCCGCGCTGCGCACCGCCCGGGCCGCGGACCTGCCCGCCGTGGCCGCGCTCCAGGAGCGGGCTCAGCGCGGCTTCGACCTCGCGATGGGCCACTCCCCCGCCCGCTGGCGCTGGCTGCTGGCACACGACGCGAGCACGCTGCGGGTGGTCGAGCGCGCCGGCGAGGTGGTGGCCGTGGCGCGCACCACCCCGGTGGACGACGGCGGATTCCGCCTCGCCGAGGCGGCCGCCGCGGACGAGCGGGCGGCGCGTGAACTGCTCGCCGGCGTGGCCGCGTTGGCACCGCAGGCACGGCTCCACGTGGTGCACCGGCCCGGCACCCTGCCCGCCACCGTCTGGCACGAGCTGCTGGACCACACGCCGCGCCCCAGGGCGGAGCAGTACTACGTCCGCATCCCCGACCCGGCCGTGCTGCTCGACCGGCTGCGCCCGGTGTTCCGGGAGCGCCTCGCCGGCGCCGGCCTGGACCACTCCGGCCGCGACCTGCTGCTCTCCACCTACCGCGCGCACTACCGGATCCCGGTCGGCCCGCAGGGGTCGGGCGAGGTCGTCACGGGCGGCACGATGCAGCACCCGGGCGCGGACGGCGGCGTGGCCGTGGCGCCGGACCAGCTGGCGGCGCTGCTCTTCGGACCGTACGGGATCGAGGGGTTGAGCCGCGTCCGGCCGGACGTGTACGTCCGTGGGGAGGCCGAGCCGTACCGGGCGCTGTTCCCGCCGCTGACCTCCGACCTGCTGACGTACTACCTGCCGTGACCCGTGAGCCGTGGTGCCCGGAATCCCGGTCGACCTCCTGTCGGAGCCCGGCGGGTGGGGCGTAGGGTGCGCGGCGTGAACGAAACGATCTTCCGGGGCAGGGACCTGGTGCGTCCGACCGGTGTCGCGATGCTGTTCCTCGTCCTCGCGGTCGAAGTCGCCTTCGGCCTGTTCGCGATGACCGACGTCGGCACGGTCCTGCTGGTCTCGCTGACGCTGGCGATGACCGTGCCCTTCCTCTTCTCGACCCTGCGGTCCTGGACCCGGGTCGGCGCCGACGGGATCACCGTCAACCGGGGCTTCGGGTCGGGCCGCACCTATCCCTGGCAGCAGATCGTGTGGGTCGAGGTGCGGCGGTACCCGGCCGGGGACTCGTTCTCGTACGCGCTGCGGATCCACCTCGCCGACGGGCGGCGCCGGCTGCTGCCGGGCCTCGCGGCGGACAAGTACCACTCCGCGGCCGAGTTCGTGGCGAACGCCGACCAGATCTTCGACTGGTGGGAGCAGAGCACCGACCCGGCCCGACGCGTCGAACCGCGGGTGCGGCTCTGGGACGCGCTGTCCCCCCTGGTGATCGGCCTGCTCCTCGCCAGCCTCCTGGTCGCCGTCATCGCGACGTACTCGCGGTAGTGCCCGGAACCACCTCGCCACCGGCCGGCGCCGGCAGCCGTTTCCGGGCGGACGCCCTGGCCACGGGGCCCGCGGCCACCGCCGGGCGCGGGTGATCGACGTCACACTGGCCCGCCCCTCACGGTTCGTGCACACTTCCGTTCGTGCTCGCCCGCTTCGGGCGCGCGAACTCACAGGGGGTCTGATGGAACGTCGTACGGTTCTGCGCGGGCTGATGGGGCTTCCGGTCGGCGCGATGGCGGTCCTCTCCGCCACCGGGCCGGCCCGGGCGGACTTCTCCACCACGGTGAACCCCTCGGTCGACTGGGGGACGTGGGAGGGCTGGGGTACCTCGCTGGCCTGGTGGGCGAACCAGCTGGGCCCCCGGGAGGACCTGGCGGACGTGCTGTTCAGCCGGAAGTCCGTCCGGTTCGGCGGACAGACGCTGCCCGGCCTGGGGATGAACGTGGTCCGGTACAACGCCGGGGGCTCGGGGACGAACAGCATCGGCGGCAGGACGATGCAGCCCGCGCCGGCGCTCGACGGCTTCAAGCAGATCGAGGGTTACCAGCTCGACTGGTACTCGGCGGACCCGCGGTCGGCGAGCTGGAACTGGAACGCCGACGCCCACCAGCGCGACATGATGTGGCTGGCCAGGGACCGGGGCGCCGACCGGTTCGAGCTCTTCAGCAACTCACCGATGTGGTGGATGCTCAAGAACGACGACCCCCGCGGGGCCACGGACCCGTACACCTGCAACCTGGCCGACGGGAACTTCGGCCGGCACGCGGCCTACCTGGCGACGGTGGCCCGCTACGCCCACGACCACTGGGGCATCGACTTCACCTCCGTCCAGCCGGTCAACGAGCCGGGGGCCAAGTGGGGCGGGTTCGGGCCGAATGACGGTGCGCAGGAGGGCTGCCACTACGACCGGGCGCAGCTGGCCGAGATCATCCGGCAGACCCGTACCCAGCTGGACGCCCGGGACCTGCACTGGATGATGGTGGCCGGCCTCGACGACTGGGGCGTCGGCAGTGCCCTGTACAACTGGACCAACAACTCCGACTTCGACGCCGCCACCCGCGCGGCCGTGGGCCGGGTGAACGTCCACGGCTACGACTTCGACGGCGACCGCGACGCGCTCTACAAGGCCGTGGCCGCGGACGGCAAGAACATCTGGATGTCCGAGTACGGCGACGGCGACACCAGCGGTCTGCAGCTGGCCCGGAACCTCAACTTCGACCTGCGCTGGCTGCACCCCACGGCGTGGGTCATCTGGCAGATCCTCGACTGGGAGAACTACGGGGCGATCACCCTCACCAACGGGGTGATCGGCGCGGTCAACGCCAAGTACTTCGTGCTCGCCCACTACATGCGGCACATCCGCCCGGGGATGCGGATCATCGATGCCGGTCACCCCGACGCCGTCGCGGCCTACGACAGCGTGAACCACAAGCTGGTCGTCGTCGCCGTGAACTACGGCGAAGGACAGTGGATCAACTTCGACCTGTCCAGGTTCACCCGGCCCGGGCAGGACGACGCCGTGATCGACCGCTGGGCCACCGGGACGGGCGCCGGCGGCGAGCGCTACCAGTACTACGCGGACACCCGGGTGCGCGGCAACCGGTTCTGGTCCTACTTCAACGCCCGTACCGTGCAGACCTTCGAGGTCTCCGACGTGTACCTGTAGTGGACCGGCCCCGGCTCCCGGGGTGGGAGCCGGGCCGGGCTCAGTCCGCCACGGGCAGGCACTCGGCGAGCAGGGCGAGGACGTCGCGCCAGGCCCGCTCGGCGTGCAGCGGGTGGTGGCGGACGCCGGGCAGGACGGTGTGCTCGACCGACGGATGGTGGAAGGCGTGCTCGGCGCCGCCGTAGACCACGAGGCGCCAGTCGACGCCCGCGGCCTGCATCTCGGCGGCGAAGGCGTCCCGCTTTTCGGCGGGCATGATCGGGTCCTCCGAGCCGACCCCGGCCCAGACCGGACACCGGATGCGGGCCGCCTCGCCCGGTCGGCCCGTGACGAGTCCGTTGACCGTCCCGATCGCCCGCAGGTCGACGCCGGCGCGCCCGAGTTCCAGCGCGATCGCGCCGCCGGTGCCGTAGCCGACGGCGGCGATCCGGTCGGGGTCGGTCCGGGGTTCGGCGCGCAGCACGTCGAGGGCCGCACCGCCGATGTCCCGCATCCGGTCGGGGTCGTCGAGCAGCGGCAGCACACGGGCCAGCATCTCCTGCGGGTCGGCGAACCAGCGCCCGCCGTGGAGGTCGAAGGCCAGGGCCACGTACCCCAACTCGGCGAGGGCGTCGGCCCGGCGGCGTTGGAAGTCGTTCAGGCCCGGCCCCTCGGGGCCGATCAGGACCGCGGGCCGGCGGCCGGTGCCGCCGGGCAGCGCGAGGTGCCCGACCATCGTCAGTCCGTCGGCGGGGTATTCGACCGTGCGGGTCGTGACCATCGTCATGGGACAGGACCGTAGTGCCGGTCGCGCCCCGGTCGGGCCGGTCTTCGCCGTCGGCAGAGGAGCACCCCGCCACTCGCCGTCCGGTGCTACGTCGGTCGGCTGCCGGTGAGTTGCTGCCAGCGGTCCTTCGCCGCCTCCAGTTCGAGACGGGCCTGCGGGATGCGCGGGTCCGCCTTCTGGCGGGCCAGGAGTTCGGTGAGCCGCTGGCGGGCCTCCTCCTGGCCGGCCGTGTCCGCCAGCGCGTCGCGCAGTTCGGCCTCGGCCTCGGGCACGAGCGCCTGGCGTTCGACCGCGGACGCCTTGGCGTCGGCGCCGGCGTTGAACACCTCGACGACGAACTTCCGCACCTCGGCCTCGGGCGTCTTCTCCAGCGCGACGGTCACGATCGCCTGACGACCGGTCGGCAGCGCCACGTAGACGTGGCCCTGCCCGTCCGAGTAGTCGTCGCGGACCGAGACCTCGTGCAGCGGGTACTCGGCGGTGCGGCCCTCCGCCGTCACCTCCAGCGCGTGGTCGTACAGCCGCAGGTCGTCCCCGAGCGAGGACCGCAACTCGCCCCGGCCCGGCGAGCGGAGCCGGTCCAGGTGTGCCCGGGCCCGGTCGACCCGCTCTTGCTGGGCCTGTTCGGCCGCCGTGACGTCGGCCCTGGCCCGGTCGCGTTCGCGTCGGGCCTCGCGCTCCAGTGTGCGGAGCTTGGCGCGGGCGGCGTCCAGGTCGCGCCGGTTCTCGGCGTACTGCGCGGTGAAGGCGTACCGCCATCCCCCGGGGTAGCGCAGCATCAGCCAGACCACCGCTGCGGCGAGCGCCAGCACGATCACCGCGATCCAGCCCACAGGCCCCATCGATCCCCTCCCACCGACCCACCGGTCCGGCAGCCACTCCAGCGGACCCGGACCGAGCCGATCGTAGGGACGGCGGCCGGTTCGCGTGGGGGAATCCGGGAATTCCCCGGCTGCCCACCGGCGGCGGGAGCCCTGCCCACCGAAGGGATGTGACCGCGCGGCGGGATTGCGACCCGCTCGGTGGGCTTCCGGCGGAAGATTTGCGACTTTTGGTCATGGTTTTGGCCAATGTGGTTAAAGGCCGGGCCAAAAATTCGCATGCCCCCTTGCCGATAATGTGATCACATGTGCAGGCACTGTGGCGTTCGCGCGTCACAGGGGAGGGACCGGTCCGCTTCACCGAGCGGGCCCGATCAACAGGAGTCGCAGCCATCAACACCGCCATCCGCAAGGCCGCCCGTGGGGCGATGCCCGTCGCCGTCACCGCCTCCGTGCTCGCCACCGGCCTCACCGCCTGCGGCACCGTCCAGCAGCTGTCCGCCGCTCAGAAGGTGTCGAAGGCCTTCGACAAGGTCCGTGACGGCAAGGCGGCCGGCTTCACCCTCTCCATCGACGCCACCCCCGAGCAGGTCGTCGCGTTCGCCAACTCCGGCGAACACAAGGCCGGCAGCGGCCTGATCGGCTCCGCCCGGGGCGGCGAGCAGCCGATGGACGAGAAGACCGCCAAGGCGATCTCCGGCCTCTCCGTCTCGGTCGCGATCTCCGCGGACAAGCCGCTCAAGGACATTGAGGCCTTCAAGAACGCCGGCAAGGGCGGCGACGCCGGCAAGAACGGCGACCTGACGCTCGACAAGTCGGTGCGCGTCTCCTACCTGCTCTCCGACCGCAGCGGCACCGCGCTGCTGGAGTACCGCCAGGTCGACGCCACGGGGTACCTGCACGCCGACGCCAAGGGCCTGATGAAGCTGACCGGCGAGGACCCGTCCGTGGTCGACGAGATGCGCAAGGACCTGCCCGCGGAGCTGAAGCCGCTCGGCGACGTGCTGGCCGGCAAGTGGGTGTCCTTCGACCTCCAGTCGCTCGCGAACCAGGCCAAGGAGTCCGACGGCAAGAAGGCCTCCCCGAGCGCCGCGCCCACCGCCGACCCGGAGCTCGCCAACCAGCTCCTCAACTCGGTCAAGGACGTGATCGGCCGCACCGTCACGTACGAGGACAAGGGCAAGAAGGACGGCGCCGAGCACCTCTGGGTCAGCGCCCCGGCCCGGCAGCTGGTCGACGAGATGTACAAGGCCGTCAAGCCGCTGTCCGCCAAGTTCCCCAAGCAGCTGGGCGACTTCCCCGACCAGGCCCCGAGCGACGTGCCGGACCGGAAGATCGGCGTCGACCTCTACCTGAAGAACGGCGCCTTCTCCTCCGCCACCTTCGACCTCGCGCAACTGGCCGACAAGGTCGAGCCGGGCGTCAACTTCCCGGTGAAGCTCGCCTTCAGCCAGTCGGCCCCGAACGTCCAGGTGCCGGCCGACGCGGTCAAGGTGACCGACGACCAGCTGATGGACGCGGTGCTCGGCCTGGCCACCGCGGGTGCCGAGGACGGCCTCGACCCCGAGGACCTGGCCGGCGGCGTCCCGGACGCCCCGACCGCCCCGCCGCTGACCGACGCCCAGCTCAAGGAGCTCGCCGGGCTCGGCTTCTCGGAGATCGAGGCGCGCGCCTTCAACCGGGCGGGCTTCACCTTCGAGGAGATCAAGGAGATCGCCCTCAAGGACGCTCCGGCCAAGGCCTGACGTCCACCTACGACCAACCGACCGGCCGACCGCGCACAGCGGTCGGCCGGTCGCGCGTACGGGGTTCCCGTTGCCGGGCGCGGGCGTCCCCGCCGTCAGGCGTGGGCGGCGGCGCACTCCGGGTGGCCCCAGGAGCTGCCGACCTTGGTGATCTTGTCGCCCTTGGCGTACGGGCGGCTGCACGGGCAGGTGCCGGGGAAGCGGGCGTTCAGGGTGCGTGAGCCGCCGCTCCGCCTGGCGGTGCCGCCGCTTCCGGCGGAGCCGGCCGAGGCGGTACGGGCGGCGCGTGCCTTGGGGGCCTTGGTGGCGGCGGCCGGGTCGGGGACCGGCAGGTCGGCGGCGGTGCCGGAGGCGTCCTGCTGGGTGCGGGCGGCGTCGCTGGCGGCCTTGTCGGCGATGGCGTTCAACGGGTCGCCGTCGACCTGGTGGGCCGGCACGTACACGAAGGTGACGTCCCGGCCCTCCAGCAGCGCGTCGATCGCCTGGATCAGCTCCTGGTTGGCGACCGGCTTGCCGGCCGCCGTCTTCCAGCCGTTGCGCTTCCAGCCCTTGAGCCACTTGGTCACCGAGTCGCGGGTGTAGGTGCTGTCCAGCCGCACCTCCAGCGGGACCGCCGGGTCCGTCGAGGCCAGCAGCTGCCGCAGCGCCGTCAGCTCGCCCACGTTGTTGGTGCTGTGCCCGAGCGCGCCGGCCTGCCACCGCTGGGGCACCCCGGCGGCGTCCGCGACCACGTACGCCCAGCCCGCCGGACCGGGGTTGCCCTTGGCTGCTCCGTCACACGCTGCAATGACTCGTTCGACCATGCCCCGATCATGCCTGGTCGCGGGGCCCGGAGCCAAAGCCGCTCGGCCTGCTCGGCCGCTCAGCCCCGCAGCAGGAGCAGCAGCAGCGCCGCCGACCAGCTGAAGTTGGTCGAGCTGTGCCCCTCCCCCGTCAGCGGGTCGTAGTTCTCCCGCACCGGGCCGTCCCCGGCCAGCCCGCCGGCGGTGGCCAGCAGCCGCTCGACCGTCCGCCGGGCGTCCTGCTCCCAGCCGTACCGGCGCAGGCCCTCGATCGCGAAGTAGGTCTGGTCGAGCCAGGCCAGGCCGCGCCAGTAGCCGGCCGGGTCGAAGGACGGCGAGCTGCGGGCCACGGTCGGGAACGGCATGGCGGTGCCGAACTCCGCCGGGTCGAGCAGCAGCCGGCGGACGGTACGGGCCTGGGCGGAGGTCGCGGTGCCGGACCAGAGCGGGATCGCGCCCTCGATGCCGCGGCCCCGGGCGGTGAGCCGGGCGCCGGTCGCCAGGTCCGTGTCGTGGAACCAGCCGCCGGCCGGGTCGTACATGGTGTCGCGCACGGCGGCGTCGATCCGCTCGGCGCGGGCGCGCAGCCGCTCGGCGGCGGGCCGGTCGCCCAGTTCGGCGGCGATCAGCGCCAGCTGGCGGTGGTCGGCGGCCAGGTAGGCGTTGAGGTCGACCGAGCGCTGGTCGAGCGACCAGCCGAGCAGCGTCCCGTTCGCGTCCCGGTTGGGGACCACGCCGGCGGCGTCGAAGCGCGGGGCGTTGTCCATGCCGGACTCCCAGGCCGCCGCCTCCACGCGGTCCTGGGCGGTGGCGTTGGCCGGGTCCACGGTGGCGCCGTACTCGCACAGGCCCTCGCCGAGGTGGTCGCGGGTGCGGTACCACCAGTCCTGGTAGGCGGTCAGCTTGGGCAGCAGTTCCCGCAGGAAGGCGCGGTCGCCGCTGCGCCGGTAGACCTCCCAGACCGCCCAGGAGGCCAGCGGGGGCTTGGAGTTGCGCTCGTTCCAGTTGCCGCCGCCGGTGCTCGGGTCGTTGTAGAAGACGCAGTCGGGGACCATGCCGGCGTCCGGCGCTCCGGCCGGCGCCTGGTGGTCGAACATGGCCCGGATCTGGTCGGCGGCCAGCGCGGGGGCGAAGGCGGCGGTGCCGACGGCCTGCTTCCAGGTGTCCCAGGCCCAGACCCCGCTGAACCACTTGTAGGAGAGCGTCGGGGTGACGGCGTCGTGCCGGATCCGCCCGGCCGGGCTGCGCCAGTTGGTGATCAGGGTCTGCACGCACTTGGCGGCGGTGCGGCGGCGGGCGGCCGGGACGCCCTCGGTGGCCCGGGTCAGGTACCCGTGCCAGCGGGTGGTGCCCTCGGCGGCGACCCGCTCCGGGGCGCGCAGCGCGGCGTCGGCCTCCCGCGCGGCCCGGGCGTACTCGGCCTCGGTGAAGGTGTAGCTCTCGGTCCAGTCCAGGCTGCGGCTCTCCCCCGGCGCCAGCCGTACGGGCTCGGCGAGTTCGGTGCGGTGGCCGTCGCCGTCGGCGCTCAGCACCACCCGGACGGGCCGCGCGTGGCGGACGGCGAAGCGTTCGGTGCCGTCGGTGAGGTAGTCCCAGGTCTGCCGGACCCTGGCGAAGCGCACCTCCACGCCGCGTTCGGCGGCGACCAGTCGCGGTGCCTCGCGCTGGGGGCCGGTGGCGGGGCGCAACAGTCGGCCCGTCCAGGCGACGGCCAGGGTGCGGACGGCCGGGCCGGTGTTGGCGAGGCGGGCGCGGAGCAGGGCGGTGCGGGTGCCGGCGAAGCGCAGTTCGAGGGTGAGGGCGAGGCCGGCGCCGAGGTCGTGGGTCAGGCGCAGCAGGCCGGGCAGCGAGGTGCCGCGGGCGGGGGCGCCGGCGGTGAGGTCCAGGGGGCGGCCCTGTTCGGTGAGCTGGAGGCGGCTCAGGCCGTCGCTGAGCCACCAGGGGTACTCCTGGGCGAGGTGCAGCGGGCCGGTGAAGCCTCCTGGCGGGTCGGCGGGGCGGGGCAGGGCGTAGGCGTGCCAGGCGCCGAGGTCGGCGAAGACGTTGATCGGGTTGTTGCCGCGGGCGTCGCCGGGGTAGGCCTGGGCGGGGGTGCCGTGGAGGTCGAGGAGGTCGGCGTAGCGGTCCAATGGATCCGCCTGGTCCAGGGGCTGCGCGGCGGCCGGGGCGGCGGCGAGGACGCCGGCCGTGGCGAGGGCGGCGGAGCCGGCCAGGACGTGGCGGCGGGTCAGCGGGTTCATGCGCGCTCCTGGGGGGCGGGGAGTCGGAGGACGACGGCGCCGAGCGGCGCGAGGGTGACGGCCGTGGCGGCCTCGGTGCCGGTGAGCAGGTCGGTGCCGGGCGCGTCGAGCGGCACCCGGCGCTCGACGGGGCCGTGGTTGAGCAGGAAGAGGTAGCCGGTGCCGTCGGCGGCGTGCCGGCGGGTGGCCTCGACGCCCTCCGGCAGGCCGGGGAGTTCGGCGCCCACCCCGGCTTCGGCGAGCACGGGGTCGAGCACGGCGCCGAGGTCGGTGCCGAGGTGGCAGCTCAGGTACCAGGCGCTGCCGTCGCCCAGGCGGTTGCGGGTGACGGCAGGGAGGCCGGCCAGTGCGCCGGAGTCGTAGCGGACGAGGGTTTCGGCGGTCTCGGTCTCGATCCACTCGCTCCAGCGTTCGGCGCGCAGGTCGGTCCGCAGGTCGGTGCGTGGTTCGGTACGCAGGTCGGCGCGTGGTTCGGTACGCAGTTCGGCGCGCAGTTCGGTACGCAGTTCGGCGCGCAGTTCGGCGCGCAGTTCGGCGCGCAGTTCGGTCCGCGGCTCCGCGGGAGGCTCGGTGCCCGCCGGGGTGAGGGAGGTGGTCGCGTCGTCCGGGATCGGCCAGTGCTCGTCCACCACGATCCCCAGCAGCTCGCGCAGCGGCCCGGGGTGGCCGCCGGGGTGGATGTGGTCGTGCCGGTCGGTGATGCCGCTGAACGGGCCGCAGACCAGGCGGCCGCCGCCACGCACGTAGGCGGTGAGCCGGTCGGCGGTGGCGGTGTCGAGCAGGTAGAGGTTGGGGGCGAGCAGTAGCGGGTAGCCGTCGGGGTCGGCGGTGGGCGGGACGAAGTCGACGGTGACGCCGCGCTCGTACAGCGCCGCGTACCAGGGGCGGAGCAGGTCGAGCCAGCGCATCCGGGCGGAGGGGTGGTCGTCCAGTTCCAGCGCCCACCAGCTGTCCCAGTCGAGCAGGACGGCCACCTGCCCGCGCAGCCGGGTGCCGGCGAGTTCGCCGAGGCGGCGCAGTTCCGTACCGAAGCGGACGGTCTCCTGCCAGCCGCGTGCGGCGGTGCCCCGGTGCGGGAGCATCGCGCTGTGGAACTTCTCGGCTCCGGCCACCGAGGCGCGCCACTGGAAGTGCAGGACGCCGTCGGCGCCGCGGGCCAGCGCCTGGAGCGACCAGAGGCGGTACAGGCCGGGAGCTTTGGGCACGTTGACCGGCCGCCAGCTGACCGCGGAGGGGGCCTGTTCCATCAGCAGCCAGGGGCGGCCGCCCTTGAGCGAGCGCATCAGGTCGTAGTTCATCGCGGCGTTGACGTGGGCTCGCGGGTCGGCCGGGTCGGGGTAGGCGTCGTCGGAGACGAAGTCCTCATGCCGGCTCCACTCCCAGTAGTCGAGGGCCTTGAGCATCGACATGAAGTTGGTGGTGACCGGGACGCCGGGCGAGACCTCGTCCAGGACGGCCTTCTCGGCGCGGTGCAGGGCGAGCAGCGCGTCCGAGCAGAACCGGCGCCAGTCCAGCAGCTGGGTGGGGTTGACCGGGCCGGGCGCGGTGCGGGGAGGCTCGATCTGCTCGAAGGAGTTGTAGCGCTGGGACCAGAAGGCGGTGCCCCAGGAGCGGTTCAACTCCTCGATGTCGCCGTGCCGTTCGCGCAGCCAGCGGCGGAAGTCGGCGGCCGAGGCGGGGCAGAAGCACTCCTGGACGTGGTCGCCGTACTCGTTGTGGATGTGCCACAGGGCGAGCGCGGGGTGGTCGCGGTAGCGCTCGGCGAGTGCCCGGGTGAGGCGGACGGCGGCCTGTCGGTAGGCGGGCGAGGAGGGGCAGTAGTGCTGGCGCGAGCCGAACTCCAGCCGTACGCCGTCGGCGGTGACGGGCAGCAGCTCGGGGTGGGCGCGGACCAGCCAGGCGGGCGGGGAGGCGGTGGCGGTGGCCAGGTCGACGGCGATGCCGTGCCGGTGGACGAGGTCGAGGAGCCGGTCCAGCCAGCCGAAGTCCCAGCTGTCGGCGTCCGGTTGGAGCCGGGCCCAGGAGAACACGCCGACGGTGACCAGGTTGACCCCGGCCTCGGCCATCAGCTTCACGTCCTCGGCCCACACCTGCTCGGGCCACTGCTCGGGGTTCCAGTCCCCGCCGTACAGCAGGCCGGGCACCCGGGTGAGTCGGTCCATGGTCACGGTCGCGGTCATCCCTTCAGGGCTCCGCCCAGCAGGCCGGCCACGAACTGCCGCTGGAAGAGCAGGAAGAGCACCATCAGCGGGAGCGTGGCCAGGAAGGAGCCGAGCATCAGGCCGGAGTAGTCGACGTGGGTCAGTCCGGTCAGCGTGTTGAGCGCGACCGGCACGGTGTACCTGTCCTCGGTGTTGAGCATCAGCAGCGGCCAGATGAAGCTGTTCCACTGGCCCATGAAGGTGAAGATCACCAGTGCGCCCAGCTGCGGCCGCACGCAGGGCAGGACGACCCGGTAGAAGGTGCGCAGCTCGCCGGCGCCGTCGATCCGGGCGGACTCCAGCAGTTCGTCGGGGAAGTCGAGGAAGCCCTGGCGCATCAGCAGGATGCCGAAGGAGTTGGCCAGGAAGGGCACGATCACGGCCTGGTAGCTGTCGATCCAGCCGAGGCTGGCCATCATCTGGAACAGCGGGACCAACAGCACCTGCAAGGGGATCATCATGGTCGCCAGCACCAGGCCGAGCAGCAGGCCCCGGCCGCGGAAGCGGTACTTGGCGAGCCCGTAGCCGCACATCGCGGACAGCAGCGAGCTGAGCGCGGTGTAGACGACGGCGATGCCGAGGCTGTTGAGCAGCACCCGGCCGAAGCCGATGGTCTCCTGGAGGTGCGCCAGGTTGCGCAGCAGGTTGCCGCCGGGCAGGAACGGCGGTGGGGAGTGGAAGAGTTCGGAGCTGCTGTGGGTGCCGGCGATCAGCATCCAGGCGAAGGGCACCAGGCTGACCACGGCGCCGAGGGTGAGGGCGGCGAGGACGGCGGTGCGGCCGAGTCTTGCGGGCAGCGGGGTGCGGCCGGGCCGGGCGGCCGGCCTTGTCGTCGGGATGCTGCTCATCGGCGGCGTTCCCTTCCGTAGAACCGGAACTGGATCAGCGAGACCGCCGCGATGATCAGCACCACCACCCAGGCGATGGCGGCCGCGTAGCCGAAGTCGAGCTGCTGGAAGCCGACCTTGTAGAGGTAGACCACCGGGGTGAGCGTCGCGTCGCCGGGGCCGCCGCGGGTCAGCACGTAGTTCTCGTCGAAGAGTTGGAGGGTGCCGATGGTGGAGGTGATGACGCAGAACAGCACCACCGGGCGCAGTTGCGGCAGGATGACACTGGTGTAGGTACGCACGGCACCGGCGCCGTCGAGGGAGGCGGCCTCGTACTGGTCGCGGCCGATGGCGTGCAGCCCGGCGAGCAGGATCACCGCGTTGTAGCCGGTCCACCGCCAGGTGACCGAGCCGATCAGCGAGATCCGGGCCCAGGTGGGCGAGTTGAGCCAGTCGACCGGGCCGAGGCCGAGCGCCTGGAGGAGCTGGTTGGCAAGGCCGCCGTCGGTGCGCAGCAGGACCTGGAAGACCACGGCGTAGGCGACCAGGGTGGTGATGGCGGGCAGGAAGAACACCGCCCGCCAGCCGGCCCGGAAGCGCAGCCAGGACTGGTTGAGCAGGACGGCGAGCACCAGGGCGAGGCCGATCATCACGGGCACCTGGACGGCGAGGATCAGGCCGGTGTTGACCAGGGAGTGCAGGAAGGCGGGGTCGTGGAACATCCGCCGGTACTGGTCCAGGCCGACCCAGACGTCGACGCCGTCGCGGCGGGCGGTGAAGCTCTGGTAGAGGCTGGCGCCCAGCGGGTAGGCGAAGAAGGCGACGAAGAGTGCGGTGGTGGGCCCGGCGAACAGCCAGGCCGCGGTCCGTGGGGAGCGCCGGCGGCGGGCGGGGGTGGTGCGGGCCACGGCCGCCGGTTTGCGCAGGGACGCCGGAGGACTGGTCATCGGGCCCGCCCCTACGCGACCGTTTGGCGGCCGGTCGCGGTGGCGATCTGGCGGGCGGCGGAGCGCAGTACGGTACCCGGGTCGGCGCCGTTGTGCAGCACCTGGTTGACGGCGGTGTTGACGATGTCGAAGGCCTTGGAGTCGTCCGCGGTGAACTCGACGGTGGGGACGCTCCTGGTGAGTCCGGCGAACAGCTGCATGGTGGGCTGGCCGCCGTAGTAGGGCGCGGGCTGCTGGAAGTACGGGTCGTCCAGGGCGGGGAGGTAGGCGGGGAAGAGTCCTTCGTGCTGCATCATCGAGGCCTGGTTGGCCTTGTCGGCGAGCAGGAAGGAGAGGAACGCCCAGGCTGTCTCCGGGTTGCGGCTCTGCGCGGTGACGCAGAGGGTGGAGCCGCCGCTGTTGGCGGTGCGGGTGCCGCCGGGGGTGAAGGCGGGCAGCGGGACGACGCCGAACTTCCCGCTGAGGTCGGCCATTTCGGCGGTGAGGGTGCCGTCCCACCAGGCCGCGGTGGGGGTGGTGGCGGCCTTGCCGTCGTGGGTGCCGGAGACGAAGCCGTCCCAGCCGTTCTCGAAGTCCACCAGGTCGCGGTCGACGAGCTGTTTCATCAGGGTGAGGGCTCGTTCGGCGGCGGGGGTGGCGACGGCGACCTTGCCGCCCGCGAACCAGCGCTGGCCCTGCTGCTGGAGGAGCATGGCGAAGAGGCTGTCCTGTTTGGAGTCCAGGATGAGCAGCTTCTTCCCGGTGGCGGCCTTGAGGGTGGTGCCGGCGGTGAGGTAGTCGTCCCAGGTGGTGAGGCCGGCCGGGTCGATGCCGGCCTGTTGGAAGAGGTCACGCCGGTAGAACAGAGCGCACGGCCCGCTGTCCCAGGGCAGCGCGAAGACCTTGCCCTTGGCGTCCGTCACGGTGCGCCAGGAGGCTTCCGTGTACTGGGACTTGAGGCCGGCGGCGCGGCTGGTGAGGTCGACCAGGCCGTTCGGGAAGTTGCCGATGTAGGTGGGCATTCTGCTGCCCTCGACGGTGAGGATGTCGGGCAGGCCGCTGCCGGCGCCGAGCCCGACGGTGATCTTGTCGTAGGCGTTGTCGTAGCCGATGTCCACCACCTCGACGGTCGTTCCGGGGTGGGCCTGTTCGAAGGCCTTGCCGAGTCGCTGCATGGCCTTGGCGGCGACGTCCCAGGACCAGATGGTGACCTTCCCGGCGAGGGCGGCGCCCGGGCTGCCGGTGAGCTGCTTGGTGCTGGTGCCGCCGGCCCCGCCGGTCGCGCAGCCGGTGGCGCCGGTCAGCAGTAGCGCGCCGCCCGCGAGTCCGGCGGAGAGGATCCGCCGGCGGGACGGGCCTTGGGTGAATTCGCTCTGGTCACCGGGTAGTTGGGGATGTTTTTCGGGCCGGGTTGGTGCGGACATCTTGCCTCCCGACTGGTGAATGCCGAATGCTGTATACAGAACTCAGCATTCACAACCCCGTCAAGGCTTGTGACTGAAATCGCGGAAGGTGCCAGCATGAGCACACGCGTCCCCCGAACCCACCCGTACATCCCCAACTCCGCGCCGCAGGTGAGGAAAGCGATGCTGGCGGCGGTCGGCGCCCAGGACGTCGAGGAGTTCTACGCCGACATCCCGGCCGCCCTCCGACTGGACCGCCCGCTGCGGCTGCCCGAACCGCTCGGTTCCGAGGCCCGGCTGGTCGCGCACATGGAGGAGCTGCTCTCCCGCAACACCGCCGTCCCGCCCGGCCGCAGCTTCCTCGGCGCCGGCTGCTACCGCCACCACGTGCCCGCCGTGGTGGACGAGATCGTCAACCGCAGCGAGTTCCTCACCGCCTACGCGGGCGAGCCGTACGAGGACCACGGCCGCTTCCAGGCGCTGTGGGAGTACCAGTCGCTGATGGCCGAGCTGCTGGCCGTCGAGGTCGTCAACGTGCCGACGTACGACGGGTTCCAGGCCGCCGCGACGGCCCTGCGGATGGCCGGACGGGCCACCGGGCGGCGCCGGCTGGTGCTGGTCGGCGCGATCGACCCGGACCGGCTCTCCCGGATCCACGACTACGTCCGGGGCATCCACGAGCTGGTGCCCGTCCCGGCCGAGCCCGCCGCCGTCCGGGCCGCGCTGGCCGAGGGCGACGTGGCCGCCGTCTACGCCCAACTGACCGACCACCGCGGGCGGGTGGACCAGGAGCTGCCGCAGTACGTCGAACTCGCCCACCGGGCCGGGGCCCTGGCGGTGGCCCACGTCAACCCGCTCAGCCTCGGTGTGCTCACCCCGCCCGCCGACCTCGGCGCCGACCTCACCTGCGGCGACCTCCAGCCGCTCGGCATCCACCCGAGCTTCGGCGGCGGCAACGCCGGCTTCATCGGCAGCCCGGACGACGAGCGCCTGGTCGCCGAGTACCCGAGCCGGCTGTTCGGCCTCACCCCCACCGACGTCCCCGGCGAGTACGGCTTCGGCGACGTCGCGTACGAGCGCACCTCCTTCGCGCTGCGCGAGGAGGGCAAGGAGTGGGTCGGCACCGCCGCCGCCCTGCACGGCATCGCCGCCGGGGTCTACCTCGCCCTGATGGGCCCGCACGGCATGCGCGAGATCGGCGAGACGATCCTCGCCAACACCGCCTACGCCCGGCAGCGCCTGGCCCGCGTCCCCGGCGTGGAACTGGCCGACCCGCACGCCGTGCACTTCGCCGACTTCACCGTCCGCTACACCGGCGAGCGCGGCGCCGCCGAGATCGCCGAGGCCCTGCTTGCCCACGGCCTGCACGGCGGCACCCCGGCCGGCCCGGACGAGGGCCGCTTCTGCGTGACCGAGCTGCACACCGCGGCGGACATCGACCGCCTCGCCGACGCGCTTGAGGAGACCGTCAAGTGACGACCAGCCATGACTCCGCCCCGGTGGACCCCCGCATCGCCCCCAAACCGGCCCTGCGGCGCTTCCACCAGGCCCGCTGGGACGAGAAGCTGATATTCGAGCTGGGCACCCCCGGCGAGCGCGGCATCCTGCCCCCGCTGCCCGAGCCTGCCGTCACCGCCGCCGTCGGTGACCCGGCCGAGCGGCTGCCCGCCGCGCTGCGCCGCCGCACACCGCCCGCCCTGCCCGAACTCGGCCAGCAGCAGGTGCTCCGGCACTACCTGCGGCTCTCCCAGGAGAACCTGGGCGCCGACCTCAACGTGGACGTCGGCCAGGGCACCTGCACCATGAAGTACAGCCCCAAGGTCAACGACACCTTCGTCCGCGACCCCAGGATCGCCGCCCTGCACCCGGCGCAGGACGCCTCCACCGTCCAAGGGGTGCTCGAACTCGTCCACCGGCTGGAGCAGTTGCTCAAGGAGATCTCCGGCATGGACCGGGTCAGCCTCCAGCCCGGCGCGGGCTCGGCGGCGATCTGGACCAACGTCTCGGTGATCCGCGCCCACCACGCCGCCCGCGGCGAGCTGGAGCAGCGCGACGAGATCATCACCACCGCCTTCTCCCACCCCTCCAACGCCGCCTGCGCCAAGACCGCCGGCTTCCGGGTGATCACCCTGCACCCGGACGCCGACGGCTACCCCGACATCGAGGCGCTGCGCGCCGCCGTCGGCCCGCGCACCGCCGCGCTGCTCATCACCAACCCCGAGGACACCGGCATCTACAACCCGCGGATCGCCGAGTTCGTCCGGATCGTCCACGAGGCCGGCGGCCTGTGCGCCTACGACCAGGCCAACGCCAACGGCATCCTCGGCATCACCCGGGCCCGCGAGGCCGGCTTCGACCTGTGCCACTTCAACCTGCACAAGACCTTCTCCACCCCGCACGCCTGCGGCGGCCCGGCGGCCGGCGCCTGCGGCGTCACCGCCGAGCTGGCGCCCTACCTGCCGCGCCCCACCGTCGAGTTCGACGGCGAGCGGTACGTCCTGGACGACGACCGGCCCGACTCGGTCGGCAAGATCCGCCCGTACCTGGGTGTCGTGCCCAACCTGGTGCGCGCCTACGCCTGGATCATGTCGCTGGGCACCGAGGGGCTGCGCGAGGTCGCCGAGACCGCCGTGCTCAACAACAACTACCTGCTGCACCGGGTGCGGCAGATCCGCGGCGTCTCCGTCCCCTACGCCGAGGGCCGCCCCCGGGTCGAGCAGGTCCGCTACAGCTGGCAGCAGCTCAACGAGGACACCGGCCTGCACAGCGAGGACCTCGGCTACCGCGCCGCCGACTTCGGCACCCACTACTGGACCAGCCACCACCCGTACGTCGTCCCCGAGCCGATGACCCTGGAGCCCACCGAGTCCTACTCCCGGGCCGACCTGGACGAGTACGCGGCGATCCTGGCCGAGGTCGCCCGAGAGGCGTACGAGGACCCGGAGACCGTCCGCACCGCGCCGCACCACTCCACCGTGCACCGGATCCGGCACGAGCCGCTGGACGATCCGGCGGTCTGGGCGGTCAGCTGGCGCGCCTACCGCCGCAAGGTCCTCGGCGAGCAGCCGTGACGCCCGCCCCGGGCGCCCGGATCGGGCTCGTGGTCAACCCGGTGGCCGGCCTCGGCGGCCGGGTCGGCCTCCAGGGCAGCGACGGCGCCGAGGTCCAGCGGCGGGCGCTGGCGCTCGGGGCCCGCCCCCAGGCCCTCGCCCGGGCCGAACTGATGCTTCGTCAACTCCCGTCGGACATCGAGCTGATCACGGCCGAAGGGCCGATGGGCGCCGACGCCGCCCGGGCCGCCGGCCGGCCCGCGCGGATCGTCCACCGGTCCGCCGGGGCGCGGACCACCGCCGCCGACACCCGGGCCGCGGTGCGCGCCCTGGTCGCGGCCGGCGCCGGGCTGCTGCTGTTCTGCGGCGGCGACGGCACCGCCCGCGACGTCCTGGACGCGCTCGGGCCCGAGCCCCGCCTGCCGGCCCTCGGCATCCCGGCCGGGGTCAAGATGCACTCCGCCGTTTTCGCCGTCCACCCCCGGGCCGCCGCCGAGGTCGCGGCGGCCTGGGCGGCCGGCCGGGGCGTGCGCCTGGAGGCCGCCGAGGTGGTGGACCGGGACGAGGCCGCACTGCGGGCCGGCCGGGTCTCCGCCCGGCTGTACGGCCGGCTGACCGTCCCGGTGCTGCCCGCCCGGGTGCAGCAGCGCAAGACCGGCAGCTCCGGGCCCGACCCGGGGACGCCGGCCGGCATCGCCACCGAGGTCGCCGAACGGGTCGGCCCCGGCGGGCTGCTGCTCCTCGGGCCCGGCAGCACCACCTACGCGGTGGCCACCGCACTCGGCGCACCGGGCGCCAGCCTGACCGGCGTCGACCTGCTGCGGCTCGGCCCCGAGGGCGCCCTCGGCCCCGGCCACGCCGACGGCCTCGCCACCGCCGCCCGGGTGCTGATCCGCGACGCCCGCGCCGACCAGCTGCGCACCCTGCCCACCACCCCGCACATCGCGCTCTCCCCGATCGGCGGCCAGGGCTTCCTGCTCGGCCGCGGCAACCAGCAGCTCACCCCCGAACTGCTGCGCGCCGCCGGCCGGGAGCGGCTGCTGGTGCTCGCCACCGAGGCGAAGCTCGCCGCCCTGGCGGGGCGGCCCCTGCTGCTGGACACCGGCGACCCGGAACTGGACGACGCCCTGGCCGGCCACGTCCGGGTGATCACCGGCCGCCGCTCCGGCGCCGTCTACCGCCTCTCCGCCTGAACCCGCCTACCCGCCTACCCGCCTGAACCCCCGTCTCCCCCGGGCCAGTTGAAGGAGCCCCCATGATCGACCTGCACGGCAAGCGCGCGATCGTCACCGGCGCCGCCTCCGGCATCGGCCGGGCCACCGCCACCCTGCTCGCCGAACTCGGCGCCGCCGTCGTCCTCCTCGACCTCGACACCGAGCGCGGTGAACGGGCCGCCAAGGAGATCGGCGGCACCTTCGTCCGCTGCGACGTTTCCCGGCGCCCCGACTGCGAGCACGCCGTCCGCACCGCCGTCGAACGACACGGCGGCGTGGACGTGCTGTTCAACAACGCCGGCATCATCCGCCGCTCCACCGTCACCGAGATCACCGACGAGGACTGGGACCTGGTGATGGCCGTCAACGTCCGCTCGATCATGCTGCTCAGCGGGCTGGTGGTGCCGCTGATGGCCGCGAACGGCGGCGGCAGCATCGTCAACACCGGCTCCGGCTGGGGCATCAAGGGCGGCGGCCGGGCCGTCTCCTACTGCGCCTCCAAGGGCGCGGTGGTCAACATGACCAGGGCGATGGCCATCGACCACGGCCCGGACAACATCCGGGTCAACTGCGTCTGCCCGGGCGACACCGACACCGGCATGCTCGCCGAGGAGGCCCGCCAGCTCGGCGAGAACCCGGACGCCTTCTACACCGACGCCGCCGACCGCCCGCTCGGCCGGATCGGCCAACCCCGGGACATCGCCCAGACCGTCGCCTTCCTGGCCAGCGACGCCGCCGCCTTCGTCAGCGGCGCGGTCATCGCCGTGGACGGCGCCGGCACCGCCTGACGACCGCACACCGTACAGCACCGCAGCCCCGTACGGCGGCCGGGCGACGGCGTGCGTCGCCCGGCCGGTACGCTACGGACCGAGGGAAGAAGGGAAGCCTGATGGCGATCGAGCGGCGTCCGCTGCGCGAGCAGGTGAAGGACGAACTGCTGGAGCAGCTCGGCCGCGGCCGGTTCACCCCCGGCGAGTCGATCAACGAGGTCCAGCTCGCCGAGGAACTGGGCGTCAGCCGGACGCCCCTGCGCGAGGCCCTGATCAGCCTGGAGCGCGAGGGCATCATCACCAGCGAGCGCGGCAAGGGCTTCCGCTTCGCCCCCACCGGCAAACAGGAGTTCCTCGACCTCACCGCGATCGTGATCGCCCTGGAGTCGCTGGCCCTGCGCACCTCCGACCCGGCCCACCTGGCCGAGATCGCCCCCCGACTGCTCGCCGAGGCCCGCGCCTTCTCCGCCCCCCAGGCCCCGCACGGCACGATAGAGCGCTACGACGACGCCTGGCACGCCCTGCTGCTCTCCGGCTGTACCAACGCCCGGCTGCGCGAGATGATCGACTCGCTGAAGCTCACCCTGCACCGCTACGAGCGGGTGGTGGTCGGCGACCACGAGATCCTGGAACGCGCCGCCGAGGAGCACGAACGGATCGCCCAGTGCCTGCTGGACGGCGACCTCGACCAGGCCGTCACCGCGCTGGAGGCCAACTGGACCAGCGGCATGGAACGCATCCTGGACCGCCTGCCCCCGGTCGCCGCGGTCTGAACGGCCCCTCGGCCCACCGGCCGGTCGGTCACCTGCCCGTCAGCCCAGCTGTTCGGCGACGCCCGGGGTGAGCCAGTGCAGCCGGTCGGCCAGGCCCGCCGCCGCGAACCGCGCGGTGGTCTCCGCCCGCCCCTCGGTGAAGTGCTCCCACGAGGCGTAGTGGACGGGCACCACCCGGCGGGCGCCGAGCGAGGCGGTGAGCGCGGCGGCCTGCGCCGCGTCCATGGTGATCAGCTCGCCGCCGCCGAAGGCCTCGATCCGGGCGGCGCCGAGGTGCAGCAGCGCCGTACCGATCCGGAACCGCCGCCCCACCTCGTCCAGTTCGGGGATGTGGACGGTGTCCCCGGAGACGTACAGCGCCTCCTGCTCGCCCGGCACCTCGACGACGAACCCGGTGACGTCCCCGACCGGCCCGTGCAGGCCGGGCGTGCCGGTCACCCGCAGGGTACGGCCGTCCACGGTGAGCTCGCGGGTCTGCCACGGGGCCAGGCCGAGCGCGCCGCCGCCGAGCCGGGCCGCGCCGCTGACCGTGGTCAGCACCGGACGCCCGGCGAGCAGGGTGCGGCCGGTGGCGTCCAGGTTGTCCGGGTGCTCGTCGTGGCTGAGCAGCACGGCGTCCACCGGCGGCAGCTCGTGCACGCCCAGCGCCGGGCCGCCGGTGCTGCGCAGCACGACCGGGTCGTGCCGGTACTCGGCGGGGGCCCGGTCGAAGACCGGGTCGGTGAGCAGCCGCAGGCCGCCGACCTCCAGCAGGACGGTCGCGGTTCCGATGTGGGTGGCCTCGATCTTCACAGTGTTCCTTCTCAGCTGGTGAATTGACGGTCAGTCAGTGTTCTTTACGGGAATTCTGAAGCGGCGCCGGTAGTCCCCCGGCGTGGTGGAGAGCCGGTCCCTGAACACCCGGTGCAGGGTCTCCACGGAGCCGAAGCCGCAGGCCCGGGCGACGCCCGGCAGCGGGTGGTCGCTGCGTTCCAGCAGCCTGCGGGCGGCCTCCACGCGCAGCGCCTCCACGTACATCCCGGGCGTGGTGCCGGTCTCGGCGCGGAAGACCCGGGCGAAGTTCCGTTCGCTCATGGAGAGTTGCGCGGCGAGCGCGGGCACCGACAGATCGGCCTCCAGGTGCTCGCCGATCCAGCGGCGCAGGTCGCCCAGGTCCGCCCGGCCGCCCGTACGGTGGGCCAGCGGGACGCTGAACTGGCTCTGTCCGCCCGGGCGTTGGAGGTACATCACCATCACCCGGGCGATCTCCAGGGCCAGGTCGTCGCCGTGGTCCTCGGCGACCAGCGCGAGGGTGAGGTCCATCGAGGTGGTCAGGCCGGCGCTGGTCCACATCCGCCCGGAGCGGATGAACACCGGGTCGGCGTCCACCTCGACGGCCGGGTGGTCGGCGGCCAGCCGCTCGGCGGTCGCCCAGTGGGTGGTCGCACGGTGCCCGTCCAGCAGTCCGGCCGCCGCCGTCACGTGCGCGCCCGCACACACCGAGGCGATCCGCCCGGCCCGTGACCCGACCTCCCTCAGCCAGCCGACCACCGCCGGGTCCACCTGCGGCACCGGCCCGTCCGGCCCCAGGTCCACCCGCCCCGGCACGAGTACGGTGTCGGGCCCCACCCGCTGCTCGGCCAGGGTGTCGGTCACGTACAGCGGCACCCCCGAGAAGGTCGCCACCGGACCGCGCCGCTCCGCGCACACCCGCACGTCGTACCCCGGCCGCCCGGGCGGCAGCAGCCGTCCGGCCAGCGCGAGGATCTCGGCGGGCCCGGTCACGTCCAGCGCGTTCACTCCGGGGAACACCGGGATCACGACCAGATGCGGCAGGCGAGGTGCGTCGTTCATGCCCCTACCCTCGCCCGGCGGCGCCGGTGGCGGCAATGACGGGACTCTGCAGGATTCGGCCACTACCCGGGCCGCTGCCCGCCGCTGTTTGGCCACCGGCCCTACGCCTCCGGCCCGACCCTCCTCCGGACCAGCGCCCGATTGACGCCCGACCGCCTCACCGCAGCATGATGACCCGCATGTACGGCAAGTGGATCGACTGCCGGGTACGACCCGGAGCACGCGAGGCGTTCGCCGCCGGCCAGCGCCGCTGGTCGGCGATCTCCGACCAGCCGGGCCTGATCGGCCAGGCCGGCGGCTGGGCACCCGACGGCGACCGGGCCCTCCTGCTCGCCCTGTGGAGCGACGAGCCCGTGTACGCCCGCTTCATGCGCGAACGCCACGACCCGGCCGCCGCCCACGCCGACCAGCGCGCCGGCTACACGGAGATCGCGGTCGCCACCGGCCCGGTCGTGCTCACCATGCCGGGCGCGGCCCCCTCCCTCCCAGCCGCCCTCGCCCGGGCCACCACCCTGCGCGCCGCCGACTGTCTCCTCCGCCCCGGCCGCGCCGACCACTTCCTCGCCGTCCAACACGAGGTCTGGGCCCCGGGCATGGCCGCGGCGGACGGCATGCTCGGCGGCACCGTCACCCGCCTCGCTCCCGACCGCTACCTCGTCACCACCCTCTGGGCCACCCCCGCCGCCCACCACGCGTACACCGTCCACCACCTCCCGGCCCTCCTCGCCCGCGCCGACGTCCCGGCCGACGTCCGAACGCTGACGGGCCACCTGCTCCCCCTCGAACCCACCTGGCGCGTCGTGCCCGAGCCGGCGGCCACCACGGAATGACGCACCCACCGCGACGGGCCGAGGAGTCGCGTCGGTCTCCCCGGCTCCGCCCGTTGTCCCCGCCGACTGCTCCCGGCCGACCCGCGCCGGCCGACCCGGCTCCTGGCCGACGCTCGGGTTGCCGCCGTTCAGCAGGGCAGCGGGCGGCGGGGCGGTCAGGCGGAGGCACCGCGGAAGCGGCCCGGCGCGAGTCCGTGGTGGCGCTTGAAGGCGTGTGAGAAGGCGAACTCCGAGGTGTAGCCCACCCGGGCGGCGAGCGCGCCGAGCGGGAGGTCGGAGTCCCGCAGCAGTCGGGCGGCCAGCGCCATCCGCCACCAGGTGACGTAGCCCAGGGGCGGCCGGCCGACCGCGGCCGTGAAGCGACGGGCGAAGGCCGCCCGGGACAGGCCGGCCTCGGCCGCCAGCGACCCGACCGTCCAGGCCCGGCCCGGGTCGGCGTGCACGGCCTGCAGGGCACGCCCCAGCGCGGGGTCGGCGAGGGCGGCCGCCCAGCCGTGCTCGGGCCCGCCCGCCGACTGCTCCGACCATGCCCGCAGGATGAACAGCAGCAGCGTGTCGAGCAGCGCCGGGACGGCCGCGGCGGCGCCGGGGCGCGGCCTCTCCAGCTCCCCGGCGAGAAGGCCCACCGCCGCGTGCAGTTCCGGGTGGCGCCCCGGTCGGGCGGGCAGGTGCAGGACGTCCGGGACGTCCCGCAGCAGCGGGTGGGCGTGCACCGGGTCGAGCTGGTAGGCGCCGCAGAGGGTCACGGTGTCCGGCTCCGGCAGGTCGGCCCCGGCACTCCCGTACGGCTGCGGCGGCGGCTCGCAGCGCGGTGCGGCGAGCGGGGTGCCGGGGTGGTCGGCGAGGGCGTGGCCCTGGCCGCGCGGTAGGAACAGCACGTCCCCGGCGGCGAGTCGGACCGGCCCACCCGTCTCCGGGAGCAGCCAGCAGGACCCACGCAGGACCACCTGGAAGCCCGCCCCCGGCGCCCCCGGGAAGCGCTGGCCCCACGGCGCCCGCCAGGCCACCCGGGCCGAGCGCGGCTCCCCCGTCCGCAGCGTCGCGACCACGTCGCTCAACACGTCCACCGCACGACAGTAGACGATCACGCAGGAACGCGAGACCCGTGCGCATGGGCGGCCGCGGCCCGCGGACCTACGGTCGGGGGCATGACGGAAACACGAACCGACGCAGCGCCCGGGATCCTCGTGACCGGCGCCTCCGGAACGGTCGGACGCCACCTGGTGCCCCGGCTCACCGCCGCCGCCGTACGGGTGCGGGCGCTGACCCGGGACGCGGAGCGGGCCCGACGGGCGGGGGCCGTCCCGGGGGACCTGCGCGACCCGCACTCGCTGGTGGCCGCGGCGCGGGGCGCCGCGGCGGCCTTCCTGATCTGGCCGTTCCCGACCGCGGACGGCGCGGCACGGGCGGTGGAGGCGCTGGCCGGGCAGGTCGGCCGGATCGTCTACCTCTCCTCGGCCGCCGTGCGGGACGTCCCCGGGGCCGGACCGCACTCGCCGGGGCGGCCGGACGGCGAGATCGAGGCGCTGCTCCTGCGCAGCGGCGTGCGGCACACCGTGCTGCGGCCGTACGGCTTCGCCGCCAACGCGCTGCGCTGGGCCCCGGAGATCCGCGCCGACGGGGTGGTACGCGGGTTCGGCGGGCAGGCCGGGCTCAACCCGATCGACGAACGGGACATCGCCGAGGTCGCCGCCCGGGTCCTCACGGAGGACGGCCACGACGGCGCCCGCCACGTCCTGACCGGGCCGCACTCGCCCACCCAGGCCGAACAGGTCCGGATCATCGGCGAGGAGGCGGGGCGGCCGGCCCGCTGGCAGGAGATCCCTCGGGCGGCCGCCCGGGACCGGATGCTGGCCGGCGGGTGGCCGGCCCCGATCACCGACGGCGCACTCGACTTCCTGGCCGCCCGCATCGACGACCCGGAGCCGGTCACCGACACCGTCCGGGAGATCACCGGGCGGCAGCCGCGCGACTTCCGGGCCTGGGCGGCCGAGCACGCCGCGGAGTTCCGGTGAGCGGCGGGCGCCCGCTGCCCGCCGAACCCCCCGCACGGGAAGGGCCGCCGCCCGGGCCGCGGTCGCGCCTCATCCGTCGAAGTTGGAGCAGAAGATCCCGACGCCCGCGCCGTTCTCGTCCCGGCCGACCAGGATGCTGTTCGCGGTGGCGTAGCGGGTGAGGAAGACCAGGGCGTTCGCGCCACTCGCCGGGTCGACGACGACATCGAGCACCGGGGTCCGGGAACCGCTCTCCTGCTGGGCCCGGAACTCGGCCACGGCACGGGCGTCGCGGCCTCGACGAAGCCGGGACCGCGGGGGCTCGGTGCGGCGCGTGGCCACCGGTTCGCGGTGGTCCCGTGGCGCCACGGCGGGCCTGACCACCGGAGCGGGCAACAGGCGGCGCGGCTCAGGCGGGCCAGCGCAGCACCGCGCCGAGGCCGCCGGGTGGGCCGTCGGCGAGTTCGGGGACGAGGACGGCCTCGGCGCCGGAGGCCGTGGCGGAGCGCAGCAGGGCGTCGGCGGCGGGGGCCTGGGCCGGGTGACGGACGCCCATGTCGCGCAGGTCGGCCCGGTGGACGCCGAGGTGCTCGGGTTCGGGACCGGTCCACACCGGGCGCTCGGGGTCGTGGCCGCCGGTCTGGAGGAGCAGTGCGGCGAGCTGGTGCTGCCGGGCGGCACTCAGTACGGCGGGGATGCCCTGGGCGGCCTGGCCGGGCGCGGTCTGGGTGCCGGCGGCGTCGGTACGGTGGTCGCCGGGCCGGCCGACGCCGGTGTGGAAGGCGTCGAGCAGCTCGGCCAGGTGCCGGGCGCGGTGCCGGGCCCAGGCCTCGCCGAGACGGCGCTCGAAGGCCTCCCGGGAGGTGCCGGCGGCTCCGGTGCCGCCGTCCAACTCAAGGGTCACCGCACGGAGTCGGGGTGGCAGCCGGTCGTGGACGGCCCGGCGTTCCCTGGTTCCGCCGGTGAGGACGAGCAGCTGGGCGCCACCGCGCGGCCAGGTCCGGCCGAGGTGTTCGGCGACGATCCCCGCAGTGCGTTCCCAGGTGTCCTCGACCCGGTGCCGGTAGTGCCACTCGTAGCGGTCGGCGGGCGGGGCGCGGTGCCCCCGGCCCTGCCACTGCGGGCCCTCGACGGTGCCGATCGGCGCGCCGCGCCCGAGTTCGTAGCGTTCCAGGTCCGCCCCGGTGCGGTCGACGGCGGCGACCAGGCAGGCGGGCACCGCGTCGTCCAGCAGGCCGAGCAGCGGACCGGTGTGCGGGAGCGGGGCCCAGGTGGCGGCGACGTCGGGCGGGGAGGCGGCGAGCGGGACGTCCAGCGCCACCTCGCCGTCCGCCGCGAACAGCGCCCGCCCGGGCGGGGACCCTGCGGCGGGTGCCGCGGCCAGGTGGTCGCGGACGGCCGCGCGGGCGGAGTCGTCGGCCCCGGCGTCGGCCAGCCTCTGGACGGCGGCGCGGTCGAGCAGCGCCCGGCGCCGGGCGGCGTCCTCGGTGGCGCGGGAGGTGTCGAGGTACACGGTGGCCCAGGGGCCGGGGCGGTCGAGCAGCGGGGTGAGGATGGCGAGGTCCATGGTGGCCTCCCGGGACGGGGTGCGGGGTCGGTGGGCGGGGCCGGTGGGCGGGGCCGACGGGGGCGCGCCCGTCGGCCCCGGCCGGTGCTCAGTGTCCGGGCCGGTGCCGCATCCGGCCGCCCTGGGTGGCGGCGCGCTGCTCCGCCTCGGTGAGGTCCGTACGGCCGGTGAGGTCCGTCAGATCCGAATGCGCGGAGAGGTCCGTACGCTCGGGCTGCGTGGCGCGCGCCGCGCGTGACGACCGCCGGACCCGCCCGGACAGCCGGATCATCGCGAGGCCGAGGCAGAAGAGCAGCGCCAGCGCGACGCCGGCGAGGAAGACGCTCAGGCTGTTCAGCACCACCAGGTTGCTGCCGAGGATCGTCACCTGGTAGTCGGGCCCGCCGGAGAGGTTGTCCGCGATCAGCAGTCCGACGAACGCGCCGGACGCCGCCATCAGCAGAAGTCCCAGCGGCAACATGGGGATCCCTTCCGTCCTGGTCTCGGCCCCCTCGTCCGCTCGCGCCTACCCGCCCCCGGCGGCCCCTAACAAACGCCCTGACAATCGCACTGACAATCGCACTGACAAACCGCCCGGAGAACCGCCTGGGGACACCCAGGCCGTCGCGACGAGGCGGCGCGGGGCGGCCCGGGCGGGCGGGCCCCAGCTGGGCTTGCCGCCGGGGCGGCCGTGGACCCCGGCGTCGCCGAGCAGGAGGCAGGAGAGGGCGCGCAGCACCGCCCAGCCGCGAGCCCGGCGCAGGGTCGCGGCGTCCGCGGCATCCCCGGCGAGAGTTTTTAGGTGCGGTCGGGCACCAGTGGTTTTCCGGCGGGTTCGCAGACCAGTCGGGGTGTTGGTGTACGACATGCCGCTTTTGGCGTAATCGGGGCGCGCGGGCCGTTCGGCCGTCACGCTGTGCGTGTTCATCGCGGTCCGGTCAGCGAGACCGCTGGTGCACAGGTCGCGTGAGGTGTCGTCCCGGGTCCCACCGCTACCAGGCCGCTCAGGAAGCCTTCTTCCCGACGCGGACATGACGGAGCGGCGACCTCATGAGCCGGCCTGGAGTACCTCGGGGAGCGGCTACCGGCATCGGCGCTTCGGGGGGACGGGTGCCGGCGGTGACAGGTCGAGGGAACGTCTGGCCTCTGTGCCGGCCCGTTGGTAGAACGCGTGATCCATCACCCCGAAGCCTCGCCTCAAGCCAGGACGCCAGGAGACACCAGTGATCAGACACCGCGCCCCACGTCACCTCCCCTCCGGAGTGGGGGCAGGACGAAGCGAAGCCCGCTCAGGCGTCCGTACTCGTGAGCGGTTGCAGCGGGCAGGGGCCGTAGCAGGACTGTTCGCGGCATTGTCCGGTACGGGACTGTCCCCCGCCGTCGCGGCACCGACGGGGGCCACGCCGGCCACCACTCCGGTGCGGACGCAAGGAACTGACCCGTCGTTCACCTTCAGCTTCACCGGGGCCCCACAGAGCCTCACCGTCCCGGCGAACGCGGTGGTCACGATCACCGCCGACGGCGCCGGCGGCGCCGACAACACCGGCACCCCCTGTTCCGTCACGGGGGCGGGAGGGACGGGGGCTCGGGTAGTGACCACCCTCCCGAAGACGACCGTCCCGACGACGTTCACCATCGACGTCGGCGGCACCGGCGGCAAGGGCTGCAACGGCAACGGCACGGGTGGTGCCGGCGGGTTCAACGGCGGCGCCCCGGGCGGGACCTACCCGGCCAGTGGTTTTCAATACGAAGGAGCGGGTGGAGGCGGGGCGTCCAGCGTCAGTGCGGGCGGCTCCCTGCTGGTGGTCGCCGGGGGTGGCGGTGCCGCCGGCGGCACCGGAGCGAGCCGCGCGGGAGGGAACGGGGGCAACGGCGGAACATCGGACGCCACCGGCGGTACCGCGGGAAGTGCCACCGGCCCCGGGGCTTCGCCAGGGCACGGCGGGGGCGGCGGCAGCACCAGCACCAGCACCGGGGGCGCCGGCGGGGCCGCCGGCAGCGTTTCGTTCTGTGGGGTTACGAACGGTGGGTCGGGGAGCGGGTTCTCCGGTGCCGCCGTCGGTACCGGTGGCGCCGGGGGCAGCATCGGCGCCGGTTGCGCCCTCACCGTCATCGGTGCCGGTGGGGGCGGTGGGGGCGGGTACTTCGCCGGCGGTGGCGGCGGCAGCGGCGCCGTCAACAACCTCGGCACCGCGGGGAGCGGGGGCGGGGGCGGTGGGGGCAGCAGCTTCGCCACCCCGTCCGGTACCGGCACCGGCTACAGCGCCTCCACCACCGGGACGGCGAACAACAACGGCCAGGTGACCATCACCTACACCGTGGGCCAGCCGGTGACCACCTTCCTGAACGCGATCCCGCGCAACACCCGGGTCGGGCGGCCGGTCGTGCTCAACGACCTGGTCTGCCCCGCCGGGGGTTCCACCACCACGCCCACCGGCACCGTCACGTTCACCGACACCACCACCCAGACCACCCTGGGCCGGCCCCGCCTGTTGTTCCTCTCCCTGGGCCGCTGCGCCGCCGGCGGGCTGGTCACCGCCTTCCGCACCCCCGGCACGCACACCATCACCGCCGTCTACAGCGGCGACTCGGTCTACCAGGACAACAGCGCCAACCCCGAAAGCATCACCGTGACGGTGAGCCCCTGATCCCGGAGCGCCGCAGCACCACCGGTAGGCACGCCACCGCGAGGGCCCAGCCGGGCCGGCCACACCCCGGGCGGCCTCACCACCATCAACCGCGACAAGCACTGCTGCCACCACAAGTAACGGCGTGACACCAGACGGGGCCGGCGAGGATGAACTCGCCGGCCCCGTCTCCGTTTCGACGGGCAGGCCGACAGTCGGCCCGGTGGCCGCGAAGCAACCCGCTTGCCGCTATTCGGTCTGGACGGCGATCAGGCAGGTGTCGTCGTCGGTGTCGGCGGGGCTGAGTTCCAGCAGCCGGTCGAGGTACAGCTCCAGGTCCGGACCGGGGGCGCCGGCCGCCCGGAGCAGCTGTTCCACCGATTCCTCCACCGGGCGGTCCCGGCGTTCGACCAGCCCGTCGGTGTAGAGCAGCAGGACGTCCCCCGGGTCGAGCCGGGCGGTGTGCTCCTCGTACTCGGCGTCGTCCAGCGCGCCGAGCAGCACGCCGTGCGGCAGCGGCAGCACCTGGGCTCCGTCCGCGCCGAGCCGGATCGGCGGCAGGTGGCCGGCCCTGGCCCAGCGCAGTTCGCCGCCGAGCGGGTCCAGCAGCACGCACACGGCGGTCGCGGTGACCTGGCCGGGTTCGCGCAGGGCGACGGTGTTGGCCCAGGCCAGCAGCCGGCCGGGGCCGGCGCCGGTGACGGCGAGGCCGCGCAGCGCGTGCCGCAGTGCGACCATCCCGGTGGCCGCGCCGACGCCGTGCCCGGCCACGTCCCCGACCGCGAGCAGCACCCGCCGCTCGGGCAGCACCAGCACGTCGTACCAGTCCCCGCCGACCCGGTCGCGCTGGGCGGCGGGCCGGTAGCGGACGGCGGCGTGCAGGCCGGTAACCCCGAGCGGGGGCGGGGCGGCGGGCAGGATCGCCTGCTGCAGCCGCAGTGCCAGCTGCTCCCGCTCGGCCGACTCCTGCTCGCTGTCGGCCAGCCGCTCCCGGGTGGCGCCGAGCGCGACCTCCGTCCAGTGCTGGGCGGAGACGTCGTGGTAGGCGCCGCGGACGGCGACCAGCCGGCCGGTCTCGTCGACCTCCGGCTCGGCGATCACCCGGGTGAAGCGGTGGGTGCCGTCGGGGCGGTCCAGCCGGACCACCGCGGAAGCGGTGCGGTGGTGGTGCCGGACGGTGTCCAGCAGGCGCCGGATCGCCGGCCGGTCGTCCGGGTGGGTGTGCCGCGCGAGGCGGTCCAGCGGTACGGGCGGCGCGTCCGGCGGCAGCCCGTACAGCTCGCGCAGCCCGTCGCTCCAGCGGATCCGGCCCTCGGCGGGGCGCTCCTCGAACCCGGCCACCCGGGCCAGCCGCTGGGCCTGGCGCAGCAGGGCGACGCGCTCGTCCTCCTCCCGTTCGTCGTCCAGCTGCCAGCACACCAGCAGCCGGCCGCCGACCGGGACGGCCGAGAGCAGGACGGCCACCGGGACGGCCGGGCCCTGGTCCCGGAAGGCCAGCCGGACCCGCTCGGCGGTCGACGGCACGCCCGTCTCGTAGGCGCGCAGCAGGCGGTCGAGCAGCCCGGCGGCGCAGGCGACGGGGTACGTCTCCAGCAGCGAGGCGCCCTCCATTGCCTCGCGGGGCCGGCCGAGCGGGTCGCGGAACCTGGCATTCACCCGCAGCACCGTGAAGTCGGCGATCCGGTCGGCCCGGACGACGGGGGCCAGCAGCAGCGCGGGGGTGAGCAGCCCGTCCAGGAGGGCGCCGGCCTGCTCGGGGGCCACGGGCTCGGGGGGCCGGCCGAGCAGGGTCGTGCAGAGGTCGGCGAGGGCGTACAGCTCGCGGCGCTGGGCCGGGCCGAGCACGGGGACGGAGCCGGCGGCGGGGTCCGGGCCGGCGGTCGGCCAGAGCAGTTCCAGCGCGCCCCGGCGGCGGCGCCGGTCGAGCAGCGGGAGGACGGCCCGGGCGGCGCCGGCGCCCACCGAGGGGCCGTCCGTCTCCGGCTCGCCGGGCCACAGTTCGGCCGCGCCGCCGACGACCCGCTGCGCCGGGGTGGGGACGCCGGGCGGCACCCGGGCCCAGTCGGCGGCCTCCTCGGCGGAGAGCCCGGCGTGCGCGGCGAGGGCGAGCGCGCCGCCGGGCAGGCGCTGCCAGACGGCCACGGCGCGGACGCCGAGCGCCGTCGCGGCCTGGTCCAGCACGGCCCCGGCGGCGTGCTGCAGGTCGGGTGCGGCGGCGAGCGCGGGCGCGACGGGCGGGCCGGCTTCGGGCGGTTCGGCGACGGGGAGGCCGAAGGCCGCGGGCCCGGGCCCGGCGCCCGCATCGAACCCCGGCTCCGGCTCCGGCAGCCCCGCGATGTCCGCCGCCAGCGCGAGCACCGGCACGCCGGCCTCCCGGGCCAGCCGGGCGAGGTGTGCGGCGGCCTCGGTGACCGGCAGGCCGAGCCGCTCGGCCAGGATGCCGGTGGCGAGGTCGACGGCGGCCCTGGTCCGCGCCTCGGCGTGGGCCCGGGAGGTGGCCGCCTGGAGGCGGCGGACGGTCTCGGCCAGGGCCCGGGCGGTGCGTTCCGCGGCCTCCTGGGCGGAGGACTCCTGCCCGGCGGTCACGGCGCACTCCTGATCCGGGGCAGGGTGCCCGGGCGCTGATCCGCGGCACCCGCGCGCCGGGCCGCGGTTCCCCCACGCCGAGGAGCGGTCATGACGCGCCCAGCCAGTGCCGCATCCGCTCCAGCAGCCGACCGGTGTCGACCGGCTTGGTGACGTGGTCGTCCGCACCGGCGGCCAGGCTGCGGTCCCGGTCGCCGGGCATGGCCTTCGCGGTGACGGCGACGACCGGCAGCCGCTCGAAGCGCGCGTCGGCGCGGATCGCCGCGATGGCCGCGTAGCCGTCAAGTCCTGGCATCATGACGTCCATCAGCACCAGGTCGGTCTCCGGGTGGCCGCGCAGCAGGTCGAGCCCGGCGCGGCCGTCGGCGGCGTGCAGGATGCTCAGCCCGTGCCGTTCCAGGGCGGCGGTGAGCGCGAAGACGTTGCGGATGTCGTCGTCGACGATCAGTACGGTCCGTCCGGCGAGCGGCCCCGTCGGGGCCGGGGCCGCGGGCCGTTCGACGGGCGCGGGGCTCTCGCCGCCGAGCTCCCGGATCACCCGCACCCGCAGCTCGTCCAGTCCGCCGACCTGCTCGACGCCCTCGGGCGGCGCGCCGCCGGGCCCGTACCCGAGCACCGGTGTGCCGCCCGCCGCGAGTTCGCCGAGCAGCGGGGCGAGGCCCGCGGAGCCGACCAGGTCCAGCAGGACGCACCGGTACGGCCCGCCGGTGAGCGCGGCCCGCAGGCCGGCCTCGTCGCCCACCCCGTCGACCCGCACCGCCGTTGCCGTCCCGCCCTCCGACGCGCCGCCCGGCGAGGAGGCGCCGCCCGACACCGACGGGCCGGCCGACACCGACGCGCCGCCCCGCGAGGAGGCGCCGCCCGACACCGACGCGCCGCCCGGCGAGGTCTCCAGGGCACCGACCGCCGCCCGGGCGAGCTGGGTGAGCAGCCCCGGCGGGTCGGGCTCCACCACCAGGACCCGCGCCTCGGCCCCGTCCGCCGCGGAGTCCCCGCCCGCCGTCGCCTGCTCGCCCAGCGGCAGGTACAGCGTGAACCGGCTGCCCTGCCCCGCCGCGGAGCGGACGGTGATGGTGCCGCCGAGCAGCCGGGCGAGTTCCCGGCTGATCGACAGTCCGAGGCCGGTGCCGCCGTAGCGCCGCGCGGTGGAGCCGTCGGCCTGCTGGAAGGCGCCGAAGATGGTGTCCAGGTGGGCCGGGTCGATGCCGATCCCGGTGTCGTCCACGTGGAAGGCCACCGCGGCGTGGGTCCGGCCGAGTCCGGGCGGCACTTCCGCCTCCTCGACGCGTTCGATCCGCAGCTCGACCCGGCCGGTGTCGGTGAACTTGACGGCGTTGGAGAGCAGGTTGCGCAGGACCTGGCGCAGCCGCGCCTGGTCGGTGACGATCCGCTCCGGCACGGCCCGGTCGACGGACACCTCGAAGGCGAGCCCCTTCTGGTCGGCCAGCGGCCGGAACCCGGACTCCACGTACTCCAGCAGTTCCCGCAGCGCGAAGGACTCGATGGCGAGTTCCATCTTCCCGGCCTCCACCTTGGAGAGGTCGAGGATGTCGTTGATGAGCTGGAGCAGGTCGGTGCCGGCCGAGTGGATCACGCCCGCGTACTCGACCTGCTTGGGGGTGAGGTTGCCTCCGCTGTTCTCGGCGAGCAGCTGGGCGAGGATGAGCAGGCTGTTCAGCGGGGTGCGCAGCTCGTGGCTCATGTTGGCCAGGAACTCCGACTTGTACATCGAGGTGCGGGTCAACTCCCGTGCTCGTTCCTCCAGTTCCTGACGGGCCTGCTCGATCTCCAGGTTCTTCGCCTCGATGTCCCGGTTGCGCTGGGCGAGCAGTGCGGCCTTGTCCTCCAACTCGGCGTTGGAGCGCCGCAGTTCCTCCTGCCCGTCCTGCAACTCCTCGGACCGGGCCTGGAGTTCGGCGGTGAGCCGCTGGGATTCACCGAGCAGCTCGTCGGTGCGGGCGTTGGCCAGCAGGTTGCCGAGGTTGACCCCGCAGGCCTCGGCGAACTGGCCCAGGAAGTCGCGGTGCACCTGGGTGAACGGGTGGACGGAGGCGAACTCCATCACGCCGATCAGCCACTCCTCCAGGGCGATCGGCAGGATGACCACCGAGCGGGCGTCGGTGCCGCCCGTGCCGGAGGAGACGGTGGCGTAGCCGGGCGGCAGGTCGTCGACGGTGACGGTCCGCCGGGTCCGGGCGGCCTGGCCGACCAGGGACTCCCCCAGGCGCAGCCGCAGGTGCTCCCCCGCCGGGCGGCCGTAGGCGCTGATCAGGGCGAGTTCGGTGCCGTCCGCGGCCTCCTCGGCGAGGAAGAACGCGCCGTACTGGGCGCCGACCAGCGGGGTCAGCTCGTCGGTGATCATCCGGGCGACGGCGCGGATGTCCCGCCGGGCCTGGATGGCGGCGGAGAAGCGGGCCAGGTTGCTCTTGAGCCAGTCCTGCTCCAGGTTGGCCCGGGTGGTCTCGCGCAGCGATCCGACCATCGCGTTGATGTTGTCCTTGAGGTCGGCGACCTCGCCGGAGGCGTCCACGCTGATCGAGCGGGTCAGGTCCCCGGCCGCGACGGCGCTGGTGACCTCGGCGATCGCCCGGACCTGCCGGGTCAGGTTGCCGGCCAGCTCGTTGACGTTCTCGGTGAGCCGCTTCCAGGTGCCGGAGACGCCCTCCACCCGGGCCTGCCCGCCGAGCCGGCCCTCGCTGCCGACCTCCCGGGCCACCCTGGTCACCTCGGCGGCGAAGGAGGAGAGCTGGTCGACCATGGTGTTGACGGTGGTCTTGAGCTCCAGGATCTCGCCGCGCGCGTCCACGTCGATCTTGCGGGTCAGGTCACCGTCGGCGACGGCGGTGGTGACCTGGGCGATGTTGCGCACCTGGCTGGTCAGGTTGTGCGCCATGAAGTTGACGTTGTCGGTGAGCGCCTTCCAGGTCCCGGCGACGTTGGGCACCCGGGCCTGGCCGCCCAGGATGCCCTCGGTGCCGACCTCGCGGGCCACCCTGGTCACCTCGTCGGCGAAGGCGGAGAGGGTGTCCACCATGGTGTTGATGGCGTCGGCGAGGGCCGCCACCTCGCCCTTGGCCTCGACGGTGATCCTCCGGGAGAGGTCGCCGCGCGCCACCGCCGTCGCCACCTCGGACATCGAGCGGACCTGGCCGGTCAGGTTGGAGGCCATGACGTTGACGTTGTCGGTGAGGTCCTTCCACGTCCCGGAGACGCCCCGGACGGTGGCCTGGCCGCCCAGGTTCCCGGCGGTGCCGACCTCCCGGGCCACCCGCGTCACCTCGTCCGCGAACGAGGACAGCTGGTCGACCATCGTGTTGATGGTCTCCTTCAGGTCCAGGATCTCGCCGCGCGCGTCGACCCGGATCTTCTGGGTCAGGTCGCCCTTCGCGACGGCGGTGGTCACCTCGGCGATCGAGCGGACCTGGGCGGTGAGGTTGTCGGCCATGACGTTGACGGACTCGGTCAGCGCCCGCCAGGTGCCGGAGACGTCCCGGACGTCCGCCTGGCCGCCGAGCCGGCCCTCGGTGCCGACCTCCCGGGCCACCCTGGTCACCTCGGCGGCGAACGAGGACAGCTGGTCGACCATGGTGTTGATGGTCGTCTTGAGCTCCAGGATCTCCCCGCGGGCGGCGACCGAGATCTTCTGGGTGAGGTCCCCCTCGGCGACGGCGGTCGCCACCTGGGCGATGTTGCGCACCTGCCAGGTCAGGTTGCCGGCCATCGCGTTCACCGAGTCGGTCAGGTCGCGCCACGTCCCGGCGACGCCCGGCACCTGCGCCTGGCCGCCGAGCCGCCCGTCGGTGCCGACCTCCCGGGCCACCCGCGTCACCTCGTCCGCGAACGAGGACAGGGTGTCCACCATGGTGTTGACGGTGCTCTTGAGCTCCAGGATCTCGCCGCGCGCGTCCACCTCGATCTTCTGGGTGAGGTCGCCGCGGGCCACCGCCGTGGTGACCTGGGCGATGTTGCGCACCTGCCAGGTCAGGTTGCCGGCCATCGCGTTGACCGCGTCGGTCAGCTCCAGCCAGGTCCCGGTCGCGTCCGGCACCTGTGCCTGGCCGCCGAGCCGCCCGTCGGTGCCGACCTCCCGGGCCACCCGCGTCACCTCGGAGGTCACCCGGGCCAGCTGGTCGGCCATGCCGTTGAAGACCGCGGCGATCTCCCCCATTACCCCCGGCCGGTCCGGGGAGAGCCGGGTGCGGAAGTCCCCGTCGCGCACGGCGGTCAGCCCGGCGAGCAGCTGCCGCAGCGCCTGCTCGGCCGGGTCGGACGCGGGGGCTCCGGCTACCGGGTGCTCGTCCATCCGTCCACCGTCCGGATCGCTCGCACGGCCGGGGTGCGCCGTCCGGGCACCTCGGCACCGAGGGCGGCGGGTCGCCGCCCTGCTCCCACTGTGCCACCGCGGGCCGGGGGTGACACGTGGGGAGGAGGCCCCGCCCGCGGCCCCGGGACCGGCGGGCCCCGGCGCCGCAGTGCGTCAGCGCCTCAGCGCCTCAGCGCTTCAGCACCTCAGTGCCTCAGTGCCTCAGTGCCTCAGCCCGGGACGGTCTCGCGGATCGGGAAGGCATCGGTGGCGCCGGTGAGTTCGAGCATCCGCAGGATCAGCGGCCGGGGCCGGGCCAGCTCGATCCTGCTGTCGTCCACCGCGGCCCGGGCCTTGGCGCGCAGCAGGGCGTTGAGCCCGGTGGAGTCGCAGAACTCCAGCCCGGCGCAGTCCATCACCACCACGCTGGCCGGCTCGGCGAAGGCCCGGTCGAGCGCGGCCCGCAGCTCGGCGGCCGAGTCGAGGTCCAGCTCGCCGAGCAGCACCAGCACGGTGCCCTGGGCCCACGACCGGATCTCGATGGTGAGCCCCTCGGACCGGTCGACAACCGGGCCCCCGTACTTCGACCGGCGCTGCGTCATGGCTGCGCGCTCCTCTCGCTCCGTCCGGCCGCTCGCGCCGCCCGGATCCCCCGCCGGTCGGCGGTCGGCACTCTCACATCCACGCGGCTATCCGCTGCGGGGCGCCGGAAACCCCTTTCGGTCGGTGGGAAAGGACGCGGCGGGAAGGGCGGCGATCAGCCCCGGTCCGACCGCCCCGACGCCCGGTCCCCGTCCGCACCCGCGGCCGTCAGGGCCGGCGGGCGCGACACCTCCAGCCAGACCTGCTTCCCGCCGTCCTCGGGCCGGGAGCCCCAGGCGGCGGCGAGCCGGTCCACCACCCGCAGCCCGTGGCCGCCCGGCCGAGTCATCGTGGCGTACGGGCGCAACCGCGGCGGGACGGGGCTGGCGTCCGCGACCTCCACGCGCAGCCGGGCGCCGTCCCAGTGGAGCCGCAGCTCGCGCGGGCCGCCGGGGGCGTGCAGACAGGCGTTGGTGACCAGCTCGGAGACCATCAGCAGGACGTCCTCGGACGCGGCCCGCCGGTCCTCGTCGACGGCCGGCAGCCAGTGCCAGGACACCAGCGCCCGCCGGCTGAACTCGCGGCTGCGCTGCACCGCGCCGACGCTGCCGCCCAGCACCAGTCGCCTGGTCTCCTCGCGGCCTGGCGGGCCACTGTTCCCGGGGCGGTCCACGGCCTGCCTCCTCATCTCGGCTCGGGCGGGGCGCCGGGCCCGGCGGGACCCTTCTCGGAGGCCGCCAGCGCCGTACGGAGGTCGGGGTGGACGCGCAGCACGTCGTCGGCCCCGGTGATCGCGAACAGCCGCGCCACCAGCGGGACGGGACCGGCCACTTCCAGCCGCAGCCCGGCCGCCTGGGCGTCCAGCCGGGCGCGCAGCAGGACGTTCAACCCGGTCGAGTCGCAGAACCGCAGGCCGGCGAGGTCGACCACGATCCGCTCGATGCCGGCCGCCGACGGCGGGCGGGCCAGCGCCGCGCGCAGCCCGTCCGCGCTGTCGTGGTCCAGCTCGCCGGCGACGGTGACGACCCGTACCGGGCCGCGGTCGCCCACCGCGACGCGCAGATCGCCGGACGCGAACTCGCCGCCACCGCCCCGGCCCGGGCCGCCCCGCCCCGGGCCGGGCCGGCCGGCGGGCTCGCGGGGCTGCTCGGGTGACCCTGCCATGGCTCGCTCCCGGTGCGACGGGGACGGTGGGGACGGCGGGGCGCCGTCCCGACCATCATCGCGCGCACCGTGCCGGGCCGCGCGGACGGCCGTACCCGTGAGCGCCGCGGGTGCGGTCGGAAGCACCGTTCGTCGACCGTCCATGCCTGCGCGCCTGCCCGAACGCCACCAGGACACACGCGCCGGGACGGACGCACCGCGCGGCACGAGCCGATTCGCATCCCCGGATCGCCCGGGTTCACCCCGGATGTTAGAGCCCGCCGCAACGGGGAAGCCGCCCCTGTGGCGGGGCCCGAAGGCCGCTCGCCGGTTCCGTACCGCCCCAGGAGCCAGGCCCTGGCCCCGACCGGGGCGCTCGGACACATGGAGGACAAGGACAGGCCCGTGAGATTCCTCGACCGCAGCACCGCCGGACACCAACTGGCCCGCAGGCTCGCCCCGCTGCTGAACGGGCCGCCCGATGGCGGGGTGGTGGTCCTCGGGCTCGCGCCCGGCGGGCTGCCGGTGGCCGCCGAGGTCGCCGAGGCCCTGGGCGCGCCACTCGACGCCACCGTGGTCCGGCCGGTGGCGGTGCGCGGCCACGACCGTCCGGTCGGCGCGATCGCCGACGGCGACCCGCCGCTGTTCGACCGGTACACCCTGCGGAGCCTGGGCGTCACCGCGGCCGAGCTGGGGGCGAGCGTCAAGCGCGAGCGGGTCGAGGTGCACCGCCGCGAGGCGCTGTACCGCCAGGGCCGGGACCGGCTGCCGGTGGAGGGCCGCATTGCCGTCCTGGTCTCCGACGGACTGACCGACGCCCTCACCACCCGGGCGGCCCTCCACGCCCTCGCCGCCGACCGGCCGGAGCGGCTGATCGTCGCCGCGCCGGTCGGCGACGCCCGGGTCGCGGCCGACCTGCGCCACGACGCGGACGCGGTGGTCTGCCTCCACCTGCCCCGCTACGCGCACGCCGCCGGGCCCTGGTACGGCGAGTTCCACGAGGTCACCGACCGCGAGGCGGCGGTCCTCCTGCATCGGCGCACCCCGCCGGGCGACCGCCCCCGGGCCGGCCGTGCGCCGGGGCACGCGGCCCGGAGCTGAGCGTCATCCCATCCCCGTCAAGGCCGGTTGCCGGGCCCCGCCAAAACCCGTTGCCGCGCGAAGGGTGTACGGACCATCCTTCCGCCATGAATCATCCACAGCACGTCATCGCCCTGGACGGGGGCGTCCTGCGCCGTTTCGACGGCGAGTCGGACCTGCCCGAGTTCTTCGCCGTCATCGAGGAATCACTGGAGCACCTGCGGCCCTGGATGCCGTGGGTGGCCGAGCACAGCCGCGCCAAGACCGCCGAGTTCCTCGCCGGCCGCGCCGAACTCTGGGCGATCGGACGGGAATTCACCTACGCGATCGTGCGGGACGGCGCGATCGTCGGCACCTGCAGCCTGTTCCGCCGCGACGACACTCCGGCCGAGGCCCGCGAGATCGGCTACTGGCTGCACCCCGCCGCGACCGGGCACGGGCTGGTCACCCGGGCCGCACGGGCCCTGGCCGTCGAGGCCTTCCGCCTGCCCGGGGTGGAGTGCGTCGAGATCGTGCACGACCCGGCCAACCGGGCCAGTGGCGCCGTCCCGGCCCGCCTCGGGTTCACCGAGCACCGGCGCCGCCCCGCCGAGGCGCTCGCCCCCAGCGAGACCGGCGAGGAGCTGGTGTGGCGGCTCACCAGGGAGCAGTCGCTCGCCTGGGAGCAGTCGGAGCGGGCCTCCACCGGGTGATCCGACGCCGCCCTCCGCTTCACAACAAATCCAGTTGACGGTTCATCACATCAACTGAGGCACGCTATGGCGGAGCAGGAAGTCGGGCTAGGATCACGGCATGGTCACCGCCCGGTCTCCGTTGCGCACACGACGCGCCCGCCCCCGAGGGGCGGCGGCGCGGCTGTTCTGGCTGGGCGCCCTGCTGGCGGCCGTGTTCGCGGCGCACGGGTTCGGCGTCGAGAACGGCGCCGGGCACACCGATCCGATCCGGATCGTCTGGTCCGCCCAGACCGAACAGGCCGCGCCGACGGACGGCGGGCCGCAGGCCCAGCAGGCCCCACAGGCCCCGCAGCCCACCCTGCCCGCGCAGCACCAGGAGCACGACGAGGACGCCGACCACCCCGGCGGCGAGTGCCTGTCCGGCAAACCCGAGGACGCTCCCCGCGCCGACGCCGCCCGGTCGGCCGTCGCCGTCCAGCCCGCCCTCGGGGACGTCGCACCGGCGCCCGGCCGGGTGGCGCCCACAGCCGGGAGCGCCGAGTCCGGCGCGCCCGAACTCCCTCACCTGATCGCCCTGCTGAGGATCTAAACCGGCCCCGGGCCGCGCCCCGCCACGCCCGCCTCGCGGTGCGGGCCGGTGCGCGCTGCCCGCGTCCGCCCCCTGTCCTCGCCGATCCGCTGCCGCCGTCGCGCGGCCGCGCGGAGTCCCGTCATGCCGATCAGGCTCCTGGCCGCGCTGTTGCTCGGCCTGTTCTCCCTGCTGCCCGTCGGCTGCGCCCAGCAGCACTTCGACGCCCGGCAGTTCCATCCGGCCGGGGTGACCGTCCCGGTCGATCCGCACGATTCCTCCCCCGGATCCCCGGAGCTGCACTGCGCGGTCGGGGAGGCCGCCGTTCCCACGCAGCGGCCGTCCCGGTCCGTCCGCTCCGTCTGCGTTCCCGCGCCCTGCCCCTTCGCCGTCAGCGGCGACGGCCGGGCGGCTCTTCCGGCGCGGCGTCCGGCGGCGGCCGTCGGGCGCGCCGCCCGTGCGCCCGGGCCGAGAGGCCCGCTGCTGGTCACCGGTCGGTGGCGGATATAGGCGGTTCGGTGTTCGTCCGAACCGTGGAACTTCCGCCAACCTCCCGACAGGAGACGAGACATGACGTCCCTCACCCATCACACGGACGACCACCCGGCCCTCGGCGGCCTGGTCGGCAACACCCCGGTCCTGCGGATCGGCGAGCCGCTCGCCCCAGCGGGCCGCGGCTTCTGGGCCAAGTTGGAGGGCTTCAACCCCGGCGGCATCAAGGACCGCCCGGCCCTGCACATGGTCCAACGCGCGAGGGCTCGGGGCGAGTTGGTCCCGGGCGGCCGGATCGTGGAGTCCACCAGCGGCACCCTGGGCCTGGGCCTCGCGCTGGCCGGCATGGTGTACCGGCACCCGGTCACGCTGGTCACCGATCCCGGGCTGGAGCCGGCCATGACCAGGCTGCTCACCGCGTACGGCGCCGAGGTGCAGGCGGTCGCCAGCCCGCACCCGCGCGGCGGCTGGCAGCAGGCCCGGCGCGACCGGGTGGCCGAGTTGCTGGCCCGCCACCCCGGCTCGTGGTGCCCCGACCAGTACAACAACCCCGACAACACCACCGCCTACACCCCGCTGGCGCTCGAACTCGCCGCCCAGCTGGGCCACCTGGACGTCCTGGTGTGCAGCGTCGGCACCGGCGGGCACTCGGCCGGCACCTCCCGGGTGCTGCGTCAGCTCTACCCGGGCCTGCGGGTGGTCGGGGTGGACACCGTCGGCTCCACGATCTTCGGCCAGCCCGCCCGCACCCGGCTGATGCGCGGCCTCGGCTCCAGCATCTACCCGCGCAACGTCGCCTACCAGACCTTCGACGAGGTCCACTGGGTCGCTCCGGCCGAGGCCGTCTGGACCTGCCGCCGGCTGGCCGCCTCGCACTACGCCACCGGCGGCTGGAGCGTCGGCGCGGTCGCCCTGGTGGCCGGCTGGCTGGCCCGCACCCAGCCCGCCGGCACCCGGATCGCCGCGATCTTCCCGGACGGGCCGCAGCGCTACCTCGGCACCGTCTACGACGACGAGTACGGCGCCGCGCACGACCTGCTCGACCGCCCGCCGGCCGACGAACCGGACGAACTCGCCCGGCCGGACGAACGGGAGGTGACCCGCTGGACCCGCTGCGCCAAGGTGGTCGACCCGCTGACCCTGGCGAGCACCGGCGGCGGTGCCGAGTGAGGGAGATGACCGCCCAGTTCCGCGGCCACGAGCGCAGCGTCCGGCTGCTGATGGTCAACCAGTTCACCATCAACCTGGGCTTCTACATGCTGATGCCCTACCTGGCCGCCCACCTGTCCGGGGGCCTGGGCCTGGCCGGCTGGACGGTCGGGCTGGTGCTCGGGGTGCGCAACTTCACCCAGCAGGGCATGTTCCTGGTCGGCGGCACGCTGGCCGACCGGTTCGGCTACAAGCCGCTGATCGTGGCGGGCTGCCTGCTGCGCACCGCCGGCTTCGCCGCGCTCGGCCTCTCCTCCTCGCTGCCCGCCCTGGTCGCGGCCTCGGCGGCCACCGGCCTGGCCGGGGCGCTGTTCAACCCGGCCGTCCGGGCCTACCTGGCACGGGACGCGGGCGAGCAGCGGGTGGCTGCGTTCGCGCTGTTCAACGTCTTCTACCAGGCGGGCATCCTGCTCGGCCCGCTGGTGGGCATGGCGCTGACCGCGGTGGACTTCCGCTCCACCTGCCTGGTCGCGGCCGGGGTGTTCGCGGTGCTCAGCGCGGTGCAGATCCGTTCGCTGCCGGCCCGCCGGGGCGACGGGCCGGCCGGGGGCCCGGAGCGCACGGGTGTCCTCGCGCAGTGGCGCGGGGTGCTGGCCAACCGACCGTTCCTGCTCTTCGCGGGTGCGATGACCGGCTCGTACGTGCTGTCCTTCCAGGTGTACCTGGCGCTGCCGCTGGAGGTCCGCCGGCTGGGCGGCGACGGCACCGGCGGGACGGTGGCGACGGCGGTGCTGTTCGTGGTGTCAGGGCTGGGCACGATCGTGCTCCAGACCCGGGTGACGGCCTGGTGCCGGGCCCGGATCGCGCCGGGCACCGCCCTGGTCGCGGGGGTGGCCGTGATGGGCTCGGCGTTCCTGCCGCTGCTCGCCGCCTCGGCGCTGCCCGTCCCCGGCGCCGGCCCCGGGCGCTGGGCGCTCGCCGCCGGGCCGCCGGCGCTGGCCGCGTTCCTGCTGGCCCTGGGCACGATGCTGGCCTACCCGTTCGAGATGGACACCGTGGTCCGGCTCTCCGGGGACCGCCTGGTCGCCACCCACTACGGGCTCTACAACACCGTCTGCGGGATCGGCATCACCGTGGGGAACCTGCTGACCGGCGCGGCCCTGGACGCCGCCCGCGCGGCCGGGCTGGCCGCACTCCCCTGGCTGGCGCTGTGCGCCCTCGGGGTGATCTGCGCACTCTCGCTGCACGCCCTCCACCGGGGCCGGCGGCTCACCGGCCCCGAGCCGGTGCCCGCCCGGTAGGAGCCTCCGAACGGCGGATCCGCGAGGTCACCCCGGGGCCCGCGGGTCCGCCGACACCCCATCAGAAAGCTTGTACCGAACGGTCCGTTTCCTCATACTTCCGGTCAGCGCCTGTCAGGAGCAGATCATCCGTCGTGCTTCCGGAGAGCACCGGCCGGGGTCCGCCCACCGCCTGACCACGCTTCACGGCCCCAACCCTCAGGGCCGTCACCCCTTCAGGAGGACATCGGTGAGGACCATGCGCACCACCCCCCGCACCGGCACCACGCGCCGCTTCCGCCTGCTCGCCGCGGCCCTCGGCCTGCTCACCGCCACGGCCGTCGCCACGCCGGTCGCCGCCGCCACCGGTCCCGTCGGCACCGCCAAGCCGGAACAGCTCTCGGCGATCAGCGACACCATCCTGAAAGCCGAGGTCAACGGCACCGCCTGGTACGTCGACGAGACCGCCGGACGCGTCGTGGTGACCGCCGACAGCACCGTCACCCCGCTCGCGCTCGCCAAGCTGATGAGCGCCGTCGGACCCGACGCGCCCACCGTCGACGTCCACCGCGTCCCCGGCGTGTTCGCTCCGCTGGTCGCCGCCGGCGACGCCATCTACGGCGGCCAGTACCGCTGCTCGCTCGGCTTCAACGTGGTGAGCGGCAGCACCCACTACTTCCTCACCGCCGGGCACTGCGGCAACGTCGCCCCCGACTGGTACACCGATCTCAACCACACCACCCGGATCGGCCCGACCATCAGCTCGACCTTCCCCGGCCACGACTACGCGCTGGTCCGCTACGACAACAGCGCCCTCAGCCACCCCGGCGGCTTCACCTCCGCCCCGAACGCCGTCGTCGGCGAGGCGGTCAAGCGCACCGGCTCGACCACCGGCACCCACGGCGGCACCGTCACCGGCCTCAACGTCACCGTGCGCTACTCCGACGGCAGCATCGTCAGCGGCCTGATCCAGACCAACGTCTGCGCCGAGGGCGGCGACTCGGGCGGCCCGCTGTTCGACGGCACCAAGGCGCTCGGCCTCACCTCGGGCGGCAGCGGCGACTGCACCTCGGGCGGGACGACCTTCTACCAGCCCGTCAACGCGGCGCTCTCCGCGTACCACGTCAGCGTGTACTGACCGGACGCCTGTGGGCCCACCGCACCGGGTGCGGTGGGCCCACAGGCCTGTCCGGGGGCGGCCGGTCAGCCCGCGTACACGTCCTCGACGTACCGCCCGGCCTCGATCAGCCCCTGCAGCCAGGCCTGGGCGCGCTGCTCGTCCGCGCCCGGGGTGCGCTCCCGGTACAGCGCCCGGAAGGCCTCCCGGACACCCGGCGCCATCCGGGCGCCGTCGCCGCACACGTACACCTCGGCGCCGGCTTCCAGCAGCTCCCACACCTCGGCCGCCTCGGCGGCGATCCGGTCCTGCACGAAGCGCCGCCCGTGCTGCGGCCGCTCGCTGAAGACGGGCCGCAGCGAGACCGCCCCGGCCCGCTCGGCGCTCTCCAGCTCACCGCGGTGCAGGTAGTCCGCCGCCTCGTCGTCGCAGCCGAAGTACAGCAGCGCCTGGGCGAGGTCGGCGCCCTCGGCGAGCAGCGCCCGGCGGTCGGCGACGGCACCCCGGAACGGTGCCAGGCCGGTGCCGGCCGCGATCATCACCACCGGGGTGCGGTGGCCGATCCGGAACGCCTCCCGGCAGGGCCGGACCCGGGCCAGCACGGTGTCGCCGACGGCCACCCGGTCGAGGTAGCCGGATCCGCAGCCGCGGAAGGTGCCCCGGCCCGAGCGGGCCGGCCCGCTGAGCACCGAGACCATCAGCTCCACCTGGCCCGGGTCGCCGGCGGGCGAGGAGGAGATCGAGTAGTGCCGCGGCCGCATCGGCGGCAGCAGCTCCAGCAGCACCGGCCAGGTGAGCCGCTCCTGCAGCGCCGGGTGGTCCTCGATCAGGTCCAGCAGGGTGCGCGGGTCGTCCTCGGGCAGCGCCCGCAGGGCAGCCTGCTCGGGCGGGCAGGGGTTGAGCGCGGCCAGCGCGGCGCGCTGCTCGGCACTCGGGCGGTCCTGCAGCTCGACGTGGCGGGTGAGCAGCTCGCGCACCGTCAGCGGGCGGTCGACGGCCAGGCCGGTGCGCCGGTGCGCCACGACCGACAGCACCGTGTCCGGGGTGGCGCCGAACAGCTTGGCGGCACGCTCCACCAGCACCGGGTCGTTGGCCGGGAGCACGGTGAGGTGGTCCGCCGTCCGGTATTCGGCGCCCTCCGGCAGGGCCAGCCGCACCAGCCGCTTGACCCGGTGGTAGGCCGGGTCGGTCAGGCTGCCGACGGCGGTGACGGTCAGCTCCGCCATGTCGTGCCGGGCGGCCAGCGCCGCCAGCGGGCCGCCGGTCACCTCGGTCACCGAGTAGGCGGCCTCCGGCCGCGCCGCGGCGGGCGCGTCGGCGTCCCCGTAGCGCGCCAGCAGGGTCTCGCACAGCGCCTCGGTGAACTGCCGTACGGTGCCGGCCAGGTCGCCCGAGGCGTCGGCCTCGGCGCGGGCCAGCAGCCGGGTGCCGCCGAGCGCGGCGAGCCGGTCGTCGATCAGCGCCGGGACGCGCTGGTAGGTCGCGGCGTAGGTGCGGTCGCCGATGCCGAGGACCGCGTACTCGACGCCGTCGGCCGCGGGGCTCTCGCCGGACTCCGGGTCGCCCTGGAGGCGGCGGAAGAACCGGGCCGCGTCGTCCGTCGGCTGCCCGTTGTAGGAGGCGGCGGTGATCACCACCGGCCGGTCGGTGGGCAGCCCGTCCGCGTACGCGTCGAGCGGGGCGACCGCGGTCTCGCAGCCGAGGTCGGCGGCGGCCTCCGCGAGCTGCCGGGTGAGCTCCCGGGAGGCGCCGTAGTTGGAGCCGTGCAGGAGCAGCAGCCCGGTGCCCTGGCGGACCCGCCCGGGGAGGCCGGTGGCCGGCGCGGCGGTGGCGAGGGGGGAAGCGGCGGAGGAGGCGGGGGCCGGGGCGGGGGTGCGCCGGGCGAGGCCGAGGGTGAACCCGTCGGGCTTGATGGTGAGCGTCTGCTTGATGCTCAGCCGGTAGTCGGCGTGGTCGATCAGCCGGTAGCGGTGGACCAGCATGCCGAGCAGCATGACGGCCTCGTGCAGCGCGAACTGCCGCCCGATGCAGGCGCGTTCGCCGGTTCCGAAGGGCTTGAAGGCGTGCGGGGAGCGGCCCTCCTCCCGCTCGGGGTCGAACCTGGACGGGTCGAACAGCTCCGGGTTGTCGCCCCACGCCGGGTCGCGGTGCAGCATCGGCGTGGTGACGACGACCGTCTCCCCGGCCCGCAGCGGGATGCGGCCGCCGAGCAGGGTGTCCTCGCGGGCCTCCCGGTTGAACGCGGGCGCCGTCGGCCACAGCCGCAGCGCCTCGTTGAGCACCTGGCGAGTGTGGCGCAGCCGTCCGACGTCCTCGTAGGAGGGCTCCGGATCGGTCCGGTCGCCCCACAGCTCGTCCACCTCCCGCTGCACCTGGCGCAGCACGACCGGGTTCTTGAGCAGGTAGTACAGGGCGAAGGAGAGCGCGCCGGAGGTGGTCTCGTGGCCGGCGATCAGGAAGGTGATCACCTGGTTGCGGATGTTCTCGGCATCCAGCCGGGAGCCGTCCGAGGGCCGGACCGCGCCGAGCATCAGGCCGAGCAGGTCCTCGGCCGGGCCCTGGGCGTCCTCCCCGGCGCGGGCGGCGATCACCTCGTCCACCACGCCGGCCAGGTAGTCGGCGTCGGCCCGGAAGGCCTCGTCGCGCTCGCGGTGGTCGGCGTCCGGGTCCCGGGTCAGCTTGGTCATCGCCCAGGCCAGGCAGCGCACCATCGCCTCGATGAAGGGGTGCGGCTCGTCCCGCTCGAAGGAGCCGAAGTCAAAGCCGAAGCCGGCCAGTCCGATGGTGTCCAGGGTCATCCGGGTCATGTCGCCGGGCACGTCCACCGGCAGCCCGGCGGCCTCCCGGCGGTCCCAGGAGTCGATCACCCGGCGGGCCACCCTCAGCATCACCGGATGGTACGTGCGCATCGAGCCGAGCGCGAAGGCCGGCATCAGGATGTCGTGCGCCCGAGCCCAGTTGGGCTCGTCGTTGTAGGCGGTGAACAGGCCGTCGCCGGTGAACAGCCGGACCAGCTCCAGCGTCGGGCTGATCGACTTGGTGAAGCGGGCCTCGTCGGCCAGTTCCTCGACCAGCTCCAGGCCGCTGACGACCAGGAGGTCCCGGCCGTACAGCCGCTGGACGTACGCCGGGCCGTGCTCTCTGGCCAGTTCCATGATGCGCAGCACCGGAGCGGCGACCGGCGGCATCGACGAGATGTCCACCAGGGGGACGGCCCGGGCCCCGGTCGCCCGCTCGTCCTCGGTCGTGCTCTCCACGGTATCGGTCATCGCTGTGCCCCTCCCACGGCAGGAAACGTTCTGCTTCCACCACTGTGCGCCCATCGGGCGGGAGGTCCGGTCCCGATCACTACATGATTGTGTAGTACCCGGGGGTGTCGCGGGCTTGCCCACGGACCGTCAGTCATGGCCCCAGGAAAGGAGAACCACAGATGCGGACGACCGAGGGCTGCGGCCCCGTGCCGGACAACCCGCGGGAGGCGGCGGTGATCTGGCGCAACCGGGCACTGCGGCTGCTGGACCACATGCCGCTGCCGATCGCGGTGTGCGAGTTCGGCGGGAAGATCCTGATCGTCAACCGTGCGATGGCGGCCGAATTCGGCTGTTTGCCAGGCCAGTTGCACAACCGCAGGATCCTGGAGTTCTTCACCCTGCGGGACAGCGGCACCATCGAGGCGCTCGCCGAGGCCGTCCGGCTGCACCGGCGCTCGCAGTACCCGGCGCGGGTCTCCTGGACGCCCGTGAACGGGCGCGAGCGGTACGGCGAGATGACCGTCGCCCTGGTCGGCGACACTCCGGAGCAGACCCCGAGCATGCTGCTGTCGCTGCAGGCGGCGCCGGCGGGCGCGGCCGCTCCGCCCGGCCCGCAGGCCGAGGTCAGCCCGGTCGAGGCCCGGATCCTGGCCGCGGCGGCCCGGGGCGACACCACGGCGCAGATCGCCCGGGAGATCGGTGTCACCCCGGACGGGGTCAACTACCACCTGACCCGGCTCACCCGGCGCTGGCGCGTCCCCAACCGCACCGCCCTGGTCGCCCGGGCGTACGCCACCGGCGTCCTGGCACCGGACACCTGGCCGCCGCGGCCGGCCCGTCCGGTGTGACCGGCCGGGCAGTGGGTCCGGTGCGGCCTGCCGGGGCGTCAGTCCGCGGTGCGCCGCTGCGCCTCGATGAAGGCCCTCGTGGCGGAGAGGTCCGGGAGCGGGCGCCCGTAGGCCTCCCCGATCCGGACGAGTGGGGTGATCCCGGTGGTCCAACCGTGCCCGTCGAGCCACCCGTCGGTGCCCGGGCCGAGCCCGCCCCGCCACAGCCCGGTCAGCCGGGCGAGCGCCGGGTCGTGCGGCACGCGGCTCAGGTCCCCGCCCTGCTCCACCAGCAGTCGGCTGCCCGGGGCCGCCAGCCCGGTCACGGCCGTGAGCAGTGCGGCCGCCTCCTCGGCCGTGAGGTAGACCAGCAGGCCCTCGGCGAGCCAGACCGAGCGCCTCGCCGGGTCGAACCCGGCCGCGACCAGCCGCTCGGGCCACCGCGCGTCCAGCAGGTCGGCGGGCAGGGCGGTGCGCTCCGCGCGCGGCACTGCGCCGAACCCGTCCAGGACCTGCGCCTTGAAGGCCAGCACCGGGGCCAGGTCGATCTCGAACACCCGGGTGCCGGCCGGCCAGTCCAGCCGGTACGCCCGGGTGTCCAGGCCCGCCGCCAGCAGCACGACCTGGTCGGCGCCGGCGGCGAGCAGCCGGTCGTCGTAGAAGCGGGTCCGCAGGATGCCGTGGGCGACGAGGGCCCTGGCGAGTGCGCTGTCCGGGCGGGTGGGGCCCGGTTCGAGGCCGGCGGCGGTGACGAACGCGGCGGCGTACGGGTCGACGAAGAGCGGGTCGGGACGGGAGCTCTCGTAGGCCCGCACCCGGGCGACGGACAGGGCGGTGCGGGAGACCGGGCTGAGCGGTTCGGAGGTCGTCATGCCCGGCAATCTACGCGGCCCACTCCACGCGCCCGGCCCGGCCGCCCGCACGCCCAAGAGGTGATCCGGCCGGCGAAGTGGGTGCCTTCGCCAGCCGGATCACCTCGGTGGTCAGTGCCCAGTACTCAGTGCTCGGCGCTCAGTGCGGACGCGGTCAGAAGATGAGCTTCCAGCCGTCGAGGTGGCCCGAGTCGCTGCGGTACGTGTCCTGCATCCGGAGCCGCCAGGTGCCGTTGGCGGGCTGGGCGGAGGCGTCCACCGTGTAGGTCTCGATGACGTTGTCGGCCGAGTCGCCGAGGTTGCCCTTCTTCAGCGAGTACACCGTGCCGTCCGGGCCGACCAGGTCGATGACCAGGTCACCGCGCCAGGTGTGCTTGATGTCCACGGCCACCTTGAGGTCGCTCGGCGCCTGGCCCGGGATCCGGTCGACGGCGATGTCCGAGAAGACCGCCGGGCCCCCGTCCGGGATCGGCAGGGGGGTGGTGTTCGCGAAGATGCCCCGGGAGACCTTCCAGGTGAACGTCTTCGCGATGCTGCTGTGGTGGGAGGCCTTGGCGGTGACGGTGACCGTGTACGTGCCGGTAAGGGCCGGGACGCCGGTGACGCGGCCGGTGACCGGGTGGAGCGTCAGGCCCTCGGGGAGGCCGGTCGCGTGGTAGGTGACGATGCCGGGGTTGAAGTTGACGGCCTTGATCTGGAGATCGGCGGAGGTGCCGATCGCGGTGATCTGGCCCGCGACGGGGTCCATCAGGAGGCCGTCGACGACGCGCGGGCCGACATTGATGGCCGCCCAGGCGTTGGCGGTGTTCATGTAGGTCGCGCTGGTCTGCCCATACAGGTCGGCGGCGGCCTGGAGGGTGGCGGTGCGGGCCGCCGCGTAGTTGGTCGACGAGGTCATGTAGGTGGTGAGCGCCCGGTACCAGATCTTGGCGGCGGCGTCCCGGCCGATCGCGGTCACCGGCAGGCCGTCGGAGGTCGGGGAGTCATAGGCCACGCCGTTGACGGTCTTGGCGCCGCTGCCCTCGGAGGCCAGGTAGAACCAGTGGTTGGCCGGGCCGGAGGAGTAGTGGACGTCGACGGAGCCGAGGTCCGCCGACCAGTAGTCCCTGGAGCGGTTGTCCTTGGAGGGCTTGTCCATGTAGCGCAGCGGGGTGCCGTCGCCCCTGATGTCGATCTTCTCGCCGACCAGGTAGTCGCCCTTGTCCTCGGGGTTGTTCGCCCAGAACTCGATGGCGGCGGCCATGATGTCGGAGGTGGCCTCGTTCAGGCCGCCGGACTCGCCGCTGTAGATCAGGCCCGCGGTGGCGGAGGTGACGCCGTGGGTCATCTCGTGGGCGCCGACGTCGATGGAGGTCAGCGGCTTGACGTTGCCCGCGCCGTCGCCGTAGGTCATGCAGAAGCAGGTGTCGGACCAGAACGCGTTGACGTAGTTCTTGCCGTAGTGGACCCGGGTGTAGGCGCCGACGCCGTCGTCCTTGATGCCGTTGCGGCCGTGGACGTTCTTGTAGTAGTCCCAGGTGAGTTGGGCGCCGTAGGCGGCGTCCACGGCGGCGGTCTGCGGGTTGGCGACGGTGCCGTCGCCCCAGGTGTCGGTCGGGTTGGTGAACAGCTTCTTGGTGGAACCGGTGGTGCCGTTCAGGTCGTAGGTGCTGTGGCCGCCCCGGGTGTTGTCGGTCATAGCGAAGCCGCCGCCGGCCGCCGAGGTGCCGATGGTGACCTGGCCGGAGTACTTGCTGTTGCCGACGCCGGTCTCGACGCCCTGGTACTCGAAGATCTTCTTGCCGGAGTTGGCGTCGGTGATGACGTGCAGCTCGGACGGCGTGCCGTCCTCCTGCGTGCCCGTCACGATCGTCTCCCACGCGAGTCGCGGGGTGCCGGACGCGGCCCAGACCACCTTGCGGGCGCTGTCGGCCGCCGGCTCCGCGACCTTCGCGCTCCCGGCGCTGTCGAGCGCGAGGCCCTTCGCCGAGTCGGCGCTCTCCTTGGCGGTGGTGTCGACGGCGATGTCCGCCTCGGTGGCCTTGGTGACGCCCTTCGTGGAGCCGTCCGCGGCGGTGTGGACGACCAGGTCGCCGCCGAGCACCGGGAGTCCGTCGAAGGTCCGCTCGTAGCGGGTGTGCAGGGTGCCGTCGGCGTCCTTGGTGACACCCTTGACGACCAGCGCCTCCTTCGACCCCAGGTTCAGTGACCTGGTGGTCTCCGCCAGCGCCGCGTCCGCCGAGGCCAGCAACTCGCCGCGCTGCTCCGGCGACAGCTGCACCGGCAGCGCGCCGGCGATGGCCTGGACCTCGACGGGGGCCTCGGTGGGGGTCTCGTCGGCGATGGCGACACCGGACGTCAGAGCAGTCACGATCATCGCGGCGCCGGCTATCAACGCGCCTGCGGCAGTGGTCTTCCTGGGGGATCGAGTCACACTGAACTCCTTCTGCGACGGCCGGGTTGGGGCGGCCGGAGTCAGCCGGGCGGCCGAGGGTGGTGCCGCCCGGTAGAGCTGGTGGTTCGAACGGGTGGAACGGTGTCCGACGTGATTCGCCGCGTCGGGCGGTACGCGTACGACCGCAAGGGTCTCTGCGGTGATGGGACGGTACAGTGCCAGCTTTGTTGAAAACGCGTCACCCGTACGGCAACAAGTTGGCCGAAATGCTTCGCCATAGACGTAATGTCGAGGTAATGCGCCGTCAGAAGACAGGCAATGCAGGCGAAAAACAGACGACCGGCGCGCCGCTCAGTCCTCCCGGACGGGGTCGGGGATCCAGCTGCCGTGGAAGCCGGCCGGCACCCGCACCGGCAGGTGGACGGTGGCGAGCGGCGCTCCGGTGAAGTCCTCGGCGGAGAGGACGACCAGGTCGCTCGCGCCCCGCTCGGGGGCGTGGACGTAGACCAGCAGGTAGCCGTCGTCCTCCTCGCGGGCGCCCTGCCTCGGGACGAAGGAGACCTCGCCCGCGTAGCTGCCGACGCCGAACTGCCTTACCACACTGGAGTTCCGACGCAGGTCGTGCTTGATCAGCGCGTCTCCGACGACCTCCGGGGGCAGCGCGTCGAGGCCGACCGGGCGGGCCAGGTGGCCCAGCAGGTCGGTGGTCACGGTGGAGTAGCCGTAGCGGTGGGCGCCGCCCACCACCGCGGGGCTGACCGCCGGGAACTCCTGCGGGCGGTCGTCCAGGCGGGTCTCGGTGACCTTGCCGGAGACGGTGTCGACGGTCCAGCGGTCCAGGGTGGGGCTGCTCTGGCCGTGCAGCGCGCCGCCGACGAACATCCGCGGGTAGCGGACGACGTCGATGACGACCCGGTGGCCGTCCTCGTGGGCGTTGAGCGTGTGGAAGACGAAGCAGGGCCCGACCTCGTACCAGGCGACCTCGGTGCCGTTGCGGGGCAGCAGCCCGATCCGCGCGCCGCGGCTCTCGTCCCAGACCGCCGGATAGGTCCTTCGCGCCCGGTTGTCGGGCAGGCTGAGGCTCACCGCGAGATCGAGGACGACGGCGAAGTTCCTGGTCAGCGCCATGTCGTGAACCACCGGCCGGTGCGGAACCGGGACGTCCACGGCGCGGACGACGGCGCCCTGCGGGGAGACCACCAGGTGGCGCAGCGTCTCGCCGTCCCGCTGCCAGGTGACGGCGTGCAGCTCGCCGGTGACCGGGTCGAGCTTGGGGTGGGCGGCGAACCCCTCGGGCAGCGTGCCGCAGAAGTCGCTCGCGCCCACCGTCTCGATCTCGTAGGAGAGTTCGTACGGGCGGAAGCCGCCCTCGACCAGCGCGAAGGTGCGGTCCGCGTGCCCGATGACGTGGGTGTTGGGCGCGACGTCGGCGATCCGCGGCACGGCGCCGGAGCGCGGCCACTCCCCCAGGGTCTCGGCCACGGCGGCACTGCGCACCATCCGGTTGCGGTACCACCGGGCCCGCCCGTCGAGCAGCCGCACCCCGTGCACCATGGCGTACCCGCCGAACAGGTGCCGCGGCCGGCGGTCCTCCGCCCGCATCCCGTTGGGCCCGTTGCGCAGGTACCGACCGTTGAGCTCGGGCGGCAGCGTCCCCGTGACCGGCAGGTCGAACGCGGTGACTTCCTCGGCCACCGGCGTGTACGCCCCGGTGAACGGATTGGTGACGGTGGACACCGCGAACTCCTCCAGGCCGTTTCCGACTTCCGCTGCTGCCGCCGCTGCGCTCACGGAGCAGCACGTCCGGACCAACGACCCAACCGCCCCCGGGTGACGCCCGGCGGGCGTCCGGTCAGGCAAGGATCCGGGAGACAGGCCCTAGAGTTGCGAAGCCCCTCCGTCGACAGGGAGCTCCGTTCCCGTCGAGAAGGTCGCGTCGAACGCCAAGTACGCCACCGCGGCGGCCACTTCCTCGGACGTCCCCAGCCGCCGCATCGGGTTGGTGCTCCGGTAGGTGTCCTTCGTCGCCTCGACGACGTCGGCGGGCAGCAAGGAGCGGTCCAGGATGCCCGAGTCGATCGGGCCGGGGCTCACGGCATTGACGCGCACCTTGCGCGGAAGCAGCTCACGGGCCAGGGTGCGCGTCATCGACCGCAGGGCTGCCTTACTCGCCGAATAGACACTGAGCGCGTCGAGGCCCAGGACGTTCACCACCGACGTGGTCAGGACCACGCCGCTTCCCTCGCGCAACAGCGGCGCCAACGCCTGCACTGTGAAGTACGGGCCCTTGACGTTGATGCCGAACAGCTCGTCGTACATCTCCTCCGTCGTCGAGTCGAACGGCGCGGACGCGGTGACGCCGGCGTTGACGAACAGCGCGTCCACCGCGCCGAACCGCTCCCGGACCGTACCGGCCAGCGCCCTGATGTCCTTCAGGGACGCGGCGTCGCTACGGACGGCGATCGCCTTCTTCCCCAACTGCTCCAACGCGGCGTCCAGGGTGGACCTGGTGCGGCCGGTGATCAGTACGTGCGCCCCACCGTCCGCGAACAACCGGGCCGCAGCCAGGCCGATGCCGCTGCTTCCGCCCGTGATCACGATCTTCTTGCCCTCATAAGTGGTCATGCCCTCCAGCCAAGTACCCACCCGCACACCATGTCCAAGACCTGTTCCGCATGCCGTCATGTCCCAGGCGCATGGCAGCGCGCGACGTACCCTGGGCGAATGGACGTCGATCTGCGGCTGGTGCGCTATTTCACGGTCGTGGCGGAGTACGGCAACTTCGGCCGCGCCGCCACCAAACTGCACCTGGCGCAGCCGTCGCTGAGCCGCCAGATCCAGCGGCTGGAGGCTCAGCTCGGTGTCCGGCTCTTCGACCGCTCGCCGCAGGGCAGCAGCCTCACCGACGCCGGTCAGGCCTTCCTTCCCAGGGCCCGGACACTGCTCCAGGAGGCCGAGCAAGCCGCTCACGCTGCCAGGGCCGCCGTCCAGCCCCGTACCATCACCGTCGGCTACGCCGAAGGACTGGTCATCACCGCCTGTGTGCAGGAACTGCGCCGCCGGCACCCCGACAGCCAGGTCCGCACCCGGCACCTCGACTGGCGGGACACGCACGCCCTCGCCGAGGGGCGGGTCGACGCCCTCCTCGCCTACGGACCCCTGCCCTTGCCCACGGACGGCTTCCGGGTGACCAAGCTCCATGAGGAGTCACGGGTACTCGTCATGTCGGCACGTCATCGTCTGGCGAACGAGACATCCGTCAGCCTGCGCGCCCTGTCGGACGAGGAACTGGTGACCTGCGTCAGCACTCCGGTTGTCTGGAGCACGCCCAAGCCGGTCGGCGACCGCCCGGCAGCACCCCCGCCCGCGATCGACGACAGCTACGAGGACAAGCTGGAACTCATCGCCACCGGCCACTGCGTCGCGATCTTCCCTGCCGGAGACCGACGCCCCGCTGTGCGCGAGGACATCGCCCTGGCGCCCGTCATCGACATCGACCCCTGCGAGGTCGTGCTCGTCACGCGCGCTGACGACCCCAACCCGCTGCTCGAATCACTGGAGGACGTCGCACGCACAGTGCTTGGCACAGCCTCCCGCCGGGAGAACGACGAACTGCCGGTCAACTGACCCCCTGGGGGTCACTGATGAGGCACGCGGCTTGTCCCACCTGCTCATTCGGCAGCCTTTCTCCCATCGGTCCCGCGACCGGCGGCCGGAGGAGTGCGCGGCCGTAGACGTTCCCCTTGCGGCCCGAACAAGATCAGATACTCGACCGGTCCGGCGGATCCGGCGTTCGCGACTCCGTGCGGGACGCGGGTGTCGAACTCGGCGACGTCTCCGGCGGTCAGGACGAGGTCCTGGTCACCGAGTGCGAGCCACAGCCGCCCGTACAGGACGCACAGCCACTCGTAGCCCTCGTGGGAGACCTGACGGGGCCGCGCGGGCTGCCCTTCAACGGCGGGCAGGACGTGCTTGTGGGCGTGCAGGCCGCCGACGTACCGGGTGAGCGGCAGCACCTCCTTGCCATCGCCGAAGCTCAGCGGCGCCGGGGTGCGCGGCTCGGCCGCCGGGACGGTTGCGGTACCGGCCAGTTCGTCCAGGGAGACGCCGTACTCCTTCGCCAGCCGCAGCACCACCTCCAGGGTGGGCTTGCGCCGACCGGTCTCGATCCGCGACAACGTGCTCGGTGAAATGCCGGTCGCACAGCCGATATCGGCGAGCGTGGCGCCGTGCTGCTCGCGCGCGACTCGCAGCCTGGGCCCCATCGCCGCCATCGTGCCGTCCACCTCGTCGACTGCCACCGTGACCGTTCCTTTCGACCGCCGCTCCCACCGCCCGACCGCAAGCTTGCCAGAATGGCAAGGCTGATCGCGTCGGGCGGGCTTCGCGCCGCATGATCGACGGGTAACCGCGTCTGCCCGCGAACCGAGGAGAAGCCCCCATGCAAGAACCGACCGCCGCGCTCCGCCACCGCACCGTCGAGGCCCCGGCCGGACGCCTGCACCTGGTCGAGCAGGGCACCGGCCCGCTCGTCCTGCTCGTGCACGGCTTCCCGGAGTCCTGGTACTCCTGGCGCCACCAACTCCCGGCCCTCGCCGCGGCCGGGTACCGAGCGGTGGCGATCGACGTGCGGGGCTACGGCCGTTCCTCCAAGCCGGAGGCGACCGCTGCCTACCGGATGCTCGACCTGGTGGAGGACAACCTCGCCGTCGTACGCGCCCTCGGCGAGGAGAACGCGGTGGTCGTCGGCCACGACTGGGGCTCCAACATCGCCTCCGCCTCCGCTCTGCTCCACCCCGAGGTCTTCCACGCCGTCGGCCTGCTGAGCGTCCCCTACGCGCCGCCCGGCGGCCCCCGCCCCAGCGGCGTCTTCGACCGGATCGGCGGCCCCGAGCAGGAGTTCTACGTCTCCTACTTCCAGGAGCCCGGCCGCGCCGAGGCGGAGATCGAGCCCGATGTCCGGGGCTGGCTCGCGGGCTTCTACGCGGCCCTGTCCGCCGACACCATGCCTGCCCAGGGAGAGCCCGACCCCCACTTCGTCGCCCGTGGCGGTGGCCGGCTGCGCGACCGCTTCCCCACCGGGGTCCTCCCGGCCTGGCTGAGCAAGGACGACCTCGACGTCTACGCCGGGGAGTTCGAGCGCACCGGCCTGACCGGCGCGCTCAACCGCTACCGCAACATGGACCGCGACTGGGAAGACCTCGCCCCCTACCGCGGAGCCCCGATCGAACAGCCCGCCTTGTTCGTCGGCGGCACACTGGACGCCTCCACCACCTGGATGGCCGACGCCATCGACGCCTACCCCACCACCCTCCCCGCCCTGTCCGCCTCCCACCTCCTGGAGGGCTGCGGCCACTGGGTCCAGCAGGAACGCCCGGACGAAGTCAACAGCCTGCTGACCGACTGGCTCGCCACCATCCAGGGCTGAACCAGGTGATTCACACCCGCGGGGGTGCTCGAAAACTCCCCGTTCGACCCGGGCTCGCCCGGAGGCGACCCACTTGAACACCGAATTCGAACAGCACCATCATCGGACACCGACCCTGCCACGCCAGCCGAACTCACCCTCCGAGCAGGTGACTTGCCCAGTGGAGTCGCCCCGACCCAGCAGCCCCACCGACCGAGCGAGGAGCCCTCCCGGTGATCGACTTCAAGGTGCTGACCGACCTGGCCCTCCGCGAGGGCATCGAGCGGATCGGCGTCGGCGTGGTGGTCCGCGACGCCTCCGGCCGCGTCCTGATGATCCGCCGGTCCGCGCACGACAACCCGCCGGGCCGGTGGGAGTACCCGGGTGGCGACATCGAGCACGGCGAGGAGCCCGTGGAGGCCGGCGCGGCGCGGGAACTGGCCGAACAGACCGGCCTCACCGGCATGCCGCTCGACTACGCGCGGCACCTGGACCTCACCGACCGACACGGCCTGTGCGTACGCCAGTTCGTCTTCACCACCGCCGTACCGGACGGCACCCCGGTCGACCTCTCCCCCGACCACGACGACCACCGGTGGGCCACCCCCGACCGGCTCCCGCCGACCGGCGACGGGCAGCGCGCGGTGATCGGGTGGCTCACCGACCGCCTGGCCCTGCCCGGCTGGCGACCGGCCGGCGGCTACCTCACCACCATCGCCAGGCCCAGCTCCTACGGCTGCTTCCTCGTCACCGACCCGCAGGGCCGCGTCCTCGGGCTGCGCTCCACCATCGACCCCGACGTGTGGAACTTCCCCGGCGGCAACGTCGAACACGGCGAGACCCCGTTCGCCACCGCCCTGCGCGAGGCCCGCGAGGAACTGGGCCTCGACCTCGCCGCCGAGAACCCCGAGATCGTCGCCCGCAGGCGCCTGGTCGCCGTCATCCACGAGCAGGCCGGCGCCGAACAACCCGTCCCGGCCTGCGGCCACGTCTTCGACGGCGGCGTCCTCACCGCCGAGCAGCAGGCCCGGATCCGCCTCGATCCCTCCGAACACACCGAGTTCCGGTTCGAGACGGCCCACGACTGGCGCTCCCGGATGACCCCCGCTCGCTACCAGCGGCTCCGCCAGGTGCTGCGCGCCCACCGCTGCGGTGTCCCGCTCTACCTGGAGCGCCCCATCCCGGACGGCGACGACTTCGAGGGCGTCCTGGTCTTCGTCACCGACCGCGCGGGCCGTCTGCTGATGCACCTGCGCGAAGACCGGCCGGGCATGCCCTGGCCCGGCCACTGGACTCCGATCGGGGGCTGGCGCGAGGCCGACGAGAACGCCCGGGAGAGCGCGGAGCGCGAGGTCCGCGAGGAGGCCGGCATCGAGATCACCGGGCTGCGCACCCTCCCCGACCCGCACCACGACCTCGGCCTACCGCTCACCCGCGTCCTGCACGCCGTCTGGGACGGCCCCGAGAGCGACCTGCGCCTCGGCGACGAGGGCCTGGCCGTACGCATGGTCCCCCTCGACGAAGTCCTCACCCTCAAGGTGCCGCCCTACCTGCACCACTACCTGCCCCTGCTCACCGCACCGGCCGACCACACCACCGGGAGCACCTCATGACCCGCCCCGACGACACCGAGACGCCCCACGTCATCGCGGCGGATCCGCTGGCGCTCGTCGTCGGCGTCCACCGCGTGCTGACCGACCGCGGCACGGTGCTGCTCGGCCTGCGCCGCAACACCAGCTACGCCGCCGGCCTGTGGCATCTCCCCGCCGGGCACTGGGCAAGCCGTGTGTCGTGATCGAAGTTGTCGGCTTTGCGTTCCACAGCGTCAGCGGGTGACGAGTTCCCGTACGGCGTCGCTGACGGCGGGGATCTCGTCGGGTCCGGCCCACTCGTGCGCGTCGTGCTCGGTGAGGGTGACCGGGCCGGTCCGGGTGACGGTGACCTCGAAGGTCAGCTGACGGGTGAGGGCGCCGCTGCCGGAGGTGTAGTCGAAGTACCCGAGGTACTTCTCGACCGCGGCGATCCGCAGGCCGGTCTCCTCGTCGACCTCCCTCAGCAGGGCCTGCTCGATGCCCTCGCCCTTCTCGACCTTGCCCGACGGCAGCTCCCACAGGCCGGCCATGAACTCGCCGGCCGGACGCCGCAGGAACAGCTTGCGGTCGCCGTCGGTGATCACGGCGGCCACGACGAACCGTTCCACCCCGTCCGTCTCGGCGGCGGCGCGGATGGTGTCCTCGAACGTGGGGTCGGCGAAGGGAGAGTTCACAGCAGCTCCTTGTGGTGGTCGCTCACCTTGATGGCCGCGCGGATGTACTGCTCGGCCAGCGGACGATCCTGTTCACGATGCCAGACCGGGAGCTTGATCGTGTGCGCGTGGGTGTGCTCGGCGACCGGGAAGTCCCCTGCCTGGTAGCGGCGGTGGGCGTGCGGGTGGCCGGGGAACAGCATGGCCGGGCTCTGGTACAGCGGCAACTGGTTCATGGGGCAGGTGGAGCCCGGCCGGTCGAACTCGACCGCGCCCTCGGCGACCAGGGCCTGGTGGAACCACTCGACGCTGAGGCCACCGAGCTCCTGGGGGCGGTAGGTGAGCGTCAACCCGTACCAGGACGGGACCACTCCTTCGGGCATCGGGATGACCTCCAGCCCGGGGATCCGGGCGAACTCCTCGGTCAGGTAGCGGGCGATCTCCGCCCGTCCGGCGAGGTAGCCGTCGAGGCGGCCGAGCTGGTCGTGCGCGATGGCGGCGGCCAGCGGGTGGATGCGGAGCTTGAGGCCGGACCCGGTGACCGCGTACTTCGCGAGCGGGTGCTTGGCCGGGATCTCGGACTTGGCTCGCTTGTTGTAGTGGCCGAACGTCAGGAGCCGGTAGTACGTGTCGTCGTCGTCCGTGAGGACGAACCCGCCCTCGCCGCCGGACAGCGGCTTGGGGCCGTTGAGCGAGAACGCGCCGGCCAGGCCGAAGGTGCCGACCTTCTTGCCGCCGTGGGAGGCGCCGTGGGCGTGGGAGCCGTCCTCCAGCAGGAGGAGGTTGTGCGTCGTGGCGATGGCCTGGATGGCGAGCATCGCGGCCGGCCTGCCCCACAGGTGGGTGACCATGATGGCGCGGGTGCGTGGAGTGATCGCGTCCTCGATCGCGGTGGGGTCGATGTTGCCGTCCGGGCCGGTCTCGACCAGGACCGGCACCGCCCGCAGGTGGAACAGTGGCGAGGCTGTGGCGTGGAACGTCCAGGCGGGGACGATCACCTCGTCCCCGGCCTTGATCCTGGCGGCGTCGTAGGTGGCGTGCAGGGCCGCGGTGCCGGAGCTGAAGGTGACCGCGTGCCGGACGCCGAAGTAGTCCTGGAGGGCGTCCTCCAAGTCGGCGACGACGCCCGAGCGGCCGGTGATGGAGATGGCCGAGCGGAGCTGGGCGATGACCTTGCCCTCGGTGGTGTCGTCCATCGGCGGCCACTCGAAGTGCGTGCCGCCGGCGGTCACCGCGGGCTCGCCGCCCAGCAGGGCGAGGTTGTTCGTCACAGCATCTCCTTGGGGTCGATGTAGCGGCCGGCGGCCTTGGACTCGTAGCAGGACGCGATGAAGGCCATGTGGCCCAGGTGCTGTTCGGGCCCTGCGGTGTTGGGGCGTTCGCCGTCCAGGACCCGGCAGAAGTAGTCGATCTGGGCGGTGGCCGCGCTGGCCGGGGCTTGCGGGCGCGACAGCTCGTCGACGACCTTGCCGTGCACATCGAGGCGCTGGACCTGGCCCTTCGTCAGCAGGACGGAGCCGCGGGTGCCGACCACGTGCAGTTTCTCGGTCTTCGGGGCCATCCAGCGGGACAGGAGCACGGTGCCGTACAGGTCGTTGTCGTAGCCGAGCTGGATGACGGCGGTGTCCTCGGCGTCGTACCCGCCGTCGGGCAGCGCGGCGGTCGAGAAGTCGGCCATGATCCGGTTGGGCATCCCGAAGTACCACAGCAGCAGGTCGACGATGTGGTAGCCCATGTCGATGATGCAGCCGCCGCCGGCCTGACTGACGTCTCCGCGCCAGCCCGCGCCGGGGTCGTCGGTGTGGAAGGTGTACTGGCCGTCGATGAGGAACGGGGTGCCGATCTGGTCCAGGAGCTGGACCACCGACGCGTGGAGGGGGTTGAAGCGCCGTTGGAGCGTGACCATCAGCTCCACCTGGGCCTGCTGGCAGATCGAGGCGAGCTCGCGCGCCTCCGGCAGGGAGGTGGCGAACGGCTTCTCCTTGAGGACGTGCACGCCTCGGACGGCGCACTCCTCGATCACGGCCCGGCCTGCGTGGTGCGGGACCGCGACGATGACGAAGTCCGGCGCCACGTTGTCCAGCAGGTCGGCGGCCTGGGTGAAGCCCGGGACGTTGTGCGTGGCCTGCTGGGCCCGCAGGGTGTCCGGGTCGTTGTCGCAGACCGCGACCAACTCGGCCCGGTTGGAGGCGAGCAGGCCGGGAAGGTGGTCTTCGAGTGCCTGGTGTCCGAGGCCGATGACCGCCGCTCGTCGTTTCATGGGCTGACTCCTTCCGCTTCGTGAGGGAACTTGTCGATGCGTGTCGAGTACAGCGCCAACTCCACTTTCCTGGACAGGCATTGTCTGTAGTCCCGGGGTTGTCCCGCGCTCGCGCGCAGTAGGCTGCCTGTCACTGTCGATGATGGAATTGGCCCCGTGGACGACCCGATCCGGCACCCCCTCGCCTACGCCCGTGAACTGCGCGGGTGGTCACAGAGCGACCTCGTCGTGTTCCTCGACCGGGCCGCCCGCAAGCGCGGGCTCCGCTCCGGCGCCGACAAGACGGCCGTCAGCCGGTGGGAGAACTGGCGCAAGCAGCCGAACCTGGACTCCCAGATCCTGATCGCGGAAGCCTTCGACGTTCCGATCGCCGACATGGAGCTGTTCGGGTGGCCCGATTGGCTGCCCGGCCGTGAGGTTCACCTGCCACTGGGATCGGCGTACACCGTCCAAGCACTTCGAGATGCACAGAGAGCCGCCATGGACCGCCGCAGCTTCATGACCTTCAGCGCCGTCTCGCTGGCCGGCCTCGCCGCCCAGTGGGCCACGATCGAGCCCGATCGCCTGACTTCCGCCCTCGACGGCAGGACGGCCGTGGACCCCGGGCTCGTGGACTGGCTGGAGGAAACCAGCGCGAAGCTGACGACGCTGCCCACCGAACAGCGCCAGCACACGATCAAGCTGATGGACGCTCATCTCGCCACCGTCACCGACCTGATCGAGGGCGGCGGCCACGCCGAGCCCCTCGCCAAGCGGCTGCACCTCCTGGCCGCGTCACTGGCCACCACCTGCGGCTGGTACCGCTTCGACCAGGGCAAGCACTTCGCCGCGGGGAAGCTCTGGGCAGGGGCCTTGCAAGCCGCCAACGCCGCAGGTGACCGCGACTTCGGCGCCGGTGTGCTCTCTGACTTCGCCTACCAGTCGAACTGGATCGGCCAGCCGAACACCTCGGTGGACCAACTCGGCCACGCACTGTCCGGTACCAAGCACCCCACCGCCCGGTCGCTGCTGTTCCTCCGGCGGGCCCGGGCCTACGCCGCGCTCGGCGAACACTCCGCGTGCTACCGCGACCTGTCCGACGCCGAGACCGCACTGTCGACGCGGGCCAGCGACCCCGCGCCGGGCTGGTGCGCGTGGATGAGCCCCGCGGACCTCGCGGTCGACTCCGGCCAGTGCCTGCTCGATCTCGGCCGGGCCGACGAGGCGCACGTCAGGATGGCCGAGGGCCTGGCCCTCCTGCCCAAGGCCCGGGACAAGACGCGTGGCATCTTCCTGACCTACCAGGCTAGGGGCTTCCTGCAGTCCAACGACGTCGAGCAGGCTCTCGCCGTCACCACCGAATCCCTCGATCTGGCCACCCGCATCGGCGCCGAGCGCTGCGTCACCCTGGTCCGCGAACTCGTGCCGGCATTCAAGCCGTACCGCCAAGTTGACGGCGTCGCCGATCTCATCGAGCGCGTCCGGGCTGCGTGACGGACGCTCGGATCAGAGTCGCGGTGATCAGCGACCGGGAGAGGATGATCCGAGCCGCCGTCGTCAGGACATTGCCAAGCACCGTTACACCGGCCCGGACCGACCGGACCGCCCCGCACCGACCGCCTGAAGCACCCGTCCGCCCAGCCGACCTGGAGGTAGCACCGTGGAGAGCCTTCGCCAAGCCGTCGCCGTGATCGCCCACGACCGGGAGCGGAGCCGGATCGCGACGGTCCACTACGCCGCGCACAGCTGGAGCACGACGCCGGCGTGGACGATCCCCGGCGGCAAGGTCGAGGCCGGTGAGCGCCTCGACGAGGCCGCCGCCCGCGAGCTGCGGGAGGAGACCGGGCTGCTCGTCGAGGCGGAGCAACTGCGGCTCGTGCACACGGTCCAGGTCGCCGACGGCTGGGACGGCCGGGGCCCGTTCCTGCTGTCGGTCTTCCTCGCCACCGCGTGGCGCGGCGAGCTGGCGAACACCGAGCCGGACAAGCACCTCGACGTGGTCTGGTCCCCCGCCGACCGGCTGCCGCTGCCGATGTTCCCGACGGCCCACGCCGCCCTCACCGACCACCTCTCCGGCGGAAGGGGCTTCTCCACCCACGGCTGGGGCGACGAGCACTTCGACCCCCGCTCGCTGATCGGCACGTGACGGCGGTGGGCCGACACCGCCGACCGCCCGACCCCCGGCTCCCGACCGACGCCGACACCGACGCCTGGCTGCGTGCCATCGTCGAGGGGCGGCCCGTCGTGGAGGAGGGCGTGGTCGCCTTCCCCGGCAGCACCGTTCCGTACGGCTACCGCACCGTGCACCGGCCGAACGGCGCGACCGACCGTCACCTCGTCCGCCTGGACACCGCGCCGCCGCCCTCCCCCTGACAGCCCTCACCGGGGGCACCGGCCCGTCGGTCCTCCGGCCCGCCCGTCGAGACGGAGGTGGGGCCCGCGGACGCGATCCGCGGGCCCCACCCGCCCCCGGCACCCTGTGGTCAGTGCAGCCAGGGCTGGTAGTTCGGGTTGTCCACGCAGCCGGACTCGATCAGCGAGGCGGTGGCCCGGTCGACCGGGCAGGCCCGGCGGATGAAGTGCCGGTCCACGCCGCCGGGGAACGCGACCTCCACCTGGTCGGCGTACTGGTGCTGGTCACCGATGGTCTCGTTGACGACGATGCCGCCGGGGGCGTCGATGAAGTAGTCCCAGGGCACCTTCTTCCACTTCTTGTAGAGCGCGGCGTCGTAGGTGGTGCTGACGAACGGCGAGGGCTGGTTCTGCAGGACGTAACTGGTGATGTCGTACTGGCCGTTGACGGTGTCCTTCGCGGCGAAGCCCTGCTCGAAGATGACGGACGGATCGCGGCCGTCGGAGCGGAAGAGCGGGTGGCAGTCCTTGCGCCAGTGCGGTGCGGGGGTGATGCGGGGGACGTCCACCTGGCGGTCCACGGCGGCGTAGAGCGGGTCCGGGCCTTCCGGGATGCTCCGGAAGCTGCCGGGCGGGAGAGTGAGAGCCGACCGGGTGGCGCAGTCGTCGGTGCGCAGTTCGGCCTCGTCGGCGAAGTCGATCCGGCGGCCGTCCAGGACGATGGCGACGGCCCTGGTGCCGAGTTCGCGGACGATGAGGCCGTCGCACTGGGGGCCGCTCCAGAGCGCCTTCCCGCTGGGGTCGAGGCAGCGGAACGGCGTGGCACCGGCGGTGGCCGCGGGGGCCGCGACGGCGAGGCTCCCGGGGGTGAGGACGACGGCACAGGCGAGGGCAACTGCGCTGGCGGCAGTGCGAATTCGAATGTTGATCACAACCGCTACCCTGGCCGCCGTACGCCCCGGAGGCGCCGCAATCCACCGGATCGAGGGCGTGTCCGCGCTACCAGTTGACGCTCTCACCCGCCCGCGTCCGCCGTGGAGCGGCTCCGCGCACCCGGGCGCGTGCGGCGTTGTCAGAGGCGCTTGGCAGGATGATCACCATGCTCGCCACCCGTCCTGACCAGTGCCGTGACACCCCGCCCGCGCCGCCCGACGTCCGGGGTGACTTCGAGGTGCACCTGACCGTGGAGCCCGGCGCCGCCGAGGCGCTGGCCGCCTGGGCCGAGCGCCACGGCGTGAAGTTCACCCAGATCCTGCTGGCGCGCGGCGCGGCGCCGTCGCAGCCGATGCTCACCCTGCGCGCCGGCGGCACGCTGGCGGAGGTCGCCGCGGAGACCGCCCGGGCCGGCGGCCGACTGGCGCGAGCCGGGTTCACCGTCCTGCGGGCGAAGATCGAGGCCACGCCGTGGGCCCAGGGCGTCCCGGCCTCGGACGAGGACGCCGCGACGCACGGGCCCGGCCGGTACTTCGAGCACCACGTCAAACTGCTGCTCCCGGGCCCGGTCCCCGCCTCGGACCCGGCTCGCCTCACCGCCCTCGCCGAGCTGGCCGTCCGGCACGGCGCGCACCTGTCGCGCAATCCGCGCCGGGTGCGCGAGGACGGCCGCTGCGAGTGGTTCGTGACCCAGCGGTGCCGACTGGTCGGTCTGGGCACCGCGGGCCGCCGGCTGGAGGCACTGCTGCACGACCTCGCCGCCGACGGCCACGAAGTGGTGTCGGTGGAACGCGAGTTCGTCGTCATGGACAGCGCCGAGGCGCTGGACGCGGGGTGGATCGCCGAGCACGGACACGGCACCGGGCCGTACGGAGAGGGAGAGTCAATATGACCGAGAGTCAGTCCCAGTCGCCGGTGGCGTGGGAGAAACTGCAGTACGGGCCGTGGGAGGGCCTCCGGCTGCCCGGGCAGCCGCCGTCGGAGGACGTCCGCGAGGAGCAGGACCTCCCCAGGAGCCTGCGGCCGATCGACGACGAGTCGGTGAGCCAGCAACCGGTCTTCGATCCCGCACTCGCCGGGTACGTCCGGGCCCTTCGCCCCAGCGAGCCCGCCTTCGCCGACCCGCAGCTCGCCGAGCGCTGGTCCGCGGCGCGGCGCGAGGCGCTGAACACCGCGCTGTCCGCCGTCGCCGCCTCGCCGTGGGCCGAGCACCTGGTGCTGCGCGGCAGCGTCCTGCTCCGGGCCTGGTACGGCGAGCAGGCGCGGGAGCCCGGCGACCTGGACTTCGTGGTCCGCCCGACGGACTGGGAGCTGGAGGACGAGCGCACCGACCGCATGCTCCAGGAGCTCGCGGCCGGCGCCGAGCGGCTCTCGGGCACGGTCCGGCTGCACGCCGACCAGGCGCTCAGCGACGAGATCTGGACGTACAGCAGGATCCCCGGCCGCCGGCTCGTCCTGCCGTGGACGGCGCCGGGCGTCCCCGGCGGGACGGTCCAGCTCGACTTCGTCTTCACCGAGCACCTGCCCGTCCCGCCGCAGTCCTACCGGCTCCCCGGCGTCACCGGCCCGCTGTTCGGGGCCACGCCCCAGCTCTCCCTCGCGTGGAAGATCCTCTGGCTGGTCTCGGACAACCACCCGCAGGGCAAGGACCTCTACGACGCGCTCCTGCTCTCGCGCACCGCCGAGGTGCCGTACGACCTGCTGCGGCAGGTCGTCACGCAGTCCGACGAGAGCTGGTCGCGCTGGCCGGTCCTCCCCGCACTGATCACCGAACTCAACGTCGACTGGGACGAGTTCGCCAAGGACTACCCGCGGTTCACCGAGCCCGTCGAGGAGTTCCCGGCCCGGCTGCTCACCGCCCTCCGGCCGACCTTCGCGGGCCTCGGCGAGTACGCGCTGCGCGCCCGGTGGCTGGCCCCGGTGACGGAGGAACTGCGGAAGATGCTGGCCGTCGAGGGCATGGACAAGGTCCAGCACTGGATGACCCGGCACCACCTGTTCTCGGACAACAGCCTGGTGATCACCCGTGAACTGCTCGGCGGCGACCTCGACGGCGCCCGTCGCATCATCGCCGCCCACCTAGCCGACCGGCCGGGTCGGTTGACCGACCACCTGGAGGAGGCCGTCGTCCGCTACGCCGCCGAACTGGCCGACGGCCACCGCCCCGCCGACGACCCGTCCTGACGGGAGCGTCGGCCCGCGATCGTTCCTGTGGTCGAGGTCCTGGCCTCGACCACAGGAACCGAACCCCGAACAGCGGTTGTCCTACCCGCCGCCCCCCTCGCTCTCCCGGACCGGCACGGTCCGCCGGCCCGGCCGAGTCCGCTGATCCGGCACGGTCCGCTGCTCCGGCCGGGCCCGCTGCGAGGGGACGCCGGTGCGCTCGTTCTGCAGGTCCCACAGTTCCCTGAAGCGGCCTCCCTCCTCGGCCACCAGCTCGGCGAACGTGCCCTCCTGGAGGACCTTTCCGTCCTCGAGGACCACGATCCGGTCGGCGACGGCCACGTTGGTGAGCCGGTGGGTGACCAGGACGACCGCCCGTTCCCGCGCGACCGCCCGCAGGTTCTGGAAGATCCGGTGCTCGGCGCGCGGGTCGAGGGCGGCGGTCGGCTCGTCCAGGACGAGCAGTCCGGCCTCCCGGTGGAACGCCCGCGCGATGGCCAGGCGCTGCCACTGCCCGCCGGACAGCTCCTCGCCGCCCATCCACTCCACCGCCAGCAGGGTGGACAGGCCCCGGCGGAGCCTGGCGACGACGTCGGCCGCCCCGGAGGCGTCCGCGGCGCGCAGCACCGCCGCGTCGCCCTCGGCGGTGGGCTGGCCCAGTGTGATGTTCTCGCGGCAGGTCAGCGGCCAGCGCGCGTAGTCCTGCGGGGCGACGGCGACCTGCCGCCACAGGGCGTGCGGGTCGAGGTCCCGGGTGTCGCGCCCGTCCCAGCGCACCGTGCCGGCGTCGGGCAGGTAGAGCCCTGCCAGAAGCTTGGCGAGGGTGGTCTTGCCGGAGCCGTTCTCCCCCACCAGGGCCAGGATCTCTCCCCGCTCGACGTGGAGGTTCACCCCGTCCAGGACCTTGCGGTCGGAGGCGGGGTAGGCGTAGCCGAGGTTCTCCACCGCGATCCGGCGCGGCGCCTCGGGAGTCTCGGTGCCGCGTTCGAGCCGGTGTCCGCCGGCGGTGTCGAGGAAGCTCGACCAGTCGTCCAGGTACATGCCGGTGCGGAAGAGGTCCGCGCCGTAGCCGACGATGCCCCGCAGGCTGGTGCCGACGGCCGTCAGGGCGAACACGGCCGCCCCACCGCGCGGCAGGCTCATCCGGCCGGTGCTCACCAGCCACAGCATCGCCGCCCACACCACCGCGCCGCCGAGGCCGGAGGCGGCGGCACCGATCACCGACACCCGGGCGCTCTGCATCGCCGCCCGCCGCGAGGTGGCGTCCAGCCGCCGGCCGACCTGGTCGTACTTGGCGAGGAGGAACTCGCCCATGGTGTCGGAACGGACCTGGTCGGCGTTGCGCTTGACGTGGATGTACCAGCGCAGGTTGGCCATGATCCGGCGGTCGCCGATGGTGGCCCGGTTCGCCAGGAACTGCACCCGGGCGGCGTGCACCGACGCGATGCCCTGGGGAAGTGCCGCGATCACCAGCAACGGTAGGAGGGCGGGGTGGAGCACGGTCAGCACGCCGGCCGCGCCGAGCAGCGAGGCGAGCGAGGCGAGCAGGTTCTGCGCCTCCCCGACGATGTCCACGCAGACCTCGGCACCGCGGTCCGCGGCATCCAGCTCGTCGTTGTAGCCGGCGTGGTCGTAGGCCGTCAGTTCGGCCGCCACGGTGGCGCGCAGCACCTCGGCCTCTGCCGCCCGGGAGATGCGCGGCGACAGGTGGATGGTGACGGTCCTGATCGTGATGCCCAGCAGGGAGCGGGCGCCGGCCGCCGCCGCGATGACGAGGATCGACGGCGCCGCGTGGGCGAGCTTGTCCTCGACCCGGCCGGGGCCGAACAGCGCCGAGATCGTGCCGGTGGTCGCGAACAGCCCGGCCGCGCCGAGCACCGCGGACACAGCCTGGCAGGCCAGGAGCAGCGCGACGGCGGTCCGGTCGATGCGCCAGCCGAGGCGGAACGCACGGACGACGAGTGCGGGCAGGCGGCGGGCCATCGCGCTGACGCTGATCGCCTCGATCGCCTCGATGCGGCGTCCGTCGGCGAGCCACCGCAGTTCCTCGTCGGCGGTGGCGGCCCCGGCCGCCGTCGTCGCGGCGCTCAAGCGGTCGCCTCCTTCCGCGGCGCGCGGGCCACCAGGGCTTCCGGGGCGGGTGGGACGTGGATCGCGGGGGCGGGGTGACAGGCCACAGATCCTCCAGACACAGAGCGGCGCGCGGACGCGCCGGACCCGACCGAGGGGAGAACACAAGTCGGCTTTCCCAAGGCCGAGTTGACGGTTTCGAGGGAGTCGGCCGGTACGGGCTGACGGCGTCCGATGATGGTGCTGTTCGAATCCGGCGCTCAAGTGGATTACCTCCGGGCGAGCCCGGGTCGAACAGGGACATTTCGAGCACGCTCCGCGCGCGGCCGGGGCCGTACTCCCGTCGGTCGCGCACGGGATCGGGAGGGCCCCGGAGCCCAGTGGGCAGACGGCGAGAGCCTGTTCGAGCGCGGCCTCCGGGAGGCTTCGAGGTGGTCGCGGCAGGTGGGGAGGGCCCACAGCGCACAGCCGTCGCCGGATTCATCCGTTCGGCTGGTCAGATACCCGAGCAGGTTTCGGGCATGGGGAAACCCGGGGGCGACTCGACGCCCCCACGCACCCCCACGCACCCCCAGGCGGCCTCAGGCGCAGCCCGGGCGTGCCAGGGCCTCAGGCCCAGGTGACCGGCAGGCGTTCGGGACTGCGGGTGGTCCGGCCGAGCAGCCAGGTGACCGGTTCGGCGGGGCGGGCGAGCCGGAGGCCGGGCAGGGCGGTGGCGAGGCGCTGCAGGGCCTCGCGCATCTCCAGGCGGACCCGCCAGGCGCCGAGGCAGTGGTGCGGGCCGGCGCTGAAGGCGAGGGTGGGGGCGGCGAGCGGCGCGTCCAGGTCGTCGTCGAGGCCGTCCGGGAACACCGCGCGGTCGCGGTTGGCGCTGTTGATGCTGACCGCCACGACGGCGTCGGCCGGGATCACCCGCCCGCCGAGTTCGACCGGTTCGACGGCACGGCGGGTGGTGGTCTCGTCGTCGCCCAGCGGGATGAAGTGCAGGAGCCGTTCGGTGGCCCGTTCGGCGGTGCCCGGGTCGGCGAGGCTCGGCCAGGAGTCCCGGCGCTCGCCGAGCAGGTAGACGAGGGCGTTGCCGAGCGACCCGGACGCGCTGTCGTTACCGCTGGCGAGCAGGCCGCAGACCAGCTGGACCAGCCAGGTCTCCGGGATCCCGCCGTCCTCGTCGGCGGTCCGCACGAGGCGGCCGACCAGGTCCTCGCCGCGCTCACGGCGGCGGCGGGCGATCAGGTCGGCGGCGAAGGCGGTGAACTCAGCGAGTTCGGCGGCGGTGCCGTCGCCTCGGTCCCCGGCGGCCAGGAAGGCCTCCGTCCAGCGGTGCACGTCGGCCTCGTCCGCCCCGCCCGGGCTGCCCAGCCCCATCAGCCGGCTGGTCACCGCGAAGGGCACCGGCCGGGTGAAGCCGGCGACCAGATCGGCCGGCGGGCCGGCCGCCACCAGGGCGTCCACGGCGTGCTGGACGGTCTCGGCGACCCAGGGCCGCCAGGTCTCGACGGCACGCGGGGTGAACGCCCGCTGGACGGTGACCCGCAGCCGCCGGTGATCGGTCCCGTCCAGATTGAAGATCGACTCCGGGTTCCCGATCACCTCCGCGTTCGCGCCGTCGACACCGACGGCGTGCAGGTCGTCCCGGGTGAAGCGCGGATCGGTCAGGACCTGGCGGACGTCCCGGTAGCACGTCACCAGCCAGGCGGGGACCCCGTCGGCCGGCACGGTCGGGCGGGGCGGCCGGGCCGGCTGGAAGGGGATCCGGTGCAGCGGCGGGAGGACTGTGCTCGTGCTGGCGGGTGCGATGACGGGGCTCCTTGCCGCGCGTGCGGACCGTGAGAGCGGGGAGGCTCCCGGCCCTTCAACTCTCCTGACCGGCAGGTCAGTACGGCACATGTCTACGGGCAGCCACAGACGCGGGACCACCGCCGCACCCGACTGTCACCCGTCCGTGGGGCCGCGGGCGCCGGGCGATTGACCGGGCCGTTGACACGGTGGCGGAGCGCCGGCCGGCGGCCCGGTCGTCGCCGGTCGGGCGGCCGGACCGATAATGGACCGAACGATTCCGTGGGTGAGAGGTGACGCATGGCCAGCAGGTTGCGGGTGCTGAGGAAGCAGAACAGGCTCAGCCTGGAGGCACTCGCCGAGCAGGTCGGCGTCACCAAGAGCTACCTCTCCAAGGTCGAGCGCGGCATCAGCGACCCGTCGATCTCGACCGCGCTCAAGCTGGCCCACGCGCTCAAGGTCGACGTCGGCCGGCTCTTCTCGGACGAGGTGGAGCCCGAGCTCGTCACCGTCGTCCGGGCCGGCGAGCGCACCCCCGTCGGCACCGGGGCCGGCTCCGAGGCCTCCCGCTACGAGGGCATCGCGACCGGCCTCAGCGGCAAGCAGATGGTGCCGTTCATGATGTACCCGCCGACCGAGCCGGCGGACTCGCCCTTCAAGTCGCACACGGGCGAGGAGTTCTTCTTCGTCCACGCGGGCACCGCCGTCCTGGAGTTCCCCGAGCGGAGCGTCGAACTCGGGCCCGGGGACAGCGTGTACTTCAACTCGGCCCTGCCCCACCGCTGCCGGAGCACCGGGCCGGAGCCGGCCGAGATCCTCGTGGTCATCCACGACGACCCGGACGGCTCCTCGGACCGGGTTCCCACCCTGCCCTGACGGCCCTCGGCGCCCCGTTCTCGGCGCCCCGTGTTCGGCGCTCAGCCCTCGGCGCTCAGACCTCAGCGCTCAGACCTCGACGTCAGCCCTCGGCGTCAGGCCTTCGCCCCGGCGTCGGCCGCCAGGGCGACGCCCGCCCCCGACAGCAACGCGGCCAGCCGCGCCGTCCGCGCCTCGTCCAGCGGCAGCAACGGGCGCCGGGGCTCGCCGACGTCCAGGCCGCACAGCGCCAGGCCCGCCTTCACCGTGGTCGGCAGACCACCGCCGACCAGGAACTGCAGCAGCGGCAGCTGCCGGTAGAACACCCGGCGGGCCGCCTCCAGGTCGGCGTCGCGCACCGCCCGGTACAGCTCCAGGGTGAGTTCGGGGATGACGCACGGTGCCGCCGTGCACCAGCCGGCCGCGCCGGCCGCGAACGCCTCCAGGGCCATCGGGTTGGACCCGTTGTAGAACGGCAGGGCGCCGTCGGACAGTTGGGCCAGCCGGTGCATCCGCTGGATGTCGCCGCTGCTCTCCTTGACCATGGTGATGTTCTCCACCTGGTCGACCAGCCGGTGCATGAGTTCCGGGCTGAGGTCGACCCCGGCGGTGGCGGGGTTGTTGTAGATCATCAGCGGGATGCCGATCGCGTCGGCGATCTCGGTGTAGTGCCGGGTGACCTCGCGCTCGTCCAGCCTCCAGTACGACAGCGGCAGCACCATCACCACATCGGCGCCGGCCTTCTCGGCGAACCGGGCACGGCGGACGGCGCTGCGGGTGGTGAGGTCGGCGATGCCGACGACGGTGGGCACCCGGCCCGCGACGGCCGACACCGCCGCCTCGGTGACGGCGTACCACTCCTGGTCGTCGAGGTAGGCGCTCTCGCCGGTGGACCCCAGCGGGGCGATGGCATGGCAGCCGGAGCCGACCAGGCGGTCGATCAGCTCGGTGAGCCGGGTGAGGTCCAGGCCTCCGTCGGCGGCGGAGAACGGGGTCACCGGGTAGGCGATGATCCCCTCGAGGGCGGTACTGGCAGAAGTGGCGATGGGCATCTCAGGAGTCCTTCCGGTTGACGAGGGCGTCGCCGTGGCCGGCCCGCAGGGCTCGGCGGGCGTAGTACGAGAAGTTCGCCTGGCCGCGCTTGGGGGTGGAGATCCAGTCGTGCGCCTCCTGGGCGAGCAGTTCCGGGATCTCCTGGATCTTCCCGGCGGCACTGGCGAGGAGCTGCAGCTTCGCGGCCCGCTCGAAGAGCAGGGCCAGCGTGCACGCCTCCTCGACGGTCCCGGTGGCGACCAGCTGTCCGTGGTGCGCGAGCAGCAGGGCGCGCTTGTCGCCGAGGGCGGCAGCGATGATCTCGCCCTCCTCGTTGCCGACCGGGATGCCGGGCCACTTCTCCAGGAACGCGCAGTCGTCGTACAGCGGGCACATGTCCATGTGCGACACGACCAGCGGGGTCTCCAACATCGACAGCGCGGAGATGTGCAGCGGGTGGGTGTGGATGATGCAGTTGACGTCCGGGCGGGCCCGGTAGACCCAGCTGTGGAACCGGTTGGCCGGGTTGGCCATCCCGTCGCCCTCCAGGACGTTGAGGTCCTCATCGACGAGGAGCAGGTTGTCCTCGGTGATCTCGTCGAAGCCCAGGCCCAGGCGCTGGGTGTAGTAGGTGCCCGGACGCTCGGCCCGGGCGGTGATCTGGCCGGCCAGCCCGGAGTCGTGCCCGGCGTCGAACAGGATGCGGCAGGTCAGTGCGAGCTTCTGTCGCACCGTCCAGCCGCTGTCGGGTATCGCGGCCCGCATCCGGTGATGGGCCAGGTCCACGAGGTCGGACTTGTCCGTCCGGAACGTGTCGGCCATGCCGTGGTTCTCCTTCGCTCTACGGTCGCGGCGGTCCTCAGGACGCTCAGGGGCACTCAAGGGCGCCCGAGGACGCCCCCGTCGAGTCGAGTCGGGTCGAGTCGAGCCGAATGCCGAGGACACGTTCTTCACTTTAGGACACCTCGTGTCCTCGCGTCGACCGTTCACCCCCACGACTCCCCGGACGACCCGGCCGCGCCGTGACGGCACGCCGAAGCCCGCACGGGCACCGAGCCGGTTCCCCGACGTCAGGGTCGGGTCGCCTCGGCGCGCCGCGCGGGCGGGTGTCGTGGGCCGGAGGTCAGCGCACGGTGACGGTGAAGACGGGCGAGGCGGCGGTTCCGCTGATGATGCGCAGCTCGTTCAGGCCCTTGATGCCGAGCTTCACGCCGAGGGAGTAGGAGCCGGTACGGGTCGTGGCGACGGACGCGGGCAGGCTGACCCACGCGCCGCGCTGCTTCTGCTGCAGGGTCACCGTGGTTCCCGCCTTGAGGCCGGTGGTCGTGCCGGTGACGCGGAACAGCTGCCACGCCTGGACGGAGTTGACCGACGGCGTGGCGCTGATGCCGGCCTGCACGGCGGCCGCCGACGGGACGGCCGGGGCGACGGCGACGGGCTGGGCGACGAGGGCGGACGGGGCGGTGGCGACGGACGGGGCGGCGGGGGTGGGCTGGGAGGCCGGGGCGGCCGCCATCGCGGCGCCCGCCAGGGCGAGGGAGATGGCGCTGAGGGTGGCCACGGCGGCCAGGCGCAGGGAGTTCCGCTTGGAGACGATCACGGGTACACCTCTTTCAACGGAGGGTCCGGCCCAAGACATGAGCGATGCGACTCGGGCATTGTCATCCGTAGAGACGCCCCGCTCCGCACTCAGGTTGTGGACGAAACGTCACCATCGTGTCACAGCAAGCGAGTTCGCGGGTCCGAATGCCGAAGGAGCGCGACGGAGAGGGTCGTGAGGCGGACTTCCCGCGCGGCGCGGGCGAGTTGGCTAGAATGCGCGGGCCTGGCATGATCACCAATGAAGGGGCGGGGAATGAGCACCGACGAGACCATGGCGACGGCCGCCGAGTTCGGGTCCGAAGAATCGGCAGCCCTGCACATACGTCAGGACATTCCGCACAGCGCCCGGATGTACGACTACTTCCTCGGCGGCAAGGACAACTTCGCGGTCGACCGCGAAGCCGCCGAACGCGTCCTGACCGTCTTCCCCACCATGCGCACCGCGGTCCACGCCAACCGCGCCTTCATGCACCGCGCCACCCGGGCCCTGGCCCGACGCGGCCTGCGCCAGTGGCTGGACATCGGCACCGGCATCCCCACCTCGCCGAACCTCCACGAGGTCGCCCAGGCCGTGGAACCGTCGGCCCGCGTGGTCTACGCCGACAACGACCCTGTCGTCCTGGCCCACTCCCGCGCCCTGATGACCAGCACCCCCCAGGGCCGCACCGCGTACGTCCACGGCGACGTCCACGACCCGGCCGCCATCCTGTCCACCCCCCAGGTCGCCGAGACGCTCGACCTCACCCGGCCCGTGGTCCTCTCGATGGTGGCCCTGCTCCACTTCGTCCCCGAACTCGACGACGCCCACGCCATCGTCAAGCACCTCCTGGACCCCCTGCCGGCGGGCTCCGCGCTCGTCCTCTCCCACGCCACCGCCGAGCTCGACCCGGCCGGCGCCTGCAAGGTGCAGGAGATCTACAACCAGGCCGGAACCTCCCTCCGGCTGCGCCCCAAGGCCGAGTTCGCGACCTTCTTCGACGGCCTCGACCTCCTCGGCCCCGGCATCGTCCCCGCCCACCGCTGGCACGGCGACGACACCGACACCCCCGCGGACAGCCTCCCCGCCACCGTCACCGACGCCCAGGTCTCCTTCTACGCGGCCGTCGCCATCAAGCCCTGAGTGCCCTCGCGTGCTCGCGGCGGACACGCCAACGGCCGTGGGGGGGGGGGCGGGGGGGGGGGGCCCCCCCCGGCCGGGGGGGGGGGCGGGGTCATTGGGTCCCGCCCGGCCCCGGCGCCGGGCGGGGGGGGGGTGGG
>NZ_JBICZE010000008.1:371609-462773 GCF_043201735.1 Kitasatospora sp. NPDC048286
CGACCCGTCCACCCCCGACACCGCGCTCTCGCCGTGATTGTGGGAGCGATGCTGCCGGCGCGTCGGGCCGTGCGCTCGCAGGTTCCCGCCCCCCCCCCCCGCCCGTCCGCTGGGCCGGTCTCAGTCGTGCGGCACGACCGCGACCGGGCCGTGCGCGTGGTGGAGGACGGCATGGGTGACGGAGCCCAGCCAGGGCGCGGCCGGGTGGAGCCTGGGCCGGCGGCGCCCCACCACCGTCAGGCAGGCGCTCCGGGAGGCCTCCACCAGCGCCCGTCCGGCCGACCAGGCGGTGAGCTCGGCCTGGACCCGGACCTCCGGGTGCTTCTCCCGCCAGGGGGCCAGCGCCTCCTGGAGCCTCGTCAGCTCCGCGGCCTCCAGCGCCTCCCTGACCTCCGGCTGGTAGACCACGCCCTCGGCCGAGTACGGCCCGGCGGGCACCTTCCGACTCTCCAGCACGCGCAGCGTCGCGCCCCGCGCCGCCGCCTGTTCGAAGGCGAAGGCGATGAGGTCCGGGCAGGCCTGGTCGCTGTCCAGCCCGAGCACCACGTCACCGGAGTCCTCGCCCTGACCGTCGGCCCCGGCCCGGAGCACCACGACGGGGCAGTTCGCGTGGCCCGCCACCCGCAGCGAGACCGAGCCGACCAGCAGCCCGGCGAACCCTCCCAGGCCGCGCGAGCCGAGCACCAGCAGGCCGTCGCGCCCTCCGGCGGCGGCGAGCGCGTACGCCGGGTTCCCGGGCACCTGGTCGCAGGTGAGCTCCAGCCCGGGCAGCACGCTCGCGAGGTGGTCCCGGGTGGCGAGCACCGACGGCGGCAGCGGCTCGCCGCCGGTGTCGGGCTCCCCGGGGGCCGGCGAGCCTGTACCCCCGACGTGGAGCAGCCGCAGCGGCCGGCCACTGCGGTGCGCCTCCCGGGCGGCCCACTCGGCGGCGGCCGCGCTCGGTTCCGATCCGTCGACTCCGACCACTACGGCGTACGGCATGATGACGGGCCTCCCTCGTTGGACGGTCGCGGCGAGGACGCCGACGACCCGGTGTGCGATCCACGATCGCGGTTGCCGCGGGCCGTTCCCAGGGGCCGAGCAGCCCCTGGGATGGCCCGAAGGTCCCGGTCATGACTCCGGAACGACGTCAGGACTCCGGGACGACGGCGACCGGGCAGAGCGAGTGGTGCAGCACGGCATGGCCGATCGGGCCGAGCGCGCCGACCAGGAGGGGGCGTCGCCTGCCCAGCACCAGCAGACGGGCCTTGGCCGACGCCTCCACCAGCGCCGGGCCGGCTCCCTCGCCCGTGCCCTCCGCGACGGCCTCCACCCCGGGCCGGGCGGCCCGCCACGGTGCGAGGAGACGGGCGAGGAGTTCGTCCTCGCTGTCCGCTCCCCCGCCGGCCGGGGCGTGCACGACGCGCAGCGGCAGCCCGTGCCGGTCCGCGGCGGCGAAGGCGAACTCCAGAGCGGCCTCGGCGGGCCGGCGGGCGTCCAGGCCCAGCACGATCCACTCCCGCGGGTCCGGGCCGGGCGGGTCCACCGGCAGGACCACCGTCGGGCAGCCGGCCCGGGCGGCCAGGTGGAGGGCGGTGGAGCCGACCCGCAGTCCGGGGAAGCCGCCGGCACCGCGGGCGCCGACCACGAGCAGTTCGGCGTCCTCCGCCGCGGCCAGCAGCGCCGCGGGGGCGAGGTCGTGGACCTCGTCGGCGCGGGTCTCCAGCCGGGGGAACCGCACCGCCAGGACGCGGCAGACCTCGTGCAGCGGGTCGGCGCCGGTCCGCCGCCCGGCGGACCGGCCCGACGGGTCGGACGTCGGGGGCAACGCGTGCAGGACGCGCAGCGCGCGGCCGAGCGACAGCGCCTCGCGGGCGGCCCAGTCGGCGGCGGCCAGGCTGGGGTCGGATCCGTCGACTCCGACGGCGACGGGTAGGTCCACGGTGCTGGTCTCCTGACGGTCGGCCCCCTGGTGGTGAGTCAGCCCTACCAGGTCCAGTCGGTGATCTCGGGCAGGTCGGTGCCGTGCTCGCGGATCCAGTCGTGGTGGAGGGTGCGCCGGTCGGCCATCTCCTGGCGCAGGGCGGCGGCCCGGACGGCGAGGCCGGGGACGCGGTCGATGACGTCCATGACGAGCCGGAACCGGTCGAGGTCGTTGCGGACCACCATGTCGAAGGGCGTCGTGGTGGTGCCCGACTCCTTGTACCCGCGCACGTGCAGGTGGGAGTGGACGGCGCGCCGGTAGGCGAGGCGGTGGATCAGCCACGGGTAGCCGTGGTAGGCGAAGATCACCGGCCGGTCGCGGGTGAACAGGGCGTCGAACTCGGCGTCGGGCATGCCGTGCGGGTGCTCCTCGGCGGGCATCAGCCGGGCCAGGTCGACCACGTTGACCACGCGGACGGCCAGGTCGGGCAGCCGGCCGCGGAGCAGCTGGGCGGCCGCGAGGACCTCCTGGGTGGGGACGTCGCCGGCGCAGGCGAGCACGACGTCCGGTTCCCGGGTGCCGTCCTCGGTGCCGGCCCACTCCCAGATCCCGGCGCCCCGGGCGCAGTGGGCGCGGGCCTGGTCGAGGGTGAGCCAGTCGAAGCAGGGCTGCTTGCCGGCGACCACGACGTTGACGTGGTCGCGGCTGCGCAGGACGTGGTCGGCGGTCGCGAGCAGGGTGTTGGCGTCCGGCGGGAAGTAGACCCGGACGACTTCGGGGCTCTTGTTGAGGACGTGGTCGACGAAGCCGGGGTCCTGGTGGGAGAAGCCGTTGTGGTCCTGGCGCCAGACGTGGGAGGTGAGCAGGTAGTTGAGCGAGGCGATCGGCGCGCGCCAGGGCAGTTCCCGGGTGGTGCGCAGCCACTTGATGTGCTGGTTGACCATGGAGTCGACGATGTGGACGAAGGCCTCGTAGCACGAGAACAGGCCGTGCCGGCCGGTGAGGAGGTAGCCCTCCAACCAGCCCTGGCAGGTGTGTTCGGAGAGGATCTCCAGCACGCGGCCGTCGCGGGCGAGGTGTTCGTCGACGGGCAGGGTCTCGGCCTGCCAGGCCTTGCCGGTGACCGCGTAGACGGCCTGGAGCCGGTTGGAGGCGGTCTCGTCGGGGCCGACCAGACGGAAGTCCCGGCGCTCGGCGGTGTCGGCCATCAGCTGTTCGAGCAGGTCGCCGAGCACCCGGGTGGGTTCGTGCAGTGTGCTGCCGGGCTTGTCGACAGGCACGGCGAAGCGCTCCAGCGCCGGGATCGGCAGGTCGCGCAGCAGCAGGCCGCCGTTGGCGTGCGGGTTCGCCCCGAGGCGGCGGTCGCCGTCGGGGACGCAGGCCAGCACCTCGGCCGCGGGCCGGCCGTGCTCGTCGAAGAGCTCCTCGGGCCGGTAGGAGCGCAGCCACTCCTCCAGCTGGGCGAGGTGGGCGGGGTTGTCCCGCACCTGGTCCAGCGGCACCTGGTGGGCGCGCCAGGTGCCTTCCACCGGCACGCCGTCGACCTCTGCGGGTCCGGTCCAGCCCTTGGGGGTGCGCAGCACGATGAGCGGCCACCGCGGACGCCCGGTGCCTCCCGTGCGGGCTTCGTGCTGGAGGGCGGCGATCCGGTCCAGGGCGGTGTCCATGGCCTCGGCCATGGCCCGGTGGACGGTCAGTGGGTCGTCGCCGCCGACGTACAGCGGGAGGTGGCCGTACCCGCGCAGGAGCGCGTCGAGTTCCTCCTCGGGCAGCCTGGCGAGCACGGTCGGGTTGGCGATCTTGTAGCCGTTGAGGTGCAGGATCGGCAGCACGGCGCCGTCGTGGACGGGGTCGAGGAACTTGTTGCCGTGCCAGGAGGCCGCCAGCGGTCCGGTTTCGGCCTCACCGTCGCCGATCACGCAGGCGACCAGCAGACCGGGGTTGTCGAAGGCGGCGCCGTACGCGTGCGAGAGCGCGTAGCCGAGCTCGCCGCCCTCGTGGATGGAGCCCGGTGTCTCGGGCGCGACGTGGCTGGGCACGCCTCCGGGGAAGGAGAACTGCCGGAACAGCCGGGCCATGCCGGACTCGTCGCGGGTGACGCTCGGGTAGGTCTGGCTGTAGGTTCCGTCGAGCCAGGAGTTCGCCAGGACGGCGGGCCCGCCGTGCCCGGGGCCCCAGACGCAGATCGCGTCCAGGTCCCGCGCCCTGACCACCCGGTTGAGGTGGGTGTGCACCAGGTTGAGGCCGGGCGAGGTGCCCCAGTGGCCGAGCAGGCGGGGCTTGATGTGCTCCGGGCGCAGCGGCTCGCGCAGCAGGGGGTTGGCCATCAGGTAGATCTGTCCCGCCGACAGGTAGTCGGCGGCCCGCCAGTGGGCGTCGAGCGCGCGGATCTCCTCGTCGGAGGGTCCACCGGAAGCCGTGCTGGGGTCGACGGGCATGGGTGCGCACTCCTCGGGTCTGTCGGCTCTCCGGCCGCCGGCGGCCGGCCGCTCCCATCGTCGCCCCTCGGCCGGAGCCTGCTCAGGGCCCAACAGGCCACATTCCACCGGGCGCCGGGGGCCGGTGGTCCCTGCCGTCCAGGTTTTCATCCGGACGGCCCCGCGTTCGTCCGGACGGCCCCGCGCCGCGCGCACCCGCCTGTTCGGCCGGGAGCGTGCGGTCCCGTCAGGGTGTCTGGACCGGGGCGCCCAGCCGGTAGTCGTGGGCGGAGAACGCGGCGGCGACGGCGAAGCGGTCCGCGCGGACGAGCGTCTGCCGCCACTCGATCGCACGCCCGTCGGCATCGCGGCCGAGCCGGTCGATCGCGAGCAGCGCGGTGGTCTCGGGGCAGTCGAGCAGGATGCGCTCCCCCCGGCCGGGGACCACGGCGCGGATGCGTTCCCAGCCGCCGCGGATGCGGGTGCCGCAGTGGCGTTCGAGCTCGTCGTAGAGCGCGGTGTGGGTGAAGTCGACGTCGAGCAGCGGGTCGGCCAGGTCGGCGGGGAGCCAGATCCGGTCGACGGCCAGCGGTTCCTCGTCCGCCAGGCGGACGCGTTCGAGGTAGACGAGCGGCGTGGACTCCTCGAGGCCCAGTCGGGCGGCGATGACGCCGTCGGCACGCCGGTCGAGCGCGCGCACGACACTGCGCTGGACGGCGCCGACCTCCTCGACGGAGCGGAAGAGGCTGTACGCCTCACCGATGTCCTGCTCCAGGGGGCGGCTCGCGGTGAACCGCGAGGCCTTGCCGCGCTGGGCGGTGACGAGGCCCTCCTCGCGGAGCTTGCGCAGGGCCTCGCGGACCGTGTGCCGGCTGACCTGGTACTCGGCGACGAGGTCGTGCTCGCCGGGGAAGACGTCGCGGAACTCGCCCTCGTCGAGCCGGCGCAGCAGGTCGGCGCGCAGCTGCGCCCAGAGCGGATTGCCCGGGGCTCGCGCGAGGGTCCTGGGGCCGGGCTCGGAGGTCACGGCGTCTTCCTGGGGATCAGGGGTCGGGTGGGTGGTGCGGGACACGAGGTGAATGTTCGTACCTCCGGGGGGATAGCACAAAATCGACGGCCGCCGGTCCCGCCGGGCGCGCCGATCGGGCGGCGATCGGGCACGACGGGCGGCGACCGCCGCCCGGGCGGGGTGCCCCGGGCGGCGGTCGCGCGGGCCGCGGTCGTCGTGCGGCGGCCGTCAGGCGAAGGCGCCGACCAGCATGAACGCCGCCACCGCGAGCAGGACGACGGCGAAGGCCCGCTGCAGCGCGGCCCCGGAGAGCTTCGCCGCCAGTCGCTTGCCGTCCCAGGCGCCGAGGACGGCGGCGCCCACGAACGGCCCGAAGATCGCCGGATCGATGGACACGCCCGTGACCGTCAGGCGGGTGGCGAGGGAGACGACCGAGTTGATCAGGACGACCACCAGGCTGGTGCCGACGGCCTTGCGCATCGGCAGCCGGAGCACGGACACCAGCGCGGGCACCGCGAGGAAGCCGCCGCCGACTCCCAGCAGTCCGGTCACCGCCCCGAGGCCTGCTCCGGCCGCGACCGTACTCGCGTACCCCTCCCGGCCGGCCGGCTTCGCGGACGCTCCGTCCGCGGCGCCCTCCTCGGCGCCACCCGCCGCCACGCCACCCGCCGCCACGCCACCCGCCGCCACGCCGCCATCCGCGGCCGGTGTCCGCCCCGCGGTTCGGGTGCCGCGCAGCATCGCCGCGGCGGCCAGCGCGGCCAGGACGGCGAACGCGGCGGTCAGCACCGGTTGCGGGATGCGGTGGGCGAGCAGGGAGGCCCCGATGGCGGGGATGACGCCGGCCGTGGCGAACAGCGCGCCGGTGCGCCACTTGACGTTGCCGGTGCCGGAGTGGCGGACGAGCGCGGTGACGGTGGTGGCGGTGACGATGACCAGGCTGGTGGTCCCGGCCTCGGAGGGCGGCAGGCCCAGCAGGTACACCAGGGCCGGGACCGCGAGCACTCCCCCGCCACCGCCCAGCGCGCCGAGCGCCACGCCGACCACGGCTCCGCAGAGCAGAGCGGTGATCAGGACGCTCACGCCGTGACGCCGTCCGAGGCCTGGTCGGCGGGGTGGAGGACCTCGCCGTGCCAGGCGGCGAAGCCGCCGCGCAGGTCGGTGGCCTCGAAGCCTCGGGCGCGCAGCACGGACGCGGCCACCGAGGAGCGGTTGCCGCCGGCGCAGACCACGGTCAGCGGCTGTTCGGTCGGCAACTCGCCGAGGCGGGCGAGCAGTTCGGGCAGCGGGAGGAGCCGGGCGCCGGGAATGGTGCCCTTCTCGCGTATCTCGCCGGGGCCGCGCACGTCCAGCAGTTCGACGTCGTCCGCGCCCTCGGTGAGTCGGTCCGCGAGCTCGTCGGCGTCCACCCGCACGACCTCGGTCAGGTGCGCGGCGCCGACGGCGTCCACCGGCGCGGCCAGGGCGCCCAGGACGCGGTCGAAGCCGATCCTGGCCAGCCGGTTCCGGGCCTCGAGTGCGGTGTCCGCGTCGCCGCACAGGATGACGGCCTCCTGGGCGTCCAGCACCTGGCCGGCGAGTTCGGCGAAGCGGCCGCCGAGGGGGATGTTGACCGCGCCGTGCAGGTGGGCGGCGGCGAACGCCTCCGGGTCCCGGGTGTCGAGCACGGTGGCGCCGCCGGCCCGGGCCTGGAGGAACTCCTCCGGGGTGAGCGGCGGGACGGGGGTGTCCTCGTCGAGGACCGGGCGGGCCTGGCGGTTGCGCACCGAGGTGAAGGCGAAGTAGGCGGGCGCGGCGGGCTGGCCGTCGGTCACCACGGCGACGAACTCGTCCTCGGTCATGTCGGCCAGGGCGTAGTTGCCGCCGCGCTGGTTGCCGATCGTGCAGCTCAGTTCGGTGGAGAGGTTCTTGCCACAGGCCGAGCCGGCTCCGTGCGCCGGGTAGACGCGCGTGTCGTCGGGGAGGGTCAGCAGGGCGCGGGTGGAGCGGTACAGCAGGCGGGCCATCTCCTCGGCGGAGCGGCCGCGCGAGCTGAGCAGGTCGGGGCGGCCGACGTCGCCGATGAACAGCGTGTCGCCGGTGAGCACGCCGAACGGGACGGCGTCACCGGCCTGTTCGCGCACGACGACGCAGATCGACTCCGGGGTGTGGCCCGGGGTGTGCAGGATCTCCAGGTCGACGGCGCCGAGGCCGAGGTGCTCGCCGTCGCCCAGCGGGTCGGTGTCGAAGTCGAGCGCGGCGGCGGAGCCGTAGGAGATGCGCGCGCCGGTGCGCTCGGCCAGCTCCAGGTGGCCGGAGAGGAAGTCCGCGTGGATGTGGGTCTCGATGACCCGCTCGATGGTCAGGCCGTGCTGTTCGGCGGTGGCGAGGTAGTCGTGGACGTCGCGCTGGGGGTCGACCACGACGGCCCGGCCGGTGGTGCGGTCGCCGACGAGGTACGAGGCGTGGGAGAGGCAGTCCAGGTAGAACTGCACGAAGACCAGGGGTCCGGCGGTCGTCATCTCAAGCTCCTGAGGGTGGGCGGTGGTTGAGCCCCGCGGCCGTGCGGGCGGGGCATGGGGTGGGGTGTCGCGGCGGTGCGGCGGGCTGTGCGGGGGCCGGGGTGCGCCCGTACCGGTCAGGCGAGCCCGCGGAGCATGAGGTTCCAGTAGAGGAACGGCAGGCCGCGCCGCTTGAGGTACCACATGTCGGTGCGCTCGCGGATGGTGTCGATCACCGGGATCGACGGGGTGGGCCGCCCGCTGTAGTCGAACTCCGCGAGCAGCATCTTGTTGCGGGCGGTGGTCAGCGGGCAGGAGGAGTAGCCGTCGTAGGAGGCCTTGGGCACCCGGCCGTTGAGGGCGGCGAGGAGGTTCTCGACGAGTACGGGCGCCTGCTTGCGCACCGCGGCGCCGGTCTTGGAGTTCGGGGAGGAGCCGGCGTCGCCGAGCGCCCACACGTTGGGGTACCGGACGTGCCGCATCGTGTGCTTGTCGATCTCGACGTAGCCGGCCGGGTCGTCGGCCCCGGCGAGCGGGCTGCGCTTGACCCAGTCCGGGGCGCTCTGCGGCGGCACCACGTGGGCGACGTCGTACGGCAGGGTCGTCGTGCCCCCGCTCCCCAGGTCGGTGACGACCACCTCGCGGGCGTCCGGGCGGACCTCGGTGACCTCGCTCCCGTAGTGGACCTTGATGCCGTACCGGCGCACCACGCCGTCGAGCACGCGGGCGAACTCGGGGACGCCGAAGATGGCGGCGCCGGGGATCACCAGGTGGACGTCGATCTTGCCGAGCACGCCCTGCCGGCGCCAGTAGTCGGCGGCCAGGTAGGCGATCTTCTGCGGGGCGCCGCCGCACTTGACGGCGCCGGTCGGCATGCTGAACACCGCGCTGCCGGAGCGGGTCTCGCGGATGAAGCGCCAGGTCGCGGGGGCGTACTGGGGCAGGTAGTTGCTGGACAGGCCGTCCTTGCCGAGCCCGGCTTCCAGCCCGGGCACCCGGTCCCAGTCCAGCTGGATGCCGGGGCAGACCACGAGGTGGTCGTAGGAGACGGCGCCGCCGTCGTCCAGCGTCACTTCCCGGGCCTCGGGGTCGACGGCGACCGCGGCGCGGCGTATCCACTCCACGCCCTTCGGCATGACGGACGCCTGTGACCGGATGCTCTCCGACAGCGGCGCCCGGCCGCCGCCGACCAAGGTCCAGAGCGGCTGGTAGTAGTGACGATCGCTCGGATCGAGCACCGCCACGTCCTGCTCGCCCGCGCGGCGGAGCCTGGCCGCGACGGTGATTCCCGCGGTCCCGCCACCGATGATCACGATCCGGTGATGCCTGGTTATCAAGGGGTCCCTCCCTCACGAAATGTACGGACATTAAAGTAGAGAGACCCCTCATCGACCGCAAGCTATCGTCCGTACATTTGCCTCCGAGGCAGGACGGACGGCGGCGGCCGGCACAGCAGCACGCAGTGGCGCACAGTGGCGCGGATCACAGCGAGCCGAGCGCGCGCGAAGAAATGCCGAGGCCACCGAGGTGGTTGGTACGGGCAACCGTTTCCACCCCGGCGTGCGCCATCGACATCGCCGCCCACACCGTCACCGCAACCGCGAGGAATCCCATGACCGTCACCGAGACCGCCGCCGACCGCGCGGCCGGGATCCTGTCCCGACCCGTCACGATCAACGGGCTGACCGTGCCCAACCGCATCGCGATGGCGCCGATGACACGCCAGTTCTCCCCGGGCGGCGTGCCCGGCGAGGACGTGCGCTCGTACTACGCCCGCCGCGCCGCCGCCGGCGTCGGCCTGATCGTCACCGAGGGCACGTACGTCGGCCACGAGTCCGCCGGCCAGAGCGACGAGATCCCGCGCTTCCACGGCGAGGAGCAGCTGGCCGGGTGGGCCCGCGTCGCCGAGGACGTCCACGCGGCGGGCGGCACCATCGTGCCGCAGCTCTGGCACATCGGCATGGTCCGCAAGCAGGGCGACCCACCGTTCGCCGACGCCCCCGCCGTCGGCCCGTCCGGCATCCGGCTGAACGGCACCGGGGGCACGGGGCGGGCGATGACCCGGGCCGACCTGGACGCCGTCATCGGCGCGTTCGCCGAGGCCGCCGCGGCCGCCGAGCGGATCGGCTTCGACGGCGTCGAACTGCACGGCGCCCACGGCTACCTGCTCGACCAGTTCCTGTGGGCGGGCACCAACCGCCGCACCGACGCCTACGGCGGCGACCCGGTCGCCCGCACGAAGTTCACCGCCGAACTCGTCACCGCGGTGCGCGAGGCCGTCTCCCCGGAGTTCCCGGTGATCTTCCGCTATTCCCAGTGGAAGTCGGACAACTACGACGCCCGCCTCGCCGAGAGCCCCGAGGAACTCGAGGCGATCCTCACCCCGCTCGCCGAGGCCGGCGTCGACGCCTTCCACGCCTCGACCCGCCGCTACTGGATCCCCGAGTTCGACGGCTCCGACCTCAACCTGGCCGGCTGGACCAGGAAGCTCACCGGCCGCCCCGCCATCACCGTCGGCTCGGTCGGCCTCGACGGCGACTTCGTCCGCGCGTTCGCGGGCGAGGGCGCACCGGTCCGGGGCATCGACAACCTGCTCGACCGGCTGGAGCGCGACGAGTTCGACATGGTCGCCGTCGGCCGCGCCCTCCTCCAGGACCCGCAGTGGGCCGCCAAGGTCCTCTCCGGCCGCTTCGCCGACCTGCGCCCCTACGACGCCGCCTCGCTCCGCACCCTGAGCTGACCACCACCCCGAGGGCCCGACCCCACCGCGGACGCAACACGTCGGCGGGGTCGGGCACTTACGGCCCGGCACTGACTGCCCGCCACTTACGGCCCGGCCGGACGGCACCTACCCTTTCCCCGTGCCGGTCGACCAGTACGTCCACTTCGCGCTCTCCAGCCTCCACACCTCCGCAGCGGACATGGCCGCCGTCCTCGGGCTCGAACCCGACGAGATCATGGTCCGCGGCAGCCGCATCCCCGGACCCAGGCCCATCCCCGCCGCCCACCGGTGGAAGATCGTCTGCCGCGAACCGGGCCTGTGCGTCGACGAGCAGATCGCCCGGGTCCTCGAACGGCTCGCTCCCCACACCTAGGCCATCGCCGCCCTCGCCCGCCGCCTGGACGCCGAGGAACCGGAAGGCCCCAGCGCCGTCCTGGAAGTCGTCCGGTACTTCAACGACGAACCCGACCCGCCCGCCGGCAAGGCCGACGCGGACACCGCCGACCCCAACCTCTTCGGCTGGCACCTCGACCGCGGCGTGCTCGACTTCCTGCACGCCACCGGAGCCGTCCTCGACGTCGACGAGTACGACATGACGCCGGACCCCGCCGCCGACTGACCGGCACCCACCGACGGCAGGCCCCTCTCCCCCGCCGAAACCGCCCGCCCCAAAGGCCCGCCGACCGGCGTCTCCCCGGGCGCGTGTGAGCCCCCGACCCCCGACCCCCGACCCGGCCGCCACCCAGGCCGTCTTCGGCAGCGGCTCACACGCCTGCCCCGGCCCGGACGACCCACACCTCCTCCCGCAGTTGCTCGCGCGCGCGACACGGCCCGCTGCCGCTGCCCGGCCACCCACAGGCTCACCGTCTACCGCCCCTGACGTCCGGCCGGCCAGCCGGTCAACCGGCCGGTCAACCCACCCGACGGAGGATGCTTGACAATCTCAACCTTTCATCCCTAGGGTCACCATTACTTCAGGTAGTGAAAATTTCTGCCAGCAAGCACCGTCTCCCCACCTCAAGACCGCGAGACCCTCATGACCGACGCCATCCCTTCCGTGGTCGCCCGCCTGCGGGCCGAATTCTCCACCGGCCGCACCAGGCCGCTCGCCTGGCGCCTGGACAAGCTGGCCGCCCTGCGCGCACTGCTCACCGAGCAGGCCGAGGTGTTCCAGCAGGCCCTGCACGCCGACCTCGGCAAGAGCGCCACCGAGGCGTACCGGACCGAGATCGGCTTCACCCTCAACGAACTCGACCACACCGTACGAAACCTGGCGGAGTGGCTGGAGCCGAGGCCGGCCGCCGTACCGGAGTTCTTCCGCCCCGCCGAAGCCCGGGTCGTCCGCGACCCGCTGGGCGTGGTGCTGATCATCGCGCCCTGGAACTACCCGCTCCAGCTCGCCCTGGCCCCGCTGATCGGCGCCCTGGCGGCCGGGAACACCGCCCTCGTCAAGCCCAGCGAACTCGCCCCCGCGACCTCCGCGGCCATCGCCGAACTGCTGCCGCGCTACCTCGGTGAGGAGGCGGTCGCGGTCGTCGAGGGCGCCGTCCCGGAGACCACCGCTCTGCTGGAGCAGCGCTTCGACCACATCTTCTACACCGGCAACGGCACCGTCGGACGGATCGTCATGGCCGCCGCCGCCCGGCACCTCACCCCGGTCACCCTGGAACTCGGCGGCAAGAGCCCGGTCGTGGTCGACCCCGGCGCCGACCTCGCCGTCACCGCCCGGCGGATCGCCCGCGGCAAGTTCCTCAACGCCGGACAGACCTGCGTCGCCCCCGACTACGTCCTCGCCGTCGGCGACACCGCGGCCGCCCTGGAACGCGAACTGGCCGACGCGGTGCGGGAGCTGTTCGGCGAGGACCCGGCCGCGAGCACGGAGTACGGACGGATCGTCAACGAGCGCCACTTCGACCGGCTCACCGCGCTGCTCGGCGACGGGCGGACCGTCGTCGGCGGCGAGCACGACCGCGCCACCCGCTACCTGGCCCCGACCGTCCTCGCCGACGTGCCCGCGACCGCCCCGGTGATGCGGACCGAGATCTTCGGCCCGATCCTGCCCGTCCTGCCGGTGCCCGACCTCGACGCGGCGATCGCGTTCATCAACGAGCGCGACAAGCCGCTCGCCCTCTACGCCTTCACCGAGTCCGCGGACACCAAGCGGCGACTGGCCGAGGAGACCTCCTCCGGCGCGCTCAGCTTCGGTCTGCCGGTCTCGCACCTGGCGATGCCCGAGCTGCCGTTCGGCGGCGTCGGCGAGAGCGGCATGGGCCGCTACCACGGCGAGTACTCGATCGACACGTTCAGCCACACCAAGGCCGTCGTCGACAAGCCCCTCGCCTGACCCGCGCCGCCCGGCCGAGACCGCACCAACCCCTGCCAACCCCTGCCCCCGGAGCTTCCACCCATGACCCCGAACGAGCACGTCACCGCCGTGGCCGCCGAGACCGACCGGTTCGCCACCGCCGTCCGGTCCGCCGACCCGACCACGCCCGTCCCCAGCTGTCCCGGCTGGAGCCTCACCGACCTCCTCCGCCACGCCGGCAGCGTCCAACGCTGGTTCACCGTCCTGCTGCGGCAGCGCATCCAGGCACCGCCCACCAGCCGGGACGTCGACCTGAAGCTCCCCGAGCGGGCGGAGGACTACCCGGCGTGGCTCACCGAGGCCGGCGCGGAGGCCGGGGCGACGTTCACCGAGACCGACCTCAACGCCCCGATGTGGGCCTGGGGCGCCGATCAGCACGCCCGGTTCTGGGTGCGCCGGATGCTCTTCGAGACCCTCGTCCACCGCGCCGACGCCGAACTCGCGCTGGGGCTGAAGCCCGAGATCGACCCGGGCCTCGCCGCGGACGGCGTCGACGAGTTCCTCACCAACCTGCCGTACGCCGCCTCCTTCGCCCCGCGCACGGCGGAACTCCGCGGCGACAACCGCACGGTCCGCTTCACCCGCACCGACGGGGACGGCGACTGGCTGGTGCGCCTGCGCCCCGACGGCTTCGGCCTGGACGCCGCCGACCCGAACAACCCGACCGCCGACGCCACCGTCTCGGCCACCGCCGCCGACCTGCTGCTCCTCCTCTACGGCCGGATCGACCGCTCGGCGCCCGGGGTCGCCGTCGCCGGAGACGAGGAACTGCTGGACCTCTGGTTCGCCAACTCGGCGTTCTAGCAAGGCTCCTGAGCACGCCGCACGAGAGGCCCGGGCGCGGTCACGACGCCGAGAACCCGAACCTGGAGGCGACCGGGTCGAGCGGCGTGTAGTACCCGGTAGAGAAGCAGGTCGTCGGGATCGACGTCGCGCCGCAGGGGACCTTCGTGTCGGTGTTCCCGGCGGTGATGACGCCGACCGGCGCCATGGCGTCGCCCTGCGGGTTGGCCACCGCCGGCCCCCCGCTGTCGCCCTGGGCGACGGCGACGCCGCCACTGCGGGACCTCACCTCGGTCGCGTCGGTACGGCCGGACGACGAGTGGACGCCCACGCGCGTGACCTCCAGCTCGCAGTGGAACCCGGACATGGCGCCGCTGAAGCAGGCGGACTGGCCCGGGTCCAGGCGCGCCGGGCCGTACAGCGGACGGGAGTCGCCGCTGTTCCAGGAGCCGCTGTAGAAGCGGGCCGCGGTCTCCTGGCCGGTCGTGACGACGGCGACGTCGAGGCCGTCGTCGTGGGCGGTGACCTCCCCGACGACGCGCTGCCCGTTGTAGACGTTCCCGCTGGTCTGACAGTGGGCGGCGGTGAGCAGCACCCGCCGGTTGCCGACCCAGCCGGGGATTCCGGTGGAGCAGCGGGAGTTGTCGCTCAGGGTGAGGTCGGCTCCGGCGTACCAGGGCGGGGCGTCGCCGGTGCGGCCGCCCCGGGTGGAGGTCTCCGGGGAGCCGGTCCCGGCGTGGACGGGGATGCCGGCGAGCTGCTCGGCCCGGGTCTCGTAGTCGCGTGCCGGGGCGTTCGCCGGCGCGAGGCGCGTGGTGGTCTTCGGCTGGTACGTCAGCAGGAGGCCGCTGCCGTCGTTGGCGGGTGAGATCGAGGACCATTCCGAGGTGTCGTTGCCGACGGCGGTGACGAACCGTTCGACGGCCCGGTCCATCTCGGAGCGGGAGTAGGCGGCCTGGTGGTAGCGGACATCGTAGTCGGGGCTCACCGGGCCGGCGGGGTCGTGCCGCATCTGTTCGCGGGTGCGGGTGCGCCAGGAGTCGACGGCCTCGGTGATCCCGGCGGGGACGGGGCCCTTCCAGTAGAGGTCGAGGCGGTGCTCGTCGCCGTGGTACACGATCGAGGTGAAGTCGCCGCCGTCGACGCGGCCGGTGTCGACGAGTCGGTGGATCTCGTCGGCGATGGGCCGCAGGTGGTTCTCGTGGTACTCGTCGGCCAGCAGGATGGCCGGTGCCATGCGGGTCTCGGCGGTGTCGCTCCGGGAGTTCCTCGCGACGGCCACGGAGGCCGCACCCAGGATCAGGACCACTGCCGCGTACAGGAGTTTCGATCCGCGCATGGGATCACCTTAGGGTGACCGATCGCCCACACAGGGCCATCGGCCGCGCCGCACCGTCACCACCGGTTTCCCACCGGCGGTCGCGCGCCCCCCGGGCCGGCCCGCACCCCGAGGAGTGCGAGCCGGTGCCCGGTCAGGCTCCGGCGGCCGCCAGCCGGGCGGCGCGCCGGGCGGTGGCCTCGGCCGGGTCCAGCACCGGTACGGCGGCCAACAGCCCCTTGGTGTACGCGTGTTGGGGCGAGTCGTACACCGTGTCGGCGTCGCCCTGCTCCACGATCCGCCCGGCCCGCATCACCGCGACCCGGTCGCTGACCTGCCGGACCACGGCGAGGTCGTGGGCGATGAAGACCAGCGCGAGGCCGAGGTCGCGCTGCAACTCGCCCAGCAGCTCGACCACCTGGGCCTGCGTGGTGACGTCCAGTGCGGAGACCGGTTCGTCGCAGACGATCAGCCGCGGCCGGGGTGCGAGCGCCCGGGCGATGCCGACCCGCTGCCGCTGTCCGCCGGAGAACTCGTGCGGATAGCGGTGGTACCAGTCGGGGTCGAGCCCCACGCGTTCGAGGAGTTCGCCGACCCGGGCGCGGATGCGGCGCTCGTCGCGCTCTCCGGCGATGCGCAGCGGGTCGGCGACGGACTCCCCGATGCTGCGGCGCGGGTTGAGCGAGGAGACCGGGTCCTGGAAGACCATCTGCAGCTCGCGCCGCAGCGGGCGCAGTTCCTTCTCGCCGAGCGCGCCGATGTCGCGCCCCCGGTAGTGGAGTTGCCCGCCGGTCGGCTCCAGCAGCCGGACGAGCATCCGCCCGAGGGTGGTCTTCCCGGAGCCGGACTCGCCGACGATGCCCAGGGTCTCGCCGGCCCGTACGGTGAGCGAGACCCCGTCCACGGCGGTGACGGGGGCGGCGCGCCGGCTGAGGGTGCCGCGGGGGGCGAACTCCCGGCGCAGGTCGGTGGCTTCGAGCAGGACGTCGCCCCCGGCCGGCTCGCTCGGACGGCCCGTCGTCTCCGGGGCGCCGGGCGCGTCGACCCGGGGCACCGCGGACAGCAGCGCCCGGGTGTACGGCTCGCGCGGGGCGCCCAGCACCTCGGTGACGGGGCCGTGTTCCACCGCCCGGCCGTCCTTCATGACCAGCACGCGGTCGACGCTCCCGGCGACCACGCCCAGGTCGTGGGTGACCAGGACCAGTCCGGCGCCGGTCTCCGCGCGCAACTCGTGCAGCAGGTCGAGGATCTGGGCCTGGACGGTGACGTCCAGCGCGGTCGTCGGCTCGTCGGCGACCAGCAGCCGGGGCTCGCAGGCCAGGGCCATCGCGATCAGCACCCGCTGGCGCATGCCGCCGCTGAACTCGTGCGGACGCGACCGCGAGCGCCGCGCCGCGTCGGGGATGCCGACGCGGTCGAGCACCTCGACGGCCCGGGCCCTGGCCGCCCGGCGGGTGACGGGCCGGTGGACCCGTACGACCTCGGCGATCTGGTCGCCCACCGCGTAGTACGGGTCGAGCGCGGAGAGCGGGTCCTGGAACACCATGGCGGCCAGTCCGCCGCGCAGCCGCCGGAGTTCCGCGTCCTCGGCGGTGACGGCGTCGACGCCGGCGACCCGGACGGAGCCGCCGATCCGGGCGCCGGTCCCGCGGTGCAGGCCGAGCAGTCCGTAGGCGACGGTGCTCTTGCCGGAGCCGGACTCGCCGACGATGCCGAGCGCCTGCCCGGCCTCCAGGGTGAAGTCCACGCCGTCGACGGCGCGGACGTGGCCGTCGCCGACCGGGAAGTCGACGACCAGGTCCCGGACGTCGACGAGGGGTTCGGTGCTCACGTCAGGACCACCCTTCGGTCGGTCACCGCGTACAGCACGTCCGCGACGACATTGGCGAGGACCACGCAGAACCCGGTGACGAGGGTGAGTCCGACGACGGTCGGCAGGTCGATCAGGCCGACGGAGGTGACCAGCAGCTTGCCGAGCCCCGGGAGGCCGAAGAGCGACTCGGTCAGCACCGCTCCCCCGAACATCGTCCCGAGGTCGATGGCGGTGAGCGCGATCACCGGGGTGAGCGCGCCGCGCAGCGCGTGCCTGGTCACCAGGTGCCGTTCGCTGACGCCGTACGCCCGGAAGGTCCGGATGTGGTCGTCGGCGAGGGTCTCCAGCAGGGAGGAGCGGGTCAGCCGGGCGTACTTGGCGGACTCGATCAGGGCGAGCGTGATCCAGGGCAGCAGCAGGCCCCAGAACCACTGCTCCGGGTCCTCGGTGAGCGGCGCGTAGCTCGGGAACGGCAGCCACTGGAGCTGGGCGCACAGGACGATGAGCAGCACCAGGCCGAGGACGAAGACCGGGACGGAGTTGCCGGTCAGGGTCAGCGCGGTCAGCAGGCGCTCGCTGAGCCGGCCGCGGCGCAGCGCGGAGAGCAGCCCGGTGCCGACGCCGAGGAGCAGCCAGAGCACCATCGCGCCGAGTGCCAGCGAGGCCGTCACCGGGAGCCGGGCGGTGATCATGTCGGTGACCTGCTCGCCGCTGCGGTAGGAGACGCCGAGGCAGGGGGCCGGGCAGTGCAGCAGTCCGGTGCCGGCGCTGAAGTCGCGGCCGGCGACGATGCCCTGGAGGAAGTGGGCGTACTGGAGGTACACGGGGGCGTCCAGGCCGAGGCGTTCGCGCACCTGGGCGACCTGGGCGGGGCTGCACTTCTCGCCGCAGGCCAGCTGGGCCGGGTCGCCGGGGGCGATGTAGAACACCGCGTAGACGATCACGGAGAGGGCGAGCAGCACGCCGAGCATGCCGAGGGCCTTGCGGAGCAGGAAGCGGGTCATGCGGTGGCCTCCTCGGTGGCGTTCGACGGGCCGGGGCGGCCCGCGTTCGACGAACCGGCGCCGGAGGGCCCCGTGCCCGCCGAGGCCGTGCCGCCGCTCGACGCCCCGACCCGCAGCCGGGAGGCCGCCCGGGGGTCGAGTTCGGTGCGGACGGCGTCGCCGAGCACGGTGAAGGAGAGCACGGTGACGAACAGCAGCGCGGACGGGAGCAGCACGTACGTCGGGTCCGCGCGGAACCAGGTGGTGGCGCCGGAGAGCATCTGGCCCCAGGACGAGGTCGGCGGCTTGACGCCCACCCCGAGGAAGGACAGCCCGGACTCGGCGATCACGTTGCCCGGCAGCAGCACCGACGCGTAGGTGACGACCGGCGCGGCGAGCGAGGGCAGCAGTTCCCGGCGGGCGATCCGCCACCGGGTGGCGCCGGCCAGCCGGGCCGCGGCCACGTAGTCGAGCTGCCGGAGGGCGAGCGTCTGCGCCCGGACGATCCGCGAGGTGCCGGCCCAGCCCAGCAGCCCGATGACCAGGGTCAGCAGGAGCGGGCGGGGGAAGTCGGAGGGCACCACGGCCATCAGCGAGATGGCGAAGACCAGCGAGGGCAGCGCGAGCATCACCTCGGTGGTGTTGCCGATCAGCTGGTCGAGCACCCGGCTGCCGAGGCCCGCGGCGAGGCCGACCAGGACGCCGATGGCGACCTGGACGACGGTGGCGCCGAGGGCGACGAGCAGCGAGATCCGGGCGCCGTGGACGAGCCGGGCGAAGACGTCGCGCCCGGTGCCAGGTTCGACGCCCAGCCAGTGGTCGGCGCTGATGCCGCCGAAGGAGCCGGTGGGCACGCCGCCGGCCGCCGAGTCGAGCAGGTCGTTGTGGAAGCTGGTGGGGTCCTGCCCTTCGAGCGCGCTGAGCAGCGGTGCCGCCGCCGCGATCAGGACGAGCAGGACGATGACGAGGCCGGCGGCGAGGGCGGTGCGCCGCGCGAGCAGCCGCCGCCACACCTGCCGTCCCCCGGGGGCCGGGGAGACCGCGAGGGCCTCCCCGACGCTGGGTTCCTGTGGAGCCATGATGGTCCGTTCGATCCGTCCGTTCCGGCCGTTACTTGACCGCGACCTGGGAGATGTCCAGCACACCGGTCCAGTCGCTGATCACGATGTTGCGGACGTCCTTGCCGGACAGCCGCTTGTACACGGGGTGGTACAGCGGGACGGTCAGGGCCTGGTCGCCGATGCTCTTGTCCAGGGCGCCCCAGCGCTTGGCGGCCTCGGCATGGTCGGTGATCTTGTTGATCTGGTCGATCTCGTCGTTCACCGAGGGGTCGTTCAGCTGCGCGGTGTTGAAGTTGGAGCCGTCGGTGACGATCTGCCGACCGTCGAAGATCGGCGCCAGGAACGGGCCGCCGGACGGCCAGTCGGCGCCCCAGCCGGTGAGGAAGAGGCCGGGCTCGGTGCCGACGCCGTGGATCGTCTTGGAGTACCTGGTGGAGTCCAGGGGCTCCAGCTGGACGGTGATCCCGGCCGCCTTCAGCCCGTCCTGGACGGCGGTGGCCACGTCCGGGCCGTAGGCCTTGCCGGCTGCGGTGGAGTGGGTGAGCGTGATGGTCAGGCCGTCCGGGTAACCGGCCTCCTTCAGCAGCTCCTTGGCCTTCTCCGGGTTGCCGGTGGCGCCGGCCGGGAACGGGTCGTACGGCGTGTACCCGAAGGTCTCCTGGTTGGGCAGGAAGGTGGTGGCGGGCTCGGCGAGCGAGGAGCCGCCGACGGAGTTGACCACCGAGGTGCGGTTGATCGCGTAGGCGACGGCCTGCCGGACCTTGGGGTCGTCGAAGGGCTTGACCTTGGGGTTGAACGCCAGGTAGTTGACGAAGCCGAAGTGGCCGGTGCCGACCCGCGCGGCGAGGGCCTTGTCGTCCTTGACCTGGGCGAGTTCGGAGGGGCCGAGGTTGGTGTCGGTGGTGACGGCTGCCGCGTCGGCCCCGGTGCTCGCGGTGAGCCGCTGGTTGATCACCGCCGGGTCGAGCCCGGACTGCACGTCGACGGTGTCGGGGTACGCCTTGCGCTGGTCGTCCGTCGCCGCCGACCAGTTGGGGTTGCGCTTGAGGACGAGGTGCGTGCCGTCGTTCTCGTTCTTGACGACCTGGTAGGGGCCGGAGGAGACGGGGTGGTCCTGGTACTTGGTCCCGGTGTCCTTGGCCTTCGGGACGGGCGCGAACTGCGTCTGGGTGGCGAGGTAGGGGAAGTCGCCCTCGGGCTTGTTGAGGCGGAAGACGATGGTCTTCTCGTCCGGCGTCTCGATGGCGTCCAGGGTGCGGCCGTCCTTGTACGGGCCCTGGTAGTCGGCGGCGCCGACCAGCCAGTCCCTCAGGAACGGTGCGCCACCGGAGAGTTCGGGCGCGAATGACCTCTCGATGCCGTACTTGATGTCGGCGGTGGTGATCGGCGAGCCGTCCTCGAACTTCAGGCCGTCCTTGAGGTGGTACGTCCACACCGTGGCGCCCTCCGAGGGGGTGCCGGTGTCGGTGGCGAGGTCGGGGACGACCTTGGTGCCGGCCGCGCCGTCGACCCGGTTGCGGGTGGTGAGGGTGCGGAAGACCAGGGAGGGGACGTTGCCGCCGCCGGAGGTGTAGAGCCGTGCGGGGTCGAACTGCTCCTGCGGGAGCTGGTTGAGGACGGTGAGGGTGCCGCCCTGCTGCGGTGCGGCGTCCTTGCCGGTGCCACCACCGCCGTCGGCCTTCGGTCCGCACGCCGCCAGCCCGACGACGAGCGCGGCGGTGACGGTCGCCAGGGCGAGGCGGCGAGGGGTGAAGGTGGTTCGAGACATCGGAAAGGGAGCCTTTCGCTACCGATGGTGTACGGAGGAAGGCGGGCGACAGTGAGGCCTCGGGAAGATTGAGCGGCACCGCGCCCGCGGGAAGGGGCGACGCCCCGAAGCGCGGCGATCACCGCGAAGGCTTCGGGACAGGCGGATTCAGCGACAGAGATTGTCGGAAACGCAGTGCGCGGCCACGCCGATCAGCGCCAGCTCAATGGCGGCGCACTCGATCGGGTGACGGTCAGACATGCCGAGAAGACTGTATGACTTTAAGCGGAATGTCAAAACTCCGGATTCGGTCCCCCCTCCGAGGAACGACCGTCAGGGATTTCCGGGCGGGGGTGCCGCGGCTCGTTTCCCTGCCGCCGGAACCATCGGCGGACCGGACCCGGACGCTCAGCTGTGGTTGACGATGATGGAGATGCCCCAGCCGATCGCGGCGAGGACCACCGCGAAGCACACGGCGGCGACGGTGACGCCGAACGCCCCGGCCCTGGCGCGTGACGCCCCGGCCGCACCCCCGACCCCGCCCCCGACCGGCCCGACCGGGGGGTAGAGGGCGCGCACACCGACGGCGAACACCGCGGGCAGGCCGGCACCGGCGAGGAAGCCGACCACGACGATCTTCCAGACCGCGTTCAGATCGATCCAGGGGTTCACGAGGCCACCTCGTCCGTGCGGGCCGGCTCCTCGACGACGGGCTCGGGGACGACCGAGCCCGTCCAGGCGGCATTGACGTTCTCCGGCGTGACGGCCGGGTGGCGGGACGCGGCGTAGAAGGCGACCGAGGCCGCCACCAACACGATGAAGACGACCACCACGCCGGCGGCGCCGCCGATCCCGTTGGCGGCCCAGTAGGCCAGCGCCCCGACCAGCCCCGCGGCCGGGAGGGTGAGCACCCAGGCCACCACCATGCGGCGGGCAATGTTCCACCGCACGACCGCGCCGCTCCTGCCGACCCCCGATCCGAGGATCGACCCGGTGGCGACGTGGGTGGTGGAGAGCGAGTAGCCGAAGTCGGCGGAGCAGAGGATGACGGCGGCCGAGGCCGACTCGCTGGCCATCCCCTGCGGCGGTTCGATCTCCACCAGCCCCTTGCCCAGGGCCCTGATGACCCGCCAGCCGCCGATGTAGGTGCCCAGGGCGATGGCCGTGGCGCAGGAGGCGATCACCCAGTCCGGCGCCTTCGCCCCGGCGTTCAGCGTTCCGTTGGCGATCAGGGCCAGGGTGATGACGCCCATGGTCTTCTGCGCGTCGTTGGTGCCGTGGGCGAGCGAGACCATGCAGGCCGAACCGACCTGGCCGCCGCGGAAGCCGCGCGTCCGCGAGCCTTCGGCGACGCCGCGGGTCACGCGGTACACGAGGTAGGTGCCGAGCGCGGCGACCGACCCGGCGATGACCGGCGACAGCGCGGCCGGCACGATCACCTTGGAGACGAGGCCCTGCCACTTGACGGCGGACGCCCCGGCCGCCGCCATGGTCGCCCCGACCACGCCGCCGACCAGCGCGTGGGAGGAACTGGACGGGATCCCGACGTACCAGGTCGTCAGGTTCCACAGGATGCTGCCGGTCAGGCCCGCCACGACCACGGTCAGCGTCACGTCGGCGCTCTCCACCAGGCCGCTGGCGATCGTGGCGGCGACCGCGGTCGACAGGAACGCGCCCACCAGGTTCAGTACCGCCGAGATCCCGACCGCGACGCGCGGCGGGAGGGCTCCGGTGACGATCGAGGTCGCCATGGCGTTGCCGGTGTCGTGGAAGCCGTTGGTGAAGTCGAAACCCAGCGCGGTGACCACCACCAGCGCCAGAACTACGTCGTTGCCGGTCACGGGGACGAACCTAGCCCGCGCACCGCTACCGCCCCGCGCTCCCACCACCGGGGCGGACCGGGAACCGCGAGGCTCCATCCGATCGGCCCAGCACGCCGCGGAACCGGCGAGGAGCGCCCGTACGGTCCCGGCCGCCGGGGTCCGACCGGCACTCGGGCCGGCGCCCGGTCAGTAATTCGCTGTCGCTGATCAGTTCGATCCTGCTAGCGTCCCGGACGTGGCAAAGCTGAACCAGATCATCGCCGTCGAAAAGGGCGTCAAGTCCAAGTCCTTCCAGGAGCTGACCCAGGCCCACCAGGACCTGCAGAAGCCCGCGCTGCTGGCAGGGATCTCCCGCACCTACCAGCCCAAGGACGAGGAGGGCGAGCAGCTGCCGCCGGAGTCCACCCGCGTGCAGCTGAAGGCCGAGGACATCCTGCGCTCCACCGCGCAGACCCTCACCCGGCTCTTCGACGTGACGGCCACCAAGGACTGGGCCAACGTCGGTGCCTCCGCCGACGTGGTGGTGGACGGCCAGGTCCTCCTCGCGCGGGTGCCGGTGCCGTACCTGCTCTTCCTGGAGAAGCAGCTCACCGACCTGTTCACCTTCGTGAAGAAGCTCCCGGTGCTGGACGCCTCCGAGTCCTGGAACCTCGACCCGTCCACCGACTCCTGGAAGACCGAGCCGGTGCGCACCATCCGGACCAAGAAGGTGCCGCGCAACCACGTCAAGGCCGAGGCCACGGACAAGCACCCGGCCCAGGTCGAGGTCTACTACGAGGACGTCGCGGTCGGCTACTGGACCACGGTCAAGTTCTCCGGCGCGTTGCCGGCCCGCCGGGTGAACGAGCTGGCCGAGCGGGTGGAGAAGCTCCAGCAGGCGGTCAAGTTCGCCCGCGAGGAGGCCAACGCCGCCGAGGTCACCGACCAGCGGGTGGGTGACGCCGTCTTCGGCTACCTGTTCCGGTAGCCTCATGATCGCCCGTCCGGGGAGCCGGGCGGGTGCACCGAGCGCCGAGGCTCCTGTCCGGGAAACCGGGCGGGAGCGGCTGCGCGGTGCGAAAAGCTGACACTGATGTTGAAGCTGACCAGGGGTCACAGTGGAGGTTCGAGTCCTCCCCCCGGCACCACCGGCCGGGGTAGCCCAAGCAGGCAGAGGCAGACCCCGTGAATCTCAGACTCTCGCTCCAGTCTCAGCATTCGCCGCCGAACACCGGATCGACCGGGTGTGGACGACCATCGACGAATGCAGGTTCGAGTCCTGTCTGTGCCGCTCCGTGGCACGGTAGTTCAAAGGCAGAACGCGTCGATTTCAATCTGATCCGCGACCCTTCAACGTGCCGGTGTGCGCAATTGGGCGGCAACCAGGGGCCCGGGAGCAGGCTACGCTCCCGGGTCCTCTAGCGTTCCCGACGCGGTCCGACACGCCCTAGCACGCCCCGGCCCGCCGTCGGCGGCGCAGGGCCAGCCGGAGGGCCAGGCGGAGCCGGCCGGTGGTCGGGCGCCCGGCGAGGACGGCTTCGAAGCGGCGGTGGTCGCGGGCCGCGCGCAGCACCGCGACGTCGTGGGTACCGGGTGCGGGCGGAGCCGGCTCGTCGTGCTGGGCGGCCCGGTAGCTGTCGAAGAGGTGCTGGTGCAGTGCGTTCATGCGCCCACCGTGCACCCCGGCCGCCCCACAAGTCCCGTCGATTGACGACCCCCGTCAAATGACGGAACCGCTCCCCCGCCCGCCCCGGCTGCAGGGGCGCCAGGCACCATGGACGGGTGAGCGTGACCATTGACATCACCGGACTGCCGCACGAGCGGATCATCTTCTGCCCCTCGCCCCTGGCCGAGCTGAGCAACGCGCTGCACGCGCTCGCCGAGCCCGCCCACCACGCCCGGCTGCACGCGTGGACGACGACGACCTCCGCCGCGCTCACACCGGAACTGGCCGACCGGCTGTTCGAGGCCGACTTCATGTGGCGCTCGACCCGCTCCGACTTCCTGATGCCGCCCCAGCCCCGGGAGACCCTCGCCGAGGAGCTCGACGACCTCGACCGCATGGACGACGAGAAGTTCGTGGGCGCGGCCCTGGAGATCTCGTGCAGCACCAGCCACTACCCCAGGGGCCTGCCGTCGCCGCTGGTCGACGAGTGGTCGCGGCGCCGCGCACTCGACCTGGCGGCGGCCCGCGGCCCGCGCCAGGCGGCCTTCGTCGAACGGATGCTCGCCGATCCCACCGCCACCCGCGCCTGGATCCGGCGCCTCCTGGAGGACTGCGACCAGGCGTTCTTCGCCGACACCTGGCGCCGGGTCCGCGTCCAGCTCGCCGCCGACGCCCAGCACAAGACCGAGCTGCTGCGCCGCAAGGGCCTGGCGGAAGCGCTCACGGCTGCGTCACCCGCGATGAGCCTGGAGGAGGACGAGCACGGCAGCCGCATCGTCGTCGACAAACTGATCCACGGCCGCACCGACGCCCGGGGCACCGCCGTCACGCTGCTGCCGACCGTCTTCGGCTGGCCGCACCTCTTCACCCTCTACGGGGCGGGCTGGCAGCCGGTGATCCAGTACCCGGCCGCCGCCCACGAGGTCGGCGGCACCGAGTCCGTGGAGACGGTCAAGCTGCGCCTGGACGCGCTGACCCATCCCATGCGGATGAGCCTGTGCCGCAACCTCGCGCGCAGCGCGTACTCGACGAGCGAGCTGGCCGACGCGTACGGCATCACCGCGCCGGAGGTCTCCCGCCACCTCGCCGTCCTGAAGAAGGCCGGGCTGGTCATCACCCAGCGCCGGGGCCGCTACGTCCTCCACCAGCTCGACATCCCGGTCGTGACGCGGCTCGGCAGTGACTTCCTGGAGTCCGTGCTGCGGTAGGGAGGGCCGGGCGGCAGGCGGGGCGGTCGTTCCGGGAGAGGTCCGTCCGGAGAGATCCGTCCGGGAAACACGACAGAGGATGTCGGGTTTGGCCGGGACAGTGGGGTTCACCGGCCGACGTCGTGGTGGCGCCCGGCCGGACACCGCACAGACAAGGATCCTCATGCGCGAAACACCCGACGAGCTCCGCCGGCTCCAGGCCCTCCTCGACGCCTCGCTCTCCCGCTCCACGGCGCACCTGCGGTCGATCGTCACCAGCGAGAACACGCTCACCGCCGAGCAGCTCACGCGCGTGCTCACCGGCATGTGCACGCTGGCGCTGTCCACCGTGACGGCGAAGGGCGAGCCGCGGATCAGCGGCGCGGACGGGCACTTCCTGCACGGGAGGTGGCACTTCGGCACCGCGCGCACCGCCGCCAAGGCCCGGCACCTCGCCGCCCGGCCCGCCGTCAGCGCCGCGCACATGCGCGGGGAGGACCTGGGCGTGTTCACCCACGGCACCGTGGAGGTCCTCAACCCCCACGACGGCGAGCCGGCCGCCGACTGGCCGGACCTGCTCGCGTACTTCCGGGACTTCTACGGCGCCGACGCCTTCGACTGGGACAACGACGTGGTCTACTACCGGCTGCACCCGCAGTGGATGACCGCGTTCGCCTTCGACCTCGCCAAGGTCGACCCCCTCCCGGACGCCTCGCGGGACGCCCGGCACTGACGTCCGAGGCACCGCCGCGACCGGAGAGAATGGTGGCGACGTCACACCGGACCGGTGTACGTGACGACGACGGACGGAGGAGGGAGCGACGTGCGGGCGAGCCGGGCCATCGCGCTGCTGCTGCTCCTGCAGTCCCGGCGGACGATGACCGCCGCGGAACTCGCCGCCGAACTGGAGGTCTCCGAGCGCACCGTCCAGCGGGACGTCGCCGCCCTGGCCGAGGCCGGCATCGCGGTGTACGCGGAACGCGGCCGCGGCGGGGGCTACCGGCTCGTCGACGGCTACCGCACCCGCCTCACCGGCCTCGACCGGGCCGAGGCCGAGGTCCTGCACCTGGCCGGGCTGCCGGGCCCGCTGCGCGACATGGGCCTGGCCGGGCAGGCCCTCGCCGCACGCCTGAAGGTCGCCGCCGCCCTGGGCGACGCCCCCGCCGCCGCCACCCGGCGCTTCCACCTCGACGCACCGGCCTGGTTCCGCGACGCCGGGACCCCGCCGCTCCTCGCCGAGGTGTCGCGCGCCGTGTGGGAGGACCGCGTCCTCCACGCCCGCTACGCGGCGCGCGGCGGCACCCGGGAGCGCCGGCTGGACCCGTACGGCCTGGTCCTGAAGGCCGGGCAGTGGTACCTCGTGGCGCGCGGCCCGTCCGGCCGGTTCGGCTCGTACCGGGTCGACCGCTTCGAGACCGCCGAGGCCGGCGACGAGCGGTTCGAGCGCGACCCCGAGTTCGACCTCGCCGACCACTGGGCCGCGGCGGCACGGGAGTTCACCCGCGCCATGCTGCGCGAGCGGGCGGTGGTGCGCCTGAGCCCGCTCGCCGTCGAGAACCTCGCCGTCCTGCTGGAACCCACCGCCGCCTCCGACGCCCTCGCCACCGCGGGCCCCCCGGACGCCGACGGCTGGGTCACCGTGACCCTGCCGATCGAGTCCTGGGAGATCGGCTACTTCGAACTCCTCCGCCTCGGCCCGGAAGCCGAGGTCCTCCACCCACCCGAACTCCGCGCCCGCCTCACCGAAGCGACCCGCCGCGCCGCCACCCTCTACACCTGACAGCGGGGCCGAAAGGTCACACGACGTGCCAGGCCGGGTCCTCGCGTGGTCCGGCGCCGAGGACGAGCAGCGCCTCCGCCGTGGCCGGCTCGCCCGGCTGCCGCGCGGACCTGCCGTAGGCACTCGCCGCGCGGCCGAGCGCGAGGAGCGCCTCCGCGCTCGCCGGCGCCGCCCGGCCACCGCGGAGGCGGTCGGCCGCCAGCCGGGCGAGCCGGGCGATCGTCTCGCAGGCGCGGATCGACATGGTGCGCAGGAACTCCGCCACGCGCCGGTCGCGGAGGAGCCTGCCCGCCGCCTCGCCGGCCCGCGCGACGAGCGTCTGCCAGATCCGGGAGACCGCGTCACGCACCGCACGGAGCTGTTGCCACTCGGGGACACCGCGCAGGGCGAGGTCGTCCCGGTCGGCCTCGCGGAGCGCGGCGTTCACGGCCACCGCCGCGCCCCGAGCGCCCGAGTGCCCCGTCGGGCCGGCCGCCACCGCTTCCGACGCGTCGGGGAGCCCGGCGACGTGCTGCCACCGGGCCTGGAGCGCCTCCACGTCGGCCTCCAGAACGGCCCGCAGGTCGTCGCAGGCGTCGAGCTCCTCGGGCGCGACCTCCTCCCAGGCCTCGGCCACCTCACACAGCTGCGCCCTGAGGTCCGGTAGGTCCATGCCTTCCGCCGCCGACCGGCCCGTCGGCCGATCGATGATCAACTCACCACCCCACAGGAGAAGTTCGTCCACGGCCGCCGCTCCGACAACGACGCCCTCCCAGTCCGGTGAATTCAGTGGGCTCATACTCCGACTTCCGTACGACGAAGGGACACGGCCGCCTCCCTGCCGCCACGCAGGACGGAGCGTCCGACGCGGACAACTCTCCCGAGGCGCTGAACGCACCTGGTGTAACACCTCTGTTCACCCCTGTCGACCGCCGCAACCCCGCTGTCAACCACTGCCCGGCCAAACCGCCCGCGAGAGTGCGCTGAACGGCGATGCCTCCGGGCTGGCGATGCCTTCGGGCTGGCGGCGGGGTAGGGATGGCGGCGGGGCGGATCCGTCCCCTCGCCCGGCGCCCGTGAGGAAACCGATGTCCGCACCCTTCCAGCACCGCCGGTTCGCCGTCGACGACGACGGCAACGACCTGGGGTACCTGCTGTCGCTGCCGGACGGCTACCAGGACGGGCCCGAGCCGTGGCCCCTGCTGCTCTTCCTGCACGGCGCGCTGGAGCGCGGCGAGGACCTGACGCTCCTGACCGCGCACGGGCCGGTGCGGCAGATCGCCGAGGGGGCGCGGCTGCCGTTCGTGGTGGTGGCCCCGCAGTGCCCGTCGCACAGTTCCTGGGTGGCGGAGCTGAGCGCCCTGGCCGGCCTGGTGGCGGAGGTGGAACGGGAGGTCCGGGTCGATCCGGACCGGCGGTACGTGACCGGCCTCAGCATGGGCGGCACCGGTTCCTGGGCGCTCGCCGCCCGCTACCCGCACCGGTTCGCCGCCGCCGTACCGGTCTGCGGCTCCTGGCTGCGGGAGTCCGCACCGCGGCTCACGACCGTACCGGTGTGGACCTTCCACGGCGACGAGGACGAGGTCATCCCGGTCGCCCACACCGAACGGCTGGTCGACGCACTGCGGGAGCTGGGCGGCCCGGTGCGGTTCACCCGCTACCCGGGGGTCGGCCACGACTCCTGGACGCGGACGTACGACGATCCCGAGGTCTACGGCTGGCTGCTCGCCCAGTCCCGCGGCCGCGGCGCCGTCCCGGCGGAACGGCCCGTGTGACCGCCCTGACGGACGCGCCGCGCCGAACCGTCAGCAGATCCGCGGCAGCTGCTCACCCATCGGCAGGTCGACCACCCGGGTGCCGCCGAAACCGGTCCGGGCGACGACCATCCCCGGGTGCTCCTCGACGCACTCGCCGATCACCACCGCCTCCGCGCCGAGCGGGTGGGCGCGCATGGCGGCGAGCACGGCGTCCGCCGAACCGCGCGGGACGAAGGCGACGAGCCTGCCCTCGTTGGCGATGTACATCGGGTCCAGGCCCAGCACCGCGCAGGCGTTGGCCACCGGCTCCGGAACGGGGACGTCGCGTTCGCCGATCACGACGCCGACCCCGGCGGCGACCGCGATCTCGTTGAGCGCCGCCGCCAGGCCGCCCCGGGTGGGGTCGCGCAGCACGTGCAGGTCGGCGGTGGCCACGAGCATCGCCTCGACCAGGCCGCCGAGCGCCGCACTGTCGCTGCGCACCTCGACGCCGAACTCCAGCCCCTCCCGGACGCTCATGATCGCCACGCCGTGCAGCCCGATCGGCCCGCTGACGATCACCACGTCACCGGGCCGGGCGCGCTGCGGCCGGATGTCGACCCCGGCCGGAACGAGCCCGATCCCGGCGGTGTTCAGGTAGACGCCGTCCCCGTGCCCGGCCTCGACCACCTTGGTGTCCCCGGTGGCGACCTCCACCCTGGCGGTACGGGCGGCGGCGCCGAGCGCCCGGGCGACCCGGTCCACCACGGCCATCTCCACCCCCTCCTCCAGGATGAAGCCGCAGGACAGGTAGGCCGCCCTGGCCCCGCTCATGGCGAGGTCGTTGACCGTGCCGTTGACGGCGAGGTCGCCGATGCAGCCGCCGGGGAAGAACAGCGGCCGCACCACGTAGGAGTCGGTGGAGAAGGCGAGCCGGGCGCCGCCCAGCTCCAGCACGGCGGAGTCGCCGAGTCCGGCGAGCACCGGGCCGCCGAAGGCCGGCGCGAAGAGGTTCTGCACCAGCTCGGCGGACAGCACCCCGCCGCCGCCGTGGCCCATCACCACCCGGGGGTGGTCGCGCAGCGGCAGCGGGCAGCTCCAGCCGGAGAAGTCCGGCCGCTCGGTGGGAAGTTCACCGGGAAGCCCGACAGGCAGTTCGCCGAGCAGTTCGGTGCGCAGTTCGATGTCAGCCAACGCGACCCGCCTCCTGGGGCTGCTGGGCCTCCCGGCCCCGGACGGACGTGTCCGGCACGCCCAGCCGCCGGTACAGGTAGTACGCCGCGCACGCCCCCTCGCTGGACACCATCGTGGCGCCGAGCGGTGTGCGCGGGGTGCAGACGGTGCCGAAGGCCTCGCACTGGTGGGGCTTCAGCAGCCCCTGCAGCACCTCGCCGCTGCGGCACGCCGCGGGTTCGCGGGTGGTGATCCCCGCGACGTCGAAGCGGTGCTCGGCGTCGTGGTCCCGGTAGCGGGGCGAGAGCCGCCAGCCGCTGAGCGGGATCACCCCGATGCCCCGCCAGGAGCGGTCGGCCACCTCGAACACGTCCTCCAGCATGGCGCGGGCCGCCGGGTTGCCCTCGGGGCGGACGGCCCTGGGGTAGGCGTTGTCGACGGTGTGCTCCCCGCGTTCCAGCTGCCGTACGGTCCGCCGGATGCCCTCCAGGATGTCCAGCGGTTCGAAGCCCGTGACGACGATCGGCACCCGGTGGCGCTCGGCCAGCGCCGGGTACTCGGCGGTGCCCATCACGCTGCAGACGTGCCCGGCGGCGAGGAAGCCCTGGACCCGGCAGTCCGGCGAGTCCATGATCGCGTCGATCGCGGGGGGCACCCGGACGTGGGAGACCAGCATGCTGAAGTTGCGCAGCCCCTGCTTCCTGGCCAGGTGGACGGCCATGGCGTTCGGCGGGGCGGTGGTCTCGAAGCCGATGCCGAAGAAGACCACCTCCTTGTCCGGGTTCTCCCGGGCGATCCGCAGCGCGTCGAGCGGCGAGTACACCACCCGCACGTCGCCGCCCTCGCCGCGGACCCGGAACAGGTCCCGGTCGGTGCCGGGCACCCGCAGCATGTCCCCGAAGGAGCAGAAGACCACCCCGGGCCGGGCGGCGATCGCCAGCGCGCGGTCGATCACCTCCAGTGGGGTGACGCACACCGGGCAGCCCGGGCCATGGATCAACTCGACCTCGTCCGGCAGGAGTTGGTCGATGGCGTGGCGGATGATGCTGTGCGTCTGGCCGCCGCAGACCTCCATCAGCGCCCACGGCCTGGTGACCGTCGCCCTGATGTCGGCGAGCAGCCCGGCCGCCAGCTCGGGGTTGCGGAACTCCTCCAGGTACTTCACCGTCCGGCCTCCTCAGCCTCTCCCGCCGCGCTGGCGGCTTCCCACGGGTCGCCGAACTCCTCCTGCAACAGCCCGAGTTCCTCGAAGAGGGCGAGGGTGCGCCGGGCCGACTCCTCGTCCAGGCGCTGCAGCGCGAATCCCACGTGGACGATCGCGTACTCCCCCACCGCCAGGTCGGGCAGGTACTCCAGGCAGACGTCCTTGACCACGCCACCGAAGTCCATCACCGCCATCCTGGTCCCGTCCCGCTCCCCGATCTCCGTCACCCTGCCGGGCACCGCCAGGCACATCCGCTCTCACTCCTCCCGGGTGGCCGACGACCGGGCGGCCACCATCAGCTGGCCCAGCGCCAGCCCTCCGTCGTTGGGCGGCACCCGGCGGTGCCGCAGTACGGTGAAGCCGTCCTCCCCGAGCCCGCTCGCACAGGCCGAGGAGAGCAGCGCGTTGGCGAAGACCCCGCCGCTGAGCGCCACGGTGGTGGTGCCGTGCCGCTCCCGGACGGCCGCGCAGATCCGCCGGACCAGCTCGGCCACCGCGTGGTGGAAGCGGACGGCGACCAGCCCGGCGGGGGCTCCCGCGGTCACGTCGGTCACCACGGCGGCCAGCACCGGCGAGGGGTCGGCGATCCAGCCGTCCGCCCGCTCCGACAGGCCGAACGCGTAGCCGCCGGTCCGCACGAAGGCACAGGCCGCCGCCTCCAGTTCGATCGCCGCCTGGGCCTCGTACCCGGCCCGCTGGCAGACCCCGGCGAGCGCGGACACCGCGTCGAACAGCCGCCCCATGCTGGAAGTCGGCACGCAGTTCAGTCCGCACTCCAACTGCCGTTCCAGCAGGGCGAGTTCCTCCGCCGCGCAGGCGCGGACCGGTGGCAGCTGGGGCAGCCAGGGCAGCCCGGCCGCGCGCAGGTGGGCGAGCGCCGTCCGGTACGGGCGCTCGACGGCCGCGTCGCCGCCCGGCAGCGGCACGTACCCGAGGTGGGCGAGGCGGCGGAACCCGTCGTAGTCGGCCAGCAGCACCTCGCCGCCCCAGATCGCGCCGTCCTCGCCGTAGCCGGTGCCATCGAAGGCCACCCCGAGCACCGGCCGGCCGCCGTCCAGGCCGTGTTCGGCCATCACCGCGGCGATGTGGGCGTGGTGGTGCTGCACCCGGTGCACCGGCCGACCGGCGGCGGTCCGCTCGGCGTGCCGCAGCGAGCGGTAGCCGGGGTGCCGGTCGGCGACCAGCAGTTCGGGCCGTACGCCGCTGACCGTGCCGAGCTGCTCGACCGCCCGGTCGAAGGCCCGCAGGGTGGCCAGGTCGTCCATGTCGCCGATGTGGCCGGACAGCCAGGCGTAGCCGTCCCGGGCGAGGGCGAAGGTGTTCTTGAGGTCGCCGCCGACGGCCAGCGCGGGGCGGACGGGCACCGGCAGCGGGACCGGCAGCGGCGCGTACCCGCGCGAGCGGCGCAGCGGCAGCTGCTCGCCGTCCACCACCCGCACCACCGAGTCCTCGCAGGGGACGTGGATCGGCCGGTCGTGGGTGAGCCAGCCGTCGACCAGCGGGGCGAGGCGCTCCAGTGCCTCCCGGTCCTCGGTGACGATGGGCTCGCCGGAGAGGTTGGCGCTGGTCATCACCAGCAGGTCCGGCCCGGGGGCGGCGAGCAGCAGGTGGTGCAGCGGCGTGTACGGGAGCATCACCCCGAGGTCGGGGCTGCCCGGCGCGACCCCCTCGGGCACCGGCAGGCCCCTACGGCGGAGCAGCACGATCGGCTTCACGGGCCCGGTGAGCAGTTCCCGTTCGACCGGGTCGACGGGCAGCAGGCGCTCGACGGTGGCGAGGTCGCGGGCCATCACGGCGAAGGGCTTGTCGCCGCGCCGCTTGCGCCGGCGCAGCAGGGCGACGGCCGCGGCGTCGCGCGCGTCGCAGGCGAGGTGGTAGCCGCCGATGCCCTTGACGGCGAGGATCGCGCCGTCGGCGAGCAGCTGCCGGGCCGCGGTGAGGGCCTGTTCCCCGTCGAGGTCGGGGCGTGCGGGCACGGTCAGCGCGAGCCTGGGCCCGCAGGCGTGGCAGGCGACGGGCTGGGCGTGGAAGCGGCGGTTCGCGGGGTCGGTGTACTCCCGGACGCAGTCCGGGCACATCGGGAAGCCGGCCATGGTGGTGTTGGCCCGGTCGTACGGGAGGCCGGTGACGATGGTGTGCCGGGGGCCGCAGTCGGTGCAGCTGATGAAGGGGTGCCGGTGGCGGCGGTCGGCCGGGTCGGCGAGTTCGGCGAGGCAGTCGGCGCAGACGGCGGTGTCGGGCGGGATCAGGGTGGTGCGGGGGCCGTCGGGGCGGGAGGGGACGATCCGGAAGCCGGTGGCGCCGGTGACGGCGAGCGGCGCGTGTTCCACCGAGTGCACCCGGGCGAGCGGCGGCGCGTCCCCGGCCACCCGTCGGCAGAAGGCCGCGAGGGCGTCCGGGCTGCCCTCGACCTCGACCAGGACGCCCTCGCCGGTGTTGGTGACGGTGCCGGCCAGTCCGAGTTCACCGGCCAGCGTGTGGACGAACGGCCGGAAGCCGACCCCCTGCACCAGGCCTCGGACGGCGACCCGCCGCCGCTCGCGGTCGAGCCCGGGGTGACCGGCCGTCACGCGTCCTCCCCCACGACGGAGTGGCCGTGGTGGTGCCCGTGTTCGTGCTCGTGTTCGTGACCGTGGTCGTGCGGCGCCGGCGCCGACATCACCGGCCGGTGCGGCTCGGCCCCGTCCAGCACGGCCAGCGCCCGGTCCAGCAGCGCCCCGACGCCCGCGCCCGTCCGGGCGGAGGTGTGCAGCACCGTCACCCCGGGGTTGACCCGCTGGACGTTCGCCAGGAACGCGGCCTCGTCGAACTCGGCCGCCTCGGCGAGGTCGGCCTTGGTCACCAGCACCAGGTTGGCCAGCCCGAAGGCCGTCGGGTACTTGAGCGGCTTGTCCTCGCCCTCGGTCACCGAGGCCAGCACCACCCGCAGCGTCTCGCCGAGGTCGTAGGAGGCCGGGCAGACCAGGTTGCCGACGTTCTCCACGAACAGCAGCCGGCACTCCGCGGGCAGCCAGCCGTCCAGGTGCCCGGCGAGCATCCGCGCCTCCAGGTGGCAGAGCCCGTCGGTGAGCACCTGCTTCACCGGGGCGCCCGAGCGGGCCAGCCGGCGGGCGTCGTTCTCGGTGGCGAGGTCGGCGGTGAGCGCGGCGACCGCCACCCCTCGCCGCCGGGCGAGGGTCAGCTCGGCCTCCAGCAGCGCGGTCTTCCCGCTGCCCGGGCTGGACAGCAGGTTCACCGCGACCGTGCCCCGCTCCGCCAGCGTCGCCCGCAGCCGGCGGGCGCTGTCGTCGTTGCGGGCGAGGACCGCCTGACGGAGGTCGACCGTGCGGCACATCGGCATCAGCCTTTCTGTTCGGCCCGGACGCCGGGGCTCCGTGACCACTCGACGTCGAGAATCTGCAGTTCACGGCCGGACAGCAGCTCCACGCCGCCACCGCCGTCGCAGCCGGGGCAGCCGAGGTCCGGCGGCATGCCGACCGCCCACTCGACCGCGCAGGGGGTGCAGCGGGCCCGGGCCGGGACGGACTCGGTGTCCAGCACCGCGCCCGCCACCAGCGTTCCGGCGCAGGCCAGTTCGAAGCAGAAGTCGAGGGCCTCGGGCACCACACCGGCCAGCTCGCCCACCCGCAGGCGCACCCGCGCCACCCCGGGGGCCCCGTGCTCGCGCGCGGCCGTGTCCACCTGCTCGACGACGGCCTCGGCGATCGACATCTCGTGCATGGGTCCCCTTCCCGGAGCGGGCGGCAACGCGCCCCATTACAGGGCGCGGTGGCGGCGTCGGCCCGAAGCCGCGCCGCCACCGGGTGCGGGGCTGCACCGTTCGCAGCAATCCGCACCGCACGGGTCGTCCCCGGTCACATCCGGGAGATGTGCAGGTACCGCTTGATGTCCGGCAGGCTCTGCCAGAGCAGTGCGCCGATCCCCGCCAGCAGGGCGACGCAGAACAGTTTCCTCAGCATGGTGTCGTCTCCTTCTCCGGTTGCGCGGCCTCGTCCACGACGCGCAGGACCACTCGGACCGCCTCCTCCACGGCGGCGGCGACGGGCTCGCTCAGCCCGATGCCCTCCTCCAGCGAGGCCGGCTCGCAGCCGACCACCAGCACCCGTTCGGGCGGCTCGCCGCCGGTGCCGGCGGCGAGCGTGGCGAGCAGGGCCAGTACGGCGTCCGGCCCCATCCGGTGCCCGTCCAGGACCGGTACCTCCAGCGGCTGTTCGGCGTCCGCCTCGATCAGGTAGACGGTGCCGGGCGCTCCGCCGCGGCAGGTGGCGTCCACCAGGACGGCGGTGCGGTGGCCGTCGAGCAGCCGGTACGCCAGGTCCACGCCGCGCACGCCGACGTCGACCAGCTCGACGCCGGCCGGCAGCGGGTGGGCGGCCAGCCGCCGGACGGCCTCGACGCCGAAGCCGTCGTCGCCGAGGAAGATGTTGCCCACCCCGGCGACCAGCACCGTGGCGCCCGTCACGACTCCTCCAGCGGTGTGACCTCGTCGGGTTGGAAGTAGCGGAAGCGCCCCTGGGCGCGCCACAGGTCGGCGCCCGGGTCGTCCTCGACCGTGACGGCCAGGTGCACCGAGCCGTCGACGTCGTACAGCACCGCCTCCACGATGCCGGTGCGCCCGTCCAGGAAGAGGTCCTGGGCGTCGGTGCGCCGCCGGCCCGGCCGCAGCAGGACCCGGCTGCCGGCGCCGACCTCCCGGCCGTCGACCAGCACCCGGTCCCGCTCGGGGTCGACCTCCGGGTCGTCGCCCGGGTCCCACCACGGCTGTTCGGCCACTCCGGCACCGCCGGTGACCTCGCGCAGCCCGCGGATGGCCCCGTGCAGCCGCTCCAGCACCTCGGGCGGCAGGGACTCGGCCAGGTCGATCACCGCGCCGGCCCGTTCGTCGGTGCCGCGGGCCTCCCGTTTCTCCTCCTCGGTCAGGGCCGCCGTCCGCAGTGCCAGGATCTCGTCGATCTCGGTGGCGTCGTACAGGGTGCCGAGGCTCTCGGGGGCGATCCGCGGGTGGTCCTCCAGGATGATCGGCGAGGACAGCACGACGCCGCGCTCGCCGTCCGGTCCGGCCAGCACCGGCCAGGTGCGCTGGTTGCGGCACCGCTCGACGGCCGGACGGGCCCACTCGGGCGGGTCGGTGACGGACAGGAAGCGGCCGTGCTCAAGCCCGAGCAGCAGGTGGGCGGAGACCAGTGAGCGCGGCAGCGCCTGGTCGCGGGTGGCCCGCCGGGGCGGCGTCCAGTCGGAGGTGTTCTCCACCTCGACGGTCAGCCGCCGCGCCAGGTACGGGCCGGGCACGTCCTCGGCCCGCAGCCAGACCAGGCCGTCGACCTGTTCGCGCCGCCGCACCAGCCGGCCGAGGACCTTGCCGTCCTCGCGCACCAGCCCGGTCTCGCCGACGCCCGGCAGCCGGAACGGCCGCTGCACCCCGTCGCCTTCCAACTCCTCGACGGGAATGAGGAGTTCGATCCGCTCCTCGACGCCCTCGTCCCACTCGACGAGGTCCCGGTCGGCCAGCGCCAGCCGCTCGACCGACTCGAAGCCGGCCGCCGTGGCCCGCTCGACGGTGCGCCGCTGGACCCGCAGGAAGCGCAGCTCGACCGCCAGCAGGTCCCCGCCGCGCGCCTCCATCACGCACTCGGTGCGCTGGTGGGAGTGCTCGCCGCCCTGCACGGTGTACTCGGGCGGCACCAGGACGCCGAACTGCCAGCGCAGCCGGTTCTTGGCCGCCGAGGCGCGGTACGGGTAGAGCACGTAGCCCTCCAGCAGCACCGCGTCGGCGATCTGCCGGGCGGCCGCGAAGCCGCGCTCGATCCGCTCCGGGAAGCCGCTCACCGGACCGTCCCCTCGCTCGCCGCCGCGAGCAGCTCGCGCACCGTCGCCTCCCAGGAGGGCAGAGCCCGCCGGGAGCGGTAGGCGAGCAACTCGTCCATCACCTCGTCCGGCAGCCGCAGCCAGCCGCTGCCGGGGAAGTGCCGGTCGATCGCCTCCCGCCAGACCCCGACCGGCATCCGCACCCTGGCCTCCCGGTCCCAGGGCACCGGGCTGACCTGGAACCCGGCGGGGCCGGCGAAGGCGGTGCCGGAGAAGAGCAGCAGCATCGGCACCTCGCCGCCGTCCAGCGCCCGGAAGTAGCGGGCCGAGGCGACGTCCTGGTCGTAGGTGCAGGGCACCGCGAGGTCGGTCTCCGTCTCGCCGGTGAAGCCGGGCACCAGCAGCGGCACGGTGGCGAACTGGACCGGGTTGAGCGTGGTCGCCCAGCGCTCCCGGCCGCCGAACAGGTCGGCCAGCCGCTCGCCCTCGGCGTCGCCGTACGGTCGGCGGCCCGGTTCGATCCGCAGCTGGCACTGGAGAACGAGGGCGTGCACCCGGGTGTCGGCCGACGCGGTGATCCGCAGCCGGAACACCAGGGTCGGCCCGGCCGCGTACGGGTCGGAGCGCACGCCGGTGCAGGCGAAGGCGAGCGCCGTCACGCCGTCACCTCCGCGGGCAGCGGGCGGGCCCGCTCGGCCAGCCGCGCGAAGAACGCGTCGAGTTCGGTGCGTGCCTCGGCGCCGCCGTCGAAGCCGTGCCAGCACCGCCGCAGCCGGCCGACCAGTTCGTAGCAGACGTCGATCGGCACCAGGAAGCACGCCACGCGCTCCTCGGTGCGGCGCAGCAGCAGCGCCTCCACGTCCGGCTCCAGGGCGTCGGCCAGCCGGCTGCCGCCGAGGGCGCGCCGCCAGGCCTGCTCGTCCAGCTCGCTCTCGGTGGCGCCGGCCGGGCCGGGGTAGAAGGCGAGGAGCTGGTCCAGCACGGTGTTGCGGAACAGGAAGGCGGTGCCGACCGGGATGCCCAGCACCGACCAGGCCTGCTGGTCCAACTCGCCGTCCGGGTCGGCGAGGTAGCGGTCCGGCACGGTGCGGTAGCGGCCGCCGGCCGCGCCCGGCTGCTGGAACAGCAGGCCGCAGGCGGTGCAGGCGCAGGCCAGGGCGCGCTCCTCGACGTCCACCAGGTGGCGGTGGCCGTCGGGCAGGTCCCGGCCGCAGAACGCGCACTGCTCGGGGCGCGGCGGGGCCGGTTCGCGCAGCCGGTGCAGCAGGGCCGTGCCGTCGCGGGAGATCCGGCGGGTGTTCATCGCGCCTCCGCGGGCTGCGGCGGGCGGGTGCCGATCTGCAGCAGCTGGGGAGCGCGTTCCAGTTCCACGGCCGTCACCTCGGGCGCGTGGCAGGCGAGGACGGCCTCCACCTCCTGTTCGCCGCAGCCGCAGCCGGTGGCGGTGCGGCGCAGCCGCAGGACGCCGGTGGCCTGGTCGAAGCCGGCCACCTCGACCCGCTCGGGCAGGTTGGCGAGGGCCCGGTCGATCCGGGCGGGGAGGTCCTCGGGGTGCAGGTCGTGCAGGAGCAGCAGCCCGGCCACGGCCGGGTCGTCCAGCATCCGGTCCAGCGCGGGCGGGGGCAGCGCGGGGACCATCCGGGCCAGACCCTGGCCGTAGAACTCCATGAGTTCCCTGACCAGTTGCTCGCCCGCCTGCTCCGCGCCGCTGCCGGCCAGGTCGTCCAGGGCCTGCTGGATCCGCTGCCCGGTCCGCTCGGCCGTCATGCGGTGAGCCCGCTCAGGCCGGTGGGCACGTGCATGGTCTGCACGGTGCGCCCGCCGCCGACGTACATGTGCACGCCGCAGGGCAGGCAGGGGTCGAAGCTGCGCACCGCGCGCATGATGTCGATGCCCTTGAAGGTGTCCGGGGGGTTCTCCTCGAAGATCGGGGTGTTCTGCACCGCGTCCTCGTACGGGCCCGGTGTGCCGTAGCTGTCCCGGACGCTGGCGTTCCAGGGGGTGGGCGGGTACGGGTGGTAGTTGGCGATCTTGCCGTCGCGGATCACCATGTGGTGCGAGAGCACGCCGCGCACGGCCTCGGTGAAGCCGCAGCCGATCGACTCGTCCGGCACCTCGAAGCGTTCCCAGGTCTGGCTGCGCCCGGCGCGGACCTCGTCGAGCGCCTTCTCGGCGAAGTGCAGGGCGGCGGCGGCCGCGTACGCCTGGAAGTAGGTGCGGGCGCGGTTGCGCTCGATGGCGTTGCTCCACTGCGGGATCTTCCACTCGAAGGTGACCTCGGGCTTGGTCATCGAGCGGGGCAGGTTGATCTGCACGCTGTGGCCGGTGGCCTTGACGTAGCCGATGTCGACCAGCCCGGACAGGGCGGTGGACCACAGCCGGGCGATCGGGCCGCCGCCGGTGTCGAGGGCGAGGTGGTCCTTCCCGTCGAACCAGCGCGGGGACATCACCCAGCTGTACTTGTCGTCGAAGTTCCGCTTCTGCGGGGCGGGGATGGTGTGCTGGTTCCACGGGTGCCGGGGGTCGACGGGGTTGCCCAGCGGGTCGTGGGTGACGAACAGGTCCTTGCCCTGCCAGTCCTCGTAGTAGGAGCTGCCGAGCAGGATGCGGATGCCCAGGTTGATCTGCGTCAGGTCGTTGGTGACGAGCTTGCCGTCGACCACGATGCCGGGGGTGACGAACATCCGCCGGCCCCAGTCCGTCATGTTGCGGTAGGTGAAGTCGCAGTGGTCCGGGTCGTTGAGGCTGCCCCAGCAGCCGAGCAGGACCCTCCTGCGGCCGACCTCCTCGTAGCCGGGCAGGGCCTGGTAGAAGAAGTCGAAGAGGTCGTCGTGCAGCGGCACGACCTTCTTCATGAACTCGACGTAGCGCATCAGCCGGGTCAGGTAGTCGGTGAACAGCTGCACCGTCGCGACCGTGCCGACGCCGCCCGGGTAGAGCGTGGAGGGGTGCACGTGGCGGCCCTCCATCAGGCAGAACATCTCCCGGGTGTACCGGCTGACCTGGAGCGCCTCGCGGTAGAACTCGCCCTCGATGGGGTTGAGCGAGCGCATGATGTCGGCGATGGTCCGGTACCCGTGGTCGCCGGCGTGCGGGGCCTCGGTGCGCTCGGCCTGCTCCAGGACGCCCGGGTTGGTCTCGCGGACCATCTTCTCGCAGTAGTCGACCCCGACCAGGTTCTCCTGGAAGATGTTGTGGTCGAACATGTACTCGGCGGCCTCGCCGAGGTTGATGATCCACTCCCCCAGGTGCGGGGGCTTCACCCCGTACGCCATGTTCTGGGTGTAGACGGAACAGGTGGCGTGGTTGTCGCCGCAGATCCCGCAGATCCGGCTGGTGATGAAGTGGGCGTCGCGCGGGTCCTTGCCGCGCATGAAGACGCTGTAGCCGCGGAAGACCGAGGAGGTGCTGTAGCACTCCGCGACCCTCTTCTGCTTGAAGTCGATCTTCGTGTGGATGCCCAGGCTGCCCACGATCCGGGTGATCGGGTCCCAGGACATCTCGGTCAGGCCGCTGCCGTCGCCGGCCGCCCTGGTGGTCGGAGTTGCCATCGTTGCTGTCGTGTCCTTGTCTCTGGGAGCGGGGCCCTCGGCGGGCGGGATCGGTGGGGGTGCGGGGCCTCGGCGGGCGGGATCGGTGCGGAGGACGCGGGGCCTCGGCGGGCGGGAGAGGGTCGGCGGCGGCCGCACACCGGGTGGTGTGCGGCCCTCCGGCGGTCGTCACCAGGGCGGTCGGTAGCCCGTGGTCAGCTGGCGGCCGGTGCGGCGCCACTTCGGTTCCTTGTCCAGGGTGTTCAGCGTGATCGCGCGCAGCCGGCGGATCAGCGTGCCGTACGCGCTGCTGGCGTTGGAGGAGACCCGGGAGCCGGGCGGCGGGTCCATGAAGGGCATGAACTTGTCCGGGAAACCCGGCATGGTGCAGGCGATGCAGATGCCGCCCACGTTCGGGCAGCCGCCGATGCCGTTGGTCCAGCCGCGCTTGGCGACGTTGCACTTCACGACCGGGCCCCAGCAGCCGAGCCGCACCAGGCACTCGGGGGTGCCGTAGTCGGTGGCGAACTGGCCCTGCTCGTAGTAGCCGCCGCGGTCGCAGCCCTCGTGCACGGTGGCGCCGAACAGCCAGGCGGGCCGCAGCTTGTCGTCCAGCGGGATCATCGGCGCGGAGCCGGCCAGCTGGTACAGCAGGTAGGTGAGCGTCTCGGCGAAGTTGTCGGGCTGGATCGGGCAGCCCGGCACGCAGACGATCGGCAGTCCGGCCTTGGACTTCCAGTCCCAGCCGAGGTAGTCCGGCACGCCCATGGCGCCGGTCGGGTTGCCGGCCATCGCGTGGATGCCGCCGTAGGTGGCGCAGGTGCCGATCGCCACCACGGCGGTCGCCTTGGGGGCGAGCCGGTCCAGCCACTCGCTGGTGGTGATGGGCTGACCGGTGGCGGGGTCGTCGCCGAAGCCGCACCAGTAGCCCTCCTTCTTGATCTTCTCGTTGGGGATGGACCCCTCGACGACCAGCACGAACGGCTCGATCTCGCCGCGGTCGGCCTTGAAGAACCACTCGACGAAGTTGTCCGCGCCCTGGGCCGGGCCGCACTCGAAGTCGATCAGCGGCCAGTGCACCGCGACCTTGGGCAGGCCGGGCAGCGCACCGGTGACGATCTCCTCGATGCTGGGCTGCATCGCGGCGGTCAGCGAGACGGAGTCGCCGTCGCAGCTGAGGCCCGCGTTGATCCAGAGAATGTGCACCACGTCGGTGTCGGTGGTTGCGGCTGTTGCAGCTGTTGCAGCACCCATGAGGATGCCTCCTCGGGGATGAGAGCCGGAGGGAATGGCTCGAAAGCCAGTCATAGCAACGGTCCGGTCCTGGCGCCGGTCCGCGTGGCGCGAACCGGGGCCCGGGGAGGCAAGCCCGGCGGGGCCGTTCGGGTCACGCCCGCGCGGTCGGCCCCGTCGCCACCGGGCGCTTGTGGACGAACGCGGAACGCAGCGCGTGGTACGGCGATTCGGGTGTGAAGAACTGCCGGTGCATCACCGCGAGCTCCTCCTCCCGGTACGCGTCGAGCGGCTTCATCCGCTCGTCGGCGTCGCGCGCGGCCTTCTTCGCCGCGATCCGCTGCTGGGTGGTGGGCGAGGCGGCGAGCAGGCCGGCCAGGTGGGCCGCCCGCCGCTCGAACTCCTCCGGCCCGCAGGCGAGCACCCGGTCGACCAGGCCGATCCGCTCGGCGGTGGCCGCGGAGACCGGGAGGGCCTGGTGGGTCAGCCGCTCGGCCGCCGCCGCGCCGACCCGGCGCGGGAGGGAGTACGTCCAGTACTCCGACCCGTACAGCCCCATCAGCCGGTAGTGGGGGTTGAGGACGGAGCCGCCGCGGCACCACACCTCGTCCGCGGCCAGCGCCAGCATCACCCCGCCGGCCGCGGCGTTGCCCCCGACGGCGGCGACCACCAGCCGGTCGGTGGTGGTGAGCACCGCGTCGACCAGCTCGTCCATCGCGGTGATGTTGTCCCAGGACTCGACGGCCGGGTCCGCCGCGGCCTCGATCACGTTGAGGTGGATGCCGTTGGAGAAGAAGTCCCGGCCGCCGCCGAGCACCAGCACCGAGGTCGGGCGGGCGAGGGCGAAGCGGTAGGCCGCCAGCAGCCGGCGGCAGTGGCCGGTGGACATCGCGCCGCCGGGGTAGGAGAACCGCAGGAGGCCGACCGGGCCTTCCTCGCGGTAGCGCAGGTCCGACCAGACCGGGCCGTCCTCCTCCTCCGGCATCAGCGGCGCCGTCGCCTCCGGCAGGGCGGGCAGCAGGCCGCCGAGCGCCGTCACCGCGGGGAGCTTGACGCCCGCGGGGCCGCCGGGGGTGTGGCGGCGCAGTTCCGGGATCCACACCGCACCGTCCACGGTGGCCCGGCAGAGGGCGCCGGCCCGGGTGGCGATCAGCTCGCCCGGGCGGCCGCGCAGTTCCGGCTCGCGGTGCCCGCCGTGCAGGTACCAGGTGCCGCCGCACAGTTCGTCGAGCACGCCGGGCCGGGAGTCCGCGGCGCGGAGCCTGCGCAGCACCTCCTCGGTGGGGTCGGTCGCCCAGTCGATCCGGCGCTCCTCCTGGCGCAGGACGGGCCCGGTGCGTACCGCGGCGCTCCAGCCGGGCCCGGACTGCGGCTGCGGCGCGTACGTGCCGGAGGCGAAGCGCTCCACGGCGAGCAGCGCGGCCGCCACCGCCGCGTCGGCGACCTCGTTGCGGTACAGGTCGCTCTTGCCGTACTCGGGCAGCAGGCAGGGCGCCCAGGCCCAGACCGGGCCGGCGTCCATCTCCGCCTCGGCCTGGAGCACCGTCACGCCCCATGCGGTGCGGCCCTCCTGGATCGCCCGGTCGAGGGAGGAGGGGCCGCGGTCGCCGGGCGGTCCGGGGTGGACGACGAGGCAGGTGAGCCGCGACCAGAGCTTGCGGGGGATCGCCGTGCGGAGCATCGGCGCGAGCACCAGGTCGGGTTTCAGTCGGCCCACCGTTTCGAGCAACTCCTCGTCATCACCGGCCAGTTGGACGTCCACGGTGTGGCGCCGGTCGCGCAGTTCGGCGTGCAGCCGCTGGCTGAGGCTGTTGAACGCGCTGACGAGGAGAAGAATCCGCATGTCCGCCTCCGAGGGGGTGGGGCTCCGGGGAACCCGGCGATCATCACCTCCGCCTCCGCGACCCCCCGCCCGGTCCGGCATGTCGCGCCGCGCGTTCACCCGAGCGGCCGGAGCCGGACGGCAGGGTCGAGCGGGTAGCATGTAAGCTATGACTCCGATAAGTGACCCTTACGAGCTTCGCCCCGGCGTGCCCACCGTCGAGGTCTTCCGCCGCCTGCGCACCGACGCCGGACTCTCCGACAAGGCGCCCGAGGCGGTCGCGGTCGCCCTCCCCAACACCTGGTACGGCGTGGTCCTCCACCACGAGGGCGAGCCCGTCGGCATGGGGCGGATCATCGGCGACGGCGGCACCGCGTTCCAGATCACCGACATCTGCGTCCACCCCGCGCACCAGGGCCACGGCCTCGGCAAGCGCATCATGGCGGCACTCACCGAGGAGCTGGAACGCCGGGCCCCCGCCACCGCGTACGTCTCGCTGATCGCGGACGGCCCCGCGCGCTTCCTCTACGAGAAGTTCGGCTTCGCGGACACCGCCACCCACGACTCGATCGGCATGTACCGCCTGATGGAAGGCCGTTGACGGCCCCACGCGCCGCCGGAGCGGCCCCGCGGGCTCAGACCATCGGGGCGAGCGCCCGCGCGGGCCGGGTCCGCTCGTAGGCGTGGCCGACCCGCAGCAGCGTGCGCTCGCCGAACGGCCGCCCGAGCAGTTGCAGGCCGATCGGCAGCCCCGCCGCGTCGCGGCCGGCCGGGACGGACAGGGCGGGCACGCCGGTGACGTTGGCCGGGGCGGAGAGCCGGACGTAGGCCTCCGGGACGCTCTCGGTGGTGCCGTCCGGCCAGCTGACGCTCTCCTGGCCGGCCCGGACCGCCGTCGTCGGCACCGTCGGGGCGGCGATCACCTCGACCTGTGCCAGCATCCGCGCCCAGGCCTCCCGGATCATCGTCCGGGCGCGCTGGGCGCGCAGGTAGTCGCCCGCGCCGATCAGTTCGCCGGCCTCCAGCAGCACCCGGACGTCGGCCTGGTACAGCTCGGGGACGGTGCGCAGGGTGCGCGCGTGGTAGGCGGCGGCCTCGGGCGCCGTCAGGCCCCACAGGGTGGGCACGAGGTAACGCGCCATCGGGATCTCCACCGCGACGGGCCGGGCACCGAGGGCCTCCAGCTGCGCGACCGCGCCGTGGACGGCCGCCGCGACCGCCTCGTCGACGTGGTCGAGGTAGTAGCCGTCCGGCACGCCGACCCGCACGCCCGTCAGGTCCGGCTCCCGCTCGGGCCGGTGGTCGACGGTGGGGACGGCCACCGAGGCGGGGTCGCGCGGGTCGTGCCCGGCGATGGCGTCCAGGACCAGCGCCGCGTCCTCGACGGTCCGGGTGATCGGCCCGACGTGGTCGAGCGACCAGGACAGCGAGGTGACGCCGTGCCGGGGCACCAGCCCGTAGGTGGGCTTGAGGCCGACCACCCCGTTCAGCGCGGCGGGCACCCGGATCGACCCGCCGGTGTCGGTGCCCAGGGCGAAGGTCGCCGCCCCGGCGGCCACCGCGACGGCCGACCCGCCGCTGGAGCCTCCGGCGACCCGCCCGCGGTCCCAGGCGTTGCCGGTCTGCGGGGTGGTCAGGCCGTAGGCGAACTCGTGGGTGTGGGTCTTGCCGGCCAGGACGGCCCCGGCGGCCCGCAGCCGGGCGGCGACGGTGCTGTCCTCGGCCGCGCGGTGGCCGTCGCGGACCCGGGAGCTCGCGGTGGTGGGCGTGCCGGCGACGTCGATCAGGTCCTTCAGCCCGACCGGGACGCCGTGCAGCGGCCCCCGGTACCGGCCCCCGGCGATCTCCCGCTCGGCCTCGCGGGCCGCGTCGCGGGCCTGCTCGGCGGTGACGGCGACGTACGCGCCGAGCTGCGGCTCCACCCGGTCGATGCGGCCGAGGACGGAGTCGACCAGCTCCACGGGGGACAGCCGCCGTTCCCGGATCTCCGCCGCCGCGGCGGCGAGGCTCAGCTCATACGGCTGCATCGGGCCGCTCCCCTCCCGCGCGGAAGACGGCATCGGGCGGGGTGTCCCCGTAGTCCAGCTCCCGCAGGACGGCGACGACGGACTGGAGGCGCCGGGCGGTGGCCGCCACCGCGGCATGGCGCTCGGCCGGCAGGTCGAGTCCGGCCCGGGCGGACCACCGGGCGGCCTCGGACGGGGTGAGTTCGGCGGAATCCACGGGTGCGCTCCTGACTGAGGCTGGTGCGGCGGGGTGACTCGGACGTCGGACGGAGGATCCCCGTCGGCGGCGCCGTCCACCCCACCGCGGGCTCAGCGCACCGGCGCCACCTGCTCCACCGGCGGCGTCCGGACGGCGAGCAGGGCGGTGTCGTCCGTCAGCCGGCCTTCGGTGTGCCGCAGGACCGCGGCGGCCACCTCGTCGACCAGGCGCCCCGGGTCGACCGTCCCCGGGCCGTCGGCCAGCCGGTCCAGCTGGGCGCGCAGGGAGAAGAACGCGCCCGTACGGTCACGGGCCTCCGTCACCCCGTCCGAGACGATCAGCACCGTCTCCCCCGGGCCCAGCCGCAGCCGCCGCACCGGCGGCAGCCCGCCGGCCAGCTGGGCCAGCCCGATCGGGGCGCCGCCGCCCGGCGGCAGCTGCCGAACGCCCTCGGAACCGAGCACGTGGGGGCTGTCATGGCCGAAGTTGACCACCTCCACCTCCCCCGGCGCGTCGGCGGGGAAGCCGACCACCACCGCCGTCGCGAACCGCTCCTCCCCCTCCCCCAGCCGCTCCGCCAGCAGGTTCTGCCGGTGCAGCCGCTCCTCCAGCCAGCCCGCGACGGTGGCCAGGTCGCCCTCGTGGAAGGCGGCCTCCCGGAAGCAGCCGACCAGGGCCGCCGCCGCGGAGACGGCCGGCAGGCCCTTGCCCTGGACGTCGCCGAGGATGACCCGCGCCCCGAACGGGGTGGCCAGCACGTCGTAGAAGTCGCCGCCCACCCGGGCCTCGACGTCCGCGGCCAGGTAGCGCGCCGCCGAGTCCACCCCGCCCCACCCCGGGGGCACCGGGCGCAGCACCACCTGCCGGGTGGTCTCGGCCGCGCCCTGGAGGTGGCGGACATAGCCGGCGGCGCGGACGCGGAAGATGCTGATCGGCACCGAGAGGGCGGCTCCCGCGATCACCAGCAGGAAGTCCTCGGTCCCCTGGGACTTCCCCCAGATGCTGTCCAGGGCGGGATAGGCGGCGATGGCGAGGAGGGAGAACAGCACGGTGGCGGCCGGCCCGCAGAGCCCGGCGGCGACCACCGGGACCATGACCAGCCAGCTGACCGACGCGAAGGTCATCGGCGTGGCCGCGTCCACCCCCACCACCAGCCCGAGCACCGCCAGGGGCACCAGCCAGGAGCGGTGGCCGTACCGGATCAGGATCGGCGTCCGCTGCCCCGGCTCCTCCACCGAACGCGCCCGCACCCCGTCCCTCCCCTTCTCGCGACCTGCCCCGACCTCCGGACGCCCCGCGCGGGCGAGGGCGCCGGGCGGAGGCTGCGCCCAAGGTAAGGGGCCCGCTCCCGGCGTGGGCGACGCCCCGGCCCGACGGCCCCGGCCGTCGCACGTTCGGCCCAGTCGCGGCGCCACTCCCGGCGCTCCGGCCGGGCCCGGCGTGCGGCCTTCCGGGTGAGGGGGCAGGGTGGTGCCGTACGGACCTGCCCGGACCAGTCGGCGCACCCGCGTGCCCTGGCCGTCGGCCGAAGGAGGCGCCATGCGCACCCGGAAGATCCCCCGTCGGAGCGTGGCCCTGGCCGCGGCCGTCGCCGCCGTGCCCACCGCCCTGCTCACCGCCCCGGCCCAGGCCGCGACCGGCACCGCGGCCGCGGCCGGCGCCCCGCCGACCGGCTTCGTGGAGCTGCCCACCTCCCCGCTGCCGCGCGACGACGCACAGCGGGTGGTCACCGTCACCTACCGCAACGACTCCTCGGCGGACCGGACGGTGGCCCCGCAGATCCTCATCGAGTCCCCCCAGAACGGCCCCTTCCTCGACCCGTCGAGCATCCGGCTCGAGGTGCTCTCCTCGGACGGCCACTGGCGCACCACGCCGCTCGCCAGCCAGACCGGGACGCTGTACACCAAGCTCGTCCCGGCCAAGCTCGTCCTGCACGGCCACCACACCCTGACCGAGCGCTACCGGGTCACCGTCGTCGGGGCGGCCCCCGCCCAGGGGACGGTCGAGCCCAGGGTGGCGCTCTACGGGTGAGTCCTGCCCCGAGTCACCGGCTCAGGGCCTGTCTCTCGGGTTTCGTCGGACCCGGCAAGGACCCAGGAGACAGGCCCTAAGGCAGCTGCACCGGGGTGAAGGTCCCAGCCGGGGTGCCGGCCAGGGCGCCGTCCATGGCGTCGCGCCAGATCGGGCCGGCCAGGGTGCCGCCGAAGGCCTGGCCGACCACCGTGCCGCCGATCCGCTGGCCGTCCAGCGGCTTCGGGTTGTCGGTGTCGCTGACCACGGTCGCACCCGCCATCTCCGGGGTGTAGCCGACGAACCAGACCTGGCGGCTGTCGTTGGTGGTGCCGGTCTTGCCCGCGCTGTCCCGGCCGGTGAGGCCGGCCGTCCGGCCGGTGCCGTCCTCCACCACACCCTTGAGCATCGCGCTGACCGTGTCGGCGGTGCCGGCCGACATCGCCGCCGTGCAGTTCGCCTGCGGCACCGCGAGCGGCTTGCCGTCGGGACCGGTCACCGAGGCGATCGCGGTCGGCGCGCAGTAGGTGCCGTGGGCGGCGAAGGCCGCGTAGACGGCCGCCATGCCCAGCGGCGTCAGGTCGTTGCTGCCCAGCGTCATCGACGGGACCACCTGGAGCTTCTCGCCGCCCGCCTGCTGGGTGATGCCCAGCTTCTCGGTCATCCGCGCGACCGAGCACAGGCCGGTGTCGGCCTCCAGCTTCGCGAAGTAGGTGTTGACGGACTGCGCCATCGCCGACTTCATGTCGAACCGGCCGGTGAGGCTCTGGCTGTCGTTGTGCACCTGCCCGGCGGAAGGGAACCGGCCGCCCGAGCAGTCCGTCATGGCCGGCCACGGGATGCTGTAGTCGGTGGTGTAGCTCTGATCGGCCGGTATGCCGCCCTCCAGGGCCGCCGCCGCGACGATCGGCTTGAAGGTCGAACCGGTCGGGAACCCGAGCCCGCCGCCCAGGGCCTTGCCGACGTTGTAGTTGATCTGGGTCTGGTGCTGCTTGTCGTCCACCCCGTACGGGCGGCTCTGGCCCATCGCCAGGATCCTCCCGGTGCCCGGCTGGACGATGCTCATCGCCGTCGCCGCCTGGTCGCCCGCGTCGACATGACCGGTGACCGAGGCCTGCAGCGCCGCCTGCGCCTTCGGGTCGAGCGTGGTGCGGATCTGCAGGCCGCCGCGCTTCCAGAGCGTCTGCCGCTCGGCCGCCGACTTCCCGAAGGCCGGATCCGTGAGCACCACGTTGCGCACGTAGTCGCAGAAGAAGCCCTCGCCCTGCTTGGCCAGGATGCAGCCCTGCTGCGGCGCCTGGACGTTCAGGCCCAGCGGGGAGGCGATGGCCTGCCGGGCCTCCTCCTGGGTGATGTGCCCGTACGCGGCCATCTTGCGCAGCACGGTGTCACGCCGCTCCTTCGCCGCCGTCGGGTTGACCGTCGGGTCGTAGCCGGTCGGCGACTGCACCAGACCCGCCAGCAGCGCGGCCTGCGGCAGGGTGAGGTCCGCGGCGTGCACGCCGAAGTAGCGCCGGGCGGCCGCCTCGACACCGTAGGCCTGCTCGCCGAAGAAGGTGATGTTCAGGTAGTTGGTGAGGATCTGGTCCTTGCTCAGGGTCTCCTCGACCTTGATCGCGTACTTCAGCTCCTGGATCTTGCGGCCCACCGTCTGCCGCTGCGCCTCGGCGACCTTCTGCGGGTCGTCTCCCGCCTCCTCGACGAAGACGTTCTTCACGTACTGCTGGGTCAGGGTGGACGCGCCCTGGGTCGCGCCCGAGGAGGCGTTGTTGTCCAGGGCGCGCAGCACGCCCTTGAGGTCGATCGCGCCGTGCTCGTAGAAGCGGTTGTCCTCGACGTCCACCAGCGCGGTCTTCACCAGCGGGGAGATCCGGTCCGCCGGGACGACCGTGCGGTCCCGGTCGTACACGGTGGCGATCGTGCCGCCCTCGGCGTCGAGGATGGTCGTCGCCTGGGACAACGGCGGGGTCCTGAAGTCGTCGGGCAAGCCCTGGAAGTCGTCCGCCGCCGACCGCGCGCCGAGCCCGACCGCCGCCACCGCGGGCAGCACCATCCCCGCCGCCACCACCCCGGCGACCACGCTCACCGCGATCAGCCGCGTCCCGTGCCCCAGCTTCCCCATGCCCGCCACCACCCGCCGTTGTGCCATGACGGGTGACCGTACGTGGCACAGATGAGGAACTCCTTGGAAGGCCGCTGCCGTACCCCGGGTGCCCCGGCCCCTGGTGGGTGACATTCGGCGGGCAATGGATGGAACGCCCCCGGGGTGCGAACGGCCCCTACGTCACGGCGAACCTGATCGCGATGAAGGACGGCGCCCAGCGGTGCGGGGGGCTGCTGCTGGTGTGAGTGCGCGGGCCGCACCGCTCAGGACGGATCGGAACCGGGCGGTTCGGTGCCGTCGCCGAGCAGGCCGAGGCCGAGGGCGGTCGGGCTGTGCAGTGCGGTGTTGCGGTACCGGGCGGTGCGGACGAGGCCGGCCTCGCGCAGCACGGTGGCGTGTTCGCTGGCGCTGGAGGGGGTGGTCCCGGCGAGCGCGGCGAGTTCCTTCGTCGTGCAGCCGGGGTGTTCGGCGATCGTCTGCAGGACGGCGGCGCGGGTCTGTCCGAGCAGCGCGGACAGGGCGGCCGCCGTCCCCGCCGGGGCCCGGTCGGGCCCGAGCAGGGCCGGCCAGCCCGCCGGCCGGCTGTCGTCGATCGGGTAGGTGATCACGGGCAGGGGCAGGCCGTGGGTGTCGTCGCTGACCATGGCCCGGGTGGCGAACACGGACGGGCCCAGCAGGACGCCCTGCCCCCGCAGGTGCAGGTCGTGGTCGACGCCGCTGCGGACTTCGAGCACCGGCGGGTTCCAGCGCATCCAGCGGGGGTTGGCGCCGGCCAGCAGGAGTTCGACGCCTCCGCCGAGGAACTGCCGCAGCCGCACGGACCGGTCGGCGGCGTGGCGGTCGACGAGCTGCGGCCAGTGGCCGCCGACCAGGTGCTCGTAGAGCAGCCCGAGGCTGTCGGCGAGTTCCTCGCGCAGCGCCCGGTCGTCCGCCAGGTGCCGGGCCCACCCCGGGACGGGCTGGTGCTCGGCGATCGCGGCGAGTTCCGCCTCGACGAGCCGGCGCGGGGTGGCCCGTACGCGTTCCAGCAGTTCCTCCGGGTGGCCCGCCACCGCGGGCATGAGGAAGGTCGGCCCCCAGCCGTCCGCCGGGACCAGGGACAGGGCCATGCGGGCGCCGTCGGGCAGGCCCGCGAGGACGCTCCGCCGCCACGGATCCAGCCGCGCCGCCTGGCTCCGTTCCTGCAGGGCCCTTGCCGCGGCCATGAGTTCGGAGAACGGCATCGGCTCCGCCGGCCGGGTCCTGGCCAGGTCCTCGGCGGTGAAGTGGATCCGGTAGACCATCGTTTCCCTCCGGTAGCGCGCGCCAGGGTCAGGTGCGCTTGAAGAATTCCACCTCCGAGAGCGCGATGGCGCGGCCGGGGCCCGTCCCGGCGGCCTCGCGGACGGTGAGCTTCACCTGGGTGACGTCGCTGATCCCGGTCGGCACGGTCTGCGGGCCCGGCTGGTCGTTGAGCGCGACCTGCTCGGTGTGCACCTTGCCGTCCTCGGAGGTGACCTCCATGGAGACGACGATGGGGCGGGCCTGCTGGCGGAACTGCTGCTGGTCCACCGAAGGGCCGGTGTGGACGATCAGGTCCACCAGCCGGAACGGGGTGCGGAAGGAGAAGGTGACGGAGTCCCCGATCGCGGGTGCGCCCCAGTAGGTGTTGGTGAGGCCGTCGTCGGCCGCGCCGGCCGGATGGCCCTCGACGGCCGCGCTCGCCGTGGTGGCGGAGGGGGTGATCGGCGCGGTGCCGCGGACCTTGTCCAGCACGTCCTGGAAGGCGACCTTGCCGGCCGGGTAGAGCAGGATCCCGGCGACGACCAGCGCGACCAGCACGAGCAGCGCGATGGTGCGGCGCAGCGCGTTGCCGGAGCCGCCGATCCGCACCCGGCGCCGGAACGGCCAGCGGGTGCGCCACCAGGGCAGTTCGGGCGCGGCCGCGGTGGGGGTCAGCGGTGCGGCGCAGCGGCGGCAGAACTTCCGTTCGGGCAGGTTGGGCGTGCCGCACCGGGGGCAGGGCGGGCCGTCCTGGGTCTCGACGGTCTCGGCCGGCCGGCTGACGGGGCGGGGGGCCACGGGCTTGGCGGGCTGGACGGCCACCGGGTCGGCCTGCGGGGCGGGTGCGGCGGTCTGAGCGGGGGCCGGCCGTACGGGGGCGGGGCTCGGGCGGGCGGGCTCGGCGGCGGGCGGGGGCTCGGGGGCCGGGGTCTCGACGGGCGCCGGGCGGGCGGGCGGCTGCTGTGCCTTGGCCTCGGGTTTGGGCTCCGGCTTGGGCTCCGCCTTGGCTTCTGTCCTGGCTTCCGCGGTGGTTTCCGCCTTGGCCGCCGGTTCGGTTGTCGGCTCGCTGCGCGCGGTCCGGCGCGCGGCGCTCCGCCGCGTGGATTCGGCGGGCGCGGGCGCGGGCGCGGGCTCCGCCGTGGGTACGGGTGTCGGCTCGGGCTCGGGTTCGGCCTTCGCGGGTGCGGGCACCGCCGCGGGCGCGGCCGTCGGCGCCGCCGCCGGGGTGGCGGGGGTGCCGCGCGACCAGCCGAGGTAGGCGCCGCAGTTGCCGCAGAAGTCGTCCCCCTCCCCGTTGGCCGTTCCGCATTCGGGGCACACCGGCATCCGTCAGCCCTCCGTTCGCCCGGGTGGGCCGGGCAGGATCTCCACCCGGCAGGTCAGGTGGACGGGACAGCCCGCCCTGACGACGGACCGCACCTGGTCCTCGTCCGGCGCCGGTCCGCGCAGCGGCCAGACCCGGACCAGCACCTCGCCGCCCGGCGCGGGCGCCGGCGTGGCGTCCGGGTCGGTGGACCAGGAGGCGCCGCCGCCGTCCACGATCTCGGCTCCGGCGCCGAGCACCAGTCGCAGGCGTTCGGTCAGGCCGCGGCGGGTGCCGCGCCAGCGGTGGAGTTCGACGGCGCGCTCGACCACGGCGCGGCGCACCTCCACCGGCCAGGCCGGGTCGACCTCCACCGCGACCCAGGAGGCCAGCCAGTCGAGGAAGTCGGCCGGCGCGAGGCCGGGCCGGAAGTAGGCGGGCAGGTTGTCCAGGGTCGCGAACACCGGGGCGAGGACGGTGTCCAGGCCCGCGGTGAACCGCTGGGCGAAGTCGTCGTCGGCGAACAGCGCCGGCAGCAGTTCGCCGATCGGGTGCGGGCTGGGCAGCCCGGGGACGGCGGCCCGGGTCATGAGATTCCCTCGGCGGCCGTGGTGACCACGACCTGGTGCTGGTGGGAGAAGACCAGGGCGTCCGGCGGGACCTCGACCCGCTCGGCGGGGGCGCCCCGGCGTCCGGTGATCGGGTCGGCCGGGAACAGCCTCACCTCCTCGACGCCCGCGACGGCGGACACCCGCTGGAGCACGGCGAACACCTCCCCGTACTGCACCGCCCGGCCGAACGGCCAGCCCGTGCCGTCCGCTCCTCCGCGCAGCGGGTTGAGGTACCGGTACAGCGCGGCGAGCACCTCCTCGCGGACCCGGTCGGGGTCGGCGGAGCGGGTGGTGAGCCGGGCGACGACCGTGACGCCCTGGTAGGAGGGGGGCTGGACGAGCAGCCGGGTGCCGATCAGCCGCCGCTCGTCGAGGGCGGTCGCGACGGCGGCCAGCATCTGCTCGTCGGGGATCAGCTGTTCGAAGCGCAGCCGGTCGCCCTCGTCCGCGACGGCGTCGGGGACCACCAGGACCCGCACCGCCCCGGCCTCCGCGCCGCCGGCGGGCACGCAGCTGATCCGGGCGGCGGACGGCGCGGCCTGCCGGGCGATCAGCTCGAAGTCCCCGGCGGTGACGGCACGTTCCTGCAGGCGCAGCTGGTGCGGGGCGCGGGCCTTGGCGTTCTCCACGGTCTCGCCGTCGACCCCGCCGCGGGCCGCCTCCCGGTTGTCCACCCGGGCGATGTACGGGACGGAGCTGCGCAGCACCGTGACGGTGCCGCGGGCGACGTTGCCGGCGATCCCGCCGCCGGTGCGGTAGCGCGGGACGCGCAGCTGGGCGCCCTTGGGCGGTACGGCGCCGAAGGCGCGCAGGCTGCCGTCGGGCTCCCGGACCGCGGGCGGGAAGAGGAACTCGCCGGTGGTCGCGTCCAGCACCACGTGCCGGTCCGCGGGCGAGGACTCGCCGAAGTGCTCGACGACCGTCCAGCGTTCCCAGCCCTCGCCGGCCGCGACCTCGACCACCGGGGGCTCGCCGTCGAGCAGCACCGGCGGCCGGGCGAGCCGGAAGCGCTGGCCCGCGACGCCCTCGGAGGCGCCGAGCGGCGCGTCGGTGACGGTCCGCGCGTGGACGGCGGTGGCGGTGCCGCCGACCGTGAACACCTCGGCCCGCCGGATGGTCGGGGACTCGGAGTAGAAGGGCTGGCCCGGCTGCGGCTCGGTGACCCGGCAGCGCAGCCAGCCGGCCCGCCGGCCGGCGACGACCGAGGCGGTGTGCCCGGCGGGCACGAAGACGACCACCTCGCCGGGCCGGTTGAGGCCGCCGGTGGTGTCGCTGCCCGTCTCGCAGGCGATCCAGCGCGCGCCGTCCCAGACCTCCCAGGCCAGCGGAGGCTGGCGCGGGTCGACGCCGACGCCCTCCACCCGGCTGTCCAGGCGGACGATCAGGATGCAGCGCGGCACCACGGCGGGCAGGGCGAAGAGCATGGCGTCCCCGGCGACCGGGCGCGGCTGGAAGCACGGCACGTCCGCGCCGTCGGCCAGCCGGGCCGTGCCGTCGGACTGCTCGCCGGAGGCGGAGACGGTGACCAGCCGCTCCAGCGAGCTGGGGACGATCGGCAGGTCCTCGGCGGTGGAGAAGACCACCGCGTCGTCGGTCTCGGTGCGCAGCGTGGAGACCTCGGTGCCGGCCCGCAGCAGGACGGTCTCGGGCTGCGGGGCGGAGAGCCAGAAGTCGACTTCGGTGCGGGCCGCGGCGGGCGGGAAGAGCCGGATGCCGAGCAGGTCGAGGAAGGCGGCGTAGTTCTTCTCCGGGACCCGGTTCAGCCGGTAGAGCAGCTGGTCCACCAGGTAGGCGAAGGTCTCGATCAGGGTGACGCCCGGGTCGGAGACGTTGTGGTCGGTCCACTCCGGGGCGCGCTGCTGGACGTAGCGCTTGGCCTCGTCGACGAGCTGCTGGAAGCGGCGGTCGTCCAGGTTCGGGGAGGGCAGGGCCATCAGTACGCACCCCCGCTCGTCGCACTCAGCGGCTCGGCCTCCGGGTGCTCCGGGATGGTGTAGAAGGGGAAGACCAGGTTGCGGCGGTCGTTGGTGGCCCGCACGGTGTAGTGGACGTCGATGTAGAGGGTGCCCTCCTCGACGCTGTCGAAGGCGATCACCACGTCGTCGACCTCGATCCGCGGCTCCCAGCGCTCCAGCGCGATGCGCACCTCGCGGGCGATCCGCCCGGCGGTGGTGCTGTCGCCCGAGGCGAAGACGTACTCGTGGATGCCGCAGCCGAACTCGGGCCGCATCGGCCGCTCGCCGGGGGCGGTGCCGAGGATCAGGCGGATCGCCTCCGCGAGCTCCTGGTCCCGCTCCACCATGCCGATGCCGCCGGTGGCGTTCACCCGCAGCGGGAAGGCCCAGCCCCTGCCTATGAAACTACCGCTCATGCGCCCACCTCGCTGCGCTCGGCAGGGGCATTCGCCCACTCGCACCTCTTGATGATTCGCTCGCTTCGCTCGCTCATGTCAGCCCCCGATCAGCACGTTGAACGCGCCGACGGTGACGGTGGCGCCGCAGGTCGTCTTGTCGCCCATACGGGCGGCGGGAAGGCCGCCGATCAGCACCATTCCGCGGGTCACCGCGCCCGGGGAGGGCAGCACCACGTTGCCGGGGCCCAGGGCCAGGTGCGGGGGGACGACGCAGGCGTGGACGCTGCCGACCACCGCGGCGGGGCGGCCGCCGATGAGCACGGTCGCCACCCTGAGGGCGCCCGGCGGCGGGGTGGTCAGGGCGCCGCCGTGGTCGGTGAGGTCGCCGGTCCGGGCTGCGGGGGGCATGTGCGGTCTCCGTTTCCGATGGTGCCCCGTTGGTCGTGGGCACTCGTCATACTGCCATGGGTTGCTGACGTTCCATCAATTGATCCTGACGAAGGCCCCCTTGAGCACCGCCTCGGCGCCGCCGTCCACGGTGACCGAGGTCGTCCCCCGGACGGTGACCGATCCGCCGCGCACGTTCACCGCGCCGGTGCCCGCGTCCAGGGTGATGCCGGAGGGCGAGAGCCGCACCGTGCTGCCGGCCGCGCCGCCGAGGCCGTGGACGGTCAGCACGATCTCGCCGCGCTGCTGGTCCAGGCTGACCTCCAACTTCCCGTCGCCGCTGGCCAGATGGACGCCGGACTTGCCGCCCGGCACGTCCAGCAGCTCCATCCGGTGGCCCGAACGGGACACCACGGAACGGCGGTTGACCTTGCCGGAGGCCCCGTCGACCAGCGGCACGTCGTGCGGGGAGGGCCGGTCGACGCCGTTGTAGAGCCCGCCCAGCACGTACGGGCTGTCCAGGTCGCCCTGCTCGAAGCCGACCAGCACCTCGTCGTTGACCTCGGGGCTGACCACGCCGCCGCCCCCGGCTCCGCCCCACTGCACGGTGCGCACCCAGTCGGAGACGTAGGTGTCGTCCAGCCAGGGGAACTTGAGCTTCACCCAGCCGCGCTGCCCGCCGCCCGGCTCCCGGACGTCGGTGACCACGGCGACGGCCAGGCCGGGCATCCGGGGCCCGCGCGGCGGCGCGTTGCCGCCGCTGGTCAGCCCGGCCAGGGAGCGGTCCGGGGCGGCGCTGACCACCACGGTGGTGCGGTAGCCGCGGAACGGTTCCAGCAGATGGCGTACCCCGGTGGCGGTGTAGCGGCCGGAGAAGGCGGCGCCGACGTTGCCCAGGGCGACGGCGGTGCCCGCCCGCAGCCGCGGGTTGCCCTCGGCGACGGCCTCCAGTTCGCCGAAGCCGGCCGCCACCGAGGCGGCCAGCGAACGGGCCACCGAGGCGGTCTCCGCCTGGGTGCGGTACGGGGTGTCGGCGACGGTCAGCCGGGCCTGGCCGGGGAACGCGGAGGCCACCACGGAGGGGCTCATGCCCGGTTGCACGGTACGGGAGGTCACCGCGGGCTCGGTGGCGACCAGGGCGCTCTTGGTGGTGACGTTCCAGCCGCGCGCCTCGACCGTGTCCGCCCCCGCGGCGCCGGTCAGCACGCCGCGCAGCTCCAGCAGGTTGCGGCCGTACTCCAGCACCAGCGGGTTCTGCGGGGCCGGGGTGGAGGGGGCCGGGGCGCCGGAGGCCGGGTCGGGCCGGACGAACTCCAGCTTCCCGTCGTCGTCCACCCGCACCTGGGCGCCGCTCTCCTGTGCCAGGAACTGGAGGAAGTCCCAGTCCGGGACGTTGGCCTGGGAGAGCTGCTGGTGGACGACCGGGAAGGAGTCGATCTTCCCGCAGGTCAGGCCCGCTCCCGTGGCGACCTCGCGGACGATGTCGGCGGTCGTCATGTTCCGGAAGGCCTTCACCCGGCGCCCGCGCATCAGCCGGTGGGTGACCGCCGAGGCCCGCACCACGGTGTACGAGCCGGTGGTGTCCACCTCCAGCTCCAGCGCGGTCACCTCGCCGGTGAACAGCCGCGCCCTGGTGTTGCCCTGCACGGTGACCACGGAGACCTTCAGCGGAGTGCCGATGGTGATCCCGGTGGCGGCGAGGAAGGCGTGGTTGGCGTCCCGGAAGGACAGCACGGCGGTGTCGGGCAGGCCGACGCTCTCCTCGATGTCGCAGGAGACCAGCTGGGTCACCCAGATCGGCGGCAGCGGGCCCGGCGCCTCGACGACGGGATCGGCGGCGAAGGAGCGGCCGCCGCGGGCCTCGGGAGTGGTCATGGCCGTCCGCCCTGGGTGGGTTCGCTCCGGGTGTGGTTCCCGGCGCGGCTCTGGGTGAGTTCCTCGATGCCCGGCACGATCAGGTCCGCACCGGGGACGAGCGCCATCGGGTCGTCGATGTCGTTGGCCTCGGCGATGGTGCGCCAGGCGGTGGCGTCCCCGTACGCGCGCCAGGCGAGCAGCGGCAGGCTGTCGCCGGCGATCACCCGGTGGGTGCTGCGGGCCTCCGGGGAGCCGGAGGTGGGGTTCTGCCCGGCCGGGTCGACGCTGGCCTCGTCGATGGTCAGCGAGCAGACCGCCCGCAGCGGCTTCCCGTCGACGTCGAAGAGCGAGTAGGTGACCGAGAGGCCGGTCAGCACCCCGTTGAACGAGGTGGTCTTCAGGGTGCCCCAGTCCAGCCGGATCCACGGGCTGGCCGGTGTCTTGCGCGCCAGGCTGGTCGGGGTGGGTACGCAGGCCGTCATCAGCTGCTCCACCGCCCGCTCCACCGAGTTGTCGTGGGTCGCGGTGGAGTCCAGGAACACGTCGAGGGAGAGCGAGCGCGGACCGCTGCCGACGAACTCGGGCAGTGCGGACTCCCCCGCCATCCGGGACGGGGTGCGCCGCCACTCGGTGGTCTTGCTCAGCCGCAGGGTCGCCGGGTTGAACTGGAGGCGCAGCTGCGCGAGCGTGCCGCCGGGCTGGGCGCCGACCGTGGACGGTGGCTCCATGATGGTCAGTTGGGCCCGGGTGACGCTGGCGGGGACCGCCGGGGACATCCTGGTGCTCCTTCCGCGGGTCGGGGGTGGACGGGTTCGGGAGGGGTGGGGTCAGGAGGGACGCAGGCCCGCGTGGGCGATCTCCAGGGTCTCCATCGCCGCCTGGGAGTTGGCGGGGTCGAAGGACGGCCCCTCCCAGCGCACCGGGACGATCCCCATCACCTGCCAGCCGACGATCCGGCTCAGGTCCGGCCGCAGCGCCACGATCTCGCCGTCCTTGGGCTCGACCTTGCGGACGATCTCGGACAGCCAGCGGGTGATCTTGGTGGTGTCCGCGGTGACCGCGCGGGTCAGTGTGATGTTCGACCAGGTGATGCGCCCCGGCAGCTGCCACGCGAAGCCGTTGTTGCCGCCCTCCGCGTACTGCTCGATCTCGACCTGGGCGCCGAGCCCCGAGCAGGTGGTGAACTCGCCGAGGTCGTTGCCGCCGATGGTCAGACTGAAGAACACACTGGACGCGAAGATGTTGTCGGTCATCGCTTCTGCTCCCTGCTTCCGGTCACGTCGCTGCTGCGGCCTTCTGGCGGCCGTTCACCTGGTCCGCGTCGCGGCCCGTGCTCAGCGGCGCATGTCGTACGGTTTGCCGCTGCGCTCCCGGCCCCTGCGCAACTCGGTGCGCAGCAGCCGGCCGACGGGTTCGACCAGGCGCCGGGCCAGTTCGTCGAGGTCGGACGGGTCCGCGGACGGCTTGGCGTGCGGCCCGCCGGGGGCCTGCGCCGGGGGTTCCGCGGCCCCGGCCCGCTGCACCGTGGTGGGGGTGCGCGCGGGCACGGCGGTCAGCGGGATCCCGGCCAGGCCGTTCTGCTCGGCCACCCGCTGCAGCACCCGGGCCGTGCCGGGCGTGGGCGGGACGGCCCGCGCGGACGGTGTGGACCGTACGGCGGGGGCGTTCGCGGCCTGCCCGGTCGGCAGGGACCAGGACACCACGGGTACGGACGCGGACGCGGTGGCGGGCTGCGGGCCCGCCGACCAGCCCGCGCCCGCCGGGGACGCGAGGGTGGGCGGCTGCGCCGGGGACGGCTGCGGGGGGTGGGAGGTGGCCGGGAGGCGCTGGATCGACTGGGCCGCCGGGGGCGTCACCGGCCGGAGCCGGACGACCGGCGGGCGCGCGGCGGACGTCGGCACCGTGGCTCGCTGCAGGACCGACCGCCCCGGGCTCGTGACGTCGGACTGAGGCCACGCCGGTGCACCCGTGTTCGGGACTGCCGAACGGGTTCGACCGGGCAGCACCTGCGACGCGTGCGCGGGCACGGCCGCGGTCGGGGTGGTGCCGCCGGGCACCGGCGGACCTCCCTGCGCCGACGGGTGACCGGCCCGGCCCGAGGACCGTCGGGAGAAAGCACGCTGCACGGCGGCCACCACCCCGCGCGGCGCGGCCGTCCCCAGGGCGGGGAGCCGCCCCGGGTTCGTCCGTCCGGCCGGCCTCCCGGTTGCCGGGCCGCCGTCGCGGCCGCCCGGCGAGGGCCGGTCCGGTGCCTGTGAGCGCTGCGGCGCGGCAGCGGCCGACGGTGCAGCGTCCGGGTGGGAGGTGAGGGCGTTGGGCCAGGCGGCCCGGACCACGGGTGGCGTCGACGCCGGACCGGCGCCGGACGGCCCGGCCGACGCGGCCGCAGCGGCCGCGGACGGCGCCGGCGCAGTGGCGAGGGAGACCGACATCCGGCGGTCGCCGAGCAACCCGCGCCGCGTGCCGATGAGTTGGACGGCGCGCTGCACGCCCAGGCCGCCCGGGGCCGGACGGGCGGGCACCGTCACGGTGGGCATCGGAGCGGTGCCGCCTCGGGGCGGGGCGCTCGCAGGGCGCGGCCCGGGAGCGGTCGGCTGCACCGAGGCATCCGGCCGCCGCTCGGGGCCGCTGCCACTGCCACTTCCGGACGGCGAGGCGGCGGAGGTACCCACAGTCCCCTGTGGGGCAGCGGAGGGCAGGGGGCGTCCGGCTGCCGGTCCGCGCCTGCGGCGTCCGCTGCCATCGGCGGCCGGGGCGGTCGGGCCTGCCGGTCGCCCGTCATGGCCGGTCTGGGTCGGACTCTCGGACGGGGTGTCGCCCGGGCGCCCGGTGGCGCGTTGCACGGGCATCCCCTCACCGGCCACCGGCGAGACGACGGCGGGCGCGGCGCCGTCCGCCGCCGGGGCCGCGATCCGCTGCACCGGTCGGCGCCCGCCGAGCAGCGGCGCGGCGGCACCGGCCACGGCCGCCGTCGGCGGCAGCGCGTCGAGCGGCGCGCCCAGGCCCCCGCGCGTACGGGCCGGGGCCGGCTCGGGCTGGACCGGTGCCGAGGGGGTGGCGGCCCCGGAGGGCGCGCGGTGGACGGACGCGCCCTCCACGGGCCCACTCGCGCCCCCGAGGGTGGGAGCGGGCCGGAGCGGCACCGACGGCGCACGCTGCACGGACACGCCCTCGGCAGGCCCGCTCGCGCGGGCAGGAGCCGAATCGGGCCGGACCGGCGTCGACGGAGTGTGCGACGAGGTGGCGGCGTCGGACGCCGCGCGCTGCACGGACGCACCCTCGACGGGCCCGCCCGCGCGGGCAGCGGTCGGTGCGGGCCGGGCCAGCGCGGCGCGTTCGGGGGTCGGCGAGGAGGAGGGCGTGCGCTGGACGGACGCGCCGCCGGCGTTCCCGCGCTCGGGCCGGGACGGCGCCTGGCCTGCCGGGCCGCCGGCCGTACGGGCGCGACGGGCCGGGGCGGCGTCACGGCCCCCGCCTCCGGAGGGCAGGGCGCCGTCGGGCCGGCTCGTCCCGACGACGGGAGACCCGGCCGCGGCGGCGGGGACGACGGGCATGGCCGGCGCCCCCGAGGCGGCGTCAGCGGCCCGGGGACCGTCGGTGGCCAGCGGTGTGGCGCTTGCGGGCAGCGCGGTCAGGGGCGCGCCGAGGACCGGGCGGGCGGGCGCCGCGGCGGGGCCGCTCGCGGGGGCACGCTGGACCACCCCTTCGGCCCGCCCGCTCCGCGCGGACGCGGGCGCGGACGCCGCGGCCGGACCGGACGCCGTCCGTACGGCGGCTTCGCCGCTCGCGGGAGGGCGCGTGCCGTCGGTCGGTGTCTCCGTCATCGCGGCGGGCGTCGGTGTGTCGGTGCCCCGGGCCGTCGGCTCGGTGGCGACGCCCGGCGCCCTGACCGTTCCCGGGACGGCCGCCACCGGGCGCGCGGGCAGCGACGTGGGGCGCCTCGCCACGACCAGCGGAGCGCCCACGGAACGCGGACGCACCGGACGCTCGACGGTCCGGGCCGCGGATTCGTTCGGAAGCGGGGAGGCCGTGACGGCCTCGGGCGTCGCCCCGACGGCAGCCGGCGCACTCGCCGCCGCAGCAGCAGCGGGCGTTCCGGCAGCGGATTGCGGTGCCGCGGCCTTCGGCGAACCGGCCTTCGGCGAACCGGCCCTCGCCGCAGCGGACTTCGACCTGCCGGGCACGGGCACAACGGGCGCCGCCGCAGCGGGCCTCGGCGCACCGCCGTCGGCCCCGGCCGCGACCGGCTGACGCTCGCCCCCTCCCGCGCGCGGCGGGCGCGGCGCCGACCGCACCGGGAGTCGCCGCAGCCGGACGGAGCGCTGGACCGGCGCGGCCGGTCGGGCCGCGCCCGACGGCCCGTCCTGCGCCGGCTCCTCGGGCCCGGCCTGGACCGGGAGCACCGGCACGACGAGGTCGTCCCCGCCCGTGCGGGCGGGGTCCGGCAGGCCCGGCCTCGCCACGGCCCGCAGGATGCCGACCGGGGCGGTCGGCAGGACCGCGTGGCCGAGCGGGCCGCAGAGCGAAGGGTCCTGCCAGGCGGTGAGCCGGGAGCGGAACGTCAGGCCGTCGCTGACGCCGTGGGCCGGCCCGGCCAGGGTCGGGACCAGCGGCGCGACGGCGCGCCAGCCCCCGTCCCCGGCCGCCGGGCGCCGCCGGGGAGCGGCCTCCCCGACGCCCCCACCGGTGCTCCCGTCGGCCTCCACGCCGACGGGAGCACCGGTCTCGCCGCCCCTGCGGCGGCCGATCCAGTCCCGAAGCCCCACCCGGCTCACCCGCCTTCGCTGATGCGGGTGTTGAGCCGCGCGATCTCCCTGACCCACTGCCCGCGTTCGCGGTGGGTCAGGTCCAGGATGTCCTCCCGCTGCCAGTGGAAGTGGTACGCGACGTACGCGATCTCCTCGTACAGCCGAGCAGGCGCGTACGTCACGATTCCCCCAGGCGCCCACCGGCGAGGTCGACCTCGAAGGCGCCGTCGCAGTGCGGGCAGGTCACCGCGGCGCGCGTGTGGCCTTCGCTGTTGATCCGCTGGTAGAGGTCCTGGAGGAAGGCCACGTCGGTGGCGTACATCCGCTCGACGACCCCGGCGTGCACGTCGGTGATGTCGCCCAGCCTGGTGATCACGTGGCTGAGCAGCACCACGCTGAGGTACGCCGGGTTCTCCTTGACCCGCAGGTCGATCTGCGGCATCAGCTCGTCGCGGGCGGTGGCCAGGCGCATGGCGCCGTGCCGGTGGACGGTGCCCTCGTCGTCGACGTAGCCGAGCGGCAGCTCGAACTCGAACTCGGTGTGCGGCGCCCGCCCCCGGGGCTGCGACGCCGCCGCTGCCGCCGGGGCCTGCTGCTGGGGCGCGGCGTTCTGCGGGGCCGGAGCCCCTTCCAGCAGCTCGTCCAGGCCGATCTTGCGCCTCACTCGACCGAGATCTCCTCGAACACGATGGTCACGGTCTCGGTCGCGGCGCTGGACTCGCCGGCGCTGAGGGTGGGGCCCTCCCAGCGGCTCGCCCAGGCGTTGGTCAGCTGGATGCGCCGCAGGGTGGCACCGGTGGTGTCCTTGACCTCGATGGTCAGGTTCTGCCGCGCGGTGTTGATCGCCCCGTTGTTGAGGGTCTCCTTGATCCAGTCCGTGAACGCGCCGCTCTTGTCCAGGCCGCGGGTGATGGTCACCTCGCCGGGGAGCCGGGCGCCGGGCTGCTTGCGGACGATCAGCTTGCCCTCTTGAGTCACCTGCTTGTACTCGACGACGTCCTGTTCGACCGTCAGGTTGCTGATCTCCTTGACGGACTCGACGTTGTAGCCGCCGAGTTGGACGCCGAAGATATGTGTGGAGAGCGGATCGCCTTCAGCCATGGGTTTCTGTCACCTTCCGATGCGAGGGGTGCCGAGGGGTGGTGGTGCCGACCGGGCCGGTCACTCGTTGACGAGGCTCGTGCTGTCGGAGAACTGGGACAGCCGGAACACCACGAACTCCGCGGGCTTCACCGGGGCGACGCCGATCTCGCAGATCACCTGGCCGAGGTCGATGGACTCCGGCGGGTTGTTGTCGCGGTCGCACTTGACGTAGAAGGCCTCGGCCGCGGTCTGGCCGAACAGGGCCCCGCGCCGCCACTCCTCGGTGAGGAACGCGGTGATGTTCCGGCGGATGCTGGACCACAGCCGGTCGTCGTTGGGTTCGAAGACCACCCACTGGGTCCCCAGGAGGATGGACTCCTCCAGGTAGTTGAACAGCCGGCGCACGTTCAGGTAGCGCCACGCCGGGTCGGAGGAGAGGGTGCGCGCGCCCCAGATCCGGATGCCGCGCCCGGGGAACGCCCGCACGCAGTTGACGCCGATCGGGTTCAGCAGGTCCTGCTCGCCCTTGCTGAGGCGCAGCTCCAGGTCCACCGCGCCGCGGATGACCTCGTTGGCGGGCGCCTTGTGCACGCCGCGCTCGGCGTCGCTGCGCGCCCACACCCCGGCGACGTGGCCGCTCGGCGGGACCAGCACGTTGCGGCCGCTCGCCGGGTCGAACACCTTGATCCACGGGTAGTAGAGCGCGGCGTAGCGGGAGTCGAAGCCCGCCTCCTCGTTGCGCCAGGTGCGCATCCGCTGGGCGTTCAGGCCGGGCGGCGGGTCCAGGACGGCGATCCGGTCGCCCATCTGCTCGCAGTGCGACATCACGGCCAGCTGGACGGTGCGCAGGCCCTCGTCGTCGAGGTCGCCGCGCTGGTAGGCGCTCATCAGGTCGGGCACCGCGACCATGGTGATCTCGTCGATCGCCTCCAGGCCGCCGAAGCCGGTCCGGGCGGCGGCGTCGCCGACGTACTCGGCCGGGTCGAGCCGGCCTGCCGGGACGGCGGCCGGCGCGGGCGCGGCAGCCAGGGCGTGGGTGCGGCGCTCGGGGCGGCTCGGCGCGGTGCCGGGCTTCTCGGCGACGGCGACCAGCTTCGACTCGCGCAGCTGGGTGACGACGTAGCCCTTGGTGCTCTTGCGGGTCGAGACGTCGTACGTCTCGACGACCTCGGCGCCCCGGCGCACCAGCAGCCGGAAGCGGTCCTCGGGGACGTTCTCCCCCTCCGCGTCGGCGACCTCGACGGACACCTCGCCGCCCGCGGCGGGCAGGGCGGAGAACAGGAACCCGGCGATCTCGACGGGCGGGGCCGCGGTGACGGCGGGGGCGGCGCCGGGCGCCTGCCGGGCCGGGTCGCCGACCCGCACGACGTAGGCGGAGCCGCCGCCGTTGGCGAAGAAGCCGTACACCGAGTGCGCCAGGTAGGTGCCCTCGGTGAAGCCGCCGAACCGCTGGACGTACTGGTCCCAGTTGGTCACCAGTGTGGGCTCGTGGAAGGGTCCGGTCTCGGCGAAGCCGACGAAGGCGGCGACGGCCGTGCCGACGCCCTCGATCGGCCGGGCACCGGACTGGACCTCCTCCACGTACACGCCCGGGGTGAGGTACGACGGCATACGCGCTCCTTCGGCTGGACCACCGCTATTCGCCGGTCATTCGCCTCCGAGTCTGCTGCCCGGGCACCTCCCGGGAACATGTCCGCAGGTCCCGGACCGGGGGCAGGAACCGCTGCCCCCGGCGGACACCTCCGCACGTCCTCCCAGGCGCCCCGGCTGCCCCGCCGTCCCCCGGCACCTCGGCAGCCGGTCAGCCCGTCAGCCCGTCAGCCCGTCAGCCCGTCAGCCGTGCCCGGCGTCCCCGAGCCGGCCCAGCCACGGCCCGAACTCGCTCGCCAGCACCAGCCGGCCGAGCTTCCGGTACTCGCCGACGACCGCGGACACCAGCTGCGCCATGCCCAGCGGGGCACCCGTCCCGGCGGCCAGGTAGGCCGCGGAGACCGCGCAGGCCCGGATGGAGCCACCGGTGAGCTCGAAGTTCCGGGCGCAGTAGTCCAGGTCGAGGTCGTCACCGCGGGGCACCAGCGGCCCGAGGCAGCGGTCCCACAGCAGGCGCCGCTGCGTCTCGTCCGGCAGCGGGAACTCGGCGATGACGTCCAGCCGGCGGGTGAACGCCTCGTCGAGGTTGGCCCGCAGGTTGGACGTCAGCACGGCGATCCCGTCGAAGGACTCCATCCGCTGCAGCAGGTACGCCGTCTCCACGTTGGCGTGCCGGTCGCGGGCGTCCTTGACCTCCGAGCGCTTGCCGAACAGCGCGTCCGCCTCGTCGAACAGCAGGACGCCGTTGACCTGCGCGGCCTCGGTGAAGATCCGTTCCAGGTTCTTCTCGGTCTCGCCGATGTACTTGTCCACCACGGTGGAGAGGTCCACCACGTACAGCTCCATGCCGAGTTCGGCGGCGACCACCTCGGCGGACATCGTCTTGCCGGTGCCGGACTCCCCGGCGAACAGGGCGATCACGCCGTTGCCCCGGCCGCCGCCCGGGCGCATCCGCCACTGCCGGAGCACCTGGTCGCGGTGCCGGGCGCGCAGCACGAGTTCCCGCAGCCGGCCCGCGGTGGGGGCGGGCAGCACGAGGTCGGACCAGCCGACCCCGGGCTCGATCCGGCGGGCGAGCCGGGCCAGGCCGGCGGCGTTCTGCGCCCGCACCGCCGTCCGCAGGTCCTCGGCCCGCACCGGGCGCCGCTCGGCGGCCGCCGTCCTGGCCGCCACCGAGGCCGCGCGGGCCAGTTGCTCCCCGTCCAGCCGGTAGGCGGCGACCGCCTCGGCCAGCTCCTCGTCCAGCTCCGCGCCGAGCGCGCCGGCCCACTGCTCGGCCCGTACCCGGGCGTCCGGCGGTGGGACGGTGACCACGACCGGGCTCCGGGCCGCCCAGGTCGGGTCCCAGACCTGCGGGCCGTGCACGACCAGCGGGACGCCGTCGAGTGCCGCGCACAGTTCGCGCAGCAGCGCGGCCCGCTCGGGCCGTTCGGGTTCGAGCCGGTCCAGCGGTCCGAGCACCACGCCGCCCCCGGCCAGGCGTGCCTCGCGGGCGAGCACCCGTACGGTGGCCTCCGGCGGGCGGGCGGCGAGCGCGGCGGCGTCGACCAGCAGGGGCGGCGGGCCGTCGGCCGCGAGGGCGGCCACCGCGATCGGGGCGGCGTGTCCGCTGCGGTCCAGCAGGTGGACGAACCCGCCGTTGGCGGCCAGCGCGCGCAATCGCTCGTCGGGCCGCTCGCCGGACCGTTCGTGGGACCGCTCGTGGGACCGCTCGTCGGGCCGCTCGTCGAGCAGCCGGAAGCGGGGCTCGGCACGGCGGGCCAGCCCGGCGAGGGTGCCGTCCGGCTCGTCGTCGCCGAGCAGATGGGCCGTCACCCGGTCCGGGACGCGCAGGGTGCGGGAGAGCAGCGGGCGGTCGGGCTCGGTGACCTCCAGCAGGCCGCCGGCGACCAGCGGGGCGCGGACGGAGAACCGGAAGCGGCCGGCGCCGGCCCCGGGCTGTCCGCACAGCTCCAGGGCGAGGCCGATGGTCGCCCGGCGGCGGGTCAGGTCGTCGTTGAGGTAGCCGTAGAGCTGTTCGAAGCGGGAGTCGAGGTCGGGGGCGAGGGCGACCAGCAGCAGGTCGAGGTCCACCGGGAGCAGCCCGAAGGCGGCGGCGAGCCGGCCGAGCCGGGAGTCGGGCGGCGGGGCGGGCCCGTCGCCGAGGTCCCCGGTGGCCCCGTACACCGTGGCGGAGGCCGCCAGGATGCGCTCCACCGCCTCCGGGCCGAGGTACTGGCCGCGGTACGGGTCGTCCGGGTCCGGGTCGTCGGCCCGGCGTTCGCGCACCGCGGCGCGGACCTTCTGCTCGACGCGGTGCAGCCGCTCCCAGAGGTGGTCGTGGTGCGGGCCGGGTGGCCGGGCACTCGGCGGTGCGTCGTTCACGGGCTGTTCGAGGTCGACGGTCATCGCGCCCTGCCCCGTGGCCGGCGGCCGGGCGGCAGCCCGCGTTCCCTGGGCGCGGCGAAGCCGTCCGGCCCCGGGTCGTCGGTGCCCTGGTAGCGCAGTCGGCGGCCCGGCCCGTCGGTGGGCGGCGGCCCGGCCGGGGTGGTGTCGCCGGCGTGCAGCACCAGCCCCTCGGTGACCGGCGGCCCGGCCGGGCTGCGCTCGCCGGGCAGCGGGGCGAGCACCCGGAGGTCGACGGAGGGCCGCAGCTCCCCGCCGAGCGAGGACCAGACGTCGGACACCGACGGCAGGCCGGTGTCACGCCCCGCGATGTCCAGCGCGACGGTCAGTCCGAGCTCCGCGAGGCTGCCGGTGAGCAGCCGGGCGGGCAGGGTGTCGGTGGCCGTCAGGCACTGCAGCACCTCGGCCAGCAGCCGGTGTTCGTCCTGCGGCCGGTTGGTCCAGGCGGTGACCAGGTAGGCCAGCTCGAACCAGCGGGGCGCCGGGCGGTGGCCGGTCACCAGGCCGTCCGCGTCGTACTCGGCGACGGTGCCGGTCTGCCGGCGGCCGGTGTCCTCGCGCAGCCCGTACAGGAAGACGCTGACCGTGGGCGCGTTGCGCCGGGCCGCGAAGTCCCGGGTGGGTGCGTCGAAGACCACCTCGATCCCGCGCTCGGGCAGGCCGGTCTCGGCGAGCAACTGCCGTAGTGCCTCGTCGACTTCGTGGATCACCGCCGCTCCACCTCCCCGGGCGGGCCGATGCTGCCCTCCACCACCAGGAAGGGGCAGGTCACCGGGGAGAAGCCGGGGCCTTCGGCGGTGATGGTGCGCGGGCCGGTCTCGTCCTTGGGGAGGATGAGCAGCTGGCCGGCGAAGGTGCCGTCGCCCTTGGGGCGGGTGGGCGCGGCCGCGGCGGTGATGCCGGGGTTCCAGGTGAACCGGACGGGCGTGCCTGGCGGGAAGTCCACGCCGCGCACCGAGGTGACGAAGCCGGGCTTGCCGATCGGCGGCACCGCGACGATGCGGGGCTGGAGGATGCGCAGCGGGGTGCTCGCCCGGTGCGGTCCCGGGGTGGCGTCGGTGCCGGTGGTGGTCAGCTCCGCGGTGATGGTGGTGTCCAGCGCGGCCACGGGCGAGAGCACCACGCGGACCACGGCGCTGCGGCCCGGGGCCAAGTCGCTCACCGTGCAGGTGCCGGCCCGGCAGCCGGGCGGCAGGGCCTCGGTGGGCACTCCGGCGGGCAGGCCGAGGGTCAGGCGCAGACCGGTGGCGAGGGCCTGGCCGGTGTTGCGGACGGTGTAGCTGACGGTCACGTGGCCGCCGACGTAGCCGGGGTTCGGCTGGGCGTCGACCGCGATCGTGGGGCCGGCCTGGGGCGGCGGTACGGGGGCGGGCGCCGGGGGCGGCGGCGGGGCGGGGCTGGGTGTGGCGGTCGGGCTGGGTGCGGGGGTGGTCGGGGTCGGTGTCGGGGTCGGCGTGGCCGTCGGTGACGGGGTGGGGGTCGGGGTCGGTGTCGGCGACGGGGTCGGCGGCTCCAGCACCGGCAGGAAGGTCCGGGCGGAGTCGTCGTCGGGGTTCGGGTCCTGGACCGCTCCGGTGACGCTCCAGCCGAAGTCCGGGTAGCCGGGCCGGGTGCCGATCAGGGTGGCGGTGATCCGGATCACCGCGCGCGGTGCCATGGTGCCGAGTTCGCAGCGCAGCGCCGCGGCGTCGCACGTTCCGGTCGGGGTGGTCAGCTTGCCGAGCCGGGCACCGGTCGGCACCGAGACGGTGAGGACGGTGCCGGGCGAGGGCGCGGGGCCCTTGTTGGTGACGGTGACGGTCACGTCGGTGCTGCCGTCGACGGGGACGGCCGGGGTCCGCTCGGGCACGCTGACCGACAGGTCGACTGACTGCTGGACGGCCGGCTCCTTCTGGCGGCCCGGCAGCCGCCAGTCGAGTTCGGTGAGCTTGGCGGTCGCGAAGTCGTAGACCTTGAGGCCCTCCGGTGAGCTCGGCGGCGCGTCGCGGCGCGAGGTCATCAGCAGTTGCGCGCTGTTCGCCGTCCAGGCGACGTCGCGGGGCTGGAAGGGCCCGGTGGTGGGGCGGTCGGGCAGCGGCCGGGTGCAGGCGCCCTGGCCGAGCCCGGCGGGCACGATCACCGTGCAGTCGGCGCCGGTCGGCGTGGTGACCACCACCCCGTCCTGGTGGTTGTTCCCGCCGTCACCGGCCTTGCGGTTGAAGGCGATCCGGCGCCCGTCGGGGGCGAAGGCGGGGCTGTCGTCGATGACGTCGCAGTTGCCCGGGCAGGCCGTCCGGCTGAGGTCGGTCTGCCGGGTGAGGTCGTCCGCGGAGACGGTCCAGACGTGCAGGTTGCCGGCGTTGCCGTCGATCACGGCGGTCCGGGAGAAGGCGATCAGCTTGCCGTCGGGGGACCAGAACGGCTGACCGTCGGAGGCGCCCTGCTGGCCGGCGGGCGGCTGGACGGTGCCGACGATCCGCCCGGTGGCCACCTCGGCGATCAGGACGCGACCGGGCCGGGCGGGCTGCCCGTCGGCGGCCGGGGCGCTGCGGCTGAACACGATCAGCTTGCCGTCCGGGGAGAGCGACGGGTCGGTGTCCCGGTCGTCGGGGCCGCGCCCGGCGAGGTTCATCGGCTGCGGGTTCGCCCCGTCGCCGTCGGCGATCCAGATCCGCTGGATCCGCCCGGCGGGCCCGTCCTCGTAGCGGGTCACCACGATCTGGCGGCCGTCGGGGGTGTAGGTCTGGCGCTCGTACCAGGGGTCGAAGCCGGGGCGGGGGTGGAAGAGCGGGTCGGCGGCCGGGTCGGTGCTGGTGTTGCCGTCGGCGGCCGGGTCCTCGCGGAGCACGCTGATGCCGAGGTCGCGCGGGTCGGACCCGTCGGGGCGCATGTCCTCCACGTCGGCGACGTTGGAGCCCGAGGCGCTGGTCTGCTCGACGACGGGGCCGCCGCCCTGCTGCGGGCCCAGCCAGGTCGGCGAGGAGATCAACCGGTCGGCCCGGTAGAGCAGTTCGGGCGCCTTGCAGTTGCAGGTCAGCGCGCTGTAGAGGTTCACCACGGGCGGCCGGGTCGGGTCGGGCTGCGGACTCGGGTTGTTGGGGTCGAGCAGGTCCGCGCTGAGGAAGACGACTCCGGTGCCGTCGGCCGTCCAGGCGGCGGAGCCGGTCTTCCAGGTGGAGCCGGTGCCGGGGAAGAAGGCCTTGTCGCCGCCGGTGGGCGAGGTGAGCATCAGGGTCCGGCCCTGGGCGCCCTGGTCCCAGGTGTAGACGATCTCGTTGCGGTGGGCGTCGTCGTCGACCGGGTTCCAGGTCGGGTCGATCGCGTCCCCGTTGGTCACGTTGGTGACCTTGACGGGCGCGCCGCCGGTGAACGGCCTCAGGTAGATCTGACGGTGCGACGGTTCGCCGTCGCAGGAGTAGGCGATCCACTTCCCGTCGGGCGAGACGGTCGGATGGGTCTCGTCGGCCGCGCCGTCGGTGATCCGGCGCAGCCCGCTGCCGTCCCGGTTGACGGCCCACAGGACGTGCTGGGGCTTGCTGTCGCCGCCGCGGTCCTCCAGCGCCTCGAAGACGACGCCCTTGCCGTCCGGGGCGAGGGCGGGGCGGGAGGTGTCCATGCCGGTGGTGAGCCGGTGCACCGCGCCGGCCGCGTCGCGCAGGTACACCTGGGGCAGCGGGCTGTCGCGCAGGCTGGTGAAGACCACCTCGTCGCCGCGGGCCGACGGGTCCCGGTCGAAGTGGATCGGGCCGGGCCCGAACAGCGGGGTGCTCGACTCGGCGCCGGTCACCTTGCCGAGGCCGCGGTGGTCGGTGCCGGCGAAGACGATCCGCCCGGCCGCCGGGTCGACCGCGGCCACCGGGGCCGCGGCGCCCGGCCCACCGGGGGCGGCGCCGGTCAGGGTCACCAGGGCCGCCGCGAGCGCGAGCAGCACCGCGACGGCGGCCCTGGCCGGCCGCCGGACGGAGCGGGGGGTGGCGGTGGCGCCGATCACGCTCGACCTCACAGGTTGCAGGGGCGGTCTCCCCCGCAGTGTCCCCGGTGCGGGCGCGTCACGGGAGAGCCCGGGCACCCTCAGTGGGGGTAAGAGGTGATGTCCCCAAAGGGCAGTCCGCGGCGCACCCCGCGCGGGAAGTCGACCGGGCCGACTTCCCGCGCGGGCGCTTGCGGCCGGGGCTCAGTCGAAGCGGATGTGCTTGACCCCTGTCCAGGCGCGGCGGAGACGGCCTCGGAGCGCACCGTCGCCGTTCGGAGCGAGGACCAGGCCCGAGGACGCGGCGATGTGGTCGGCGACCTGGGCGACCGTCAGCCGATCGGTCCAGACGTGCTGGGCGAACTCCTCCTCACGCAGACGCTCCAGGCACAGGTCGAGCTTCGACACGGCGAAGCTCTCCCGGCGCAGCGGGGCGTCCTTCCCGGCCACGAACTGCAGGACGTGCCCGCCCCCGCGCTCGCGCAGCCGTCGCAGCACCGTCCCGCGCTCGGCCAGCAGGGCGAAGTGGCGGACGTCGTGGCCGCGTTCGCGCAGCCGACCGACCGTCTCGCGGAAGTACTCCGGCTCGACGACCGTCATCGGCGCGATCACCACACCGTCGTGCCCGGTGAGCACCCGGTCCAGCACCTCGACGACGCCCTGCCGCCACGCGGGGAGGTCCTGGAAGTCCCCGCGCAGCGACGGCGGCATCATCCGGTGCAGGCCGAACCCCACGTGCTCGGGGTCACAGACGACGCTGCCGGGGAGGCGCCACCGGATCTCGTGGGCGGTCTGGGTCTTGCCGGCGCCGAACGGGCCGTTGATCCACAGGAGCATGCCCCGACCCTACTGACCTGGCCTCCCGCATCACGGCGGGTGCCCGCTCGATGCGAGCGGGCACCCGGAACCCGCGTCCGACCGATGGAGAATTCACACCGGGCATTTCATATCCCATATGAATGACCCAAACCCATTCCCTCGCCGAAATTCTCAGCACCTCTGGAATATGATTCGCATCGAATCCAGTCCAGGAGGAATGCATGCGACTGTCTCGTAAATATGCACAGAATATTACCCAGGGGCCAAGCCGTGCAGACCTGACGCTGACCCCTGTTCTTCCCTACCCCGACGGCTGGTCGGCGCTGGCGTTCTCCGGCGAGCTGAAGCCCGGCTCCGTACTCACCCGGCGGCTCCACGGCGAGGACGTGGTGCTGTACCGGCTGCGGGACGGCCGCGTTCGAGCCGTCCGGCCCTACTGCCCGCACCTGGGCTCCCACTTGGGCCTGGCCAGGGTCGACGGCGACGACCTGGTCTGCCCGTTCCACCAGTTCGCGTACGGCCCGGACGGCGCGTGCGTGCGGACCGGCTACGGCACACCACCCCCGAAGGCCTCACTGACCGGGCTGCCGGTTCACGAGATCAACGAGACCGTGTTCGTCTGGTGGCACCACGACGGCCGCGCCCCGGACTGGGAGATCCCGGCCATCCACACCGTCGGCCACCTGCCCCGGCGTTACGGCACCTGGGAGATGCCCGGCCACGCCCAGGAGATCATGGAGAACTCCGTCGACGTGGGGCACTTCGGCACCCTGCACGGCTGGGCCAAGGCCGAACTCCCCGTTCCCGTCGTCTTCGGCGAGAAGACCTTCCACGTCTCCATGCGGGTGCGCGAGAAGTTCCCGTTGATCGGCGAGAGCCCCATCGACATCGAGGTCGACGGCTACGGAATCGGCTTCCTGCACTCCGACAGCCACACACCGCGGCTGCGCACCCGGATGTGCACGCTGATCATGGGCACCATGATCGAGCCCAACCGGATGCAGTACCGGCAGGCGAGCCGACTCGTCTTCGACGAGCCGTCGATCCTGCCGAAGCCGCTGGCGCGGCAGGCGAGTCGGACCCTGTCCCGACTGCTGATGGGCCCGCTGATCAGGGCCAGCGAGGACTTCACCGCCGTCGACTACCCGATCTGGTACAGCAAGAAGTACCGCCCGCACCCGAAGCTCGCCAAGGGGGACGGACCGATCGGCCAGTTCCGGCACTGGGCCCGGCAGTTCTATCCGCAGGACCAGAACGAACGGCACGTGCCCGGCCCCCAGGACTCCGACCCCGCCCGGTTCGACTGACGCCCGGGAGCCAGGAGACGGAGAGCCCGTACCGCTCGTACCCGGGGCGCCCGGGCACGAGCGAGTCGGCCGGTTCAGGCGGCGTGCCACCACTGGTCCTGATAGCCGTTGTTGCAGTCGAACTGGATGGCCACCGTGTCATTGGCGAAGCCCTGGACGGCGAGGCACTTCCCGCTGTAGCGGTTGGCCAGCATGAAGTGGCCGTTGCCGTTCGGGTCGAAGCGGACCTGCCAGTGCTGGTCCGGCCACGCCCCGCAGGTGGTCTGGACGGCGGTGGCGTTGTTGTCCCCGCCGCGCACGGCCAGGCACAGGGAGCTGCTGTCGTTCCGCACCTGGACGTCGTCCCAGCTGCTGCCCGTGAAGTTCCAGTGCTGGTCGGCCCAGTTGGTCCCCAGGTTGTAGTCACAGGTGTACTGCTGGGCGTAGCTCTCGCCGTACCCTCGGGAGACCAGGCACTGTCCGCTGTGGTCGTTCACCAGGTGAACCACGGACTGCAGCGAGGGACTTGTGGTCGTCGTTTCGGCGGAAGCCGCCCCTCCCATCGGCAGGGCCACCAGAGTCGCAGCACCGAGAAAAGCGAATGACTTCTTCATGCGATCCTCCCTTTGTCGGGACCGAGCCCCATCAGCATTGCCGGGAAGGCCGGCGAAGTCACCGCGGGAATGCGCCAGGATCCGGGGTCGGGGAGGAGAGTGCATCAAGTGACGCGAGGGGAATCCGACCTCGGCATCGCGAGGCCGCTCGTGGACGCCCGGGGCCGCGATTCCTCCTGCCCCCACGGGCATGTGGCGGTCGGCACCGCCCGGACCTGGGACTCGGACGACGCTCGGTGGGTGTCCCGCTCGCTCATGCCTGGCCGGGAACGTTCGGGCGTCGACGTGACCCGGGAGGGGCGCCGCCTTCCACGTCCCGCGGCGCCCGTCCTTCCGCCTTCGACCGCGAGGCCGACAAGTAGCGCAACACCGTCGAGCGGTACATCGACAAGCACTGCCTGGTAGTGCTTCGTCAGGTCGGGGCTGGTCTTGGCCTGGATATTGGGTTGCTGGCAGGTCGGGCATGCTCCGTTCCAGGTCGCCAGGAGGTGCTGGAGGGCTCTGACAGCCTGGCAGGGGGCATGCCCGAGAGGCACTTCTGGGCGGCTCCGGGCGAGGGTGACGGATTCGATCCCGGTACGGAAACGGAAGCCGCCCCGTCCGACAGCCGGCGGCTGCCGGACGGGGCGGCGGTGTCCCTTCCCTGCGGGGCGTCTGCCCCGACGGTCAGACGGTGCCCAGGATCTGACCCCAGTCGAGCCAGCCCGGGGTGGCGAAGTCGTCGCCGCCGTTGGAGAGCAGGGCGGTGGTGGCTCCGTTGGTGACCAGGTAGTCCAGCCGGTTGTCGCCGTTGATGTCGGCGAAGTTCACCTGGTTCTGGTTGGTGGTCGTACCGAGGATGATCCTCGGGCGGAGGAACCAGCCGCCGCCGACGTCACCACCCCTGTTGATGTACGTGGTGACGGCGCCGTCGCCGTTGACGATGTTGTAGTCGGCCTTGCCGTCGCCGTCGATGTCCGCGAAGCGGATCCGGCTGCGGTCGCCCGTGACGCCCCACGCCACCTGACCGATCGGGGAGAACCCGCCGCGGCCGTCGCCTCCCCGGTTGAGGTAGACGGTGACCGCGCCACTGTCGCTGAGCGTGATGTAGTCGGCCTTGCCGTCGCCGTCCCAGTCCGCGAACCGCACGTGGTCGGCGTCGCCGGTGCTGCCCTGGGTGACCTGGCCCAGGTTCGTCCAACCGCCGCGGCCGTCACCGCCGTTGTTCTGGAAGACGGTGACCGCACCGCCGGTGAAGTACAGGTAGTCGACCTTGCCGTCACCGTCCCAGTCCGCGAAGCGGACCTTCGTCCGGTCGCTGGTGAGACCGAACGCGACCTGGCCGAGTTCGGTCCAACCACCGTGGCCGTCACCGCCGTTGTTCAGCTTGACGTTGACCGAGCCGTTGTCGTTGATGATGATGACGTCCGCCCGGCCGTCACCGTTGAAGTCGCCCCAGCGGACCTTGCCGTCGCCGCCGGACTCAGTGCCGGCCGAGTGGCGGCCGTAGGTGAAGGATCCGGAGGACCAGAGCGAGCTGCCGTCCACCCGGTAGATCACCAGGTTGCCGTCGGGCTGGAAGAACATCACGTCCCCGGCCGCCGAATAGGTGCCGCTGGACCAGAGAGAGGTGCCGGCGGTGTGGGCGGCCTGCGGGTAGCTGACCAGGTTGCCGTCGGCCTGGAGGCTGAGTACGGCGTTCGCGTTGCCACCGTCGCCCATCGTCCAGGTGCCGTAGCCCGGGTTGGAGATGACGAGCTGGCCGCCGTCGAAGCGCATCCGGGCGTTGCCCGCGGACCAGGTGGTGCCGCTGGGGTAGTTGGTTTCATCGCTCGGGAACAGCACGTACCCGGGGGTGCCGGACAGCAGCGCCGCCTGACTGGGCGTCAGCGCGGTGCCGGCCCAGGTCTGGACGTTGGAGACGGAACCCTTGTAGAAGAACGTGTGGGTACCGGCGTTGAGGTAGTCGCCGACCCGGAAGCCCTTGTTGCTGAATCCCGAAACCGCCTTGTGCCCAGTCGAGTTGGCCACGATGCCGTTGACGTACAGCGCCATCACACCGGTGGCGCTGTTGAACGTCGCCGTCAGGTGCGTCCAGGTGCCCGTCTGGATGTAGTTGCTGCCGGCGCCCGGGTGCACGCAGTCGTACCACCAGCCGGAGTCCTGCACCGCCATGCAGAACTCCCACTGGTTGAGGGTGCTGTTCGCATGGAGGATGAAGCCGGCGGTGTTGTTGCCGTCCTGCGAGAGCAGGATGCCGCCTGTGACATCCGGCTTGGCCCACGCGGAGACGGTGAAGCTGTTCGCCACGTCCACTGCCGGAGCACTGGTGCTCATGGCACCGCCGGCGGTGCCGTTGAGGTGGACGTCGGGGCTGAACAGGTCCTTGCTGCTCCAGGTCGCGCCGGCCTGGCCGGTGAGGTTCAGGCTGCCGGTGCGGTCGGCGGCGGTGGTGACCGCCGCGCCCTCGGTGGCGTTGTCGTTGAGCGCCCAGCTGTGGGTGGCGGTGACCAGGAGCTGGGCCGACTGGCCGCTGATCGTGGTGCCGTTGAACAGATTGGCGGAGGCGCCGCCGTTGGCGTCCACCGACCAGAGGTCGAGGGTGCCGTTGCGGTCGATGTCCGCCGCCTGGAGGGTGGGCTTGGCGGCCTTGGTCCAGCCGGTCGAGGCGACGACCTTGGGGGTGGCACTGTTGCCCAGGGTCAGGTCCAGGAGGTTCGCCGCACTGTAGTAGTACAGCTGGCCGCCGGCGTCGGACCGGGCGAACAGGCCCGGCATGCCGTCGGTGCCGAGCGCGGTGACGATCGTCCAGCCGGCCCAGTTGCCGGTGCCGGTCGGGTTGGTGTCGGAGAGGTCGACCTCGGCGGGGAAGAAGCCGCCGGACTGCGCGGTGGTCGGCTGGAGGTAGAGCGAGCCGTCCAGGATGCTCAGCAGCGACGGGAACGGGTTCGCTTCTCCCTGGGCCGCGGTCGTGTAGAGCTTCCCGGCGTTGGCGATCCAGGTGGCCTTCGCCTTCGTGGTGGGCGAGGTGAAGGCGACCGACGGGACGCCCTTGCCGATCAGCGGCGACAGCGCCGAACCGTCACCGTTGCCGAAGAGGACGAGGCCGACACCGGTGGCCGGGTTGTACTGGAGGACGTCGTTGAAGCCGGCGCCGGACCGGAAGTGACCGACGATCGCCTGGGTGCCGGTCCAGTCCGCCGGGGACGGGTTGGTACCCGCGAGCCCCTCGGAACCGAGGTTGTCCGCGGCGGTGTTCAGCGACTTGTCGGTGGCACCGCTCGCGAGCCAGAGGCCGCTCGGCAGGCCGGACTTGCCGCCGACCGCGACGAGGTCGGCGCGGCCGTCTCCGGTGAGGTCGTTCTCCGGAGCGGTAGCCGGGGGCGCGGCGTTGATCTCGAGGACCTCGCTGTCACCACTGGGATTGCCGCCCGTGGAGAGCGCGGTGATGGTCAGCACGTTGTGCGCCCGGGTCGGCTTCACGGTGACGGTGGCGCCACCGGAGACGGCGGCGACCGTGCTGGGCGCGGCACCGTTCATCTGGTAGACGTAGCTCGCGGGCGCGGTCCCCACCGGGTTGGCGGCGATGGTCACCTGGGCCGGGGCGCCGACCGTGAACGGGCCGGCGCCGATGGTGGCCGTCGGCTTGCCCGGAGTGCTCGGGTCGAAGGTGAACCGACAGGTCGCGCTGGTGCCGCTGTCGGCGATGCCGTCGTTGGTGTAGACGTTCCAGGAGAACGTCGTCGCCGCGCCGCCTGACGCGGCCAGCAGGGCCTCCCGGCTCACCACGAGCTGGGCCGTGGTGCCCGAGTCCGCCTTCAGACCGGTGGTGGACGAGGCGACCACCGCGCCGGTGGCCGTCTTGACCACGCGGAAGGCGACGCCGAGTTGGCTTCCCTCGGGGTCGGACACCGCGGCTCGCAGGACGAAGTCGCTGTTGCCGACCACGGTCGGGGTGGCCGCGGTGCAGGAGGTCGCCGGCGAGGTGGTCAGCGTGGTGGGCGTGTTCGGCACGTGGTTGTACTGCGTCGTCATGGTCATCGAGCTCGGCTGGAACTTCTTCCAGCCCTTGCCGTCGGACTCGTTGGTCGCCCGCAGCCCCAGGGTGATGTCCCCCCAGTTGCCGTTGGCCGCGCTCTGCATCACCCCGGTGGTGTCGAAGCCGACCTGGGCGGTGGGGCAGTCGCTGCTGTAGCCGTTGGCGACGTTCTTGGTGGCGCTCTTGGTGGTCCAGCCGGGCTGGTTGTTCCACGTCGTCGAGGACGAGATGGCGTCGGTCTTCCACAGCTCGACGTCACGCGCCTCACAGGACGGCGACCAGGTCTCGGTGGCGTAGAACATGGAGGAGCTGATCTGCGCACCGTAGATGTTGTTGGGCACCGACATCCGGACGAAGGCCCGGCCGACGTAGTACGGCGACTCCCAGTTGTTGTAGCCGACCCGCAGGCCCGCGGTGTCGCTGGTGTTCCAGTAGCTGGTGGTCGGGAAGGCCGAGCTGACGTACGTCCAGCCGAGCCGGTTGCCGCCGGCGGAGTAGGTCGGGTCGATGTACAGCGGCCAGACGGTGTTCGCGCCCGAGAGCAGCGCGGAGTCGGGGGTGAGGGTGATGGCCCCGTCCTTGACCTCCGCCTTCAGTGGCGCGGTGTGCGCGGTGGCGCCGGGGCCGGCGACGCTGGAGCGGGCCGGGCTGCCGCTGCGGGCGTCCAGCACCTTGCCGTCGGTCGGGTCGGTGACGTTCGGCACCGAGGTGTCCGCCGCCGAGTCCCAGACGCCGCGGACGGGCGCGGGCGCGGAGAACGCGACCTGGCCGTGCTTGTCCTTGGCGGTGATGTTGCCGCCCGCGTCCGTCTCCAGGTCCACACCGGTGGTCCGGGTGGTGAAGGCGAGCTTCTTGAGGGCCGGGTTGGCGGCCGCGGCCGCGTCCTTGACGACCAGGACCTCGGAGAAGCCGCCCTGCGGGTCGGCGGTGACCTTGAGGTCGACGCCGGGCAGCAGGGCGTAGGTCGCGGTGGGGCCGTCCAACGCCGGGGCGGGCAGGTTCTTGACCAGCGCGGCCGGGAGCGACAGCGACAGCGAGCGGTTGCCGTTCTTCATCTCCGCCAGCGGGCCGGAGCCGCCGCCGGAGAGGGTGAGTGCGCTGCCGGCCACCTTCGGCGCGATCGTGCCGTCGGGGCGCTTCACCAGGGTGGCGTCCAGCGCCTTCCAGCCGCCGTCCTGGTACGCGCGGACGGGGGTGACGGACTGGTTCAGGGTGAAGCTGCCGTCCGGGTTGGCCGTCAGCTCGTCGGTCGGCGTGGTCGCGGCCTGGACCACGACCCCTTTCCCGGACGTCCGGGCCTTGGCGGACGCCTGCTCGGCCGTCAGTGGACCGGCGACCGGCGGCGCGGACGGCTGCTGGACGGTGGACGGCTGCGGCGCCGCGGCGTCGGCCTGCGCGGGTATCGCCGCGCTGAGTGTCAGTGCGGTCAGCGTCGCGCCCAGCGCTGCGCTGAGCACGCGTCTTGACGTGGAAGGTGGCACGGGTAGCCCCCACCCTTTCGTTCTTCGGTTCGGACGACGGCGAAGCGCCGACGTCGGGCAGGAGGTTCGCACAGCGTGAGCCGCATCTGAATAGCCTCCTGGCGATCAGTCAGAAGGGATTGGGCGACTTCTCGACCCTTTGCCCGCTTATGACGACTGCAACTCGCTGCAAAGAGTTGGCAAAATCGACTGGTCGAGGAGGGCTGGCCGATGACGAGGGGCGGCCGCTCTTGCCATAGTCATCGCCACTTCCGGCAGTGATCATCACGTCGGGTAATCAGTGCTGCCCTCACGCAGCCCATCCGCAGAGGTGTGACCGAGTCCATGCTCCGCAGAGCGAAGCACCAAGTCGGGAAATCCGACTCAGAACTGATACTTCGTCAACAAAGATCCTGGCAGTGGATAGGGGGAACCACCGCGGCGGCACTGGCCTTCGCACTCCTCACCACCCCCGCCCAGGCCGCCGACCAGCTCCAGCCCTGGAAGCCCGACACCCCGTCCGCGGGCGCCGTCAAGGGCGTCAAGGACCTCAAGCCGAAGATCGCGCAGCAAGTCGACCAGACCCAGCGCACCTTCACCCCGCACGCCACCGCCTGGCCCAAGGCGGCCAAGGGCAGCGCCCACCTGGCCGCGTCCTCGGACAAGGCCGCCGGCGTCAGGCAGACCGCCGTCGGCACCCCCGTCTGGCTGCAGGCGGCCAAGCCGGACAGCGGCGCCGAGCAGGGGCCGTCCGACATCGGCGTGACGGTGGTCGACCACAGGAAGTCCGGTGAACTGGGCATATCCGGCGTGGTCTTCACGGTCGACCCGCCCGCCGGCAGCACGCGCGAGGGCAAGGTCCGGGTCGGCGTCGACTACTCGGCCTTCGCCGAGGCCTACGGCGGCAACTACGCCTCCCGCCTGCACCTCGTCACCCTCCCGGCCTGTGCGCTGACCACGCCCGAGGTCGAGGCCTGCCGGGTGCAGACCCCGCTCCCCACCCAGCGGGACGCCAAGTCGTCCAGCGTGTCGGCGGAGATCGGGCTCGCGAAGCCCTCGGCGGCCGGCCTCCAGGTCCTCGCCGCGACCGACTCCGGCAACCAGGGCGGCGGCCCGGCCGGCAACTACGCGGCCAGTGCGCTGTCCCCGGCCGGATCGTGGACGGGCGGCGGCGCCGGCGGGTCCTTCACCTACGCGTACCCGATCCAGACCCCCGGCTCCACGACCACGCTGGTCCCCAACGTCTCGCTGGGCTACGACTCGGCCTCGGTGGACGGCAAGACCGCCTCCACCCAGGCCCAGGCCTCCTGGGTCGGCGACGGCTGGTCGACCCCGGACTCCTTCATCGAGCAGACCTTCACCTCCTGCGCCGACAAGCCCGGGGGTACCGCGTCGCCCTCCGAGACCGGTGACCAGTGCTACGCGGGGCCGGTCCTCACCCTCTCCCTGAACGGCTCGTCGACCGCGCTGGTCTGGGACTCCGGCAAGAACACCTGGAAGCCGCAGAACGACAACGGCGAGGTCATCGGCCACGTCACCGGCTCCAACAACGGCAGCGGCACCTACAACACCGACTACTGGACGGTCACCGACCGCTCCGGCACGGTGTACTACTTCGGCCGCAACCAGCTGCCCGGCTGGAGCTCCGGCAAGCCGGTGACCAACTCGGTCGACTCGGTGCCGGTCTACTCCTCGCACTCCGGTGACCCGTGCTACAACGCCGCCGGTTTCGACTCCTCGGTCTGCACCATGGCCTCCAAGTGGCACCTGGACTACGTCAAGGACGTCCGCGGCCAGGCCATGTCGTACTGGTACACCCAGGACACCAACTACTACGGGCAGAACAAGGGCAAGAGCAACACCAAGTACGTCCGCGACTCGTACCTGTCCCGGATCGACTACGGCTTCCTCGACAACGGCGCCTTCGGCACCGTCCCGGACCAGGTGCACTTCCTGACCGGTTCGCGCTGCGTGGCCGCCACCTGTGACCCGATCTCGACCTCGAACGCCGGGACGCAGTACCCGGACGTGCCGTTCGACCTGGTCTGCGACAGCGGCAAGACCTGCACCTCCCAGTTGCCGTCGTTCTTCTCGACCGTCCGGCTGAAGCAGATCGTCACCAAGCAGTACTCGACGGCGGATGCCAAGTACGCCCCGGTCGACACCTACGACCTGGCGCAGACCGCGCCGCCGACCGGTGACGGCACCTCGCCGACACTCTGGCTGGCCTCCGTCACCCGCACCGGCAACGACACCACGGCCGGCGGGGCGGGCTCCCTCCCGCTGCCGCCCGTGGTCTTCGGCGGCACCACCATGCAGAACCGGGTGGACACCGCCGACTTCCCCGGCATGTACCGTTACCGGCTGACCTCGATCACCAGCGAACTCGGCGGTCTGACCGGCGTCACCTACGGCCTGCCGAACCCGTGCACCGCCGCCTACGTGGCCTCGACAAACGCCTCCGGCAACACCAACTCCTGCTACCCGGTGAGCTGGACGCCGAAGTTCTACACCGCTCCGATCACCGACTGGTTCCAGAAGTACGCCGTCACCAGGGTCCAGGAGACCGACCAGACCGGCAGCGCGCTCGCCAAGGCCACCTCCTACGAGTACGGCGGCGGCGCGGCCTGGCACTACGACGACAACGAGGTCGTCCAGCCCAAGTACCGCACCTGGGGCCAGTTCCGCGGCTACGCGGATGTGACCACCCTGGTGGGCGACGGCACCAACGACCGCCGGACCAAGCAGAAGACCGCCTACTACCGGGGCATGGACGGCGACTGGCTCTCGGCCGGCTCCACCCGGTCCGTCTCCCTGACGGACTCCCAGGGCGGCGCCCACCCCGACAGCGGTCCGCTGTCCGGCATGGCGTTGGAGAGCACCACGTACAAGGGCGAGGGCGGCGCGGTCGAAAACCTGGCCATCACCTCGTACTGGGTCTCGCCGGCCACCGCGACCCGCAGCCGCAGCGGCCTGCCGGACCTCACCGCGAAGGCGGTGAAGCCCGCCGAGAGTTACAGCCGCCAGGCTCTGACCTCCGTCACGCCCACAGCGTGGCGGGTGAACGAGACCGACAGCAGCTACGTCTCCGACTCGGCTGACGCCAACTTCGGTCTTCTGAAGGCCACTTACTCGCACACCGTGCCGGCGGACACCGCGTACGACCAGTGCACCAGCTACACCTATGCTCCGGCGAACACCGGCCTGAACCTCGTCGGGCTGGTCGCCTCCCAGGAGACCGTGTCGGTGGCCTGCGGCGGCTTCACCCAGGGCAGCTCCGCCTCGGCCCCGGCCGGCTACAACACCCTCACCGCGCCCGCCGCCGTCAACCGCCCGGCGCAGGTGCAGTCCGCCACCCGGACGTTCTACGACGACCCGCAGTTCGGGACAACCTTCCCGCAGGCCAAGGCGCCGACCGTCGGCAACGTCACCATGACGCAGACCGCCGCCGACTACACCGGCGGTGCCTACACCTGGCAGACCGGCGCGCGCACCACGTACGACACGTACGGACGCCCGCTGGCCGTGAAGGACGCCAACGGCAATGCCACCACGACGGCGTACACCGCGAACACGGTCGGCCTGACCACCGGTGCCACGGTCACCAACGCCAAGAACCAGACGGCCAGGACGACGCTCGCGCCCGCTCGCGGCCTGACCCTGTCCGCGACCGACGCGAACGGCGTCACCGCCACGAGCCAGTCGGACGCACTGGGCCGCCTCACCGGGGTGTGGACGCAGTCCCGCCCGACGTCCGAGCCGGCGAACCTGAAGTTCGACTACACGGTGTCCAACACCGGCCTCTCCGGATCGACGACGGCGAAGCTCAACGAGGCTCTGAGCTACGTGACGTCGATGACCGTCTACGACTCGCTCGGCCGGGTCCGCCAGACCCAGTCGCCGACCCCGCAGGGTGGCCGCCTGATCACCGAGTCGTACTTCGACTCCCGCGGCCTGGTCAGCAAGACCAACAAGGCCCTCTGGGATCAGACCAACCCCCCGGCGCTGGCACTCGCCGCCGAGGTCCCGGCCCAGCAGATCCCGAACCGGGAAGTCACCACCTATGACGGCCTCGGCCGCGCCGTGCGGGTGGACTCGCTCAAGAACAACGTGGTCCAGGAGAGCACCACCACCGTCTACGGCGGCGACCGCACCACGGTCGTCCCGCCCACCGGCGGCACCGTCAAGACCACTGTCACCGACCCCCTCGGCCGGACCGTCGAACTCGACGACTACACCGTGCGGCCCACCGTGACGGCGCCCACCGACACCTTCACCGGCAACTACACGGTGAGCGGCGGGACCAGCCAGGCGATCACCTACGGCTTCGACGGCCACGGCAAGCAGAACACCGTCACCGCCGCCGGCTCCACCTGGACCAGCACGTACAACCTGCTCGGCCAGGTCACCGCCAAGAACGACCCCGACGCCGGGGCCAGCACGATGCAGTACGACGCGGTCGGCAACCTCGCGCAGTCCACGGACTCGCGGGCGAAGACCGTCAGCTACACGTACGACAAGCTGAACCGGAAGACGGCGTCCTTCGCCTCGCCGCTGACCGCGCAGTCGGACACCACCCGACTCGCGTCCTGGGTGTACGACAACGACAACGCCGTGGCCGGGGTGACCAACCCCATCGGCCACGCCACCACGTCGACCTCCTACGCCAACGGCGCCGCCTACACGACGCAGTCCGCGGGCTTCAACGTCTTCGGCGCGTCCCTCGGCGCGACCGTCACGATCCCGGCGGCCGAAGGCACGACGCTCGGCGGCAAGTCGTACGTGTTTTCCCACACGTACCTCGCCAACACCGGCCTGCCCTACACGGACACCTACCCCGCCGGAAACGGCCTGTCGGCCGAGTCGGTCCAGTACACGTACGCGCCCAAGTTCGACCTGCCGTCCGGTCTGGCCGCCGGCAACTACACGTACACCCAGGAGACGGCGTACGACGCCTGGAGCCGCGTCCTCCAGTCGCAGATCGGCAGCCCCGGCAGCTTCGGCGTCATCCAGAACAGCTACGACGTCCACACCGGGCGCCTGACCGACCAGCTCGTCCAGCGCTCCAACACGGGCACCCCGAGCGACGTCGACCGCCAGCACTACGACTACGACCTGGCAGGGAACGTCACCCGGCAGGTCTCCACCCGCCTCGGCGCGACCTCCGAGACGCAGTGCTTCACGTACGACCAGCTCGACCGCCTCAACCAGGCGTGGACCGCCACCGACTCCTGCGCGGCCACCCCGACCACGGCGTCCCACTCCCAGGTCGGTGACGCCGTCACCGGCGGCGCGTACTGGACCGACTGGGCCTTCGACGCCCTCGGCAACCGCACCCGCCAGGTGGAGCACTCCACCACCGGCGGCGCGGACACCACCACCACGTACACCTACAACGGGAACGGGAAGAACCAGCCCCACACCCTGACCTCCGCCACCGGTGGCACCAGCCTCGACTACGACACGACGGGCAACACCACCAAGCGCGTGACCACTGCCAACGGCACCCAGACCCTGGCGTGGGACGACGCGGGCCGCCTCAGCTCCATCAAGGGCGGCACGGCGGGCGACACCAGCTACGTCTACGACGCCGACGGCAAGGTCCTGCTCCAGAAGGACCCGGGCAGCACGATCCTCTACCTGCCGGGCCAGCAGTTCACGCTCACCAGCGTGGGAGCCGTCTCCGGCACCCGCTACCTCCCCCTCCCGGGCGGCGGCACCGTCGTCCGCACGGGGTCGTTCACCAACTACCAGTTCGAGATCGCGGACCCGCACGGCACCGCCAGCCTGGTCCTCGACCAGACCTGCCAGACCCCGACCTGGCGCCAGTTCACCCCCTACGGCGCCCCGCGCGGAACCACCGCCACCTGGCCCGACAACCGGGGCTTCCTCAACGCCCCGGCGTCCAAGGCCACCGGCCTCAACATCCTGGGGGCCCGCCAGTACGACCCGGTCACGGGCCGCTTCGTCAGCCTCGACCCGATCTTCGAGGCGACCGACGCTCAGCAGTTGGGCGGCTACAACTACGCGGGCAGCAACCCCATCACCAAGAGCGACCCCAGCGGGTTGATGGCCTGGGACTACGAATCCGGAATCTCGGCCGGCACTGCCAAGCAGCTGGGCGAAGAAGTTGCAAAGAGGCCGGCCAACCACTGCCCGCTCGTTCTTTTGAAGCCTTGCGGCAGTAACGGCGGCCTTCGAACGAGCATCTTCACCTCAGGGCGACAGGATGCCCCCAAGGTTGACAGCACAGAGCTCCAGAAGGTCATGAATGACATCTACTCTCCTGCCGAGAAGGAGCCGGTGATCGGAAATGGAAAGGCTGCCACCGCCCTCCTCCACGAACTAGAGACTGGCCAGCAGACAAAGGGGACGTGGCATGTGATAGACAATGCCGAACTCCTTTCCAGACTGAGGAAATTCCTAGACGAAGGAAAGAAAAAGGATTCCAAACACATTCTGACCACGGAAGAGGACAAGAGAATCGCCCTCGCAGAAGCCGAAGAGCTCTGGAACGCGCTAAACGCTGTGGACGAGGCCGGGGAGCTCACCGAATACATGAAGGCGACGCCACAAGCAAGGGAAACTGTCAGGAATGTCGCCAGAGATGTGGTCAACACCCCCGAGCTTCGCACTGCGACCGGCCAGCAATTCACGGAGAAGCAGTATTCACGAGCCCAAAGGATCGACGGACCTCGCACATCGGGTCTACTGAAGGGCGTTGGAGTAGCAGGCGAAGTACTGACCTTCGTAGGCTTCATCATGGACTACAATGAAGCATACAAGCATGCAGGTGAATGTCAGCAGTACTGCGGTCCTGCTTGATGAAAGCTACACGAGGCAGTGATCTCATTGCATGAGGTTTCAGATTCAAGATTTGTTCGAACAGTACTGGTCAATGAAATCCCGGAGTCGGCCGACCCCCTCGCGGGATTGGACCGTGACGAGTGCTGGTCCGCAGAAAATCTGGGACGAGAGCCTCGAGAACTCAATATCTACGAAATTCTCTCCGAGGCATTCTATTGGCCAATCTTGAAACCTGCCAGTGAAGTTGGAGACACCGGGGTGATCGAAAAATCCCAGAGGTTCATCAACGCCTTGCTGCAAAGCGGTCGAAGCGAGGTGATACAGGCACTCGAAATTCGAGTCCTGGACCGCCTTTCGACTTCCGAAAGGAATGCCCTGGGCCTCCAGGTAAATGAATAACCGGATATAAATAGTCGCGGGTGGCGGAACGTTTATTTCCTGTTCCGTCACCCGCTGACTGTTACCGGATGGTCGGGCAAGACCACGAGTAGTGCGCTTATGAGCGCATGTCCAAGTGTCAGCTCACCGCGAGGCCGGCGAGGCGGACAGCGGCCGGCTGCGGGTGAACGAGCCAGCGCAGGTGGCTGCCTTCCAGCGTGTGGCCGTCGAAGGGGCTATGAAGTAACCACTCATGCAGCCGAGTTGGGCGCGACGGCGAAGGCCGTGAGTGTCCACGCCGTCACCGACGAGGCATCCTACCCGCCGTCTGGGATCCGGAGCACGCTGCGGGCCCGACCGCCGCCGCCCGCACCGGGCGGCGGCGTGCCCACTGCCGCATCCCCGCCGAAGAGGGCCATCGCCCGAAATGGCGTCTTGGCCGTCGAAACGCTCGACGCGCTCGCCACCTGGCAGCTCACGCCCGCCGGTGGTGGTCGCGGATGCCGGCTACAGGGACGCCAGGCTCAGAGCGGCGCCGGTACCGAGCAGTCCGGCCGTCGGACGGGAACGGTGATGCACTGCGGCCCTCCACGGGGGTCGGCGGAGGGGCAGCGCCGCTGCGCTGCCCCTTTGCCGGGGTCGATGGGTTTGCCTACGAACCAGATTCAGGGGAGCGACACCCGCCCTCAGTGATGCATCGTCAGAACCCGCATGCGGAAGGGCCGCTGAGCCGACTGATTCCGGCCAAGTTCGACGAACCGTGCCGCTGCCGTGACCGGACTGGATAGCTTTCGAGCGATCCGGAATGCGTCATTCACCTTCGGGCCAGGCGCTCCAACTCCTGGACGCGTTGCCGGACTTGCCCTCATTGTCTGCACAGACGGGAATCGTGATGAGCACCCCGAGCACGGGAACACCTGCCGCCACACCAGTGACGCCCCCGACAGGCACCTCGGCCACGACCGAAGTGGACAGGGCGGCGCTCGACGGCCCGACACCGAAGGACCTGCTCCCGGCCACCGGCAACTACCCGACGGAGATCGTCCGTTACCGCTCGGTGGTGCTCACCGACATCCCCGGGGCGAAGCCGGCGCGCAAGCTGACCGGGGCCATCGACCTCGGTGAGGAGAACCTGCCGTTCTACGACCGCCCGGCCGAGGGCATGATCGTCACCACGGAGCAGAGCTGGTCGGCCCAGGGCGTCACGCTCGGCCGGCTGCTGCACAGCCTCGCGCTCGCGCCCGGCGAGAGCACCAAGGTCGCGGTCGTCGACTGGCAGCGCACCACCAAGGCCACCGGCACCGAAGGGGCGTCCGAGAACGAGGCGCTGTCCAGCACCAGCGACCAGAACCGGTCGATCAGCGAGGTCGCGAACGCGATCGCCCGCGAGGAGCAGCACGGCGACTCCCACGGGTTCCAGTTCAGCAAGTCGTCCAGCTCCGGCGGCAGCGCCGGCATTGCGTTCCTCAACCTCAGTGCCGGCGCCAACTGGAGCAACTCGGAGAACGCGGGCGTCGCGACCGCGGTTTCGCGCTCCACCGGCGTGCGGTCGGTCGCGAACGAGGCGACGCAGCGGATCAGCGCGCGGACCCAACAGCTGGCGACCGCGGCCCGCAGCCGGAACATGACGGTCGTACGCGAGACGACGCAGGCGGAGAAGGACCAGGTCCTCACCCGGGTCGTCACCAACTACAACCACATGCACGCGATGTCGGTGCAGTACTACGAGGTCGTTCAGGTCTACAACGTGACGACCAAGCCGACCAAGCTGGAACGCTGCCTGTTCATCCCGCTGCAGGAGCTCACCTTCACCCACACCAGCCTGCAACGGTACAAGGAGGTGCTCGCGTCGGTGGCGCCGGCCGACTGGGCGGCGAAGATCCGCGCGGCGAACCCATTCAACACCGCCGTGCGCAGGCTCAACCCGTGCTCGGCGCCGGGGGCACCGGAGAAGCAGGACTTCGCCGGGGTGGAGCTGGCCGACATCGCCGCTTCGGCCATGGGCGTGTACGGGGTGCGCAAGGCCGACGGCAGCCCGGTCCGCTTCGATCCGGTGGCCCAGCAGTGGAAGTCGGTGCCCACCGCAGGACTGAGCGGCGGCCTGACCCGCATCGCGCCGGGCAAGGACACCGTCTGGGCGCTCAGGGCCACCGACAACGCGGTCGTGCAGTTCGACGGGACGACCTGGCGAACCGACCCGGCGGGAGGCCTGGGGGTGCGCATCGCCTGCGGCGCGGACGACACGGTCTACGTCGTCGGCGCCAACAACTTCCTCCATCAGCGAAACCCGGGCAGTTCCTGGACGAACATGGGCGTGTTGGCCGACGATGTCGCCACCACCGGCAAGGACAAGGTGTGGTACTGCCGGCAGGGGTCCATGTACGAGCGCAGCGGCACCGGGTGGGTGCAACGGAACGGGCCGGGCGTGCAGCGTCTTTCCGCCACTTCCGACGGTGCGGTCTGGGCCGTCGTGCAGTCCCAGTCCAGCGCTGAGACCTGGCCCTTCGTGGTGGAGCCCGGTGCGACGAGCTGGGTCCGTCCCACGAACGGCCTCCAGAACATCGTCGGGCTGGCGCAGATCGCCTCGGCCGCCAGCGGGGACTACTGGGTGCTCATGGGCAACGGGACGCTGTCCCGGTACCTGGCGCGCGAGGTGCCGACAGTCTTCGACGACCTGCCGAAGGACGACTTCTCCTCCGCGTCCAGGATCGACGTCTGGTACGACAACGCCGGAATCCGCAGCATCCAGGTGGTCTTCCCGGGCCGGACCTTCCGCTGCGGCGACACCGGCGGCTCCGGCGTGCAGCAGCGCGACTCCTACACCTTCGGCGGCGCCGACAAGCTGCTCTCCGTCGACGCCTGGTCCGGCACGGCCGCCGGCGGCAGCCTCGCCGGGCTGCGCCTGACGATGACTTCGGGCGTGGCGAACTTCGGGATCGCCGCGACCGCCACCGTCGCGCCCGACCTGACCGAGACCGGCGGCGGCTCGGCCATCTGCGGGCTGTTCGGTTCGACGGTGAAGTCCGGCAGCCGCACCTACGTCTCGTCCCTCGGCTTCCACGTGCGGGGCGGGAGCGCGCCCCAGGCGATCCTGGACCACCTGAACGACAACAGCCGTCACTACAGCCAGGCCGTCTGGGTCAACGCCGACGAGCTGACGCTCAGCCGCATCCTCGCCAACTACTCGTACACGCCGGCGGGTTCGAGCACGACGACCGTCCCGCTCGGCATGCTGCTGGACCCGAAGCCGATCGCCGCCACCGGCAACTACCTCGGCTTCCGGTGGAACTTCGCCAGCGAGCAGGAACGCGAGGAGTGGACCAAGTCCCGCCAGCCGGGCGAGAACACGTTCGGGACGCCGGTGGCCGACACGATCGCCATCGCCACCAACGGCGTCTTCGCCGAGGCCGTCCTCGGCCGGTCGAACTCGGCCGAGAAGATCGACCTCACCCGCTTCTGGAACTGGAAGGACTCGCCCATCCAGATCACGCCGGCCGACATCGCCCCGGTGTCCACCGCGTCGCGCGCGCAGAACCTCGACGTCACCGCGGCCGGCATGGGCGTCTCCCAGGCGAAGTTCACGCCGCTGGTGGCAATGCCCGACCCGGTCGGCATGCAGACGGCGCAGGCCCTCGCCACCGCGAACCTGTTCCGCGACATGAGCGGCCTCGACAAGATGAGCCAGGTGCTCACCAAGGGCATCGAGGCCGCCGCCGGCAACGACAAGGCCGCCGGCGAACGCGCCCAGGAAGCCCTGAAGACCGCCACCGAACACGCGGAGAAGATGGCCCAGATCGCGGCCGACCTCGCCGCCAAGGTGATACCGGCCGTGGCCGGAGTGCCCGCCGGCGGCGGCAACCTCAGCGCCCTCGGCGGCATGCTGAACCAGGGCGGCAAGGCCGGTTCGGACGCCAAGGCCGGTTCGGACGCCAAGTCCGACGCGCCGTCCACCGGCGGGTCCGCAGCGAAGGCCTGACCACCGCACCGCACCGCGCGGGCCCGGGCCACCACCCGGGCCCGCCCCGACCCGGAGCAGTCGGAGGCCCGGCACGTCCGCTCAGGTCCGGGAACAGTGCCGGCCGAGCGGGGTCAGCCGCTGCAGGTCGCGGCGCCGAGCAGCTTCTCGAAGGCCTTCCGGGTGGGCAGCGGGGTCGAGAGGCCACTGCCGTTCATCGAGACGGAGAGCTGACGGCGCAGGTCGGGGCTGCTGTACAGGAAGGTGCTGAAGCCCGGGATGCCGCCCGTGTGGCCCCAGAGCTCACCGCAGTCGGTGGTGGTCCGCTCCAGGCCCAGGCCGTACCCGCCCTGGCTCTGCGGGGTAACCGTCATCATCTCGGCGAGCTGCGGCCGGGGCAGCAGCCGTCCGCCGAGCAGGGCGGTGATGAAGGTGTTGAGGTCGGCGGTGGTGGAGATCCC
>NZ_JBICZE010000009.1:0-82945 GCF_043201735.1 Kitasatospora sp. NPDC048286
CGTCGCCGTCACCAAGCACGCACTCGTGCCAGCCACTACCAACGACAAGAGGCCGAGCAACCATGAAGATCACGATCTACAGCCGGAGTACTAGGACATTCAGTCCTTGGATGGCAGGCTCCGGTTCGAGCACGACTTCTACATGAAGATGTGGGCCATGAGCGAGCCGGTGCTGCCGGCGGACTTCATCCTGCTGGACGATCTCGAAATGTCCCTCAGCTGTAGCCTGCGAGCCATGACGCTTGGGACTGGGACGGTACACGGCTTCTGGGCGCGCAGGTTGCTCGCAGACGCGGGCGTTGATCCGGAGGACGGCGACCCCTTCTACGTGAAGATCATTCCGTAGCCGACTACTGGTCAGAGCAGCGAGGAGAAAGTGGTGCCCGTCCTCTTCGAGTTCCGCACCGAAGCGTGGCCCGACAACGGCAAGATCGTGGTGTACGACTCCGATGCCACCGTGCCGAGCAACGAAGCCCTCGTCAGGAGCCGGCGGGATGTGGTCGCCGGGACCGGTTCCCAGATCTACGTCCACAGCCTCCAGGGCACTGCCCCCGCTGCGATCCTGGTTCGCGTGTGGGACGGCCCGGCAGCGACCGGCAGCGACTGGGGAGCCGAGGGCGAACGCGAGGTTGAACTCGACACACCGACAGGATGCGTGGTCATCCGCGCGTTCTCACCCGACATCGCCGGCTGCTTCGACCTGCCACGCCCAGGCCTGTACGAGGGCCGTGTCTCCTGGAAGGGACGCGGGGCCGCCGAGGACCAACAGAGCAGACTGCGTGCCCAACTGGCCACTCCGGAAGGTCAACTCAACTCGGACGCCGTCTTCGCGACCCACCACGAGACTCTAGAAACCTATCGGATCGACCTGTGGTGGACCGCCGAGTCCGAGGACGACGAGGAGGACGAGTAGGAATCACCCGATGTGGCACCTCCGTCGCCCCGAGAGAGGTGCCACCCAGCGCAGCCTGCGCTACCGCGCGCAGTACACCGTCGAGGCGAAGACGACCATCGACGCCCTGCCTGCCGAGCGCCGTGATCTTCTGGAACGGGCGCTGGGATTTCTTGCCGCGACCCCTATCACAAGACCGCGACGGCACCGATCGGCCCGGACGAACACCTGCGGAAGGCCTACGTGGCGCCTGGTGTCGTGGTGGAGTTCATGGTCGCCGACCACGTGCTGGTCGTCGTCGTGCTCCAGGTCTTCGACGAGCTCCAGTACCTGATCGACGAAGCCGACGCACGCTGAGGAGCGCTCCGCCAGCGCGGGGGTCAGCCAACACCCGAACCGGCCCGTGCAGCGCTCCGCCGGAGTAGCCGGGCGAGCGCCCCGTCCCGCCCGCGCCTAGAAAGGGATGGCGAGCCGAGGCGACGGAGGGAGTGGCCCGTGGTGCGGATCGTCGTGGATCTCACCCGCTGCCAGGCGTACGCGCAGTGCGTGTTCCTCGCGCCGCGCGTGTTCGAGCTGCACGGGGAGGAGTCGTTGATGTACGACCCGGTCGTCCCCGACGGGCAGCTCGACCACGTACGGCGGGCCGCGGCGGCGTGCCCGGTCCAGGCCATCCTCGTGGGCGAGGCGGTGAGCGTCGGTGCCCGGTGACCTCCGGGAGGGACGGATCGTCGTCGTCGGAGCGTCGCTGGCCGGCCTGCGGGCCGCCGAGACGCTGCGCGAGAAGGGCTTCACCGGCTCCCTGACCGTGGTGGGCGACGAACCCCATCCGCCCTACGACCGCCCGCCGCTGTCCAAGCAGGTGCTGCTCGGCAAGGCCTCGGCGGACTCCACCGAGCTGCCGATGCGCCGGGACCCGGAGGCCGACTGGCGGCTCGGGGTGCGGGCCACCGGCCTCGACCCGGTCGGCAAGCGGGTCCTGCTGGCCGATGGCGGGTCACTGCCCTTCGACCGGCTGCTGATCGCTACCGGCACCCGGGCACGGCCCTGGCCCAACCCGCGGGAGGCCGCCCTCGACGGCGTGTTCACCCTGCGCACCAGCGACGACGCCGGGCTGCTGGCCGAGCGGCTGGCCGCCGGGCCGCGCCGGGTGCTGGTGATCGGCGCGGGCTTCGCCGGCTCGGAGATCGCCTCGGCCTGCCGGGAACGGGGCATCGAGGTCACGGTCGCCGAACGCGGTCCCGCGCCGCTGGTCGGCGCGCTCGGCGGCACCTTGTCCAAGCTGGCGGCCGGCATGCAGCGGGCCCACGGGGTGGACCTGCGCTGCGGTGTCACCGTCACCAGACTGCGCGGCGACGGCCGCTTCACCGGCGCGGACCTGTCCGACGGCAGCCGCGTCGACGCGGACGTGTGCGTGGTCGCCATGGGCGCGGTCCGCAACGTCGAGTGGCTCGCGGACGCCGGGCTGGCGGCCGGCCCGCAGGGGGTCGCCTGCGACGCGGGATGCCGCGCCTTCACCATGTACGGGATCGTCACCGACAACGTCTTCGTGGCCGGCGACGTCTCCCGCTTTCCGCACCCGCTCTTCGAGTACCAGATGCTCTCGCTGGAGCACTGGGGCAACGCGGTCGCGCAGGCCGAGGTCGCGGCCCACAACATGGTCAGTCCGGAACCACTGCGCCGCCCGCACCTCGCCGTCCCGGTCTTCTGGTCGAGCCAGTTCGGGTTCAACATCAAGTCCGTGGGCGTCCCCACCTTCTCCGACCAGGTGGTCATCGCCCAGGGATCGCTCACCGCACGCCGCCTGGTGGCGGTCTACGGCTACCGGGGACGGATCACCGCCGCCGTCACCATCAACATGGCCAAGTGGCTGGAGCACTACCAGCGCCTGATCGAGACCGCCGCCCCGTTCCCGCCCGCCCCCGGAGCGGCCGACGGCCACCCGCTGGTGACCGAGTTCCCGCTCCCCTCCGACGTACCAAACCCGAAGGTGCTGTCGCACGGCCCCACCGTCGCACTCACCGGGCACCTGCCGGACCGCCGCCTGACCGTGGTGCGGCCCGGCGGCTGACCGTCCTGTCCTTCCCCACCGCGAGGAGCCCCGTATGGCCGTCGACACCCTGCTGGCACGGATCAACGACTACGCCAACCGCCCCGACCCCTACCCGCTGTACGCGGAACTGCGCGAGGTGGGAGTCGCGCGTCAGACCGACGGCAGCTACCTGGTCGGCGGGTACTACGACATCACCGCCCTGCTCCACGACCCACGGCTCAGCTCCGACCGCCGCAACCGCTCCCCAGAGTTCGCCACGCCCCCACTGCGGCAGCCCTCCTTCATCCAGTTCGACGATCCCGAACACCACCGGCTGCGTGCCCTGGCGACCCGGCCCTTCGGCCCCCCGCACAGCCCCGGCCGCGTCGACGGGATGCGCGGCGAGATCACCGAGATCACCGAGCAGCTGATCACCGCGCTCCACGGCCGTACCCGGATCGACATCGTCGACGACCTCGCCTACCCGCTGCCCGTCACCGTCATCTGCCGACTGCTCGGCGTCCCGCGCGAGGACGAACCGGTCTTCCACGCATGGACGACCGCGATCATCGAGGGCATCGACCTCACCCCGGGCGCGGCCGACAAGGAGCGGGGACGAGCCGCCGAACAGGCCCGCGAGGAGATGGGACGGTACCTGATGGACCTCGCCGAGCAGCGTCGCGGCCGGCCCGGCGACGACCTGCTCTCCGCCTTCGTCAACGACCCGGACCCGGCCGCACTCACCCGCGACGAGCTGGAGGGCACCGCCGTACTCCTCCTCATCGCCGGACACGAGACCACCGTCAACCTGATCACCAACGGGGTCCTCACCCTGCTGCGCCACCCCGACCAACTGGACCTGCTGCGCCGCGAACCCGCCCTGCTGCCGTCCGCGGTGGAGGAACTGCTGCGCTACGAGCCCCCGGTCCACCTGTTGCCGCAGCGCACCCCGCTGGCCGACCTGGAGGTCGCCGGCACCACCATTCCCCAAGGCGTCCCGGTGGTCCTCGCGCTCGCCTCGGGCAACCGCGACCCGAAGCGCTTCCGCGACCCCGACCGGTTCGACCTCACCCGCACGGACAACCAGCACCTCGGCTTCGGCAGCGGCGTCCACATCTGCTACGGCGCGCCCCTCGCCCGGATCGAGGCCCAGATCGCCCTGGGCGCGCTGCTCCCGCTCCTCGGCACCGCGACCCTCCTGGAGGACCCGCCGCCCTACCGGTACAGCGCCGTGCTGCGCGGACCCCGGCACCTTCCCGTCGAGCTGTCCGCGTGACCGTCCGTCCGCGTGACCGTCTGCCCGCGTGACCGTCCGTCCGGGTGATCGTCGGCCGCCCTGCCGCGACGCGACCCACCACGCGGCGGGCGGTCGCGGCATCATCCGCCGCACAACCGCGCCCCTCACGACCCGACACGGAGAACGACGTCATGAACCCGTTCGATCTGACCGGCCGCGTGGCCCTGGTGACCGGAGCAACCAGCGGCGTCGGCGCCGCCACCGCGGTGCTGCTGGCCCGGCGCGGAGCGCACGTCCTGGTGGCCGGCCGCGACGGCTCCCGCGGCGGCAAGGCCGACTTCGTCGCCGCCGACCTGCGCGAGGCGCAGGCGGTGCGGCGGCTCGCGCAGCAGGCCGTGGACCTGGGCGGCCGGGTCGACATCCTGGTGAACAACGCGGTAGGTGGGTGACGACGTAGCGGCGCCGGCCGGAGGCGAGGGCGGTGGCCCCGATCGCGGGCAGCAGCCAGGCGTCGGCGTGCACCAGGACGCCGTCCTCCTCGTACCAGCGGACCGTTCCGTCGAGGTGTCGGGCCGATACGAGCCGGGCCGGCCGGCAGCCCCACCCCGTGGGGGCGGCGGCGCGCAGGTGGGCGGTGACCTCGTCGGGGGTGTGGGTCGGGGCGGCGCGGCACGGTGTCGACGTCGGCCCCGCCCGCGCGGGGGTGGCCCCGACGGTGAGCGTTGCACGGCAGTGCAGCCGCGACGACCTCCGCCCGCACCCCGGGCAGACGGCCGCCGCCGCCACCGACCGCACGGCGAGACGAACCTCGCCATCCCCAAGAACCACCTCCTCGACCTCCACACCGATCCCCGGAAAGAGAAGGTCCGCCACACGCACCGCATCCATCACGCCCAGGTCATGCCCACCACCCGATCACGGTCGGCACGCACCCCTCAATCAGCGACAGAGCCAACTCCTTTGGTGCGCCTACTCCCTGTGACTGTTGGTTTTGCTGGTAAGCCTTGTGAATTCGTCCGGAACCTGCCGGTGCCGACCGCTTCCGGGCTGATGGGCTCTGGGCTGTGCGCGAGGTACTGCTCGGATTGGAAGAGCTGCTCTTCCTGGCTGATCCGGGGATCAGGGTGGAGTCGGTCCAGGACGATGACAAGGTGATCCGAGTCGGTGTCAGATGCCGGACAGCTGGGGCTCGGTGCCCGGGCTGCGGGAGCTGGTCGGGGCGGTTGCACGGCTCTTACCAGCGGTTTCCCGCTGACCTCCCCGTGGCGGGACGGCAGGTGGTGCTGGGACTTCGTGTCCGGCACTTCACGTGCGAAGACGTCTCCTGCGGGCGTCGGACATTCGTCGAACAGATCGCGGGCCTGACCCGGCGGTACAGTCAACGGACCGAACGACTGCGATCGGTGCTGGCCGAAGTCGGCCTCGCCCTGGCCGGTCGCGCCGGTGCCCGGCTGGCCGACGTCGTCGGCGCGAGGGCCAGCCGGAACACGATCCTGCGGCTGGTCGACGCCCTCCCCGAACCCCAGCCACAGGTCCCGCGGGTGGTCGGCGTCGACGAGTACGCGATGCTCAAGGGCCGTGTCTGCGGGACGGTGCTGGTCGACGTCGAGACCGCAGGCCGGTGGATCTACTGCCGGATCGCGAGGCAGGCACTGTTGCGGCCTGGCTGGCCGAGCGCCCGGGGATCGAGGTCGTCTGCCGCGGCCGTGCCCCGTTCTTCGCCGAAGACGCCAGGATCGGGGCACCCACCGCGGTCCAGGTCGCAGACCGGTTCCACCTCTGGCGCAACCTCCGCGAAGCGGCCGAACGGTGCGTCTCCCGCCACCGCCCGTGCCTCCGCGCAACCTTCGCAGAGTCGGTGCCGGAGAAGGCGCCGGCATCGGCCGAGAGCGGGTCGCCATGGCCCACCGGGCACCGGTTCGCCGACCGCACCCGCGCCAAGCACGCCACCGTCCACGCGTTACTGGCCGCCGGCCACAGCCGACGCTCCATCCAGCGACAGCTCGGCATGACCTATCGCACCGTCCAACGGCTGGCCGACGCCCCGAGGCCGGAAGACCTGTTCCAGGGACAGTGGCAGAACCGCAGGACCAAGCTCGACGACTTCAAGGCCCACCTGCACGAACGATGGACCGAAGGCTGCACGAACGCCTGGACCCTCTGGGAAGAGATCAAGACACACGACTACACAGGCGGATACGGAGCCGTCCGCGCCTACCTACAGCCGCTCCGCACATCCCCGACTGAGCCGGCTGCCCGCCCGCCGTCCCCGCGCACGGTCACCGGCTGGATCCTGACTCACCCCAACACCCTGCCGGAGAGCGAGCGCCTGAAGCTCAAAGCCGTCCTCGCAGGCTGCCCCGAACTGGATGCCCTCACCGGGTACGTCCGCGCGTTCCGGCAGATGCTGACCCAGCTCCAAGGCGACCAGCTCCCACAGTGGATCAAGGCGGTCCGCGCCGACGACCTGCCTAGCCTCCACGCTTTCGTCAACGACCTCGAACGCGATCTCGCCGCCGTCACTGCCGGCCTGACACTGCCGTGGAGCTCGGGCGTCGTCGAAGGCCACGTCAATTGGATCAAAATGATCAAGCGCCAGATGTATGGCCGGGCCGGCTTCGGCCTGTTGCGGAAGCGAGTCCTGCTGGCGTCCTGACCACCTCTTGGCCACTGGTGTCGCTTTCAGAAGTCTTGTGCAGGGTACTCAGAAGGTGTCTGAAGCAGATCGGCGGGGATCCGGTCGACGGCGAGGGTGATCGCTTCGGCGGCTGTGGCGACGTGGTGCAGGACGGGGCCGTTCCACCACTCTCTGATGGCGTAGTCGCCAGCTCCCTGGGGTGACCCGATCGAAACGAAGGACGGGGTGGAGTACGGGGTGTCAGGCTTCTCGGCGAAACCCAGTGCCCAGTGGTTGGTGTAGGGGTAAAGCCTGCGGAGCTTCGGTTCGGCGTAGGCGGACTCGATGAGCGCCTGGTACTGCGGCCAGTCCGCGTGATCGGCGTCCTTGAGCAGCCACTGCCACTCTGAGGCGATGACGTCGGCAGGGTTGTGGTCGGGGACCTCGAAACGTCCCGTCAGGAGGTCGAAGGTCGCGGCCTGCCCGATCTCGTCGAGGCTGGCCCCCTCTGCCCAGCCGTGGATCACCTGGGAAAGGTCGCGCAGGTCCTTGGTGCTGGCGCAGATCACGAGCCGGTCGTTGGACGAGCCCCAGAAGGTCCAGTTTCGCTCGTAATGCCGCGCCGTGACGTAGGACGAGTGGCGATGCGGGACGACACTGGTGATCGTGGCATGGCGCAGTGGATCGGACGGGGTGACGGCCAGGGGAAGGGACATGCCTTGGGCCGCGGCTTCGGCTTGGAGCGCTGCGGCGAGGCTGCCGTGGGCGGCCACCTCCGGGTAGAGGACGGCTGGCTCTGGTTCGCGACTCATGATGTTCCGCTCCTCATGCCGGTGTGGTGTGCCGGGTCGGCCATCGTAGGGGCCCGAAGGGGAGGCGGAAGGCAGGATCGGCCGGTCCCGAGAATTTACGGAGCATCACCGCTCCACAGGAGCCGGACCAGAACCCGTTCTCATGAACATCGACCACGGCCCGGGCGAGGCACCTCCCGAGTTGGTGTACATCTGCCGTCAGGCCTCGTGACCAGAGCCAGCCGGGCCGTCGTCACTGTTCCGTCGGCGGCTTTCCCAATCGGCCGAGGGAACGGTCCGGCACCGTGAGGAGAAGGAGCAGAGCCGCTCCGCCGAGCATGAACAGCGCGAGGTGGTGCAGCCCGCCCGTGGTGGCGCCGTGCGGGAAGAAGGCGGCGTTCGCGGCCGAGGCCGCCATGGCCCCGAGGTACATGAAGGTGCGCAGCAGCCCGGCCGCCGAGGCGATGGCGGCCGGGTCGGCCTGGTGGTAGAGAGCGGTCTGGGTGCCGAGCCCGATCAGCCCCTGGGAGACTCCAGCCAGTACCCCGACCGCGATCAGCAGGGCGCCCGGGCTGCTCGCGTGCACCAGCAACAGGGCGGTGCAGGAGGCGATTTGGCAGGCGGAACCGACCAGCAGCTTGCCGCGCACGCCCGGGCTGCGGCCGCTGAGGCCGGCGGCCGTGAGCGCGGTCAGCGAGAGCGGCAGCAGCACCAGTCCGGCGTTGGCGGCCGACAGGCCGCGCCCCTCCTCCAGCCACTGGGTGTAGCCGTAGAGGAAGGCGTAGACGGCGGTGTAGCCGAGGACCTGGCGCAGGTAGGTGGCGATCAGCGGGCGGTTGGCGGCGAGCGCCCGCAGGTCGATGAAGGGGGTACGGGCCCGCCGCTCGCGGACGGTGAAGGCGACGGCGGCCAGGACGGCGAGCGCCGGCAGGTACCAGCGCGCCGGGTCGGGCTTCATCAGGAACAGCATCAGGGCGAGCAGGAGGACGGCGAACAGTGCGATCCCGGCGTGGTCGAGGCGCTCCGGGCGGTCGGAGCCGTCGGGGCGATCATGACGGTCGGCACGGGCGGCACGGGCGGGACGGGAGCCGTCGCCGCCGTCGGGGTGGCGCTCGGTGACGGGCAGCCGGGCGGCGCCGAGCGCCAGACAGGCCAGCGACAGCGGGACGTTGACGGCGAAGACCGTCCGCCAGCCGCCCGCGCCGATCAACAGCCCGCCGAGTGTGGGGCCGACCACCGCGACGGTCTGGTTGGCGACGGCCAGGACCGTCAGCAGCCCGGTGGGGCTGGACCGCCCGGTCCGCTCGGCCTCGCCGCGGGTCAGGTGCATCGCGGCGGGGTAGGCCGCGGAGGTGCCCAGCCCGAGCAGCACCCGGGCGGCGATCAGCAGCCCGAGCGACGGGGCGAGCGCGCCGAGCAGCCCGGCGAGGCCGACCAGCGCCGTCCCGGCGAGGTAGAGCCGGCGCGGGCCGTGGGTGTCCACCAGCCGCCCGATCACCGGCTGACCGACGGCGGTGGCCAGGTAGAGCGCGGTGACCAGCCAGGCGGTCTCGGCGGGCGGCGCACCGAAGGCGGCGCCCACGGGCACCAGGGCCACCGCGATCATCGACGAGTTGATCGGGTTGAGCACCGAGCCGAGCACCATCGGTGCGATCAGTCGGCGGTCGAACCCACCGTCCGGAGCGGGCTGCTGACGGCGGGGAAGGAGCCGGGCCAGCAGAGCGGCCGGGCCGGTCATCGCCGGTTCAACCGGTCCATCAGGGCCAGCGCCTCCAGCATGGTGGCACGCTCGGCCTCGGTGTAGTGCTCCGCCATGGCCAGGGTCAGCCACTCCTGGCGGGCCTGGCGGCTGTCCGCAACATACGCCAGGCCCGCCTCGGTGAGGCTGACCAACTGACGGCGCCCGTCCTCGGGGTCGGGGCGCCGTCCGACCAGTCCGTGCTGTTCGAGCGCGGCGAGGGTGGCGGCCATCGACTGCGGACGGACCCGCTCGGCGGCGGCCAGCGCACTGGCGGAGGCCGGACCGTCACCGATCAGCCGACTGAGCACGGCGGTCTGGGAGGGGGTCAGGTCACTGGAGCCACCGGTCTCCCGGAGGGTGCGGCGCAACCGGCTGAACACGGCGCGCAGCTCACGGGCGGCCGACGCCGCCGTGTCGGGAACCACGGAGGCGCCGGCCCGGGCGGCCTCCGCGGACTCGGCGGACTCGGCGGATCCCGTGAACTCAGCGGACTCGGCAGGCCCGGCGGGCCCGGGCGGGGCGTTGCGGGCCGCGGTGGCGGCGCGGGCGGTTCGCTTCTCGGTCACGGCTCCACGGTAATTTCATCAGTCTGGACTGTCCAGTCTGAACTGAAGGATTTCCCGGAGCCCCGGACCGCCCGAAACCCGGGCCGCCCAGACCGCCCGGAGCCCCGGACCGGATAATGACGGCATGATCGACAAGCAGCTCCGCGTCGTCCTCGCCGAGGACTCGGTGATCCTCCGGGACGGCATGGTCGAACTCCTCACCGCCCGGGGGTGCGCCGTGGTCGCCACCGCAGGGACGGCGCCCGAGCTGATCGCCGCCGTCACCGGGCACCGGCCCGACGTGGCCGTGGTGGACGTCCGGATGCCGCCCACCCACACCGACGAGGGCATCCGGGCCGCGGTCGAGATCCGGGCCGCGCTGCCCGAGGTCGGCATCCTGGTCTTCTCCCAGCACGTCGAGACCGCCTGGGCGGCCCGGCTGCTGGCCGACGGCGCCGCCGGCATCGGCTACCTGCTCAAGGAACGCGTGGCCCGCACCTCCGAGTTCGTGGACGCCCTGCACCGGGTCGCCGCGGGCGGCACGGCCCTCGACCCGGAGATCGTCGACGGCCTGATGCACGGCGGGCGGCGCAGCCGGGTGGACGCGCTCACCCCGCGCGAGCGGGAGGTGCTGGAGTTGATGGCGCAGGGGCACTCCAACCGCTCCATCGCCACGCTGCTGGTGGTCTCGGAGCGGGCGGTGGAGAAACACGTCGCCGCCGTGTTCGGCAAGTTCGAGCTGCCCGCGACCGACGCGGACAACCGGCGGGTCAAGGCCGTGCTCGCCTACCTCGCGGAGAGCGGCGCCTGAATCGGACGCGGCCCCGAGGGCTCGGGCCCGTGACCGCCCGTCAGAGCCGGCCGGGCAGTTCGGCGCTGACCACCGTCGGCCCGCCGGCCGGGCTGTCCACCCGCAGCGTTCCGTCCACGGCCGCGAGCCGCTCGGCCAAGCCGGCCAGCCCGGTGCCCGTCCCGATCGCGGCCCCGCCGTGCCCGTCGTCGCGCACGGTCAGCCGGACCCTCCCGTCGGCCGCCGTCACGCTCAGCTCCGCCGACCGCGCGCCGCTGTGCTTGGCCACGTTGGTCAGCAACTCGGCCACGCAGAAGTAGACGGCCCGCTCGATCACCTCCTCGGGACGCTCCCGCAGGTCCAACCGGACGTCGACCGGCACCGGCGAGGTGGCGGTCAGCCCCGGCAGAGCCTCGGCCAGTCCGCCGTCCAGCGCCACCGGGTGGATGCCCCGGGTCAGCCGGCGCAGGCCGGTGATGGTGTCGTCGGTCTGCCCGCGAGCCCGGTCGACCAGGGTGCGCAGCCGCCCGAGGTCGGGCCCGGCCGCGCCGAGCGGGCCGCTCCTCACGGGGCCGGCCCGGCCCGCCGCCCCCTCACCCACCGCGGCCCGGCCCACCGTAGTCTCGCCCACCGGGCCCTCCCCCAGCGCGTCGTCGGCCAGGGACAGTGTGATGGCGAGCGCGACCAGTTGCGCCTGGGTGCCGTCGTGCAGGTCGCGTTCCAGGCGGCGCAGCCGATCGGTGCTGTCGGCCAGCAGGGTGGCCCGGGCCTCCTCCAGCTGACGCACCCGCTGCTGCGAGCGCACCGGCCCGAGCAGGGTGCGGGCCAGCGTACGGTCCGCCCCGGCGAGCGTTCGCACCACGGCGGGGACGACGGCCAGCACCGCGAGGCCGGCCGGGATCGCGCTGAGGTCCAGTAGACCGATCGACCTCGGGCCCGGCTCCATCATCCGCGCCCAGAGCGGGAAGCCCACCAGCCAGACGCTGCCGAGCGGCAGTCCGACCACGGCGAGGAAGCCGAGCACGCCCAGCGGCAGCCGCAGGAACAGGTAGAGCAGAGTCCGCCAGGCCGCCGGATCGGTCAGCACCGCCCGGCCCCGGGCGAACGCCCCGGACGGACGCGGCAGCGGCGGCGGTGCGGGCACTACCTCCCCGAGCAGCCGCCCGACCAGCCACCGGTGCAGCCCGCCGAGCCGCGTCGCCCCGAGCAGCGCGGCGACCACGAAGGGCAGGCCCAGCACGGTGAGCGAGAGCAGCGCACCGGCGTAGAGGACGGCGACCGCGTACACCCCGCCGAGCACCCCGAGCGGCAACCCGAGCACCGCGAAGGCCAGTTCACCGCCGCGCACCGACCCGTACCGCTGCCGCTGCCGCTCAGCCACCATCCACCTCACCACTCACCCGCCGACCGGCCCCCAGCATCCACCAGGAACCACGGGAACCACCCACTCACCTGCCCTTCCTCGCTCACGACCCACCGGACAGCCGGTCCACCGACACCGTGCCCGGCCCACTGCCCCGGCCCACCGCCCCGGCCCACCGTGCGCGGCCCGCCGTCGACGCCGCCTGCTACCTCCCCCGCCTCACCCTCGTTCCCCGCCCGTCGCCTCCACCGCCGAGCCGCCGACCGCCCACAGCCCCGTGCCGACGATCCCCGGAACCGTGAGCACCGCCGCCCCCAGCACCACCCGGGCGCACGCCGCTCCCGGCACGACCGGCGCCACCGAGCCCGTCACCGCCAGGCTGAACGCCCCCGAGGCCGCGGCCGCCACCGCCGCCCCCAGCAGCACACCGATCGCCGTGGTCAGGACCGCCTCCACGGAGAGCATCCGCAGCAGCTGCCGCCTCGTCGCCCCGACCAGGCGCAGCAGCGCGAACTCACGGCGCCGGTCGGCGGTGAGCGCCACCAGGGTGTTGACCGTGGAGACCGCCGCGAAGCAGACCAGCAGCCCGAGTTCCATCTCACGCAGCCAGATGTCGCTCGCCTTGGTGACGCTGGTCGCGGCACCCGTCTCCCGGGCGACGTGCTCGGCCGTGCTGGTGAGCACCAGCATGGTGCCGGAGAGCCCGACCAGCAGCGCGACCGGCACCACCGCCGAGGAGAGCCGGGCCGCGTAGCCGCGCAGGTTGGCGTCCGCCAGCCAGCCTGCCCTGGGCGCCAGCACCCGCACCGGGGCGCCGAGCACGGCTGCCAGGCCCCGCGCCGCGACCGGCGCCAGCAGTCCGACCGCGACCAGCAGCACCAGCGAGCCGAGCAGCGAGGCCTGCCCCGCCTTGTCCAGCTCTCCGGCCGGTCGGCTCGCCGCCAGTCGCAGCAGCAGCCCACCGCCCGCGAGCACCGCCACCCCGGCGAGCAGCCGCGGCAGTCCCGTCCGCCGTGGCCCGCCCCCGCCCTCGCCCAGCGCGACGGCCGGGGCCGGCCCGGTGATCCGTCGGGCCGCCACAGCGGTGGCCGCCAGGCCGACCAGCAGCGCCACCCCGATCCCGATCAGCGCCGGCACCGGCGCCCCGGGTATCCGCAGCCCTGGTGCGGCCATGCCGCGCTCCTGGAGTGCGGCGAGGAACGCCCGGGCGGCGAGGAATCCCACCAGGCCGCCGGGCGCGGCCACCAGCAGGACCGTCACCGCCACCTGCACGCGGACCACCCTGCGCACCTGACGGGGTGTCGCCGCGACGGTGCGCAGCAGCGCGAGGTCGCGGTGCTGCTGGCGCAGGGTGAAGCCGAGCGCGTTGACGACGACGAACAGCGCGACCAGGACGGCGATCTCGCCGAACGCCCCGGCGATCAGCACCAGCCCCGGCCCGGGGACCGCCGCCCGCTTCGCCGCGTCCGGCGCCGTGACCTGTGCGGCGACCAGCGAACCGAACAGCGTCACCGCCGCCACCGCCAGGAACAGCGCCGTCCCCAGCCCGGCGAAGGAGGCCGGGCGGCGACGGATCTGCCCCGCCGAGAGACTCAGTACGGGACCGTTCATCGCGCTCACCCTCCCAACCGGCTCAGCCGCTCGCCGACCTGTGCGGCCGTCGGCCTGGCCAGCTCGTCCACCAGCAGGCCGTCGGCCAGCAGCAGCACCCGGTCCGCGTACCCGGCGGCGACCGGGTCGTGGGTGACCATCACACACGTCTGCCCGTCGGCGTCGACGCCCGCGCGCAGCAGGGCCAGGACCTCCTGCCCGGTGGCACGGTCCAGCGCGCCGGTCGGCTCGTCGGCGAACAGCACCTCCGGCCGGGAGACCAACGCCCTGGCGATCGCCACCCGCTGCTGCTGACCGCCCGACAGCTGCCCGGGCCGCTGCCGCTCGCGCCCGGCCAGCCCGACCCGGGCCAGCGCCTCGCGCACCCGGGCCCGCTCCGGCGGCCGCCCGGCCAGCCGCCCCGGCAGTTCGACGTTCTGCGCGACCGTCATCGCGGACATCAGGTTGAAGGCCTGGAACACGAACCCCACCCGGGTGCGGCGCAGCTCCGCCAGCCGCCGCTCGGGCAGCCCGGACACCTCGGTGTCGCCCCACCGCACGGTGCCCCTGGTGGGGCGGTCCATGCCGGCCAGGCAGTGCAGCAGGGTGGTCTTGCCGGAGCCCGACGGCCCCATCACCGCCGTGAACGTCCCCGGTGCGAAGGCCACCGAGACCCCGCGCAGCGCCCGTACCGCCGCCGCGCCGCGCCCGTACTCCCGGTGCAGCCCGGCCGCGCTCAGGGCGGAGCCCGTCACTCCGTCGTACGCCACCGTGGCGGCGGCTGTCGTCATCCCGTTCATGCCCTCCATCGTGGGCGTCCGGGGCCGGGAGATCGATTGTGCTGGCACCCGAATCCGGGGTTCGGGAAACCGAACCCCACAGGTGGTGCTACACCCCCTCGGAGACATCGCGGGAGACATCGCGGGAGACATCGCGGGAGACATCGCGACGCCGCCGGGCCCACCCCCGGAGCGTGCTCACCCGGTGGTCGTGCTCGAACTCGGGCCCGGTCAGCGGCCCCAGCAGTCCGACCGCGGCCGCCGTGCACGGGGCGTCCCGCAGGGCGAGTCCGTACCCGGCCTCCAGGCGCACCTGCCGGTCGTCCGCGCCCAGCAGTGCGGCCAGGGCGTCGGCGAGCTCGGGCGTCCGGTCCGCGGAGCCGGCGAGGACGCAGACGGCGGTGCCCTGGACGTCCGGCGACTCGTCCCCGGTCAGGGCGAGCAGCGCGGCCCTGGTCTCCGGGGTGCGCCGTGCGTCGCCGAGCGATCTGGCCGCGGCGGACCGGACCGATGCGTCCGGGTCCCGGGTCAGCCGGAGGACGCAGTCGTGCCCCGCCCCGGTCAGCGGGGCGCCGAGGAGGTTCGGCACCGTGCGGCGCACCCGGGGATCGGGGTGTCCGGCGTGGCGCAGTCCGATGGCCTCCGCGTCGGGGTGCTCCCGGCCGTCCAGGGCTCCGAGGAGCGTGGCGAGCACCTCGTCGTCCGGTTCGGTCGACGTCCGGGCGGCGATCAGCTCCGTCTCCTCCCCCTCGTACTCGACCGGTCCGCCCTGCCGCAGGAACGGGGCGTCGAGCAGGAAGCCGGCGACGAAGCGGCGGTGCGCGGGGTCCGGGTGCCGGTGGTGGGCCATCAGCGCCGACCAGGCCTGCCGGCTGCGGCGTTCCCCGAGCACGAACAGGCAGGCGGACCGCCCGACGTGGAGCCCGTCCCGGTGCCGGACGGCCCGGGCCACCAGTTCGTCGACGGGGGTGAGGACGCGGAACCTCCACTCCAGTTCGGTCGGCACGGCCCCGTGTCCGGCACGGACGGTCAGCCCGCCGAGGGAGACCTGTTCGACGTCCGCGTGGTCCTCCCTCACCGGCACCCGCTCCGCCGGCCCGCCGGCCCCGGTCCGTCGCCGCAGTTCCTCCTCCGCACCGGTCTCGTACCAGGACCTGGCCAGCGCGAGCAGCCGTGCACGGGCCGCGGCGGGCAGCCGCAGCGCCGGGTCCTTGCCGAGGACCGCCCCGACCAGCGCCGGGGAGCCGAGGTCCACGGCGCGCAGCAACGGGGTCGTCCCGTCGGGCAGCGGACGGTCCGGGTCGGCGCCGTGCTTGACCAGGACGGCGGCGACCTCGTGGTCGATGCCGTCCACAGCCGCCCACAGCAGGGGCAGCCCGTCCGCGGTGCGGGCGTCCGGGTCCGCACCGGCGCAGAGCGCCTCCCACACCGCGTCGACATCCCGTGCCCGGACCGCCGCCACGAGGCGTGCGTCCGCCGCCAGTTGTTCGTCCGCCGTCAGTCGTTCGTCCGCCGTCATCCGCGCGCTCCCCCTCGCCGCACAGCCGTCCCCGTCCGCACCCTGGTCATGCCGCCCCCGGAAGGCTCGGCTTTCCCGTGCCCGCCGCTTCCACCCCCCGGCTCTTCCACCCCCGGCTCCTCCACCGTCCGCCCGACGGGCGATCATGATCAGGTGACCATCGACCTGCTGCCCGGTCGCGGCGTCGGCCTGCCCGCCCCGCTGCCCGAGCTCCGCTTCGGCCTCACCGAGGCGGAGGTGCGCGCACTGCTGGCCCCGCACGCCGGCCTGCTGCCCGACGGGGTGCGGAGCACCTTCGTCTGCGGCTGCTCCTGGGCGCTGGCCTTCGAGCTGCCCGGGGTGAGCGTCACCCTCGGCGCCGACGACCACGACCGCCTCCACTCCGTCTCGGTCGGCCGGAACCCGAGCGACGACCGCCCCGCCTGCCCGGTCGGCTACCACGGGATCGACCTGCTGGGCCGGCCGGCGCACGAGCTGGTCGAGGCGCTGCGCGCCGAGGGCCTCCCGGTGCCCGATCCCGGCGGCGGCAACCTCCGCCATGGAGCGCTCTTCCTCCACCGGGCGCCCGGCCCCCGGCGCCTACCACCCGCCCCGGGCCGCAAGCCGCGCCGCGAGAAGCCGTTCGCCTTCGACTACGCCTCCCTGTCCGCCCCCGCCGAGCAGGACGCACCCACCGGGCAGGGCTCACCCACCGGGCACGAAGCACCCGCAGAACACGACGCCCCCACCGGGCACCATGCCCCCGCCGAGGCCGCCGAATGATCCCCCACCCGACCGGTACCGCCACCGGTCCGCACGACGCCGCCTTCCTCCCCCGCAGGCAGCTGTCCCCGCGCCCGGCCGAGCGGCCGATCACCGCACCCGTCCCCAAACTCGGCGGCGAGCCCTGCTGGTTGGCCGAGCCCACCTGGCCGCTCTCCCCCACCACCGGTGAACCCCTGGTGTTCATCGGGCAGTTCCCCGTCCCGGGCGAGCCGAGCCGGCTGGCGTACCTCTTCCTGGAGGAGGCGGACGAGCTCATGGGCGGCCTCGACCCGGAGCGGGGCGACGGCCTGCTGCTGGTCCAACCCGGCGGGCGCATACCGCCGTTCGCGGTGATCGGGCCGCCCGACACCCGGGGCCGTACGCTCTGGCGCTGCGAACCCGACGGCGAACGGACCCCGGTCGAGTACCACCTGGACGTGGTGCCGCTGCCGGACGGCGTCGACCGGGCGATGGACCGACGGGCCGACTTCCAGCGCTACCTGCGCCACGAGGGCCCCGAGGTCCCCTTCCCGGACGGCGACCACGTGCACGACCACCTCGGCGGGGACCCGTCCTACCCGGCCGGCCGGGCCCGGGTCGCGGCGCCCTGGCGGTACCTCTTCTCCCTCTCGGACGCCCCGGACGAGGGCGCCCCGTACTTCCTCAACTTCGGTTACGGCGACGGCTTCGGCTTCCTCAGCCCGGACGGTCTGGAGGGACGGTTCTTCTGGGAGGCCCCGTAGCCGCGCCCGGCCTCCGCCACCCCCATCCACCCACGCCACCCCACCCACCCATCCACGGGAGCCACCATGACCACCACCCCCCTGACCGTCGCCGTCCTCGGACCGGGCGGCGTCGGCGGACTGATCGGCGGGCTGCTCGCCCGCGACGGCCACCGGGTCGTCTGCCTGGCCGGCGAGCAGACCGCAGCCGCCATCGAGCGGGACGGACTGCACGTCCGCAGCGCCCGGTTCGGCGAGTTCACCGCCCGGGTGGAGGCCGCGACCGAGCTGCGCGAGCCGGTCGACGCGGCCTTCGTGACGGTCAAGGAGACGGCGCTGGCCGCCGCGCTCGACCGGATGCCCGCGCAGGTGCTCGGCACCGGGATCATGGTGCCGCTGCTCAACGGCCTGGACCACATGGCGCTGCTGCGCGAGCGCTACCCGGCCGGACGGGTGGTGGCCGGCACCATCCGGGTCGAGGCCACCCGGACGGCGCCCGGGCGGATCGAGCACACCAGCCCGTTCGCCACCGTCGAGCTCGGCGCGACCGCCGAACCCGACTCCCCCGTGGCCGAGTTCGCCGAGCAGCTGCGGCACAGCGGGCTGGACGTCGCGCTGCGCGAGGACGAGACGGCGATGCTGTGGAGCAAGCTCTCCTTCCTCGCCCCGTTCGCCCTGCTCACCACCCGCCACGCGAGCGGGATCGGCACCGTGCGCACCGAGCACCGGGCCGAACTCCTCGCCGTGCTGGACGAGATCGCGGCCGTCACCCGGGCGGTCGGCGCGCCGGCGGACGCGCAGACCCTGCTCGCCTCCTTCGACCGCCTCCCCGAGGCGATGAAGTCCTCGATGCAGCGCGACGTGGAGGCAGGCCGACCGACCGAACTGGACGCCATCGGCGGCGCCGTGCTGCGGGCGGCCGACGCGCACGCGGTGGCCGCCCCGACCATCGCCGGCCTGGTGCGTGACCTGTCCGACTCCGCCGACCGGTAGCACCAGCCCGGGTGTTCACCCCACGGACGCCTCCCCGGGGTGAACACCCGGCACCCGGCCCAGCCCGTCCTGTCCTGTCCTGCCCTGTCCTGCCCTGTCCTGCCCTGTCCGGACCAACCGACGGGGCACCACCTCCCCCGAGAGCAAGGACTTTCCCAACAGTTCACACAGCCACCCGGAACCGCCGCACGGCATACCGGCGTTGACCCGGTGGGAGGGATACAGACATGACAAGGAAGCCGTACCGCCTGGCCGCCACCACGCTCGCGCTGCTCCTCGCGGCCCCGCTGTTCACCGCGTGCGACGCCGACCAGGCCCTGGACTGCGGAAAGCGGGCGATCAGCCTCACCGGCGACGTCCAGGACCTCGCGGATTCGGCGGTCAACGTCGGGCAGATCACCGACGACAGCCGTCGCACCCACACCGTCGAGGCCCTGAAGAAGGTCGCCGACGATGCGAAGAAGATCCGCCAGGACAACGGGGGCAAGGCCGACGCGGCCGCCGACCGGCTCTCCAAGGCCGTCAACGACGCCATCGACCGGGTCTCCAAGGGCAAGCAGCCCGACTTCAAGCCGATCACCGACGCCGCCGGCGACATCGGCAAGGCCTGCGCGGACTCCTGACGGACCGGAGCACCCACCGCCACCCACCCGCCGCCACCGACTCACCGCCGCCCACTCGACCGGCTCCCGGCCCGGGCGCACCGCACCGGCCGGGAGCGCGTCCCTGCCCCGGGCCCGGCCTGTCGCCGCCGCACGGGCACCGCCGGACGGTAGGAATGGCACCGGACCGAACCGCACCCCGGAGGCACCGGTGAACCACCCGATCCTCGACCAGATCCACGCCCTGCGCGCCGAACTGGCGCCCGGCGACACCGCCCCCGCGCTGGTCACCGCGCTCGCCGACGGCACCGCGCCGCGCTCGGCACTGGCCGAACTCGCCGCCCAGCAGCACCGGATCATCCGCTCCGACCGCCGCAGCCTGCTGCTGCTCGCCGGCCGCTGCGCGGACCGGCCGGTCAGCGCCTGGTTCGCCACCATGGCCGAGGGCGAGAGCGCCGCACTACGAACCCTGCCCGACCTCGGCGCCGCCGTCGGCCTCGACCGCCGCGCACTAAAGTCCCACCCGCCGCTGCCCGGCTGCCAGGCCTACCCCCACTACCTCGCCTGGCTCGCCCTGAACGGCGAGCCCGACGCCACGGCCGTCGCCCTGGTCGCCAACTTCGCCGCCTGGGGCGGCTACTGCGCCACCATCGCGCAGGCCCTGCGCCACCAGTACGGGTTCTCCGACGGGGCCTGCGCGTTCTTCGACTTCTTCGCCCGGCCCGCACCCGAGCTGGAGCAGCAGGCCGCCGACGCGCTGGGCCCGGGCCGGCTGGACGAGCCGACCCTGGACACCGCGCGCGAGTACGGGCTGCTGCTCCAGGGCTACGAGTACCTGTTCTGGGACACCCTGGGCGTCATCGACGCCTGAGCGCGGACCGCCCCGGGGCCGAGGGGCCTCAGGCCTGCCAGTGCGGCTTCCCGCTGACCATCCGGCAGTAGATCACCCGGCCGCCGGCCTCGTGGGTGCTCTTGCCCAGGTCCGCGTTGCGGCAGAACTGCCCGGCCTCGTAGCAGTTGCCCGCGTTCGAGCGGATCTCGCACCCGGCGCCGGCCCCGGCCGCCGCGGGGGGCTCGGGGTCGGTCGGCGGCTGGGCGGTGGTCACCTTCGGCTGCGGCGCCTTGGTGGCGGGCGCCTGCGAGTGGGCACCGGGCTGGGCCGAAGGCGCCGCGGGCGGGGGCGTGGCCACCGGGGCGGCGGGCGCCGGCTCGGCCGGCGGGGTGCTGACCGGGGCCGGCGCCGCGGGCGCCGCCGGCGGAGTGGTCACCGCGGCCGTGGTGGCGGCCGCAGTCGGCGTGGCCGAGGCCGAGGCCGTGGCGGCGCTGTCGGCCGCCGACGGGTCGCAACCGGTCAGCGCCAGGCCGACGGTGAGGACGAGTCCGGCGAATCCGGCCAGGCCGGCCCGGCGGCGACCGGGTATCCGTGAAGGCATGGGTGGAGAACGCTCCGTTCCGTTTGGATGAGTCGTGCGATTCAAGCAGGAACCGCACACGCACCGTCCACCGAATCCCCACTCGTTGGCAGATCGAGACCTTCCGACCACCGAGCGTCGCCGACCCGCCCGAGCCCCGGCCGTCCCACCCGCACACGCCCGCCATCAGCACCGACCGGCCGTCAGCGCCCAGGCCGGCCATCAGCGCCAGGCCGGCTCTCAGCGCAGCCCTGCGGTCCGGCGCTCGAACACCACGGGGCGGGCGGTCTCCAGCGCCGTGGAGACCGCGCCGAGGAGCACCGCCTCCTCCCCCAGCAGGCTCGGCGCGAGCGTCGGACGCATCGGGGCGAGCCGGTGCAGGGCCTGCTCCAGCGGTTCCAGGAGCAGATCCGCGCTGCTGCCGATCCCGCCGCCCAGCACCACCAGGTCCGGGTCCAGGACGGCCGACAGCACGGCCACCGCGTAGGCGAGCCGCTCGGCCTCCCGCTCCACCGCCCGGACCGCCGCCGTCTCCCCGGCCCGGGCCCGCTCGAACACCTGCTTCGCCGTCAGCTGCCGCGCCGCCGAGTCCCCGTCCAGCCCGAAGTCCCGGGCCGTACGCACCACGGCGTCCGCGGCGGCCTCCTGCTCGATGGTCGCGGTCGGCTCGTCGACCCGCCCGGGCAGCGGGACCAGGCCGATCTCGCCCAGCGCGCCGTGCGCGCCGAGCAGCAGCTCACCGTCCTTCACCACGCCCAGCCCGAGCCCGGTGCCGACCAGCAGGTAGGCGAACATCCGGCTGCCCCGCCCGGCGCCCAGGGTGTACTCGCCGAGCGCCGCCAGATTGGCGTCGTTGGCCACCGAGACGCCCGTCCCCAGGCCCTCGCCTATCCGGTCGAACAGTCCCGGCCTGCCCCAGCCGGGCAGGCTGTTGGCGTAGCGCACCCCGCGCAGCCGCTCGTCCCACACCCCCGGGGTGCCGATCACCGCGTGCACGATGTCCGGGGCGGCCAGGCCGGCCTCGGCGATCGCCTCGTGCGCGGCCTCGACCACCGCGTCCGCGACGGCGTTCGCCGAGCGGCCCCGGTTGGCCACGTCCCGGCGGGCGACCACCGTCCCGGCCAGGTCCGCCACCGCCACCCGCAGCCGGGCCCGGCCGATGTCCACGCCGAGCACGTGCCCGGCCGTCGGGTCGACCTCGTACAGCACGGCCGTGCGGCCGCGTTCGGGGGCCAGCCGACCGGCCTCGCGGACCAGGCCGGCCCGCTCCAGTTCGGCCAGCGCGGCCGACACCGTCGGCTTGGACAGACCGGTGTCCCGGGCCAGCTGGGCGCGCGAGGAGCCGCCGCCGGTGCGCAGCAGTTCCAGCAGCAGCCACTCGTTGTTGCTGCGCAGCCGCTGCCGGTTCCACGGCACCCCTGGGGCCCCGGCCGCCGGGCGACTGGTCGGCTGGTGGGGGCTCATCGGGTTCCTCCGGTGTGGGTCTTCGGGCGTGGGTCGGGTCGGTACGGCCGGGTGGGCCCGGCCCGGGGCGTCCGGGGTCGGGCGCCGCCGCCCAGTATGACCGGTGATCATCCCGCGTTCGCCCGCCGTATCCGTACGGCCCCGCCGGCGACCTCGTCGACATACCCGCGGACCCGCCGGCCTCGTGGACGTACCCGCAGCCTCGTGGACACACGACGCACTCCGTTACAACACCGTCCCCGGCCAGTCAACGTTTCACCCACTTGTGGGCGTGCCGCGCCCGGGCGCGTGATCATGGGCGTATGCACTTCCGGCACGGCAACCGAGCAGAGGGTCCGCGGCCCGCGACACCGGACTCCCGGTCCCTGGCGGCAGCCGCGGCGGCCCTCGCCGCGCGGCTCGGAGCGATCACCGGCGGTGACGGCGGCGACGATCCTGAGCGGCTCCGCGAGGTCCTCGCGGCCGCCCCGGTCGGGGTCGCGCTGCTCGACGAGCGGCTGCGCTGGCAGTACCTGAACGCGGCCTTCACCACCGCCACCGGGCTGCGCCGGGCGGACCTGCTCGGCCGTGCCGCCGGGACCACCGTCTTCGCCGGGGCCCTCGGCATCCTGCGCCGGGTCCTCGACGACGGGCTCGCCCGCGAACACGCCACCGGGGGCCCGGACGGCGCCGGCGCCCCCGTGCCGCCCGGCCTGCGGGTGCGCTATCGGGCCCTGCGGAAGTCCGGGCGGACCACCGGTGTGATCGTCGTCGTGCTGGACGACCCCGACCCGGCCCGCGACCAGCTGCGCGAGCTGGAACAGGCCCGGGCCCGACTCGCCCTCCTGGACGCCGCCACCGAACGGATCGGCACCACCCTCGACGTCGGGACCACCGGCACCGAGCTCGCCGTCTTCGCCGTGCCCAGGCTCGCCGAACTCGCCGTCGTGGACGTGCTGCCGCCCGCGGCCGAACCCGCCCGGGGCGGCCACGGCGCGTCCCAGCGGCTGCACCGGGCCGGCGCCCGGGCCGTACCCGCGCTGGCCGCCGGCCTCGCCGAGCTGCCCCGGCCGGGCGAATCGATCCGCCACCGGGAGGGGTCGGCCGCCGCCCGCAGCCTGGCCGGCGGCGTCGCCGTGCTGACCGAGCCCGGGCCCGAGGACGCCTGCCCGGCCGGGACGGCCTCACTGCTGGTCCTGCCGCTGGCCGCCCGGGGCCGGCTGATCGGGCTGCTCACCCTCGGCCGCACCACCGCCGGCCCGGCCTTCACCCCGGACGAGGCCGCCCTGCTCGGCGACCTCGCCGCCCGGGCCGCCGTCGCCCTCGACAACGCCCGCCGCTTCGCCCGCTCCCAGGGCATCGCCCTGGAACTCCAGCGGGCCCTGCTCAGCGAGCCCGGCAGCCCGCACCAGAACCTCACCCTGGCCTCCCGCTACCTGCCCTCCGGGAGCACCTCGGTGGTCGGCGGCGACTGGTACGAGACGGTCCGGCTGCCGTTCGGGCGCACCCTGCTGGCCATGGGCGACGTCATGGGCCACGGCGTCGAGGCCGCCGTCGACATGAGCCACTACCGCTCCGCACTGCGCGACCTCGCCGGAACGGACCTGCCCCCGCACCGGATCCTGCGCCAGCTCGACCACGTCATCTCCGCCGACGACTCCGCCCGCCCGGCGACCTGCCTGCTGGCCCTCGCCGACCCGGGCCGCGGCCGCTGGACCCTCTCCAGCGCGGGCCACCTGCCGCCCGCCCTGATCGCCCCCGGCCATCCGACCGATCTGCTGCGCATCCCCACCGGCCCGCCGCTGGGCACCGGCCTCGGCGGCTACGAGCAGACCGCCCACCCGCTCCTGCCGGACCAGACCCTGCTCCTCTACACCGACGGCCTGGTCGAGCGCCGGGGCGAGGACATCGACGTCTCCCTGGAACGGCTCGCGGCCCTGCGCCTGCCCGCCGCCGGAGACCTCGACGACCTTCTCGACGCCGTCCTCCACGCCCTCGCCCCGCCCCCGGCCCCGACCGCCGAGGACGACATCGCCCTCCTGGTGGCCCGCCCCCGACGACGCTGACGGCCCGCCGGGTTCCGGGCCCGGGGCCGCTCGCCCATCCTCGCTCCGACCGTCCTCGCTCCGACCGTCCTTGTGCCGACCTTCCTTGTGCCGACCGAGCTTGAACCGACCGAGACTGTTCGGGGCGGGCCCCACCCCGACGGCCTCCCGGGCTCACACCTTCGCCAGTGCCCGCCGCACGTCCGCCCAGATGTCCTCCGGGTGCTCGATGCCCACCGACACCCGCACCGTTCCCGGACCGATGCCCGTCGCCGCCAACTCCGGGTCCGACAACTGCCGGTGGGAGGTGCTGGCCGGGTGCAGCACCAGGGTGTGCACGTCGCCCAGGGAGGGGGCCAGCGAGGCGAGCCGGACGGACTCGGTGAACGTCGCGGCGGCTTCGCGGCCGCCGGCCAGGTCGAAGGCCAGGACGCCGCCGTGGCCGTCGGGCAGCAGGCGGCGGGCGAGTTCGTGGTCGGGGTGGGTGGGCAGGCCCGGGTAGTGGACGGCGGTGACGGCGGGGTGGGCGGCGAGCCAGCCGGCCAGGTCGAGCGCGGTCTCGCAGTGGCGGCGGACCCGCAGGGCAAGGGTCTGCATGCCGCGCAGGGTCAGCCAGGCGGCGAACGGGTCGGCGCTGGCACCGAGTTCGAGCGAGCGCCGCCAGACCCGCCGGTGCAGCTCCGGGTCGGCGAAGACGGCGATCCCGCCGAGGACGTCGGAGTGTCCGCCGAGGTACTTGGTCACGGAGTGGATCACGATGTCCGCGCCGTGCTCGAGCGGCCGACACAGCAACGGCGTCGCGAAGGTGTTGTCCACCACGCTCACCACCCCGGCCCGCCCGGCGACGGCGATCAGCCCGGGCAGGTCGGTGACCCTGGTGGTGGGGTTGGAGACGGTCTCCAGGAGCAGCACCCGGGTGCGGGGCCGCAGCGCGGCCGCCACCCCGGCGGGGTCGTCGCCGCTCACGTAGCTGACCTCGACGCCCCAGCGCTCGGTGAGGTCGGTCAGCGCGCCGATGGTGCCGCCGTACAGGTTGCGCTGGGCGACCACGTGGTCCCCGGCGCGCAGCAGGGCGAGCAGAACGGTGGTGATCGCGCCCATACCGGAGGCGGTGGCGAGGGCGCCGGTGCCGCCCTCCAGTCCGGCGACGGCCTGCTCCAGCGAGCGGACGGTGGGGTTGCCGAAGCGGTTGTAGAAGAAGGCGCCGTCCGGTCCTCCGTGGGCCTCGGCGAGCGCGTCGCCGGTGTCGAAGGCGAACAGGTGGCCCTGGTGCAGCGGGACGCCGAGCGGACGGCTGCCGGTGGCCTCGGCGAGCGGCGGGTGGACGACCCGGCTCTCGGGGCGCAGCTCGTCAGGGGCTTCGTACGCGCGGGGTGCCTCGTACGCCTCCGAGACGTCGGAGACTTCGTGGGAGCCGGGGGCCGTGTGGGAGTGGAAGTCGCTCATGGCGGTCATCCTCGGGCGGTCCCGGCATCCGGGCCAGGGCCAATCACCGCCAAGTGGCCCGCCCCGGGCGGTCGTTCCGGCTCCACCGCCCGGAGGGCGGCGGCGACGCCCGGGTCACGGCTGCGGACGGCCCGCGCGGCTCACCAGCGGCTACTTGCGCCGGCTGAAGATCCGCTTGACGGCGTAGACGATCCCGACGATGAGCAGCACCACGAACAGGATGATCAGGATGACCACGACCAGCAGGAACTTGCCCAGCTTGGCGAAGAAGCCCTTTTTCTTCTTCTCGTCCTTGGCCAGGTGCGTGGCATCGGCGGAGGCGGCGCGCGCCTCGGTACGGACCTCCGAACCGGAGGCAGCGGCAGCGGCCCCCACGGTGGCCCCCGGGTTCGCGGCGGCGGCCGCGACGGTGCGGGGCGCGGCCACGGCCGCCGCTCCCGATGCCGCGGCGGTGAGGCCGACGGCGGCCAGCAGGGCCACCAGGGCGCCGGCTATCGAACGTGCGATCCGATCAGTCATCGTGCTCCTCTTGCGAGTCCGGAGCAGCGCGGATCAGCTGATCTGACCAATTTCTCATGGTCTGACCAGCTGGTTTTCCCATCCGCGCCTAGTATGCTCCACTGAAGTTCTACAGCGGTGTAAAAGTTTAGCGACGGGCGGCGCCCGGATCGGCTCCGGCCCCGGGCCACGCGAACCCACCGCTTCGACGGGGGCTTGCGTGGCAACTGTGGAGGATGACGACGTGTCTGGCCGCAAGGGTTCCCCCGAAGCCGAGAATTCGCCGCACCGGGCAACCGGGCGCCGGGCGGCCGGCCGGAGGGACGACCAGCGGAACGGCCGCAGAGACGACCCGGCGGGCGACCGGAGCCCGGACGGTGCGAACATACCGGACGGCCGAGCGACGGGCCGCACCCGAAAGAAACCCAAGCGCAGCACCAAGGAGAAGGTGCTCTGGGCGACCGCCGGCTGCACCGCCCTCGCCGTCCTCGGCGGCGGCGCCCTCTACTACCGGCTGAACAGCAACATCAACACCTTCGACGGCGACGCCCTCAGCAAGGACCGCCCGGAGGCCGCGGCCCCGGACGCCCAGGGCCGCACCCCGGTCAACGTGCTGCTGATCGGCTCGGACAGCCGCGGCAACGGCAACAGCGACCTGGGCGGCGGCGGGGACGGCGGCGCCCGCTCGGACACCGCGATCCTGCTGCACGTCTACGCCGACCACAAGCACGCCGTCGGCATCTCCATCCCCCGCGACTCCCTGGTCACCATCCCGCCGTGCAAGCTCCCCAACGGCAAGTGGACCAAGGAGCAGACCAATGTGATGTTCAACAGCGCCTTCTCGGTCGGCGACAGCGATCAGGGCAACCCGGCCTGCACCCAGAACGCCGTCGAGAAGCTGACCAACCTGCGCGTCGACCACACCGTCGTGGTGGACTTCAACGGCTTCGCGTCGATGACCAAGGCGGTCGGCGGCGTCGAGGTCTGCCTGCCGACCGACATCCACGAGGGGGACCTCAACCCCAACCTCGGCCACAAGGGCAAGCTGATCTTCCCCAAGGGCAAGCAGAAGGTCGAGGGCCAGGCCGCGCTGGACTACGTCCGGGTGCGGCACGGCATCGGCGACGGCTCCGACATCGGCCGCACCAAGCGCCAGCAGGCCTTCCTCTCCTCCCTCATCAAGGAGGTCAAGTCCCGCGGCATGGACCCGACCACGCTGCTGCCGCTCGCCGACGCGGCCACCAAGTCGCTGACCGTCGACCCCGGCCTCGGCTCGGCCGCGAAGCTGCTCTCCTTCGTCATGGAGCTCAAGGACGTCGACCTGCACGACATCAAGTTCCTGACCGTGCCATGGCGTTACGAGGGCCCGCGGGTCGCCCTCGTACACCCCGACGTGGACCAGCTGTGGGCCGCGCTCAAGGCCGACCGCACCATCGACGGACAGGACGCGAGCGCCCCGGCCGACCCGGGCCCTGCCGCCGCCGTCACCACCGCTCCCACCGCCGCGCCGGCCCCGGCTTCCGCCCCGGCCCCCGCCTCGGACGCCAAGGCGGCCGAGGTGAAGGTCTCCGTGCTCAACAGCACCGGTGAGACCGGGCTCGGCGGCCGGGCCGCGGAGACCGTCAAGGGCGCCGGCTACACCGTCACCGGCGTCGGCAACGCGGTCGGCAAGCCGCGCAGCACCACCGTCGTCGAGTACGGCACCGGCGAGCGCACCGCGGCCGAGGCGGTCGCCAAGCTCTTCCCCGGCGCCACCGTGCAGCCCGGCGGCCGGGGCGTCAGCCTCGTCCTCGGCCACGACTTCGCCGCCGCCAACCCGGCGAGCGCCACCGCGCCGGCCCCCGGCGGCACGGCCACCGCCCCGGCCCCGCTGCCCACCAGCGTCAGCGGCGCCGCCCGCTCGGCCGACGACGACCCCTGCGCCAACCTCTCGTACGGCTGAGCCCGGCCGCACACCTCGGACGAACCGCGGTGGGGCACCCAGCCGCGGCTCGCCCGAGGGGCCATGGCTCATCCGAGGGGGTGTCAGCGCCTCGTCCCGCAGGACGGGCAGAACGCGGCGCCGTCCGGGACGTTCTGGTTGCAGCTCGGGCACTGGACGGGCTGCGCCAGCCGGAAGCCGCAGCCCGGGCAGAACGGCGTGCCGTGGGTCTCGGTGTGACACTGCGGGCAGACCAGCTGGCGCGGCGCGTTCACGTCGAACTCGGCCCCGGACTGCTGCCCGGACTTGTACGCCCGCTCGCTGACCGTGTCGTTGAGGCCGCGGTGCTGCGCCGCCATCGCCTCGGCGGCGGTGTCCGGGGCGCAGTTGTGGCACAGGCCCTGGGCCGGGTTGAAGCAGCGCCCGCAGACGTAGTGGGTGCACCGGGCGCAACGGTTGAAGTGGGACTGGGCGTTGGCGATGGACCGCTGGAAGGCGGCGTCCCGCGAGGTGCCCCAGGTCTGACCGGCCAGCCCGTCGGCGGCGTTGCCGATGGTGTTGGCGTTGCCGCCGATGAGGTTCCAGGCCGCACTGACGCCCTTGCCTATCCAGCCGGCCACCTGACCGGTCCGGAACGGCTCGAACGTCGAGCGCCAGGTGTCCGAGCAGCGGTAGCAGTAGAACTCGAACTGGAAGCCCGCGCCGGTGCCGTGCTGCTCGCACAGGTCGCGGTAGTTGTTGCTGAAGTAGATCTCCGAAGTCACGTCGTCCCCGGTCGCTAAGTGGCCTGTCAGCGGTCGCTCCCAGGGACGATAGGGGCTCACCGAACGGTTCCGCCAGGAACTCGCGTCCCGCCTGCTCAGAGCCCGGAAACCGGCAGCAGCAGCACCCGCACCGGATCGAACCGCTGCCAGAGCGCGGGCTGTCCGCTGCGGCCGATCCGCAGCCGGCACCAGCGCTGCCCGGCCGCGTCCTGCCACCACGCGCTGATCCGGCCGAGTGCCCAGGCGCCGTCCCCGAGGTCCACCTCGACCGGCTGGTAGACCCACCGGACGTCGCGGTCCTCGGGCTCCGCTTCCGCCGGGCCCCCGGCGCCCTCGGCGCCCCCGGGACTGCACTGACTCTCCATCACGGCTCCGCCTCCCGACCCGGCCCCGGCCGCCGGACGCCCGCTCGGGGCGGCCGGCGGCCGGGGGTGCAGCTCACCTCCTGAACTCTACAGGCGTGTAGAGATCGGCGGGAGGAGTTCCGTCGAAGACGATCGACCCGTGGCCCGTCGGCCGAGCGCCGGGGTGTGGTGGGCCTGGGTGTGGTGGGCCTGGGCGTGGTGGGCCGGGGTGGTCCGGGGCGGTGTGGTCCGGGGTGGACCGGCCTCAGCTTTCCTTGCGCGAGGACCGCCGTCGCCACAGGGCGAGCGGCACGATCCCGGCCAGCGCGGCAGCCTCCGGCGCCGGCAGCTCCTCGAACGGCGCACCGGCCGCGCCCGCCGCCCCGGCCGGCACCTTGTCGAAGGTGTCCGGGACCGGCAGGGTCGACCAGTCGGACAGCGGCCAGGCGACCACGAAGGCCCGGCCGACCACGTTGTCCACCGGCACGAAGCCGTCGCCGGTCTGGTTGTGGTGCCAGCGGGAGTCGCGCGAGTTGTTGCGGTGGTCGCCCATCACCCACAGCTTGCCCTTGGGCACGGTCACGGTGCCGACCGGATCGTCGTCGCAGGGCGTCGAGCCGGGGAACAGGTACGGCTCGTCCAGCGCGACGCCGTTGACCTTCAGCGGCGCGCCGGCCTCGCAGTCGACGGTGTCCCCGCCGACCGCGATCACCCGCTTGATCAGGTCCTTCTCGTCCGCCGAGGGCATCAGGCCGACGGTGCTCAGCACCTTCTGGACGGTGCCCGTCACGGAGTCACCGGAGGTGGTCGGCGTGCCCTCCAGCCAGCCGCCCGGATCGCGGAACACCACCACCTCGCCGCGCTCGGGCTTGGCGCCGAACCACGGGGTGAACTTGTCGACCAGGACCCGGTCGCCGATCGCGAGGGTCTGTTCCATCGACCCGGAGGGGATGGAGAAGGCCTGGACGAAGAAGGTCTTGATGCCGAGCGAGAGCAGCAGCGCGACCACCAGCAGGATCGGCAGCTCCTGCCAGAACGGCCGCTTCTTCCGGGGGCGTTCGGCCTTCTCCTCGGCCTCCCCGTCGGGCGTCCCGGGTACCCTCCCCGCCCCGCCGGCGCCCACGTCCGCGCCCTCCGTCGCCGTGGTGCCCGTACCCGCCTGCGCCCGGCCGTCCCGGGCGTCCTCGCGTTCCCCGGCTCCGCCGCCGCTCTCACCGGACTCCGCGCTCCGCTGCACACTCATTTCCTCGGCCCCTCCCGCGGCCTGGCGGGAGCCGGTAGGAAGACCCCCTGTCAGGAACGAACCTACCGAACAGAGGTTCCCGGGCGCGCCCTGACGTGGATGCGCTCACCCTGCGGACCGAACAGGCTGAGGAACTCCACCGGCTGCGGGCCCGCGTTGCCGAAGGCGTGCGGGGTGCGCGTGTCGAACTCGGCGGCCTCACCGGCCGTCAGCACCAGGTCGTGGGTGCCGAGCACCAGCCGCAGCCGTCCGGACAGCACGTACAGCCACTCGTACCCCTCGTGGACCTTCAGCTCCAGCTCGGGCCCGGCGTTCCTGCCCGGTGGCACGATGTGCTTGTAGGCATGCAGCCCGCCCAGGTGGCGGGTGAGTGGGACGATGGTCTGGCCGTTCCTGGTCACCGGGCGCGGGTGGATCCTCGGGTCCCCGGTGGCCGGGGCGCCGACCAGTTCGTCCAGCGGCACCCGGTACTCCCGGGCCAGCGGCAGCAGCAGCTCCAGCGTCGGCTTGCGCTGCCCGGACTCCAGCCGGGACAGCGTGCTGAGCGAGATGCCGGTGGTGGCCGCCAGTTTGGCGAGGGTGGTGCCGCGCTCCCGGCGCAGCGCCCGCAGCCGCGGGCCCACCGTGGTGAGGACGTTCTCGAGCTCTTCGTCGGCCATGCCTGCCATTTGCCAGCACGGCAAGGTCGATTGTCAATCCGGCACACGGGTGAGGTCTCGGCCGCCACCCCTGCGGGTCACCCCCGCCGGTCCCGCCTATCCTCCCGTCATGCGCATTCTCCTCACCCGGGACAGCGTCTCGGCCGGCGACGACGCCGACGCCCCGCACGCCGAGGCCGTCACGCTCCCCGACGGCCTGGACACCCCGGCGGCACTCGCCGCCCTCGGACTCCCCAGACCCCGGCTCCCGCTGATCGGCGGCGGCCGCGCCACCTGGGTGGTGCGCGGCGCGGACGGCAGCCCGCTCGCCGTCCTCGCCCAGCAGTGGCCGCAGCCCCGCCCGCTCCCGGCCGGCCGGGGCCCGCTCGAGCACCTGGCCGGAGCGGACGGCGCCGTCCGGCTGCACCTCGAGTACCGGCGCCAGACGGACCCGGTGGCCGAGTACGAGCGGCTGCTGCCCGGCTAGGGCGTTCGGTGGTCAGGGCGTGCCGAGGAGCCGGCCGCCAGGGCGTGCCGAGGAGCCGGCCGCCAGGGCGTGCCGAGGAACCAGCGGAAGGCTCCGGCCTCGCTCCCCTCGGACCTACAGCCAGTCCCGCTTCTTGAACACCAGGTACAGCCCGGTGCACACCAGCGCCATCAGCCCGATCGCGAACGGGTAGCCGAAGACCCACTTGAGCTCCGGCATCGTCTCGAAGTTCATCCCGTAGACGGTGCCGATCAAGGTCGGCGCGAAGAGGATGGCCGCCCAGGAGGAGATCTTCTTGATCTCGTCGTTCTGCGCGTGCCCCGCCTCGGCGAGTTGCTTCATCTCCTCGTTCTGTCGCTGCGAGACCAGCGTCGCGTTGACGGTCAGGATGTTCTGGAGCATCTGCCGGAAGCCGTCCACCCGCTCGGCGGCGTAGGTGGCGTGGTCGGCGACATCGCGCAGGTAGCGCTGGAGCTCGTCGTCGGTGCCGTACTTGCCGAAGCCCGCCTCCAGGCTCTTCATGATCTCCAGCAGCGGACGGGTGGCCCGCTGGAACTCGATCACCTCGCGGGACAGCTCGTAGATGCGGCGGGAGACCTGCGGGTCGCCGCCGAACACCTCGGTCTCGATCTCGTCGATGTCGTGTTGGAGGCCGGCGATCACCGGCGCGTAGCCGTCCACCACGGCGTCCAGCACCGCGTACAGCACCGCCTCCGGGCCGAGTGCCAGCAGCTCCGGGTCGTCCTCCAGGCGGCGGCGCACCGCCGAGAGGTCCGGGGCCTGGGAGTGGCGGACGGTGAGCACGAAGTCGGGGCCGACGAAGAGGTGGATCTCGCCGAAGTCGACCTCCTCCGCCTCGTCCAGGTAGCGGGCGGCGCGCAGCACCACGAACAGGGTGTCGCCGTAGCGCTCCAGCTTCGGCCGCTGGTGGGCGACGATGGCGTCCTCGACGGCCAGCTCGTGCAGGTTGAACCGGTCGGCGGCCTCCAGCAGCTGCGCCTCGGCGGGGCGGAACAGGCCGATCCAGGCCATGGTGCCGGGCCGGCCGGGCAGCTCGCGGTAGATGTCGGCGAGGTCGGCGGGCGCCTCCGTCCGGCGGCCGTCCCGGTACACCGCCGCGTCCACGACGGAACGTTCCAGCGTCACCGGTTCGACGGGCTGGTCGGGGCGCGGGTCCATCGAGTGCTCGGGCGCCGGCTGGGTGTCCGTGGACCGGACGACGGAACGGGAGAACGGACGCTTGCTCGCGCGCACGGCGCGCACACGCCAGTCGGACATGGCGGGGACCTCCACGGTGGATACCCGGCCGCCGTACGGGAACACGGCGGACCGGAGGCGCCCGGCCGGCCGCCACGCGCACGGCGCGACCGGTGGCGCCTCGTCGGGAGGACGAGGTCAGCGCCGCGCGGGAGCCGTACGGGAGGAGGTGTGCCGGGGGCCGCGAGTGGTGCGGGACAACCGGGGGCGGGGCCGACTTCGGCCCGTACTACTGCACTCCACGGCTCTCACCTCCTCGCCTCCGCGCGCCTGCGCACCGGGAGGGGTGCCAGCACAACCCCGCCGAGTCTAGTACCCGCACGCCCCGGGCTCCGACCGGGGCCCTGCCGCGGACCGCTCCCACCACGCCCACCGCTCACGCCCGCACACCACGGACCGCCCGGGATCGTTCCTCACGCTGTGTCAACGGCCACGCCGGGCAGGCGTGTTCGTCCGGAGCGAAGTGATCACGGGGAGGAGACGGCGCCACTACGCTACGTGCCATGACTTCTTCGGAGAGGGCCCCGGGGCGGGGAACGGCAGTGGTGATGGGCGGCGGGCTCGCGGGACTGGCGGCCGCGTGGGCGCTGCGCGGGTTCGCCGAGCGGATCGTCGTGGTGGAGCGGGACCGGTACCCGGCGGGGGCGGAGTTCCGGGCCGGGGTGCCGCAGGGCCGGCACGCCCACCTGGTGCTGGAGGCCGGGCACCGGCTGCTGGAGGAGATGATGCCCGGCATCCGGCAGGAGCTGACGGCCGCGGGCGCGCAGCGGGTGGCCGCCTCGGACGTCCAGTGGCTGTGCGCCGCGGGGTGGCTGGCCGAGTACCCGGCACAGGTGAGCTTCCTCTCCTGCACCCGGCCGCTGCTGGACAAGCTGGTGCTGGACCGGATCCGCGCCCACCCCGCGATCGAGATCCTGGAGGGGACGGACGTGGTCGGGCTGCTCGGCTCGGCGGGCGTGGTGACCGGGGTGAAGGTCCGCTCGCGCGGGTCGGCGCACGACTCGGAGCGGCCCGGGGACGGCTCGGAGCGCGGCTCGGCGAACGGCACCACGCACGGCTCGGCGAACGGCTCCGCGCACGACTCGGCGAACGGCTCGGCGCACGACTCGGTGCGCAGCTCCGAACGCGGCGAAGTCCGGGAGATCCCGGCCGAGTTGGTGGTGGACGCGGCGGGCCGTTCGACCTCGGTGCCGAAGTGGCTCGCCGAGCTGGGCTGCCCGCCGGTACCCGAGGAGCGGGTGGACGCGGGCGTCGCGTACGCCTCCCGGATCTTCCACCGCCCCACCGGGTCCGAGCTCGGGCCGGGCCGGGCGGCCTACCTCCAGACCAAGGCGCCGGACGAGCCGCGCATGGGCGTGCTGCTGCCGGTCGAGGGCGACCGCTGGGTCGTCAGCCTCGCCGGGATGCGCGGCGCCGAACCGGGGCCCGGCGAGGAGGGGTTCACCGAGCACCTGGGCCTGCTGCGCGACCCGCTCCTGCACGAGCTGCTGCGGGACGCCGAACCGGCGGGCGGGATACGCGGCTTCCACCCCGGCCCGGGCGTGCGCCGGCACTACGAGCGCAGCTCCCCGGACGGGCTGGTGGTGGTCGGCGACGCCGCGAGCACCTTCAACCCGGTGTACGGGCAGGGCGTCACCGTCGCCCTGTTCTGCGCCCGGGAGCTGCGCCGCACCGCGAAGCGGCACGGCGGGATCGGGCACGCCACCGCCCGGGCCGCGCGGCACGCCGTCGCCGCGGCGTCCAAGATCCCGTGGATGATCTCCTGCGCCGAGGACGCCCGCTTCCGCGCCACCACCGGCGCGCCCTCCGGCAGCCTGGTCGGGCTCCAGCACCGGTTCTTCGACAAGGTGCTGGCCGCCAGCACCCGGGACCCGGCCGTCACTTCGGCGTTCCACGAGGTGATGTCGCTGGTGGCGCCGCCGTCACTGCTGTTCCGGCCGCCCGTGCTCGCGGCGATCCTGCGGGCCTGAGCAGGCGAGGCGGCATGGACCCGAGGCGGCATGGACCCGAGGGGGCATTGACCCGAGGAGGCCGCGGACCGTGGGCCCGAGCGGGTCACGGGCCGCGGGCCCGAGGGCCTCAGGCCCGGCGCCGGGGGCACCCGGGTGCTACTCGCCGAGGTGCGCCGCGACGTACGGCAGCGCCACCTGTTCCAGGCCACGTCGGCCGAACGCGGGGTGGACGTTGACCTCGAAGACCACGCCGCCGCTCTCGGCGGCGAGGTCCACCCCGGCGAGGTCCAACCCCAGGGAGGCGGCCGCCGCGATGGCCGCCTCCGCCAGCCCGTCGGGCAGGTCGCCGTAGTCGAGCAGGGTGGAGACGGCGCCCCGGCTCTCGTTGCAGGGCACGTCCGGGTCCGCCTGAACGTGCTCGACCACCCGGACCACCCGCCCGTGCAGCACCACCACCCGGTACTGGTGGCGGCTCCCGTCCGGGAGGACGTTCCGGGCGTCACGGGCGATCAGCCAGTCCGCTCCCGCCCGCGCGTAGTGCCGCGCGGCAGCGTCGAGCTGGGCACGGGTGGTGACGTGGAAGACGTCGCCCCCGCCCATCCCGACGCAGGGCCGGGCCCAGACGTCGCCGCCGAGCTCCGCGAAGGCCTCGGCGACGGCCTCCGGGCTCGGCTTGGAGAGCGCGATGCTGGGCATGTGCGGCACGCCGTCCCGGAGGAAGCGGGCGACGGTGAGGTCCTTCTCGGTGGCCACCCGCCACGCCTCGGCGTCGACTCCGAGCGACCGGGCGCCGAATCCGCGCAGCCGCCGCTGGCAGTCCTCGAACGCGCGCCGCCGGTGCGGCGGGATCTCGTACACGATCACCGTGTCGGCGGACACCCTCCGACCGCCCGCCTCCAGCCGGAACCCGCCCTCGTCGTCGGCCTCGACCAGGCCGCTGCCGCCGGTCATGAAGTGCCGGGCGTCCAGGTGTACGGGCTCCCGGCCGGTCAGCGTCCGCGCGGCGGCGGCGAGCACCTTCCGGCTGCCTTCGGTCGAACTGTGATCGGTCAGGAGTACGAGGTCTCGTCGGGCCATGCGGACATGCAAGCGATTGCGCCGTGACCACGACAAGAACGCCCCGTGCGCCATCCGCCGAGCCGCATGGCCGAAACGTCGCCACTGCGGGCGGGGCGGCGTGCGCCCGCCAACCCGCCGCGGGCGGGGGGAGCGTGCACCGACGACCCGCTGTCGATGGGGGCAGCGTGCGCCGACCACCCGCTCCGGATGCGTCGCCCGTTAATTCGGATGCGCCCGCTCCGCCCCAGCGGTTACCGTGCCCCACATGTCTACGCCCCGAATCTCCTAGCCGACGGACCGCTTCCACGCCACCCGTCTGTCCGCTAGTCGTTTCGGAGCGTTATCCCATGATCACCACCCGTGGTGTCGACGTGCGCGTCGGCGCCCGCCTGCTGCTGTCCGACGTCACCCTGCACATCGCCCCCGGCGACCGGATCGGCCTGGTCGGCCGCAACGGCGCCGGCAAGACCACCCTGCTCGCCACCCTCGCCGGACAGCTGGCGCCCGCCGCCGGCACCGTCACCCGGACCGGGGCCGTCGGCTACCTCCCGCAGGACTCCCGCGCCGCCGACCCGTCCGTCACCGTCACCGACCGCATCCTGTCCGCCCGCGGCCTGGACGGCGCCGTCCACGCCCTGCGCGCCGCCGAGGCCGCGATGGCCCGGGCCGGGTCGGCGGCCGAGGAGTGCCGGGCGATGGACGCGTACGCCCGGGCCGAGGCCGGGTTCCAGTCCCGGGGCGGCTACGCCGCCGAGGCCGAAGCGGCCCGGGTCGCGGCCGGACTCGGCCTGCCCACCCGGGTGATGGACTCCCCCGTCGGCACGCTCTCCGGCGGCCAGCGCCGCCGGGTCGAGCTGGCCCGTATCCTGTTCGCCGACCACGGCACCCTGCTGCTGGACGAGCCGACCAACCACCTGGACGCCGACGCCATCACCTGGCTGCGCGGCTTCCTCGCCGGCCACCAGGGCGGGCTGGTGCTGATCAGCCACGACCTCGGGCTGCTCGCCGAGACCGTCAACCGGGTCTTCCACCTCGACCCGCAGCGCGCCACGGTCGACGTCCACAACACCGGCTGGCAGGCCTACCTGACCCAGCGTGCCGCCGACGAGCGCCGCCGCACCCGGGAACGGGCCAACGCCGAGCGCAAGGCCGCCTCCCTGCACGCGCAGGCCGACCGGATGCGGGCCAACGTCGCCACCGCGACCACCGCCCGCAGCATGGCCCGCCGGGCCGACCGGATGCTCGCCGGACTCGAACCCGTCCGGCAGGCCGAGCGCACCGCCCGGATCCGGCTGCCCGAACCCGCCCCGTGCGGCCGGATGCCGCTCGGCGCGATCAGCCTCGCCAAGTCCTACGGCGGCCGGCCGGTGCTGACCGGCCTGGACCTCGCCGTGGACCGCGGCAGCCGGCTGGTCGTGCTCGGCCTGAACGGGGCCGGCAAGACCACCCTGCTGCGCATCCTGGCTGGCCGGGAGTCACCGGACTCCGGCCGCGTCGTCCCCGGCACCGGACTGCGGCTCGGCTACTTCGCCCAGGAGCACGACACCCTCGACCCGGCGCTCAGCGTCCGCGACAACCTCGCCGAGGCCGCACCCGGCCTGACCGACGGCGAACTGCGCCACGTGCTCGGCGCGTTCCTCTTCCGTGGCGACGACGCCGACAAGCAGGCCGGGGTGCTCTCCGGCGGTGAGAAGACCCGGCTCGCCCTCGCCGCCCTGGTGCACTCCGGCGCCAACGTCCTGCTGCTGGACGAGCCGACCAACAACCTCGACCCGGCCTCCCGCACGGAGGTCCTGGCGGCGGTCGGCACCTACCCGGGCGCGATCGTGATGGTCACCCATGACCCGGGCGCCATCGAGGCCCTCCGGCCCGACCGCGTGCTCCTCCTGCCGGACGGCGACGAGGACCTCTGGCACGACGCCTACCTGGACCTCGTCGCACAGTCCTGACGTTCGTTCGCCGCCCGCCCGCCCGCCCACCGGGGCTCCTCCCGGCGGGCGGGCGGGAACCTCCGCTTCGACCGCAACCTGTTCGCCGGTCACGGCCTGCTCGCCTCGATCAGGAAGCGCGCCGAGTGGGCGACGAACGGCCATCGAGGTGTCCGTCGGGGTCGGCAACCCCGCCCGCTGATCCCTCGACCGGCACCTCGATGACCCTCCCCGGCTGGGCAGTCCTGCGGGTCCACCCCACCCGGCGCCGCAATCTCCGCTGCCTGCACTACTACTCGTCCTCCGGGCCGCACGTCGCGGAGACCACCGGGCCGCCCGTCCTGCAGCAGGCGGTGGCCGACGCCGCGGTCCTCGGATACGACGTACTCGGGGTGTCCGGCGGTGAACCGATGCTCTACCGGCCGCTGGACGACCTGCTGCGAACGGCGCGCTCGCACGGCATGCGGACCACCGTCACCAGCAACGGAATGCTGCTCACCGGCCGCCGGCTCTCCGAACTGGCGGGCCTCGTCGACGTGTTGGCCATCTCGCTGGACGGCGTGCCGGACAGTCACGTCCGGATGCGCCAGGACCCCCGGAGTTTCGCGGTCATGGAGCGCAGACTCCCGCTGGAAGGGCAACGCGATGGGAGCCCTGCCCGACGCGGTGCCCGACCAACGCTCGTGGTCGCCGGTCGCCGCCTGACGACTCCTACGACCCGCCCGACGCTCGACCGACCGCATCAGCCGAACCACCGCCGCCATGCCCTCACGGCCGTGCCGTCGGTGTGAGTCCGAGCCCTACGAGTTCGTGCGACGGATGCTCCCGGGGGCACGGAGCCACTACGGCGCATACGGATCCGGATCGGGGTTCATGCAGATCTTCCAGGACTGCAGGCAGTCGCTGTTGCACGGCTGCCAGGCGTCGTAGTTGTCCTTGAGTGGATCGCACCCCTCCTCGCAGATCCTGTAGTACCGCTCGCACTCCTCCATCAGGTCGAGCTGCTCCTGTGTGAACATCGGCGCGATGCGGTCGGCGAGCGCGGCGCGGGATCGGCCGAGTGTCCGATACGGCCCGGTGTCGGGCTGGACGGTGGCCTCGGCACGGAAACCGGGAATGGTCATGGTGGGTCCTCCCGTCTCGGCCTCGTGGGGCCCGGACCCGCCGGTCCGACGGCGTACCCCCGGCGACCCGACGACCTCGCCTTCCAGGCTACGGCACAGCGTCCGCCGAGGTGCGCGGACGGCGGCGCGGAGGCAGCCTGGAAGTGTGGGACGCCGTGGGTGGGCGCTTGTGCGCTGCGGCGGGTCCCGGTCTCCGGAACGGCCTCGGCGTGCGGGTTCCGTCCTACGCCCGCACCAGGTGAGGAGTGTCCGACATGACGACGGGCGAGAAGAGTGATCGCCGCGACCAGGCTGCCGGGAGTGCGCCGCGGCGGGTGCGGCTGCCGGGCTTCGTCACGGACCAGGACATCGGGCTCGGCGAGGCCGTCAAGCGGGTCACCTCGACGCTGGGCATCCGGCCCTGCGGCGGGTGCGAGCGACGCGCCGCCGCACTGAACCGCCGGCTGGTCGTGTCCGGCCGGCCGAGCCGTCGGCAGCGGAATTGACCTCCGAGGAGCCAGCGATGGAACAGGACCAGGACGTCGGGGGACCGGTGCAGGCCCGCACGACGGGAGCGGCGGAACCACCAGGAGCGGAGCAGCCGGCGCCCGAACCGCCACCGGACAGTCGGCGCTCAGCACCGGCCCCCGGCCATGGCGGAGCCTGGGCGGACCCGGCCGGCCACCTCGAACCCGCGTCCGCGCCTGTCACCCCGGCCTGCGGGTGCGGCGGTCCGGGCGCCGACGCGGCTGAAGGGCGACAGACGGCGGCCTCGGGTTCGGCATCGGACCAGCCCGGCTTCGTCTACGCGATCGGCCAGGTCGACTTCCGTTTCCCGAGCCTGGGGGTCGAGAAGGAGCTGGCGCAAGCCGTCGGTCGGGTGGAGACCACGGGACTGAGCGACCGCCAGACCGTGTACTCGGTCATCTCGCAGCCCGAAAACCGCTACCTCGCACGGCAGTTGTGCTACGTACTGAACATCCAGGGCATCGACACCTACCTGCTGCGCCCCCGCGATCCGGCCGACGTCGCGCTGTTGGTGGACGCCGTCCGGCCCGACCCGCGTCCGACGGACCTGGACGTGGTGGTCGGCCTGCGAGGGCCGTTGGCGCCTCCGTCGCTCTGCAACGGCCTGACGCTCCCGGTGGTCTTCTTCGATCAGCTCTACTCCTTCGACAGCGCGGAGCTGATCAGCGCGATCGAGCGGCCCGAACTGATCCCCGCCGACCAGTTCGAGTCCGCCTCCTACGAACTCCTCAGCCGGATCCTGTATTTGGGTGACAACGCCGGCGACACCGACGAGCACCGGGCGCTCAACTACCTGGCCGTTCGGTACCAGGGGATCTACCACAAGACCGTGGAGGCGTTCGCGGCCAACTCCGCGCTCAGCGCCGTCGAGGTCTGCGACTCGAGGCTGAGCGGCGCCCGCCGGATCCTCGACGTGGTGCTCTCCTACACGAACCGCCACAGCGACGTCACCGAGAAGTTCTTCGTGCGGCTCGACTGCACCGAGGAGTTCCCCTTCGTGGTGACGAAGCTGGGGCCCTACTACGACCGCTGATCGGCCGCCGGGCCGAGGTGAGGTGAGGTGAGGTGAGGTGAGGTGAGGTGAGCGACGATGAGTATTCCGGGTTTCACCGCGGACACGGCGACCTACCAGAGCGGTGGAGGCTACCGGCCGGGGCACGGCGTCCCGGCACGGCGGAGGCCGGGCCTGCTGCCACAGGGCCGAACCGGCCGACGGGCCGGTGGCGACGTCATGCCGGGCGTGTGCGTCCGGCTGTGCCGGAACGAATGCCGACCGTTCTGCCACAACCCGCGCAGCGAGGATTGCGACACGTGTTACTCCCCCTGCATTGATGCGTGTATGGGCTCCGACGATGCTGCGGGCCCGTTCTGAGACGAGGTGTGTACCGATGAGGATGCCAGGCTTCACCGCCGACGCGGCGGTCTACCGGAGCCGGCGGCACTACCGCCCGAGCCCGTCCCGGGGCGGGTCGGCGCGTGCGAACGTCCTGGCGCCGTCCGGATGTTCGGGCAGCGGATCGCCTCTGGTCGACCCGATCTGCATCCCCGAGTGCCGCGGGGCCTGTTACCCGTTCTGCATTCATGACCCCTACGGCCGGAGGTGCCGCGACTGCTTGAGCGACTGCTACGCCCAATGCCCACCGTTCCCGGGCGTGTGAGGCCGCTCGACCTTGTCGGGCTGGCGCCGCTGATGGCGCGCAGTGCCGGACGGCCGGAGGTCGCCGTCGGGTTGCTCGACGGCCTGGTCGCCGTCGGACAACCCGCCTTCGCCGGGCGGCAGTTGCGCGTTCTGCCCGGCCGACCGGACGCCACCGGCAGGTCGGCCGAAGCCGGGGCGGTCTGCGCGACCGCCGGCGACGGCCCCTGCGTGCACGGCAGCTTCGTCGCCGGCGTGTTGAGCGCCGACCGCGCCTCGCCGTCACCGGGCATCTGTCCCGACTGCACCCTGCTGATCCGTCCCGTCTTCGCCGGCCACCGCGTCGACCTGGTTGCCGTACCGGCCGGTTGTCCCTCCCCGCTGGCCACCTCGGCCGAGGAGCTGGCCGCCGCCGTCGTACAAGCCGTCGATGCCGGAGCCCGGGTGCTCAACCTGAGCGTCGCGCCCGAGCGGCCGTCCGGCAACGGGCACCGCGAGCTGACGGCCGCCCTGGACCACGCGGCGGCGCGCGGGGTGCTCACCGTCGTCGCGGCCGGTAACCAGGGCCTGCTGGGCAGTTCCGTGCTGACCCGGCACCCCTGGACCATCCCGGTCGTCGGGTACGACGACCGGCGCCACCCGATGGACCTGTCCAACCTCGGCGGCTCGATCGGCGCCCGCGGTGTCGGCGCACCGGGACAGGCCGTGGTGCAACTGAACCCCGACGAACGCCCGCTCGTGCTATCGGGCACCAGCGTGGCCGTCCCCTTCGTCGCCGGCACCCTCGCCCTACTGCTGTCCTGCTTCCCCCGGGCCGCCCCGGAGGAGGTCCGCGCGGCCGTGCTCCGCAGCGCCGCCCGCACATCCGTGCGACGCTCGGTGGTGCCGCCACTGCTCGACGCCTGGGCCGCACATGAAATCCTGCGAGGCTGACATCTGACGGCTACTCAGCCCATAATCCGGCAGCCGCCGCCATCACTGCACTACGGCGAGATGGAGATGCGCCGCCAGTCGGGCCCCCGAGTAGGACGCGACCTGCTCTGGGTGTACTGGCTGCTCTCCCGGCTACGGCATGCGTGCCGCCGGGGCGCAGCACCCGGGCGATCTCCGTCCACCAGGCCCGCACCGGGTGGCGACTGCCGACCAGGTCGAAGGCTCCGTCGGCGAACGGCAGCGGCGGCTCGTCCGGGTCCGCGACCACCACCGCGCCCGGCGGGTGCAGCAGCCGCGTGGCGCGGGCCAGGTTGGGCGGCCAGGACTCGGTTGCCGCGAGCACGGGCGGGCACCCGTCCAGACGGACGGCGCCCGCGAGCACCTCGCCGCCGCCGGTCTGGATGTCCAGGTCCGCCGTCGCCTCGCCCAACCGCCCGCCCAACCGCCCGGCCAACCGCCCGGCCAGCAGCCGCTGGTAGCCCCTGGAGGGCCGCTCCTCGGCGGCCCGGCCCTCCAGCCAGGAGAAGTCCCAGCCGTCCACGGACACGGTCTCGGCCTCGGCCTCGGCGATCAGCTCTTCGAAGGTACGCATGCCCGCATCATCGCGGTGAGGGTGCCGTCCGGCCGGCGGATGTCCCGTCCGGGTCGTCCGCCGGCCGAGGAAGCGGCGGAGGAAGCGGCGGAGGGACCGGCCGAGAAGCCGGCCGGCCGGTACCGGAGGACGGTGCCGACCCGCAGCTCCAGGCTCACCGCGGCGATCAGCCTGCTCACCGGCTCCGCGCCGCCGTCGTCCGCCTCGAAGGCGACCAGCGCGCCAACCTCCTCCCCACACTGCCGCTCCACCAGGCGCCGCTCCTCGGGCGTGGGCGGGCGGAACACCGAGTCCTGGAAGGACGCCGGGCAGCGGACGTACAGCGGGTCGGCGAACACCGGCTCCAGGCCGTGGTGGTAGCAGAGGTCGGACCCGACGGCCAGCCGCAGCTCGCCGGGGCGCCAGGACCGCCCGTCCCCGTCCCACCAGCTACTCTCCGGCAGCTCGACCGCCCCGGTCGCCTGCTCGGCCGGCCGGACCCCGTCCGGCTCCCATGCCATGCGCCCGCCCCTCGACGGCCCCGAAAACCGGTACTCCGCGCCGGTACGCCCGGGCGAGGATAGCGCCGTGGCGGACGGCCCGCTCCCACACCCCCGGGCTCTCCCGCCCCGTTGCCGCTCGCACCGACGACCCCGTGGAGACCCTGCCGCCATGAACCAGTCCTCCCTCGGCCGCTTCTACGACGACTTCGCCGACGACTACCACCTCCTCTACACCGACTGGAACGCCTCGCTCGCCCGCCAGGGCGCCGCCCTGGACGCCCTGATCCGCGCGGACCTCGGCGACAGCCCCGCCGAGGTGCTGGACTGCGCCTGCGGCATCGGCACCCAGGCGATCGGCCTGGCCGCGCTCGGCCACCGCGTCACCGGCACCGACCTCAGTCCGGTCTCCGCCGCCCGCGCCGCCGCCGAGGCCGCCTCGCGCGGCCTGCGGCTGCCCACCGCGGCCGCGGACATGCGTGAACTCCCCTTCCCGGATGGGCGGTTCGACGTCGTCATCTGCGCCGACAACGCACTGCCCCACCTACTGACAGCCGAGGACGTCCGCGCCGCGCTCGGTGAGCTGCGCCGGGTCCTGCGCCCGGGCGGACTGCTGCTGGTCACCACCCGCCCGTACGACGAGCTGCGCCGCACCCGGCCCGCCTCCACCTCACCGCAGACCGCCGAACACGGCGGCCGGCGGTCGGTCGTCTTCCAGCTCTGGCAGTGGCACGAGGACGGCGAGCGGTACGACCTGGAGCTCTTCCGGCTGCTGCCGGACGACGCCGGACAGTGGCAGGTCGCCGTCAGGCACGCCACCTACTGGGCGCTCACCCAGGACCAGTTGAGCACCTTCGCCGCCGAGGCGGACCTGGCCGGCGTCCGCTGGGCGCAGCCCGTCGACACCGGCTTCTTCCAGCCCGTCCTGATCGCCCGGGCGCCCTGACCTCCTGAGGTCCTGACGCCCCGACACCCAACCACCCCCGTGGTTCCGTCGTGGCGTCCGGGTGCCCACCGCCGTCCGGGGCGCGGCCGCCTGCTCGACGCCCTCGTCCGACTGACCTTCGCGTACCTCCTTCCCGTCGATGCCGCCCCGGCGGCCATGAACCTCAGCCGGCCGGTGATTCGCCGCGCCGTTGCTCGCGTTCCACCTCGTGTACGCCGGCCGGCACGACCCGCGGGCGACCGGCCCGAGCTCGCCGCCGCATGCCTCCGCTACCGGCCCAAGGCCACCACCGCCTCCGCGACCCGGCTCGCGCCGTCCTCCTTCGCCATCGCGCGGGCCGCCTCCTGCGCCCGATCCCGCAGCCGCTGCTCCTCGACGGCCCGGCGGATGGCCGCCGCCAGCCGGTCGGCGGTCAGGTCGGCGAACCGGATCGGAGGGGTGGCGGCCCCGAGCCGGGTGAGCCGGCCGGCCCAGAACGGCTGGTCCGCCGTCACCGGGACGGGGACGCTCGGCACGCCCGCGCGCAGCGTCGCGGCCGCCGTGCCCGCACCCGCGTGGTGCACCACGGCCGCCATGTGCGGGAACAGCCGCGCGTGCGGGAGTTCGCCGACCGTCAGCACGTCGTCGCCGTGCCCGGCGATCCCGGCCCAGCCGGCCTGCACCACGCCCCGGGCGCCCGCCCGCCGCAGGGCCTCCACCGCGAGGGTGCTCAGGCGCTCCCCCTGCCCCGCCGCCATGCTGCCGAAGCCGATGAACACCGGCGGCGGCCCGGCCCGCAGGAAGTCCTCGACCTCGGCCGGGAGGCGGTAGTCCTCCGCCACGTGCGGCCACCAGTTGCCGACCACCCGCAGCCCCTCCCGCCAGTCGGCCGGGCGCGGTATGACGGTCGGGCTGAAGCCGTGCAGCACCGGCCAGTTCGCCCGCTCCATGACCTGTCGGCACGCGGTCTGGGAGAGCGCCGGGAGGCCCAGCCGCGACCGCAGGCTGCGTGCGGCCTCGGTGTGCAGGCGGTCGACGACCCGCTGGCCGAGCGCCCCTGCCGCCCGGTTGCCCCAACCGCCCAGCGAGCGGCCGCCCCCGACGACCGGCGGGAACTCTCGGGTCGGCAGCGTGGGTTGGAGGTAGACCCCCAGGCTGGGGACGCCCATCGCCTCCGCGAGGTGCCAGCCCAGTGGCGCGGTGGTGGTGGCGAGCAGGAGCAGATCGGCGCCCGGCGCGGCGGCGTCCGCGAGCGCTCCCCCCAGCTGCCCGATGAACCCGGCGGCCCGTGCGAGGAGTTCGGAGCGCCCGCCGCGCGACTCGGTGCCGGCCCCGCGCGGATCGACCGGGAGCGGGCGGAAGTCGAGGCCGCTGCCGGCCACCAGCTCGCGGAAGGTTTCGGGCGCCGCGAGCACGACCTCGTGCCCCGCGCCGCGCAGGTGCGCCCCGAGACCGGTGTAGGGGGCGACGTCGCCGTACGATCCGGCGGCCATCACGAGGATCCTCATCGGGCCGCCTCCTGGTGGCCGCTGCCGTCGCGCCGTTCGGCGTTGGCGCCGATCGCCGACCGGAGGTAGCCGGCCAGGCCGGGGCGCTGTTCGGCCGGCGGGACGACGAGGGCGAAGGCGCGGGCGTCCGCCTCGTAGTCGTCGGCGATCCGGCAGTGCATCTCCGGCGGGCAGGGCGTGAACCACCGGGTGATGTGCTGCCGGTGCTGCTCGGCGAGGTCCAGCACCGTCCGGTGGTCGACCGGCAGCCCCTCGTCGAAGGCGTCCAGGAGCCGGCCGCGCCATTCGGCGGCCTCCGCCATCAGCTGCTGCCAGTCCTCCTTGGAGTGGGTGGCGGCGCGGGCCAGGGCCTCCTGGTGGCTGTCCCGCTCGCCCCACTTGAGGTGGGCGTCGGCCGCGTAGCTGAGGTCGAAGACCACGTCCCCGAAGACCTCGAAGCGCTCCTGGGGCGTCAGTTCGACCCCGGTGCGCTGGACCTCGATGGCCCGCTCGGCGACGTCGACCAGCTTCTGCAGGCGGCCGATCTGCTCGGTGAGGGCCTGGCGTCTCGCCAGCAGGTGGTCGAGCGCGTTGGCCTGCGGGTCCGCCAGGATGTCGGCGATCTCGTCGAGCGGGAAGCCGAGTTCCCGGTAGAAGAGGATCTGCTGGAGCCTGGCGAGGTCCGCGCCGCTGTAGAGCCGGTAGCCGGCCGGGCTGCGCTCACTGGGCGAGAGCAGCCCGGACCGGTCGTAGTAGTGCAGGGTCCGGATCGTGACCCCGGCGAAGCCGGAGACCTGGCCCACCGACCAGCTCATGCGTCCCTCCGATCATCCGTGCGTTCTGCTGCGCCCCCACCGTGCGGCCTGACGTGGGGTAAGGGTCAACACGCGCAGCTCAGGGGCCTGCTCCGGATGCCGGGAAGCGCCCTCAGTCAGGTCTCGCGCTGCGGGTGGTAGGCGCTCTCGGGTATGCCGAAGGTCCAGGCGACCCCGGCGCGCGCGGTGCGGGTGCTCGGGGGGACGCGCAGCCAGTAGGTGCGGTGGGTGCCGTCCGGCTCGGGGGTGGAGTTGACCACCTCGACCATCACCACCGGCTCGTCGTCGGGCAGGACGATCCGCCAGAGCACACCGGTCTCGTCCCGGTGGACGGGCTCGGCCCCGGAGTCGGCCAGGTAACGCTCGTAGCCGTAGTGCTCCAGCAGGACGCGGCGCAGTTCGGCGTTCTCCTCGGTGCGGATCCGCTCGACCGTCACCCCGGCCAGGCCGGCCAGGAACTCCGGCGGGACGGGCATGCCGCGCCAGGCGTGCAGGGCGAAGCCGTCGGCGTACTCCAGGGCGGGCCCGTCCGCGCGGTCGATCCGGCCGGCCTCGTCGCGGTGCAGGGCAGTGGGCCGCTCGCTGATCAGTGCCACGTCCCGGTACGGCCACCACCAGCCGGTTCGTCGGGCCAGCTCGGCGAGCGGGGCGACGGCGTCGGCGCCCGCCCCGGCGGCTTCGAAGGCGGCGAACCACGGCGCGTCGTGCTGGCCCCGCACGGCGTCCAGCAGGGCGAGCCGGACGGTGGTGCGACGGGCCCGGGCCTCCTCGGCCACGGCGGCGTCGGCCTCCCGGTCGGCCTCGGGGGCGAGCCGGTCGAGCACGGCGTTGCGCAGCCGGTCGGCGAGCGGGGTGGTGACCGGGCCGAGCTCACCGCCGGTGAGCGCCCAGTGGCCCGCCCACCCGGCGGTGCCGACCTGCTCGACGGCCCGCCGCCGGGCCTCCTCCCAGGGCCGGGTGCGCACGGCCTCGCGCACGCTCTGCGCGCCGGCGGCCCGCAGCTCCAGCGCCGCCTCCGTCGCGGCGAGCGGCGACCCGAACCAGCGGACCGCCTCGGGCTCGGGCAGCCCGGCCGCCCGGTAGGCGGCCCGGACGGCGTGCTCGGCCGCCGCCCGGTCGCCCGCCCCGGTGGCCGCCGCGGCCGCCCGCCAGCGGGCCGTCACCTCGGCCGGCCCGGACACCACCTGCGCGGCGCCGCCGTGGACCTCGTCGTGGATCACCGTGTCCATCCCTGCTCCGTTCCCGGCCGGGCTCCCCGCCCGGCCGTCCGTTCCCGTTCCGTGCCGCGGCCCCGGCCGCGCGCTCCGCCCTCGTGCCCCGCCCCGCGCTCACCCGCCCGCCGACCCCCGTGCGGCGGGCGGAGCGATCGTCAGTCCGCGACCATCCGCACGGCGCCCGGCACGTACTCGCGCTGGCGGACCACCCGGTACCACCCCTTGGGTAGCGGTATCGCCGCGTGCTCCTCGTGCACCACCCGGCCGCCCTCGGGCAGGTGGAGCCAGCTCGCGCCGAACGGCCCGCTCTCGCGCCGCAGCGCGCCGGGGCCGACCACGGCGTGCGCGTGCCCGGTGACCTCGCCGAGCGCGAGCACCATCCGACCCCGGGCGTCCCGGGCCCGCACGGCCAGCTCGGCCACCCGCGGCGGCACCGCATCCTCCTCGACCGGCACGATCAGCACATCGCCCTGGCGGTACATCAGTCCTCCCTCGCCGTACGGCCGGACTCCGGCGGACGCCGGAAGCCATGGCTCCGCCGCGTCCGCCGCGGTCACTCTCCGGAGCCAGGACCCGAACATAGAGCAAGGGTCTGACAACGCGCCCGGGCGGTGACCCGGCCGCCGGATTGTCAGTCCCGGCTGGTAGACAGTTGTTCGGCCCAGATCCCGAGGAGCGGCGCATGACTGTCAACGACCACATCGAACGGTTCCACGGTCTCCCCGTCTTCGACTTCGTGGAGGCCTTGGCGGAGGCCGAGGAGAAGGGCGGCTCCGGCGCCGTCCGGCTGCCGGACGCGGCCTCGGCTGCCTGGCGGATCAGGCTCGACTACGAGTCCGACGCGATGTTCGTCGAGCGCTGGGAGCAGTTCCTCGCCACCGTCGACACCGAGCGGGTCACCGCGGTGGTGATCGGCCAGTGGTCGCCGGACGAACCGGACGGCTTCCGGGAGCCGATGGAGGCGATCGTCGCCGCCGCCGGCCGGCTGCCCGCCCTGCGCGCGCTGTTCGTCGGCGACATCACCGCCGAGGAGTGCGAGATCTCCTGGATCCAGCAGTGCGACATCACACCGCTGCTGACGGCCTTCCCGCGGCTGGCCGAGCTGGTGGTGCGCGGCGCCTCGCAGGACTGGGACGGCAAGGGCGGGCTGGCTCTGGAGCCGCTGCGGCACGAGGCGCTCGAGGCGCTGCGCTTCGAGGCCGGCGGCCTGCCGGGCTCGGTCGTGCGCGCGGTGGCCGGCTGCGACTTCCCGGCCCTGGCGCGGCTGGAGTTCTGGCTGGGCGTGGACAACTACGGCGGCGACGCGACGATGGACGACCTCGCTCCGTTCCTGGACGGCACCCGCTTCCCGGCGCTGCGCCACCTCGGCCTCCAGAACAGCGAGTTCCAGGACGACATCGCGGCCGCGGTGGCGCACGCGCCCGTCGTCGCCCGGCTGGAGTCGCTCGACCTCTCCATGGGCGTGCTGACGGACCAGGGCGCCACCGCCCTGCTGGAGGGCCAGCCGCTCACCCACCTGCGCGCCCTCGACCTGCACCACCACTACCTCACCGAGGAGATGCAGCAGCGCCTGCGCCAGGCCCTGGCCGGGGTCGAGATCGACCTCTCCGAGGCCGGCAAGCCCGATGACCGGTGGCGCTACGTGGCCGTGGCCGAGTAGCCGTCACCTCCCGCGCGCACCGACCGACCTCCCGCACGCGCCCGACCATCCGTCCGACCACTCGACCCACCAGGATCCGACATGGCCGTCTCCCGCCACATCGAACGCTTCCACGAGCTGCCGATCCACGAGTTCACGCCCGACGACGCCCGGCCGCGGCCCGCCGCCGGCGCCGTCGCCTGGCGGCTGTCCCTCGAATACGGTTCCAAGCAGGACTTCGCCCACCTCTGGCGGTCCTTCCTGGAGAAGGTCGATCCGGCCGGTGTGCGCGCCGTGGTGATCGGCGCCTGGTGGCAGGACGGCTACACCTCCGTGGGCCCCGCGGTCGAGGCCGTCACCGCCGACGCTCGGCGCCTGCCCGCCCTGGAGGCGCTGTTCCTCGGTGAGGTGACGTACGACGAGTGCGAGATCTCCTGGCTCGAGATGGACGACGTCACCCCGCTGCTGAACGCCTTCCCCGGGCTGCGGTCGCTGGCCGTGCGCGGCGGCATGGACCTCACCCTGGAGCCGGTCCGGCACGACCGGCTGACCAGCCTGCGATTCGAGTCCGGCGGCCTTCCGGCCACCGTGGTGCGCGCGGTGGCCGGCTCCGAACTGCCCGCGCTGGAGCGCCTGGACCTCTGGCTCGGTGTGGACGAGTACGGCGGTGACACGACGCCGGACGACCTGGCGCCGTTCCTGGACGGCACCCGGCTGCCGAGGCTGCGCCACCTCGGGCTGGCCAACAGCGAGTTCCAGGACGAGATCGCCGCCGCGGTGGCGCACGCCCCCGTGGTCGCCCGGCTGGAGTCGCTCGACCTCTCCATGGGTGTGCTCTCCGACGACGGTGCCACGGCCCTGCTGGAGGGCCAGCCGCTCACCCACCTGCGCGCCCTCGACCTGCACCACCACTACCTGAGCGACGCGCTGCAGGAGCGCCTGCGGGAGGCCCTGCCCGGGGTCGAGGTCGACCTCGGCGAGGCCGAGGGCGACGAGATGGACGACGAGGACGACCGCTACGTCTCGGTCGCCGAGTAGGCGGGTGCGGAGGCGATGACCATGTGGCTGACCGTCCTCGGCAATCCGGGGCACCGACGGGTGACGCTGTTCGCGGCCGCCGCCCGGGCCGCCGGGCTGCCCGAGCCCGCCGTCCTGCCCTGGCTGGACGTGCTGCGCGGCCGGTACCGGCTGCCCGAGGGCGGTCTGCTGCGCGTCGAGTCACCCGGCGAGGAGCCGGAGGTCGACCGGCTGCTGCGCGGCCCGGCGCTGGGCTCCGGCTACGCGCCGACCAGGGTCGAGGGCACGGCCGTCTGGTACGAGGGCGTCATGGCCGCGCTGCGCGGGCTGGCCGCCCGGCCCGGCGTACGGCTGCTCGGCGATCCGGAGGAGATCGCCGTGATGTTCGACAAGCGCCGGGCGCACGCCCTGCTCGCCGCGGGCGGGGTGCCGGTGCCCAGGGCGCTCGGCGGCGAGGTCACCGGTTGGGAGCACCTGCGCGAGCGCCTCGCCGAGGCCGGCCTGCGCCGGGTCTTCGTCAAGCCCGCGCACGGTTCCTCCGCCTCCGGGGTGATGGCCCTGGAGTTCGGGCCGCGCGGGCAACTGCAGGCCACCACCTCGGTGGAGCTGGCCGACGGCCGGCTGCACAACTCGCTGCGGGTGCGCCGCTACCGCGACGAGCGGGAGGTCGCCGCGATCGTCGACGCCCTGGCACCGGACGGGCTGCACGTCGAGCAGTGGATCCCGAAGGCCTCGCAGTCCGGCCGCTCCGCGGACCTGCGGGTCGTGGTGGTCGCCGGCCGGGCCACCCACGCCGTGGTGCGCACCAGCACCCAGCCGATGACCAACCTGCACCTCGGCGGGGCCCGCGGCAGCATCGAGCAGGTCCGGGAGACGGCGGGGCCGGCCTGGCCGGCCCTGCTGGAGACGGCCGAACGCGCGGCGGCCTGCTTCCCCGGCTCACCGATGGTCGGTGTCGACGTCCTGCCCACGGCCGGCTGGCGGCGCGCCCTGGTCGGCGAGGTGAACGCCTTCGGCGACCTGCTCCCCAACCTCACCGGCCTGCCCGGCGGCCCCGCCGAGGGTCTGGACACCTACGGCGCCCAGCTGGCCGCACTCACCGCCCCCTCCCCGTCGTCCCCCGTGGCGACGGACCACCAGATCACGGAACCCGCTCGATGAACCACCAGAACACCACCCCCGTCCCCGCTCCCGCTCCCGCTCCCGCTCCCGACATGAACGCCGTCGTGGGCACCCACGACCTGCTGCTCGTCACCCTCGACACGCTCCGCTTCGACGTCGCCGAGGAGCTGGCCGCCGCCGGCCGCATCCCGAACCTCGCCGCCGTCCTCCCCGGCGGCCGCTGGGAGCGCCGGCACGCGCCGGGCAGCTTCACCTACGCCTCCCACCAGGCGATCCTGGCCGGCTTCCTGCCGACACCGGCCTCTCCAGACGGCCCGCACCCGCGCCTGTTCGCCGCCCGCTTCGCCGGCTCGGAGAGCACCGCCCCGCGCACCTGGGTGTTCGACGCCCCTGACCTGCCGACGGCCCTGGCCGCCTCCGGGTACCGCACGGTGTGCATCGGCGGCGTCGGATTCTTCAACAAGCAGGGCCCGCTGGGCTCGGTGCTGCCCGGCCTCTTCCAGGAGAGCCACTGGGCACCCGAGTTGGGCGTGGCGTCGCCGACGTCCTTCGAGGAGCAGGTCGCCCGGGCCGAGCGGGTCGCCGCCGAACAGCCCTCCGACCAGCCGCTGTTCCTCTTCCTGAACGTCTCGGCGCTGCACCAGCCGAACTGGTTCCACCTGCCCGGCGCCACTCGCGAGCACGGGGACTCCCGGGACAGCCACGCCGCCGCCCTGGAGTACGTGGACGCGCACATCGGCCGCCTGTTCACCGCGATGAGCGCCCGCCGCCCCTGCTTCGCGATGGTCTGCTCCGACCACGGCACCGCCTACGGCGAGGACGGCTACACCGGGCACCGGATCGGCCACGAGGTGGTCTGGACGGTCCCGTACGCGCACTTCACCCTCCCCGCCCGGGCGGCGCACCCCACCGCGACCTCCGAGGAGCGCGCATGACCACCGCACCCCCGCGCCCGGACTCGCCGTACCAGTCGTACGTCTACGCGTACCCGCACAAGACGGCCTACCGCCCGCTGCCCGGGCGTCCCCCGCTGCGCGAGCTGTGGGCCGGCGAGGCACAGCACGCGCTCTCGCTCTACCTCCACATACCGTTCTGCGAGGTCCGTTGCGGCTTCTGCAACCTGTTCACCCGGATCGGCAGCCCCGAGGGCCTGACCACGGCGTACCTGGACGCCCTGGAACGCCAGGCCACGGCGGTGCGCTCGGCACTGGACGACGGGGCCCGGTTCGCGCTGGCCGCGTTCGGCGGCGGCACCCCCACCTATCTGACGGCCGGTGAGCTGGAGCGGCTGTGTGACATAGCCGAGCAGCGGATGGGCGCCGACCTGAGGGCGGTACCGCTCTCGGTGGAGGCCTCACCCGCCACCGCGACCGCCGACCGGCTGGAGGTGCTGGCCGCCCGGGGCACCACCCGGCTGAGCCTGGGCGTGCAGTCCTTCGACGACGCCGAGGCGCGCTCCGCGGTCCGCCCGCAGAAGCGGGCCGAGGTGGAGGCCGCCCTCGGCCGGATCCGCGCGGCCGGCTTCCCGGTGCTCAACATCGACCTCATCTACGGCATCGACGGCCAGACCGAGGCGAGTTGGCTCCGCTCGCTGGACACCGCGCTCGCCTGGGAGCCCGAGGAGCTGTACCTCTACCCGCTGTACGTCCGCCCGCTGACCGGCCTGGCCCGGCGCGGCGAGCAGGAGAGCCAGGCCGCCTGGGACGCGCGCCGGCTCGCGCTCTACCGGGCCGGCCGCGACCACCTGCTCGCCCACGGCTACCAGCAGGTGTCGATGCGGATGTTCCGCCGCGCCGCCTCCCCGCAGGCCGGAGCGAGCGAGTACGCCTGCCAGACCGACGGCATGGTCGGGCTGGGCTGCGGCGCCCGCTCCTACACCTCGCGGCTGCACTACTCCTTCGACTACGCGGTGAACGCCACCGCGGTGCGCGGCATCATCGACGACTACGTCGCCACCGAGGACTTCCACCGGGCCGAGGTCGGCCACTGGATGGGCGGCGAGGAGCCCCGCCGGCGGCACCTGGTGCAGTCGCTGCTCCAGGCCGAGGGCATGGCGCTGGCGGACTACCGTGCCCGGTTCGACAGTTCACCGGCCGAGGACTTCCCGGCGGAGCTGGCCGGGTTCGCCGAGCGCGGCTGGCTCGCCGAGGGCGATCCGGCGTGCCTGCGGCTCAGTCCGGAGGGGCTGGCGCACTCGGACGCCGTCGGGCCGATGCTGTTCTCGCCCGAGGTCCGGGCCCGGATGGCCGGTTACGAGGCGAAATGACCTTCCTCGGCATGCCCTCCGCCCCACCGTTGCCGGAGGCCGGCGCGCGGAGCCTCACGCTGCTCTACCGCGGTCCGCTCGCCTCCTGCGACTACGACTGCCCGTACTGCCCGTTCGCCAAGCGGCGCGACAGCCCCGAGCAACTTCGGGCCGACCGGGCCGCGTTGGAGCGCTTCACCGGCTGGGCCGCCGGGCGCGCGGACACCGGCGACACCCTGTCGCTGCTGTTCACCCCCTGGGGCGAGGGGCTGGTGCGGTCCTGGTACCGCCGCGCGCTGGTCGAGCTGAGCCACCTGCCGCACGTCCGCCGCGTCGCGATCCAGACCAACCTCAGCTGCCGCACGGGCTGGCTCGCCGAGGCGGACCTCGACGCCCTCGCCCTCTGGGTCACCTTCCACCCCGGCCAGGTCACCCGCGAGCGCTTCCTCGCCAAGTGTCGCGAGCTGGACGCACTCGGCGTGCGCTACAGCGTCGGCGTGGTCGGCCAACCCGAGCACCTCGCCGAGGCCCGTCGGCTGCGCGCCGAACTGTCCGACGGCGTCTACCTGTGGGTCAACGCCGCCGAGGGCCTCGCCTACACCGACGCCGAGGCCGCCCAGTGGGCAGCGGTGGACCCGCACTTCGGCTACAGCCGGCACGCCCACCCCAGCGCCGGGCTGCCGTGCCGCACCGGGGAGTCCGTACTGTCGGTCGACGGCGACGGCACCGTGCGCCGCTGCCACTTCGTCCGGGACGTCCTCGGCAACCTCTACGACGGCAGCTACCGCTCCCGACTGCGGCCGCGCGCCTGCCCCCTGCCGGTCTGCGACTGCCACATCGGCTACGTCCATCTGGAGACCCTGCCGCTGTACGAGCTGTTCGGCGCGGGCGTGCTGGAGCGCGTGCCGCACGACTGGCCGTCGGGCCGGTGATAAATCGGTTGCGATCCAACCACTCTGTGTGAAAGCGTACGAACATCCGCACAGGACCAGCTGGTTCGGACATTCGGAAGGGAGGCCCGCAGATGGTCAGTGGTATACGGCCCGCCGTCGTGCCGGGCCTCGTACTCGGTGACACCTCGGCTCGCGCTTCGACGCGTGAGCCGCACCCGGCCTGACGCCCCGCGCCCGCCATCCCGGCGGCGCCATCGCCCGGCGCGCCTGCTGCTCACCTCCTCGTCGAAGCGCTCTTCGTGTCCCCTGCGCGATCGACCACGAGGAGTCCCGGTGTCCGACACCCACCGGCCCGGCATCGTCACCCTGCCCACCTCTTCCGCCCTGCCCGCACCCTGGCACAGCGAGAACGGAGCACCCCCGCCGCGGCGCCTGATCGTCGCCGACGACACCCTGTCCACCGGGGCCGCCTACAGCCTGGCGTGCGAGGGCACCGCCCTGCTCTGGCAGGGCACCTACCCCGGCGCACTGCGCCTCCTGCACGCCATGCGCCGCCGCGCCGAGCGGCGCCGGCCCCGATCCACCCCCGACTCCCCGGCCGATGCCTTCCGGCAGCACCGTCGGGAACGCGCCCGCCTCGCGCGTGTCCTCGGCACGCTGCTGGTGCCGCTCAGCGCGGACCACCGCGTCCGGCTCCACCGGGCGCCCGACGTCCGCGAGGCCTGCCTGACGGCCTACGGACCGCTCCTTGACAACAGAATCGTGTCCCTTCGCGAGCTCCTCGGTGTGATCGGCGCACACCAGTGGCGCACCAGGGGCGTCGAGGTTCCGGCCCTCGGCGCCCGCATCCACCCGCACTACGGGGTCTTCTCACCCGTCCGCGGCGAGTACGTCGACCTCGTCGCCCGGGCGCCGCTGCCACCGGCCGCCCGTACCGGCCCCACGGCCACCGCCCAGGACCTCGGCACCGGCACGGGGGTGCTCGCCGCGCTCCTGGCGCGGCGTGGACTGCGCGAGGTCCTGGTCACCGACGCCAATCCACGCGCCCTCGCCTGCGCCCGCGACAACGCCCGCCGCCTCGGGCTCGCCGACCGCATCAGGATCGCCGGCACCGGCCTCTACCCTCCCGGCCACGACCGGGCCGCCCTGATTGTGTGCAATCCCCCGTGGCTGCCCGGCTGCCCGAGCTCCAGCCTCGACGAGGGCGTCTTCGACCGGGACGGCCGCATGCTCCGCGGCTTCCTCGACGGCCTGGCCGACCGTCTACTGCCCGGTGGCGAGGGCTGGCTCGTCCTCTCCGACCTCGCCGAACACCTCGGCCTGCGCTCCCGCGCCGACCTGCTCGGCGCCGTCTCCGAGGCCGGGCTGCGCATCACCGGGCGTCTCGAAACCGTCCCCCGCCACCCCCGGGCCACCGCCCCCGATCGGGCCGACCCCCTCCTGCGCGCCGCCCGCGCCGCCGAGGTCACCTCGCTCTGGAGGCTGGCCCCCGCATGACTCCCGGCAGCCTCCCGCGCACGGCCCGACGCGGTCCTGCGCTCACCGGGCGGCACAGCCCGCGCGTCCCTAGCCTGGTGACAGGGAGGAGGCGAAGCACCATGCTTGGAGACGCTCCGCTACAAGCAGTCGTCCCCGCCACCGATCTCGCCCGCGCCAAGGTCTTCTACACCGGCACCCTCGGCCTCAAGCTGACCGAGGAGGGTGAGGAGGAGTTCGTCTGTGACAGCGGCGGCACCCAGTTCACCGTCTACCGCACCCCCAGCGGTGGTCAGGCCGCCCACACCCTCGCCAGCTTCAAGGTCGCCGACCTCGACGGCGAGATGACCGGCCTCCGCGGCCGCGGCATCACCTTCGAGGAGTACGACTTCCCCGGCCTGCGGACCGTCAACGGCGTCGCCGAGGGCGAGGGCATGCGCGCGGCCTGGTTCAAGGACAGCGAGGGCAACATCCTCTGCGTGTCCCAGCGAGTCGGCGCGTAGCCGCCCCGCGCCCGTCATATGCGCCACCGCTGCCCTGCCCGCTCGTACGGAGCGGACCGGGCAGCGGCGGGCCGGTCGGCCAGCCTCTGCCGTCACGAGCGTCCGGTCACGGCCCGCCCGCGCGCCCACCGCCCGCGTGCCCGCCGCCAGAGCGCCCGGGTCGAGGCGACCGGGTCGAAGGATCCCGGGCGGTCCCGCGTCAGCGGATAGCAGGCGAATCCGATCAGCGCCGCGCTGAAGTGACCGATGCTGGTGTAGTCCCGGCTCTGCTGCACACCCAGTCCGTAGACGACCAGCACCCCTGCCGCGTACAGGTACCGCCAGGGCGGCACGATCAGGTAGGCGAGTACCGCGACCACTCCGGCCAGCGCGTAGCTGACGCCGTAGTCCAGGGTGTAGACGGCCCTCGGCGGGGCCACCCCGCGGCGGATCGCCCAGCCGAGCACGCCCTCGCTGAGGTAGGTCGCACCGACGTGTGCGAGGGCCGCCACGGAGATCCAGCGCAGGGTGCCGAGCCACCGTTCGGCCGGCACGTGGAAGAGGTTGTACAGCAGGAAGTAGAACGGCCAGCCACCGCCCGCGATCCACAGGGCGCTGGTCACCAGGACGCGCGCCGGTGAGACCTGGAGATGGTGGAGGTTGGTCGAGCGCCGCTGCAGGACGCGGTCCGCGGTCGCCGGATCGACGTGCCGGATCACCTGCGTGGTGACGAGCAGGATCGCCAGCCAGATGTAGGTGCCCGGCGCGCGCCGGACGTAGGCCCACACCGCGCGGCCTGCCCGCGCCCACCAGGGCCGCCGGTGCGCTTCGGAGCCCCTGGCGGTGCTACCGGCCATCGACGCCTCCTCGACACTGCTCCCCTCACCCTCGCCCCCACCCGGCTCCGCCGCCACCCACCACCCGCCACGGCCGAAGCCGATGCGCGACCGCACGAGGGCTCCCGGCCCCGGACCGCACGCCCGCCTCCGGCCCCCACTGCCTTCCGGCCGCTCGCGTACGCTGGCGCTCGGACCGTCCGGCCACGGGCTTCCCGGCCGCGCTCCGGGCGAGCCCGCACCGGGAACCGCCGAACAAGGGCACCAGGCACGATGAGCGATCGCCTCACGACGAGGACACCGACCAGCCCCAATGCTTCCCGGCGCCCGGCCCCGAGAGCCGCCGCCCCGAGGTTCTCCGCCCTGGGAGCCGCCGCCCGGCTGCGGCTGACCGCGGCGTACGTCCTGCTGCTGACCGTGACGGCAGCCTGGCTGGCGAGCCAGGGCCATGCCGAGCGGGCCCGGTTCGTCCGGCACAACAGCAGCAATGTCCATCACCTGGAACTGGGCAAGTGGTGGACCCTGTTCACCAGCGGCTTGGTGGTCGACGGCGTCCCGGCCTGGGCGGGCATCGCGGCGGTCGCCGCCGTCCTGGGCCTGGCCGAGTGGCGCTGGGGTCCGGCCCGGGCCGGAGCGGTCTTCGTCTTCGGGCACCTGGGCGCCACCCTGCTCACCGAGGGCGCCATGTGGGTGATGGTGACCGCCCGCATCCCCGGCGCGCTCTCCCACGCCCGCGACGTGGGGATCAGCTACGGCCTGGTCTCCACCGGCGCCTGTCTGCTCGCCCTCGGCCCGCTCCCGCTGCGCCGCTACGGCCTGTCGGCGCTCGCGCTGGCCCTGGCTACCGCCTGGGCGCTGGACCAGCAGCTGGCCGACGCCGGCCACCTGGTCGCCCTCGGGCTGGGCGTACTCGCCTCCCGTACCGCCTGGCTGCGCACCCGGCGGCCCATCCAGCCGCTCTGATCAGCCCCAACCACCGGACTACCCAACGGAGTTGGCCGGGCACAGGACCCGCACGCGATGGCCCGGCACGCCACTCTCGCCACCCAGAGTTCCGCATGCCCTTGCATTACTCTGCAAATCTATGCCAGAGTTCGGGCATCGGATCGATTACGCCGAATCCCGTCACACATCGCTAGATCAGGGGCCCGCTCCTCGCGGGTCAGAGGGTGCATCCATGTCGAAGGTCTTGAGCAAGCTGCCGGTCGGTGAACGGATCGGCATCGCATTCTCCGGTGGGTTGGACACCTCCGTCGCCGTCGCGTGGATGCGCGAACACGGTGCCCTCCCCTACGCCTACACGGCCGACATCGGCCAGTACGACGAGCCGAACCTCGCCGACGTCCCGGCCCGGGGCCGCGCGTACGGCGCCGAGCAGGCCCGGCTGGTCGACTGCCGGGCCGCGCTGGTCGAGGAGGGCCTGGCCGCCCTCGCCTGCGGCGCCTTCCACATCCGCTCCGCCGGGCAGACGTACTTCAATACCACCCCGCTCGGCCGCGCCGTGACCGGCACGCTGCTGGTGCGCGCCATGCAGGAGGACGGCGTCTCCATCTGGGGCGACGGCTCCACCTACAAGGGCAACGACATCGAGCGGTTCTACCGCTACGGCCTGCTCGCCAACCCCAACCTGCGGATCTACAAGCCGTGGCTGGACCAGGCGTTCGTCGACCAGCTCGGCGGCCGCAAGGAGATGTCCGAGTGGCTCGCCGAGCGGGACCTCCCGTACCGGGACTCCGCGGAGAAGGCGTACTCGACCGACGCCAACATCTGGGGCGCCACCCATGAGGCCAAGCGGCTGGAGTACCTGGACGCCTCCATGGAGATCGTCAGCCCGATCATGGGCGTGGCCTTCTGGGACCCGGCGGTCGAGATCCAGACCGAGGACGTCACCATCGAGTTCGAGTTCGGCCGCCCGGTCCGGATCAACGGCCAGGAGTTCGCCAGCGCCGTCGACCTGGTCCACGAGGCCAACACCATCGGTGGCCGGCACGGTCTGGGCATGTCGGACCAGATCGAGAACCGCATCATCGAGGCCAAGAGCCGCGGCATCTACGAGGCCCCCGGCATGGCGCTGCTGCACATCGCCTACGAGCGGCTGCTCAACGCCATCCACAACGAGGACACCATCGCGACGTACCACACCCAGGGTCGGCGGCTCGGAAGGCTGCTGTACGAGGGCCGCTGGTTCGACCCGCAGTCGCTGATGCTCCGGGACAGCATCCAGCGCTGGATCGGCCACCCGGTCACCGGCACCGTCACCCTGCGGCTGCGGCGCGGCCAGGACTACTCGGTCATCGACACCCAGGGCCCCAACTTCAGCTACCACCCCGAGAAGCTGTCGATGGAGCGCAGCGTCGACGCCGCATTCGTCCCGGACGACCGCATCGGCCAGCTGACCATGCGCAACCTCGACATCGCCGACTCGCGCAGCAAGCTGGAGCAGTACGCGGTGCACGGCCAGCTGGCGCCGTGGAGCGGCCTGATCGGCGAGCTCGCCCCGGGCGGTGCGGCTCCCATCGCGGCCGGCACCGGTGACGAGGAGGACCCCACCGCACTCGACCACGCGGCGATCGAGTCCGGCAACGACTGACACGCTCCGCGCTCGCGGAGGGCCGTCGCACCCCAGCGGTGCGGCGGCCCTCCGCCGCTCTCGACCCACCCCGGCCCTCCCCCATGACTCCGCGTCCGTCCCCCACCCGCTCTCCCCACCCGACCTCACCCGAACGGCGGCACCGGCCGTGCGCCGACCGCCCGTCGGTAGCTGAATGGCGGACGGTACCCGGCGATGGGAAGGCGGGTCGGGAGATGGGTGAGGCGATCGGCCCGATGCTGGCCTCCGCGGTGGCGGTCGCGCTCAGCCCGCTGCCACTGATCGCCGTCCTCCTGATCCTCGCCTCACCGCACGGACGGGCCAACGGGATCGCCTTCACGGCCGGCTGGCTGCTCGGCCTGGCCGCGGTGGTGGCCTCCGTCGTCGCGGCGGGCATCGCGCTGGACCCGGCCCGCACCACGCCGACCTGGTCCTCCTGGCTGAAGCTCGGCCTCGGCACCGCGCTCCTCCTGCTGGCCGCCCGGCAGTGGCGCGAACGGCCCCGCCCCGGCCGGGTCACCGCGCCACCGGCCTGGCTGCTCTCGATCGACCGGCTGACCGCCGCCCGGTCCGCCGGTCTCGCGGCGGCCCTGATCGTCGCCCACCCCAAGACCCTGATCCCGGCCGTCGGCGGGGCCGCCTCCATCGCCGCCGCGCCGACCGGCGCCGGGGTCGGCATCACTACCGGCATCGGCATCGGTATCGGCGGGAAGGCGGTGGCCGCCACCCTGATGGTGCTCCTCGGCTCTCTGGGCACCCTGCTGCCGCTCGTGGTCCATCTCGTGGGCAACGACCACGCGCGGCACACCCTCGGCGAGTGGCGGGCCTGGACGGCCACGCACAACGCGGCGATCATGACCGCCGTTCCGCTGCTGCTCGGCGCCGAGTACCTGGGCGCCGCCGTCTCGGGGCTCGCCTGAACCCCGACCGGCCGCACCCGCCCCCGCACCGGTCCCCGCACCCATCGCCGCCGCCGTCCCCACACCCGTCGCCGCACCCGTCACCGGATCCGGACCACCCTCCGCCCCCGCACCGCCCGGACCCCCAACCGCCCGGGGTGCGCCCTCGGTCGCGCCGCCACGGCCTCCCGCACCGTCAGCAGGATCTCGCCGTCGTAGCGCTCAGCCAGCAGCCGTGCCAGCTCCGCCGCCCCGCCCGGCCGGACGTCGGGCGCCAGGTCCGGCAGCCGGCCCGGGGCGCTCAGGTCCTGGGCCTGGGCGGCCCAGCGGGCCGCGTCGCGCCGCTCGCCCTCGGCGGTGTAGTGCACCGCCAGGCAGTGCACTGCCAGCTGATCCCCGTACTGAGCGGCTATCCGCCACCAGAAGACGCCGTCCGCCGTGCGGCCCATGCCGTACAACAGGCAGCCGAGGGTCCGGAAGGCGGTCTTCTCGGCGAGTTCGAGGTCCAGGGCCAGTTCCCCCGGCTCCACCGCGCCCGCCACCCCCGCGCACAGGTGCCGCAGGTCGCGCCGCAGCTCCGCCCGTCCCCCGGCCCACCTGAGCTGTCCCGGAACCGCCGCCGCCCCGAAGCCCGACCGCACCCCGGGGGCGACCCCCACCCCCACCCCGGCGCCGGTCCCGGAGCCCGCCGCCACGGACGCGCCCGGGCTGGGCCCCGCTGCCGGAGCATGCGGGGGCCGGGCGCCGGCGGGCGGCCGGGCGGGGCGCTCGCGCGCCGCCGGGGCGGGTCGCCGGACGACGGCGAGCCGCTCGGCCAGTCGGCGGGTGAAGGCCACCGGATCGTGGTCGTCAAACTCCCGCTCCAGCTCGACGGCGTGCGCGTGCAGCAGGTCCGCGACCCTCATGTCCGCGCCCCGCCGTCGTCCGGGTGCTCCAGCAGGTACTCCAGGTGGCGCCGCCCGAGGCTGTAGTAGGTGCGGGCGGTGGTGTGGGCGATGCCGAGGGAGCGTCCGATGTCGGGGTAGGACAGTCCCGCCTGACGCAGCCGGACCACGTCGGCCTGGACCGGGGCGGCCCGCGCGAGCTCCTCCATCGCCCAGTCCAGCGCGTCCAGCTCCGCGAGCTCGTTCAGCTCGTCCTGGCTGGTGTCGGGACGGCGCTGGGCGATCACCCGCAGCCGCTTGCGTTCGGTGCGGCGACGCTCGCGCAGCACGTCCACCACGGCATCCTTGACGATCTTGAAGGCGAAGGCCTGCGGATCGGGGCTGGCCAGGGCCCGGCGCCAGTTCTTGTAGAGCGTGGTGCCCGCGTTCTGGACGGCGTCCTGGGCGTCCTCACGGTGCCGCAGGCGTTGCTGGGCGTAGCGGAGGTACCCGGAGTTCTCTCGGGTGAAGAAGGCCTCGAAGTCGTTCGGCAGGTCGCCGAGCGGGTCGGCTCGCAGCCCCCGCTCCTCGCCCGGCCCGGGAGTGCTCACGCGGCCCCCCTTTCGTCGGTCAGCTGGCCGGCCCACCTGGTGGCACGCCGACGGCCCCTTGGGGCTCGTGGTGTAACCGTCCGGGAGCTCCGCGATGTTGACCGGATCGGGCGGACAATTGCCGAAAGATTCCGTTCACATTCGGCCAGTGCCGCTGACCTGCCGCTTCACCCTCGCGAACCCAACGGACGCGCCCGAAACGTGACCCAGATCACAGGCCCACGGAAGGATGGCTTGACAAGCCCTCCAGGGCCACCCCGCCCCAACAGCCTCCGCTTCAGCCGACCACGCCCCTACGGAGCCGGCTCGACCTCGGCGGCGTCCAGCGCGGCGGTCACCCGGTCCAGCAACCCGCGCAGCGCCGCCAGGTCCTCGAGCGGCAGCCCGGTCGCCGCGAGCAGTCGGCGCGGGACCTGCCCGGCCCGCTCGCGCAGCACCGACCCCTCGGGGGTCAGGCGGACGGTGACCGACCGCTCGTCCTCGGGGCTCCGCTCACGGCGCACCAGCCCGGCCGCTTCCAGGCGCTTGAGCAGCGGGGAGAGCGTTCCGGAGTCCAGCCGCAGCCGCTCGCCGATCCGCTTGACGGGCAGTTCGCCCTCCTCCCACAGCACCAGCATGACCAGGTACTGCGGATAGGTGAGCCCGAGATCCCGCAGCAACACCCGGTACACACCGCCGAAGGCACGGGAGGCCGCGTTGAGCGAGAAGCAGATCTGCTGGTCGAGGCGGAGCAGCTCCTCGTCCGCCAGGCCGGGATTGGTGGTCATGGACCCATGGTACCGATCGCCATCGCGCGATTGAGTTGTGCGCAATTGAATTGCGTGCTCTACTTGTCGCAACGCAGCGACGACCGAGCGGCCGCCGCCAAGCGGTCCGGGCCCGCAACCGCCCGGACGACCGACCGCAGGAACACCCAGGACCCGAAGGGAAGCCACCATGGACGCGCTCTACACCGCAGCCGCCACCGCCAACGGCCGGGAGGGTCGTGCCGTCAGCTCCGACGGCCAGCTGGACCTCACGCTGGCCATGCCGTCCGCGCTCGGCGGCAGCGGCCAGGGCACCAATCCGGAGCAGCTCTTCGCCGCCGGCTACGCCGCCTGCTTCGCCAGCGCCCTCGGCCTGGTCGGCCGGCAGGCCCGGGTGGACACCAGCGAGGTCTCGGTGACCGCCGAGGTGTCCATCGGCAAGGACGAGGCCGGCTTCGCCCTCGCCGTCGTCCTGCGCGTCGAGCTGCCCGAGTCCCTCGCGGGCGAGACCGGCGAGCTGCTGGTCAAGCAGGCGCACGAGGTCTGCCCCTACTCCCGCGCCACCCGGGGCAACATCCCGGTCGAGCTGGTCGTCGAGTAACCGGTCGGACACCCCGGACACCCCCGCCGACGGACGAGGCCCGCCGCACGCGAAGTGCGGCGCGCCCTTCCGTACCCCGAGGCTCGTGTCCCCAAGGCCCCCAGGTCACGCCTCCCCGAGGCCCGCTTCCCGGGCCGCCCCGGATCAGTCCCCGCCCGGCCCGTTCGCCGAGCGCAGCGTGTCCAGTCGGTGCCGGTACTCCTCCGCGTCGATCTCACCCCGCGCGAACCGCTCCGCGAGCAGCTGTTCCGGGGCCGGCCTCTGGCCCCCTTGGCCCCCCTGCCCCACCTGGCCCCAGCCCTGTGCTCCGCCCACCCCCGGCCCACCGGCGCCCGGAGCCGCCCGTCCGGGCGGGATCGGCTGCCGGGTGTGCGACACGTAACGGAACAGGGCCACCGCGAGGAGCACCAGGATCACCAGGACCACCAGCATCCCGAACACCATCAGCCCCGTGCCCCAGCCACCGACGTGGTTGTGTCCGTGCCAGTACCTCATCAGGACCTCCTCCTCCGGCCCCGCCGGGGCCCGCCGAGATGAGCAGCGCCTACCACCATCGTGCGCCCGTCGACAGTGAAAGCGACGTAAGGGAAGTCCGGGACGACGGTCCGGTGCCCGGTCCGGCGTGCGCCCCGGGTAGCGTGCCGCTCGTGACCCACCACCCGCCGCCCATGTCCGCCGTCCCGCCGCTCACGGTCGGCCACGCACCCGACGACGACCGCTCCCCCGAGCAGCTCGTCGCCGCCGGGGTGCTGCGGCACCATCCCGACCCACGCCCCCACCCCGCGCTCGGGCACTCCCCGATCGGCTACGTCAGCACCGAACTCTGGGCCGAGCTCACCGCCCTCGCCATCGCGCCCACCGCCGCCGAGACCACCGCTACCGCGCTGCTGAACTCGATCGCCGACCGCGCCGTGGACGCGGCGCTCGCCCCGGGCAACGAGCGCGCCCCGCGCGACGACCTGTACGTGACCGACCCCGCCCACATCGGCCCGCGCCGCCGGGCGGTCTGGTTCCAGCGTTCCGGCCCGCGCGGCCCCCGCGACCCGCACAACCTGCTCACCCCGCTCGACCCACTCGGCGGGTACACCCCTCGCGGCCCGATCACCGCCTTCTTCGCACCCCGCGAACCGTAGGCACCCGCACCCCGCGCCGCACACGCGCCGCACACGCGCCGCACCCTGCGCACCCGCCGGGCCGCGCGCCCGGCCGCACACTCAGCCGCCGAATAACACGCCCCGCCGCACGCCCTGCCGCACGCCCCGCCGCACACTCAGCCGCCGAACCGCACGCCCCCGCCGGACGCTCAACGCTCGACCTGGAGGCTGTGGCACACCCAGCTCAGCCGGTCCGGCCCGCCGTACGGCGGCCGGTCGTGGTAAGTCCCGTCCGCCACCGACATGTTGACGATCAGGTACGCGTGCCACGTCGACCCGACCCCGTGCAGGTCCGCGTAGACGAGCTCGTCCGCCACGTACCAGTCCACCGAGTTCGCGCCGAGCACGACCCGCAGGTCGAACGTCGCTCCCGGCCCGATCCCGGCGCTCGCGCCGTGCCAGTAACGGAAGCCGCCCCGCACGTGGTTGGAGATCTCCAGCAGGTCGGGGTTGTCGGGGTGGTACTCGAAGACGTCCACCTCGTTGCCGCCGTCCCGCCAGGTCCAGATCGCCGGCCAGGCGCCCAGCTCGACGGGCAGCGTCACGCTCGCCGACAGCACGTCCCCGGCGCGGAGCTGGAAGCCCTCCGGACTTCCCTCGGTGGTCAGCAGACTGCAGCTCCACAGCCCGCCGCTGTGCCGCCTGACCGCCGTGAACACCCCGCCGGGGCAGTAGTCGCGGCTGAGGTAGTCGAGCTTGTGGTCACTTCTGTTGGTCGGCCCCATCCGGGGATAGGCGCTGCTGCGCCCGGCGGTCCACTGGCTGGTCGAAGTGAAGTCCGCGTCGAACACGACTGTCACGGCCGCCTCCCCGAAGCTCCGGCGTCCCGGCAGTCCGCACGCCGGGCACACAGGGTGAGTTCCCCGATACCCTCCGCAGTATGCGAAGCGGATAGTTCGAGCCCGGGACGAACGTGCGATTCGGCGCTGGCGCGGCCGGTCAGCCGACCGGCGCCGCGCCTCCGGCCCCGAGCCGGTCGGTCACCGAGACCACCCCGTCCACCGAGCGGCACAGGTTGAGCACGATCGGCACCAGGTGGGGTTCGGGCACCGTCCCGCTGAGCACCACCCGCCCCTGGTTGACCTCCACCCCGATCTCCGCCGGGCTGACCCCGTCGATCCGGCCCAGCACCTCCTCCACGATCTCCCGCCGGATCACCGCGTCCTCGCGCAGGAACACCCGCAGCAGGTCGCCGCGGCTGACCATGCCGATGACCCGCCCCTCCTCGTCCAGCACCGGCAGCCGCTTGAGGCCGTGCCGGCTCATCAGCCGGGCCGCCGCGACCACGCTGGTGTCCGGCGTGGTGCAGACCGGCTGCGCCGTCATCAGGTCGGCCGCGGTCACCTCGCCGTCCGGGCCCGCCTGGGCCGACTCGGGCGCCGGCAGCAGGCTGGCCGGGTCCTCCTGCGCGGCGAGGGTGCGCAGCAGGTCGGCCTCCGAGACCACGCCGAGCGGCCGCCCTTCCGGGTCCACCACCGGTACGCCGGTGATGTCGTACTCGCTCATCAGCGCCACGATCTCCCGGAATCCGGTCTCGGGTGAGACCAGGACCACGGGGCTGGTCATCACGGATTCGACGGTGGCATGCCGCACGCCGGTTCACCTCGTCCAACGATGCTGGTCCGACCGGGCACGGGTCGTCCCGGCCGGTACCGGCAGCATCGCTCGTGGCGGCCGCGATCGCCAGGGGCCAAGGGGCCGAACGGGTGGGACCTTGGGCCTCGGCCCGCGAACGCGTTCCCGACAACGGTCAGGGGCGGACGGTCGCCCCACAGACGGGGAGGGCACCGGCCGGAGGCCGTGGCGGAACCGCAGAACCAGCCGTTCCGGCCGTACGTGTCCGCAGGACCTGGCCGTGCACATCGGGGCCCGTCCACCCGGCGCCCCGCGTCCGGAGTAGCGGGCCCGACCGTACGGGCTCGACCGTACGGGCTCGCCACGCGGGCCACAGCGATCTTGCCGCCGGCCGTGGGGACGACCCCCTCCAGGGCCCGCGGCACGAGCACGCCGGGGTCGCCGCCCGGCTTCCCGGTGCCCGCCGGTCACCCGGCCGAGCCGGCGGCCGACCGAGTACGGGACGACGGCGTTCGGGTCGTGGAGGGACCGCGTCTCCTCCCGTGGTCCGCCCCGACACCGGAGGTCACACGGCATGATCGTGCCGGACCCCCGGAGTCCCGGCCGTACAGCCGGGGCGAGGTGGTCTCCCCGACCGCCGCGAGCGAGACGTTGCGGTCCGCCGCGAGCCGGTCGACGAGCGTGTCGACGGCCCGGGAACCCACGCCGACCGGGCCGGCGGAGCATCCACCGCTGCTCGTCGGCGGGAGAGCCGCCGGCACACGCCGGACGTCCTTGCCTCAGGGGCCCGCCGCACACCCGTCATATGACCGCCGGTCTCCCCGGGCGGCGCAACCATCACATGATCGACTCGTTGGACTGTCCACCACGACGGCACCACGGCTCCCGGAAGGGTTCCTTGGCAGGACGGACGGTGAGCGCGGCCGTGCTGCGCCGGGGCGTCAGGGCACGCCCGGTGGCCCTGGCGGAGGCCGCGCTGGTGCGCCACTACCGGCGACTGGTCCGGCTCCCGCACCTGGCGCTGCCCGCCGACCGCGACCGGCACACCCAGGTGCTCGCCGCCCACCCCGACGGCCTCACCGCCCCGACCCCGGCCGGTGGCCCCGCCGACTGCCGGGGCGCCACCCTGCTCCAACTGCGTTCCTCCCCCGTGGTCGCCGACCGGCACGCCTTCCTGCTGACCCGACCTGGGCGGCCTGATCCCCACCCACCTCACCTACGCCCCGCCACCGGACCGCACCCAGGCCGACCACGCCCTGCCCGACCCCGAGCCGCGCGAGGCCACCGCCCAGGACGCGCTGCCGGCCTGGTCCCGGGCCGGCTGCGCCGCCCCCGACGGCACACCGGGCGTCAGGCAACTGGACCTCCGGGCCTTCGCCGTGCAGCCGCTGCCGCAGGACGCCGGCTCGGCCTCCCGGGTCTGCCTGCGCGCCGACCGCTGGGACGGCGCGGGCAGCGCGGGCAGCGCTGCCACCGCCGTCCTGCTGCCGGGCTCCGGCCGCCCGCAGCGTACCGGCGGCGGATCGGGCCGGACGTGCAGCCGCTTCGAACGGGACACCGTGTCCTGGGCCTGGTGGCGTTCCCCACGCGGATCGGAGTTCCTGCTCGCGGCGGGCAGTCGCTGGGTCACCCGGCTCGCCGTCAAGGGCACGGACTGGTCCGCCGACCGCTCCACGCCGGACCGCACCCTGGCCGTCGAACGCCCCGCCCGGGCCGCCGTCCAGGTGGAGGCGCTGCTCGACAACGGCACCCGCATCAGCCCAGCACACTGAAGCCCGTCAGCAGCTCGTCCGCCCCCGGGGCCGCGTCCACGCCGAGACCCCGTCCGCACCTGAGGCCCGCCCCGTTCAGCCCGTGACCAACGGCCGCCGGGCCGACTCCCGCTCGTAGTCCGGCAGTTCGACGCTGCTGACCTGCTTGCCCAGCTCCAGCATCCGCTCCAGCGCCCAGCGCCGGTTGAGCAGCGCGTTGCGCAGCCGCAGCCCGGTGGCCGTCCGCGGCGCGAGGAACGGCCCGGTCCGGTCCCCGCCCTTCTGGCAGCCCTGCGCATAGCCGCGCAGCAGCCGCTCGTACCGCGCGAAGGCGGCGCGGTGGTCGCCGTCGGCCCGGGCCAGCTCGCCCGCCAGCACGTACGCGGCGACCACCGCCGTCCCGGTGCCCATGCCGCCGATGGTCGCGCCACAGGCGGCGTCGCCGATCAGGGCGATCCGGCCGGTCGACCAGGCGGGCACGTCGGCGCGGCTGATCGAGTCGAAGTACAGCTCGGGGGCGGCGTCCAGACTCTCCAGCAGCTGCGGGACCCGCCAGCCGAGGCCCGCGAAGGCGGCCCGGACCAGCGCCTTCTGCCCTGCCGGGTCGTGGCGGTCGTAGCGCAGTTCGGGCGAGGCGAAGAGGCAGAACGCGCCGGCCCGGGCCGGGTTGCGGTGGGCCGCGCCGACGGACATCAGCCGGCCGGGGACGTTGAGGCCGACCGCGCCGACCGGCAGCCCGTGCTCGTTGGGCAGCCGCCAGGTGGCCGCGTAGTAGCCGAGGTGGCGGACGTAGTGCCGCTCGGGGCCGAAGGCGAGCCGGCGGACGTTGGAGTGCAGGCCGTCGGCGCCGATCACCAGGTCGAACTCGCGCGGCGCCGCGTGCCGGAAGGCGACCCGGACCCCGCTCGGGGTCTCCTCCAGCGCCGTGATCGAGTCGCCGAAGACGTACTCGGCGCGGGCGCTGCTGTGCCGGTGGAGCAACTGGGCCAGCTCGCCGCGCGGGACCTCCAGGTCACCGCCGGCGAACTCGGCGGGCAGGTGCAGCAGTCCGCGCCCGTCGGGGCCCACGAAGGTCATCGGGCTGCCGCCGGTGCCGAGCGCGCGCAGCTCCTCCAGGACGCCCATCCGCTCGAGCACGGTCAGGTGGGTGCGGCCGCGGAAGTCGACGTCCTGGCCGCCGTCGCGCAGGGCGGGCGCCAGCTCGAACACGGTCACCTCGAAGCCGTACCGGCCCAGCCAGTGGGCCAGCGCGGGACCGGCGATGCTCGCGCCCGAGATCAGGACCCTGGTGCTCATGGAAACCACTCCGTCCGAGGAACGAGAAACTGTGTCTGGCGGACACTGTTCGTTGCTGTGTACGGTAGACACAGTTGCATCGGATGGGCAACCCCCCAGGTCGCGGCATGGACGGACACCCGGCCGGAAGCCCGGGGCGGCACGCCCCGCAGGGGCCCAGGACGGGAGTGGATGATGGTCGAGTCGGTGAGCGGCACCGTGCGGTTGCTCTGGGGTCCTCCGGCCAGGCCCACCCGGGGGCCGAAGCCGGCCCTCAGTCTGGAGCGGATCGCCGCTGCCGGGGTCGAGGTCGCCGACGCGGAGGGGCTCGACGCGGTCTCCATGCAGAAGGTGGCCGGGCTGCTCGACTTCACCAAGATGTCGCTCTACCGGTACGTCCCCGGCAAGGCCGAACTGATCGCCCTGATGGTCGAGTCGGCCGTCGGCGCACCTCCGGACGCACCGACCGGAGCCGACTGGCGGGAACAACTCACCGTCTGGGCCCACCACTTGGCCGAGTCCTTCGCCCGGCACCCGTGGCTGCTGGACGCCACCGTCGGAGCCCGGGCGCTCGGCCCGAGGGAACTCGCCTGGCTGGAGCGGGCGGTGGCTGCGCTCGACGGCCACGGGCTGACCGGCCCCGAACGGATGGACGCCGCCGTCCTGCTCACCGGGCACGTGCGCGGGATCACCGCGCAGTCCCGCGCCGCCGGACCGGCCGGCACCCCCGAGGCCGAACTCCTCGCCGCCCTCGGCACCGTGGTCCGGGAGCACGCCGACCGCTTCCCGGCCGTCGCCGCCGCCATGGCCGACCCGGAGGGCCGCGACCAGGCGCTGGAGTTCGGCCTGGAACGCATCCTGGACGGCCTGGCCGCCCTGATCGAGCGCCGGACCGGGCCCCGAGTCGAGCGCCGCGCGAACGCGGGCTGACCCGCCGGACCGGCCCGCCCACCCTCGACCCGCCGAGCCGGACCGACCCGCCCTCGCCCGCCCCGCTCCCCGAAAACCGTTCGGAGCGCCGCCCGTTCACTCGCTACCATCGCGCCTCATGGCGATGTTCGTGCACCTGACCGCCGCGGCCAACGCGCCGCGCATCCGCCGCGCCGGGATCCGCGCCGACAGCCACGGCCAGGGCGGCGCGCGCGGGGTGTACTGCTTCCCCGTGCTGCCCTCGTACACGCTGACCCACCAGTGGCTGCGCGAACTGGCCCGGTTCCACCCCAAGGGCGCGCTCGTCGCGGTGCACCTCCGGCTGGAGGACGACCAGGAGGTCCTGGCCGGGCACTACCGCGACCGTGACCGGGGCAACCAGCGGCCGCTGCGGGCCGCCGAGGCGGTCCGGCGGATCGGCACGCTGGCCGACCCGCGCGGCTGGGAGGTGTTCCTGCCGCGCGCGGTGGGGGCCCGCGAGGTGCACCGGGTCCGCGCCGTACCGCAGGTCACCGGCTGGCGCTACCTCCCGGGCGCCCACGGCACCCGGCCGTGCACCTGTTTCGGCTGCCGCATCTACGGCGAGTACGGCGCCCGCCGACTGCGCGAGCGCCACCCGCACCCGCTGGACGGCCCGCCGCCGCCCGTCGCCGTACTGCTCGCGCGGATCGCGGCGGCCGGCGTACCGGGCGATCCGGCCGAACTGCGCTCGGTGCTGCACTGGTTCGGGTTGCGCCGGCGCGGCCCGCTGGAGCGCCTGGCCCCGCTGGCCGCCCACCCGGACCCGGCGGTGCGGGGGGACCTGGTCTGGGCCGTCTGCCGCTGGTCGACCCCGGGTGTCGCCGAACTGCTGGACGGCCTGGCGGACGACCCGACCCCGGGCGTCCGCGAGGCCGTCGCGGCGGTCCGGAACCGCTGAGGCCGTCGCGGCGGTCCGGGACCGCTGAGGCCCCGGCCGCCGTCGGATCGGAACAGGTCGGGCGTTTCGGTCAGGAGACGCGCTTGAGCTGCCAGGAGTTCTTCTCCAGGCTCGGCACCGCGGAGTAGTTGCAGCCGGAGCCGTAGAAGGTGCTCACGATCGTCCAGCCGGCCGGCGGCCAGGTGGAGGCGCAGGCGTTGACCACGGTGCCGACCGGGTAGCCGGTGAGCTGCATGATCTTCTTGGTGTTCGGGTTGAAGCCGGAGCCGCAGCCGGCGCTGTTCCACCACTGGACGTCCACGTAGCCGCCCGGCGTCAGCGAGGAGGAGCAGATGGTGCTGGTGTCACCGGGCGCGGCCTGGGCCGTCCCCGCGGTCAGGGTCAGCGCGGCGGCGGTGCAGCCCAGGGCCAGGACGGCGGAACGAAGGCGTGTCACGAGGGTCGGCTCCTTTCGGTGACGCGGCCCGTCCGCGTCCCGCCCATTCCTATCCGTACGGCCAGGACGGCGGACAGCGACTTTCCGGCCCCGCCTGCGGCTCGTTCTCGCCCATCCCCGCCGAGGGCGGCCCGGCGAGATGCCGCTGACCTGCGCGGTCCCCCGCCGAGGTGCCCGTTCACCCGATCCGGGTGATCATGGGACGAACCGCGTCATCGGCGATTCGGCGTACCCGGCCGTCGGCCCGGGGAGCGCCCGGAAGGTGGACCGCGATGTTCCAACTCCTGTGGATCCTGCTCATCGGCTTCGTGCTGGGCGTGATCGCCAAGCTCATCCTGCGGGGACCTCAGTCGATCCCCTGGTGGCTGACCATGCTGCTCGGTGCGGCCGGGGCCTGGCTCGGCAACGCCGTCTCCGGCTGGATCGGCGTCCGCCACACCTCGGGCATCGACTGGATCCGCCACTTCCTGCAACTCGCCTTCGCCGTCGCCCTGGTCGCCATCGTCGCCCCCGCCTGGAGCAGGTCGCGCCCGAGCCGCTGACCGGCCGGGACGGCCCGGCCCACGCGGGTGGCCGGGGCGGCTCGGCCGCCGACCGACGGGCCGACCCCGCTCCGCCGACGCCCGGCCGGGCCCGCTCAGCCCACGTGCACGGCCGGGCGGCGGGCCCGGTCCGGTTCCGCCTCGCGCAGCACCTCACGGGTGACGGGGGCGATCTCACCCTGTCCGAACAGGAAGAACCGCAGGAACTGGGCGAAGGGGTTGCCCTCGGTCCACTCGAAGTAGATGTGCGGCTGCTGCCCGGTGAGGTCGCGCACCCGCAGCAACAGGGCGGCCAGCGCGTTGGGCACGCTGGAGCTCTCCAGCGACAGCACCCGGTAGCGGTCGTGCAGCACCTCGCCGCGCACGGTCAGCTCGGCCTCGAAGTCGGACGGGTCGAGCACGGTGACCTCGACGAAGACCAGGTCGTCCTCGGCCGGGATGTCGTTGTCCCGCCGGATCTGGTGGATCTTGTCACGGTACTCGGCGAGGTCCCGGCTGTTCGGCTCGTTGGCGATCAGCCGCAGCGGGCGGTGGGTGTAGTCCCGGACGAACCGCCCCGCGACCTCGTCCAGCACCACGTCGGTGACGCGCAGTTCGAAGGCGCGCTTGAGCCGGGAGAGGAAGGAGACCAGCATGATGCCCGCGATGAAGCAGGCGCCGATCTTGACGCCGTCCGGCCGCTCGGCGATGTTCACCGCCGTGGTGTAGAGGAAGACCGCCGAGATCACTCCGAAGCCGGCCCGCCAGCGGCGCTGCCCGGCCTTGTGGGCGGCGATGGTGACGGCGATGGCCGCGGAGCTGATCAGCACCAGCACGCCGGTGGCGTAGGCGCCGCCCTGGGCGTCCACGTTGGCGTCGAAGATCCAGGTCACCAGGAAGGCGATCAGGGTGAGCACGATGACGGTCGGCCGCACCGCGCGGGCCCAGTGCGGGGCCATGCCGTAGCGCGGCAGGTAGCGCGGCATCAGGTTGAGCAGCCCGGCCATCGCGGAGGCCCCGGCGAACCAGAGGATGGCGATCGTGGAGAGGTCGTAGACGCTGCCGAAGGTGCTGCCCAGGTACTCGTGGGCGAGGTAGGCGAGCGCCCGCCCGTTGGCCTGGCCGCCGGTCTTGAACTGGTCCTCGGGGATGAGCAGCGTGGTGATGAAGCTGGTGGTGATCAGGAACACGCTCATGATCGCGGCGGCGGTGGTCAGCAGCTTGCGGGCGCCGCGGATGCGGCCGGTGGGCTTCTCCTCGGTGTCGTCCGGGTCCCCCTCGATGTGCGGCATCACGGCGACGCCGGTCTCGAATCCGGACAGGCCGAGCGCCAGTTTCGGGAAGACGATCAGGGCGACGCCGATCATCGCGATGGCGTTGCCGTGTTCCGCGGTCAGCGCGTCCGTCCAGTCGCTGAACAGGTGCGGGGCGCTGAGCACGTGCCACAGCCCGTTCGCCACCACCACGACGTTGAGCGAGAGGTACACCGCGACCAGCACCACGGCCAGGCCGATCGCCTCGCTGAACCCCTTGAGGAAGACCGCGCCGAGCAGAGCGATCATGATCATGGTCAGCGAGATCTGCCTGCCGGTCAGGGCGCTGTGCAGGTGCGGGTTCTCCACCAGGTGGGCGCTGGCGTCGGCGGCGGACAGGGTGATGGTGATCATGAAGTCGGTGGACGCGAAGCCCAGCAGGGTCAGCACGAAGAGCTTGCCCTGCCAGAACGACAGCAGCCGTTCCAGCATCGCGATCGACCCCTGGCCGTGCGGACTCTCCTTGGCGACCCTCCGGTAGACCGGCAGCGCGCCGAGCAGGGTGACGATCACCAGCACGATGGTGGCCAGCGGCGAGACCAGCCCGGCCGCGAGCGCGGCGATGCCGGGCTGGTAGCCGAGCGTGGAGAAGTAGTCCAGGCCGGTCAGGCACATGACCCGCCACCAGCGCTGGCCCTTCTCCTGCTGCGGCTCGGCGTGCGGGCCGGGGTGCTGTTTGGCCATGTCGGACAGGCCTTCCAGCAGCCAGGCCCGGAACCGCCCACCCCGGGAGGAAGGCGCCGCCCCCTGCTCGGCCGACCCCGACGACACCACGTGCCACCCCTGTCCACGACTCGGCCGGGCGCGCGGCTCCGGGCCCCCTGCGGCCGCCGGACGGCGGGCCTGGTCAGGCTAGGGGACGTGATCGCCGGGGCCGGGCAAGCGCGCGGGCCGACACACCCGGGTGCGCCCGTACGGCCCTCCCCGGTGGCGGGCCGTCCCGGGCCCCACCCCCCACAGGGCGGCACCCCCGCGGCACCCCGTGGTCCGGCGCGGCGGCCTACACCGGCCTCGCGAAACGCGCGAGGATGTCCGCGCACCCGACACGCCCGGCCGGGGCGGCCACGGGCACGGGCACGGACGAGGGAAACAGGGAGGTCGCGGTGGTGGAGCCGAGCCGGCGGAGGATTCTGGGCCTGGGCCTGATGGCGGCCGCCGTCACCTCCTGCGGCCCCCGCCGCCCGGACCCCGCCGCCGACCCGCACCCCTCCACCCCGGCAGCCGCCTCGGCACCCGGCGCCTCGGCCCCCGGCGCCACCGCCCCCGCCACCGGCGGCCCGGTCGCCGACGGGCACACCGGCCCGACGAGCGAGCGCTCCCTGCCCGGCAACCCCGACTGGGAGATCACCGACCCCGGCCCGGACGGCGCCATCGAGGGTTTCGCCGACCGGGTCAGCGTCCTGCCCGGGGAGTCCTTCGGCCTGCACGTCTCCACCCCCGCCGCCGCCTTCACCGTCTCCGCCTACCGGATGGGCTGGTACGACGGCGCCCGCGCCCGGCTGGTCTGGCGCCGCGAGCACGTCCCCGGCGGCAAGCAGGCCGCGCCGCACGTGGACCCGGCGACCCGCACCGTGCTGACCGGCTGGCAGCGCACCCTCGCGGTGGACACCGCCGGCTGGCCCGAGGGCGCCTACCTGCTGCGCCTGGATGCCGAGGACGGCTCCGGCCGGCGCTACGTCCCGCTCACCGTCCGCTCGGCGAGCACCGCCGGCCGGACCGTGATCATGAGCGCCCCGGCGACCTGGCAGGCCTACAACGAGTGGGGCGGCTACAGCCTCTACAACGGCCCGACCGGCGGCCTGGCCACCCGCTCGCTGCAGGTCGTCTTCGACCGGCCGTACGACTACGACCACGGCGCCGGGCTGTTCCTGGTCTACGAGGCGCCGCTGGTCGCCCTCGCCGAGCGGCTCGGCCTGCCGCTCGCGTACACCACCGGCATCGACGTGGCCCGCGAGCCCGGCCTGCTGACCGGGGCGAGCGCCGTCCTGTCCCTGGGCCACGACGAGTACTGGTCGCCCGAGCAGCGGGCCAACGTGGTCGCGGCCCGGGACGCCGGGACCAACCTGGCGATCCTCGGCGCCAACTGCTGCTTCCGCCGGGTCCGCTTCGAGCCGACCGAGCTCGGCCCCGACCGCACGGTGGTCTGCTACAAGGACGCGTGGGCGCAGGATCCGGGCCACCGGTCGGGCGCCCCGGCGACCACCGACTTCCGGGTCGGCCCGGGCGCCGACCCGGAGAGTTCGATGCTCGGCGTCATCTACGACGGCTACCCGGTGGACGCCCCGTACGTGGTCACCTCGCCCGGGCACTGGGCCTTCGAGGGGACGGGCGTCGCGGCGGGCGCGTCGTTCCCGCACCTGGTCGGGGTGGAGTACGACCGGGTGGACACCGGCTTCCCCACCCCGCGGCCGATCGAGGTGATCGCCCACTCCCCCGTGGTCTGCGACGGCCGCCGCTCCCACTCCGACACCGCCTACCACACCGTGCCGAGCGGCGCCGGGGTGTTCGCCACCGGAACGATGCGCTGGGTCGAGGCGCTGGAGGCCCGCGGCCCCGGCGGCGGCAAGGCCGACCACGGCATCGACTCGCACGCCGGGGACCTGGTCCGCCAGGTCACCGAGAACGTCCTGCGCGCCTTCGCGGCCGGACCGGCCGGCCGGACCCACCCCGCCCAGGACAACCTCGCGGCCGTCTACGGCACGGCGTAGCGGGCCCGGCTCAACGGCCGCGAGCGGCGGTGCGGATGCCCGCGCCCTGAGCCGGGGCCGGCGGCGCCCGACACCCCCGGTACACTCGCACGGTCCCATCCGGAGCAGGCACGAGGGAAACAGAACATGGTCGAGGCCTCCCCCAAGGTCGTTGTGGTCGTCCCCACGTACAACGAGCGGGAGAACCTCCCGGTCCTCGCGGGCCTGCTCGCGGAGCTCCCGGTGCCCAACCTGCACCTGCTGGTGGTCGACGACAACTCCCCCGACGGCACCGGTGAGATCGCCGACAAGCTCGCCGCGGACTCCGGCGGCACCGTGAGCGTGCTGCACCGCACCGAGAAGGACGGCCTCGGCCGCGCCTACCTGGCCGGCATGGCCAAGGCGCTGGACGAGGGCGCCGACGTCGTGGTGCAGATGGACGCCGACCTCTCCCACCCTGCCTCCGCGATACCCGCGATGGTCGAGACGCTGCTCACCGACGGCACCGCCGTGGTGCTGGGCTCACGCTACGTCCCGGGCGGCTCCACCGCCGAGGAGTGGCCCTGGCACCGCAAGGCGCTCTCCGCCTGGGCGAACTTCTACGTCAACGCGATCCTCAGCCTCGGCGTCCGGGACGCGACGGCCGGCTTCAAGGCCTGGCGGGCCGACACCCTGCGCGCCATCGACCTGCCGACCGTGCAGAGCAACGGCTACTCGTTCCAGGTCGAGATGAACTACCGGGTCGTCAAGCAGGGCATGACCATCCGCGAGGTGCCGATCCGCTTCGAGGAGCGGATCGAGGGCGCCTCGAAGATGAGCATGGGCGTGCAGGTCGAGTCCGCGCTGGCGCCCTGGAAGCTGCGCTTCAACCGCGACAACTAGCGGGTACCGGCGGCGCACGGCACGGGCCCGGCCCGCACCGGCCCGGCCCGGCCCGGCCCGATGCGGGCGTACGGGTGCCGGAAGGTCCCGGGAGCGGTGTGAACGGCGGCTTCGGGGAAAGAAGGGCGACATGGCCCTTCTCCCGGAGACCCTCAAGGACCTGGTCCGCCGCAGCGCCCGAGAACCCTTCGTGGTCCAGACCATCCGGGCCACCGTCGCGGCCACCATCTCCTACGCGGTGGCGACGCAGCTGAGCAGCGAGCCCGCCCCGCTGACGGCGCCGCTGACCGCGCTGCTGGTCGTCCAGGTCACCGTCTACTCGACGCTCAAGACCAGCATCCGGCGGGTCAACTCGGTGGTGGTCGGGGTGCTGATCGCGATCGGCTTCAGCGCCGTGGTCGGGCTCTCCTGGTGGAGCCTCGGACTGATCATCCTGGCCTCACTGGTCGTCGGCCGGTTCGTCCGGGTCGAGGAGTTCGTCCAGGAGGTCGCGATCAGCGCGATGCTGATCCTGGGCGTGACCAAGCTGGCCTCGCAGGCCTGGGACCGGGTGCTGGAGACGCTCATCGGCGCCGCCGTCGGCCTGCTGTTCAACCTGCTGTTCGCGCCACCGCTCTGGGTGGACACCGCCGGGGAGTCGATCGAGGACCTCGCCCGGCGGGCCCGCCAGCTGCTGCTGGACATCTCCGAGGAGCTGGACCGCCCCACCCCGGTGGCCAGGGCCGCCGAGCGGCTGCACGAGGCCCGCCGGCTGGACCAGGCGATCGCCGACGTGGACGCGGCGCTGCGCCAGGCCGAGGACAGCCTGCGGTTCAACCCGCGGATCAGCGAGGGGCTGCTGTCCCGGCTGGTGCTGCGCACCGGGCTGGACACGCTGGAGATCTGCGTCGTCGTGATCCGGGTGCTGGCCCGCTCGCTGACCGACCTGGCCAAGCGGCGCGGGCCCGATGAACGGCTCTTCCCGCCGGACGTCGCGGTGGGGCTTGAGGAACTGCTGGCGCACGTGGGCGGCGCGATGGTGAGCTACGCGGTGCTGGTGACCACTCAGGTGAGCCGCAACGCCGAGGAGGCGGAGGAGCGGCTGACCGCCGAGCTGGCGGCCGCGTGGACCTGCCGGGAGAACGTCGCCCAGGTGCTGCTGCGCAAGGTCCAGGAGCACCCGGAGGCCTGGCAGCTGCACGGATCGATACTGGCCGAGGTGGACCGCATCCTGGACGAGATGGACCTGGAGCACCGCGGCCGGCGGCTGATGGAGGAGCTGGACCGGGCCTCGGTGGCGAACCGGGAGCGGTTCTCCCGCTACGCCGCGCTGCGCCGCCTGCTGCGGGGCGAGCGGGCCCGCGGCGGGCGGTCCTCCGTCAAGGCGCAGCGCCCGGCGGCGTAGGCCGGGCGCCGTTGCCGGGGTGTCCCGCCCGACGCCGGGTCCGGGCCGGCGGGCCCGGTGCCGTTCCCCGGGGTGCCCTGCCCGGCGCCGTTCCCCGGAGCGCTGCGGTCAGGGCATCAGCCAGGGCTGCTGCGGCAGCGGGTGGCCGGTCTCCAGGTAGGTCTTGAGATTGGCGAGCACCGCCGACCAGCCCTGTTCGGCGTCGGCCCGCGCGGCCTCGTCGGCGAGGTTCTCGTGGATGACGGTGAGCCGGGTGAGGTCCTGCCAGCCCTGGATCTCGAAGGTGACCCGGGACGGCCAGCCGGCCCGGTCCTCCTGCGGCCCGGCCCAGGTGGTGACCAGCCGGTGCGGGCGGTCGACCGCCTCGACGGTGCCGGTGACGTCGGCGATGCCGGAGCCGTCGGTCCGCTGGTGCTCCCAGGGCGCGCCGAGCAGCCAGGTGGAGACGTTGCGGTGGCCCCAGTAGAGGCCTGACTCGTCGGCGTTGGTGAGCGCGTGCCAGACCCGCTCGGGGGTGGCCCGCAGGTAGGTGATGCCGCGGTGGCTGAGGGCGGTCACGGCCTCACCCCCCGGCCGCGGCGAGCAGCGGCTGGATCTCGATCTTCTGCATCCGCAGCATGGCCGCGAAGACGCGGTCCGCCTTGGCCCGGTCCTCGCCCGCGACCAGGTCGAGCAGCACCCGGGGGGTGATCTGCCAGGAGAGGCCGTAGCGGTCCTTGAGCCAGCCGCACGGGCCCGGCTGACCGCCGTCGGCGGTGAGTCCCGCCCAGAGTGCGTCGACCTCCTGCTGGTCCTCGCACTCCACCTGGAGCGAGATCGCCTCGGTGAAGTGGAACTCGGGGCCCCCGTTGAGGGCCGTGTACTCACGGCCGGCGAGCTCGAACTCGACGGTCATCACCGAGCCGGCCGGGCGGGGGCCGGCCTCGCCGTAGCGGGTGGTCCTGGTGATCCGGGAGTTCGGGAACAGGGAGGTGTAGAAGGCGGCGGCCTCTTCGGCCCGGTCGTCGAACCAGAGGACGGTGGTGATTTTCTGCATGCGCCCGACGGTAACGGCGGGGTCCGGTACGGCGGCCGAGCCACGGCCGGGGGTCACCGGATCGGCGCCCCCGGCCGGCCTCACGTCAGTGCACCCAGCCCGCGTAGCGCTGGACGAAGCGCTGACCGGTGTGGGCGGTCACGACGACGTCGTAGCGGCCCTGCTTGTCCAGCGGCCAGGCCAGGTTGGCCTGCTTGCCGGGCTTGACCCAGACGGTCTGCGCGGTGCCCGCGAAGTCGTTGGGCGCGGCGGTGAAGGCCACGTCGGTCATCCCGTCGTTGGCCAGCTGCAGGGTGAGCTTGCGGTTGCCGCGCAGGTCGGCGGTGACGATCGGCACGCCGATGTCGTTCTGGCCGTCCTGACCGTCGCGCACCACGGTGCCGGCGAAGCGGCGGACGAAGCCGTCCGGGCCGTGCACGGTGAAGTCGTAGCGGCCGCCCGTGGTGGCGGCGTCCCAGACGTACCGGGCGGTGATGCCGGGGGCGACGGTGTACGGGGTGCCGGCGAAGGGGAGCAGGATGTTCGGGTAGACGGTGTACGGGAACGCCACCGAGCCGTCGTTGCTCATCGTGCAGGTGACCTTGCCGGTCCTCCGGTCCACCTCGACGTCGGCCCACGGCTGGTACGGCAGCGGGCGGTGCGGGCGCTCGCCGCGCTCCTGGACGGGCATCGCCTGGGCGCCGACCGCCGGCAGCGCGACACCGGGCAGCTTGGTGCCCGCGTCGGCCCTGGCCATCAGCGCCTTGGTGTCGGGCAGCGCCGGGATCGAGTGCTCCGGGGCGGCGAAGTCGAAGCAGCTGGTGAGGTCCCCGCAGACGGCCCGGCGCCAGGCCGAGATGTTGGGCTCGGCCACCCCGGTGACCAGCTCCATGAAGCGCAGCACGGACGTGTGGTCGAAGACCTGGGAGTTGACCCAGCCGCCGCGCGACCAGGGCGAGATCACCCAGAGCGGCACCCGGTTGCCGAGGCCGATGGCCCGTCCCTGGGTGAACTCCTCGGGGGTGCCGGGCTCGGGGGTGGGCGGGACCATGTGGTCGAAGTAGCCGTCGTTCTCGTCGTACATCACCAGGAAGACGGTGTGTCGCCAGACCTCCGGGTTGGACATCAGCGACTGCAGGGCCTGGTCGACCCAGTGCGCGCCGTAGGCCGGGCCGGCCTCCGGGTGCTCGGAGAACAGGTAGGGCGCGACCAGCCAGGAGACGGTCGGCAGGGTGCCGTCCTTGCAGTGGCGGTCGAAGTCGGCGGGGTCGAACTTCGTCATCGCGTTGACGTAACGCGGGTCGTCGTGCGGGAAGTCGTGGAACTGCTTGAAGTAGGAGAGCGCGTTGTCGTCGTAGTCGCCGGTGCGGTCGTCCTTGCTGGGGTTGTGGTAGACGCGCCAGCTGACGCCGGCCGCCTCCAGGCGCTCGGCGTAGGTGGTCCAGTCGGCGACGGGGTTGTCGGTGACCGGGGTGTTGTCGATCCACGGCCCTGTGGTGCCGTCGCGGCCGGGGCCGGAGGTACCGGTCCACAGGTAGAGGCGGTTGGGGTCGGTCGGGCCGGCCAGCGAGGTGAAGTAGGCGTCGCAGACGGTGAACGCGTCGGCCAGGGCGTACTGGTAGGGGATGTCGTCCCGGGTGAAGTAGCCCATGGTGCGCTCGCCCTTGGCGGCGATCCACTTGTTCATGGCGCCGTTGTTGATGGCCTGGTGGCCGGTGGCCCAGTCGTGCGGGAGGCCGCCGGCGTTCTGCGCGTTGTACTTGGCGGTGTCCATCCGGTATGGCAGCATCGCGCCGCCGTCGGTGCGCCGGCTGTCGGGCTGGCGGAAGACGTCGGTGCCGTCCGGGAACTGGAGCGCCTGCTTGTCGCCGAAGCCGCGGACGCCGGCCAGGGTGCCGAAGTAGTGGTCGAAGGAACGGTTCTCCTGCATCAGGACGACGACGTGCCTGACGTCCTTGACGGTGCCGGTGAGCGGGACGGCCGGCTTGGCACCGGCGGCGGGTGCGGGGGCCGGGGCGGCGGCGGCCTGGGTGGCCGTCAGACCGGTCAGGGCGGTGGCGCCGGCGGCCGCGGTGGCGCCGACGAAGGTACGGCGGGAGAGCTCGGGCATGACGAACTGGCCTCTCGGAGCTGGGAGTCGGGGAGCCTGGGAGCTCAGAGCTGGAAGGTGGCGACCGCGGCGGCGGTGTCGGAGGGCCACTCGTTGGCGGCGGCACCGGGCTCGGGCTGCGGCCAGTCGGCGACCAGGGTGTGCGCCTCGACCAGCTTCAGCGGGCCCGCGTACTGGACGTAGTCGATGCGGTCCTGCGGCTCGGGGCGGTCGCCGCGCCGCTTGCGGGTGGGCGACCAGGTGTTGCCCGGGGCCTTGACCGGGTCGGGGCACTCCTCGCGGAAGGCGTCGGTCAGGCCGGCGCCCTGGAGGGCCACCGTGACCGGCCAGGCGAGCGCGCCGACCCCCTGGTGGGCGGCGGCGGTGGCGGCCGTCCAGTCCCGGTGCGAGGGCGAGGAGAGCGCGCCGGCCAGCACCACCGGGATGCGCCGGGCGATGTCCGCGCGCACGGCGGCGGCCAGCGCCTCGGCCTGCTTCAGCCGCAGCGAACCCTTCTCGGCGGCCAGCACCTCGGCGGCGGTCCGGCCGTCCTGGACCGCGTACGGGCCGTAGCCCGCCTCGTCCAGGTGGGCGGCCCAGAAGCGGACACTGCGGCCGCCGGGCAGCCGCAGGGTGACCGCGGCGGCGGGCAGCTCGGCGGTCGGCGGGGTGACGTCGCCGAGCGGGTGGCGGCTGAGGATGCCGATGCTGCCCGGGCTCTGGTAGGCGTACCAGCCGAGGGCGTCGGCCAGGGTGCTGGCCCGCTCCCCCGCGGTCTCCTGGAGGGCGAGCACGTCCAGGCCCTGGGCGAGGACCACGCGCAGCTGCTTCTCCAGCGCGTCGGTGTGGGCGGAGCCCGCGTCCTGCAGGTTCCAGCCGGCGGCCTTGAGGCGCGGTGCGGCGGCCGGGTCGACCACCGGGACGAGGACGGTGACGGTGTCGGTGGCGCCCGTGCTGTCCTTGACGCCGACGACCACCGGCTCGGGGGCCTTGCCAGGGGCGGCGGGGGCGGTGCCGGTGAGCATGCCGTCGGCGCTGACGGAGGCCCAGGCCGGGCCGGCGACCTTGCGGAAGGTGGCGGAGCCGGCCGGGTTTCCGGCCGGACGGGACCAGAGGCCGCCGAGCCGTACCGTCACGGCCGCGCCCGGGGCGACCGGCGTGGCGGTGAAGGAGTCGACGGCGGCGTGCGGGCGCACGACGGCGGGCTTGGGGCGGAAGGCGAACGGCTCGGTCTGGGCGACGATGCCGTAGCCGTCCTTGGCGAGCAGGTAGGCGGTGTACGGGCCGCCGGTCAGCGCGGAGGTGTCGAGCTGGACGTCGCCCGAGGTGCCCGGGGTGTACTTCCACAGCAGCGAGCTGCCGGTGCCGGGCTGGCGGCCGCCGTCGTAGATGCCGACCCAGTTCTTGGCGTCGGGGGCGTCGGTGGTCCAGTGGAAGGTGAGCCGGTCGCCTTCGGTGGGGTTGCTGGAGGAGCTGAGCGTCAGGGCGCTGCCTGCGGCCACGGTTTTCCTGTCCGCCGCCCGGGGCCGGGGCCCGCCGGGGGACGGTGCACCGGGGCCGGGTAGGGCTGGTCACGGAGGCTGAGAGAGGGTAGTGCCGCAGTTGGCTGTACAACTGCTGGCGCCCTCATTCATCCGAAGGTCAGCGACCAGCACGTGAACGACGCGTGACGGAGTATCGGGCGGAGCGGGAACTTCGGTGGGCGCGCCTGCGGGCGCCTCCGCGGACGTGTCTTCGAGCGCCTCCTCGGACGCCTCCGCGGACGCCTCCGCGGGCATGCGGCGGGGGGGGGGGGGGGGGGCGGGCCCCCCCCCCCCCCCCGGGGGGGGGGGGGGCCCGGGGGGGGCCGGGGGGGGCGGGGGGGGGGCGCCCCCGCCCCCCGCGGGCCCCC